>CAJUGS010000008.1:0-90860 GCA_910586305.1 uncultured Duncaniella sp.
ATGGAAAGCCCAACGTAGCCGGTACCGGCCACAGCTATGTTATATTGTTTCATATAAAATATATTAAAAGACTAATGTTGAGGCTGTAGTACAATCTTAATAATCGTTTCTTTATTAGCGGGGGCCAAGAATGTAAAACCGACTCTCACTGTTCCAGGATTCAAAGCATCATATGAATGCATTGGTTCGTTTGACCAAATATGAGATTCAATACTTGTATTGGAATCAGCAGTTAATTGCATCGAATAATTATTCTTTCTAAGAAGAATTACATTATCATTAACAATATCAGCCTCCGTCGATGTAACCATAACCCATTTGACTTCTATATGTCTATTAGCAGTCATAATAGTATCTATTATGACCAAATTATCTTTATTGTTTAAGCTGACTTCCCTATGAACCTTTTCAACACATTTGAACATTGGAGTAAGATCTACTACTGCCCCCTTGTGATCAAATGATTGAAAAGTATGTATTATCTCAGACTTTGCCTTGACAATATGTTGTGCATTATCTATCGTTAGAGTATTATGACAATCATTGCGCATACGCATTATATTCCAACGCTCACCGTTCTGTCTACTGTCCCACATTTTTACGCCTTTTCGCTCTAAAGAATTGTAGTCTTGCATACCAAGATCTGTTGCCCATCGTATTCCATTATATTCATAAACAAAACTTCCAGCATCCATATGAGCATGAGATTCACTCGGCGAACCACCTTTTACCCCTAAATAAGAATCATACTCACTATCCCAACCACTACGATATACAAAAACAGGCGTTTTTCCTCTGTTAAACCAAAAATTTCTTTTCGGCATCGCAATAGAATCACAATTTAATCTTGTGGCCCAAATAGGAATTAATGGCAAAAATTCTGATTCAGAAAAACTTAAATTCGAGTCACAAAGACGTTTGTACTCCAGATAAGCCATAGAAGCATCTTGGCGCTTATATGCCAACCAAAATGAAGCAATACTACCTTTTGAAATTATCGGCGAGTCTCCAAAATTGAAACATTCTCCTATTGGAGTGTTCATCATTTGGATAAAAAAACCACTTTCAATGAATCCTGGATATGATAGCATTCCGTAATCATTACCATAAATTCTTTCCAATGCATCTATTAGCAATACCTGGAAGATTGTCCCAAATCCCCAATAGTTATATCCTTCTGGATACCCTCCATCTGGAGCATACGCTGACATAGCTTTAGGATTAGATTGTAAGCACCTATCTATTACTAGTCTAGAAGTATACCTGTCTTCTTCCATAAACACAATTGCAGCATAAAGCATCGAAGCATTGCACACTTGGTTCCAATTATTTGTTTCATTGACAAAGCGTGAGTATTTATGATTTAACGAAACTTTTAAAGCTTTTTCAATAACTGTGTGTGCCACATAATGTCGCAACTCATCATTCATAACATCATATAGCCAATCATAACCGATTGAGACTCCTATTGCCATTTCCGCCACATCTAGAAAATGAGAAGGATTCCAATCCTCAAAGCCACAGACTTCAACCATTTCACTTATTGCTCGATCAGCATATGCCTTTTCCCCTGTAAATCTATATGAGTACGACAAAAAAAAGATTCTTCTTAGAGCTTCTCTCGACACTGATAGCATCCTTAATCCTATCAAATCTCTTTTTAACAATGGAGACGTTAGGTATCCATTAGAAACATCTATTATATAGGAATGAACATTCTTTATCCAATCATTTCTTGAAATGAAAACTGACACAGCCTGTTTCTCATCCTCATTCATAAATAAGCGAGGATGACACGTTACAATACAATTAGCCCTTAATGCCTGGTCAGTGTGTATCAACGTGAACAAAAGTAAACTCAATAATATAGAGACACACAATTTACAACGCATTTCAAAAGCAAGCGAATCATATCTATTTATTTAGATATCTCAGAAAAATTCTTTTAATTATGTATGTAGGCATGAAAACAAAATAAAAAAATATATTTGCTCTCAAAGTAGTCCAACCAAGAACATTTTGATATACCGCAATGTTATACTTTACCAGCGAACGTTTATTATTCGATATCGAACCATCTCTTTTTCTATAATAGGCCAACGGTTCTTTCATTCCATAGGCATATTTACATATCTGCAACAGTTTAAGTTTCAACGCCCAATCTTGTCGTTTTCGCAATTTAGGTAAATATATTTTCCCCAACTGTGAGACATCATATATTACAGTTAAGAAACCCATCTTGTCATCCCGACTCATTGATGCCAAACTTTCCCTTCTGCGACAAACAATTATACCAGTTACATAACCGTCTTCATCACACGTCATATAAGACGTATGACTTATTGCACATTCCTTCTCATCCATAAACTTCAACTGTCTTTCTAATTTATTCGGATACCAAAGATCATCACTATCCAAAAAAGCGATGAATCGTCCGACAGCCTTTTCTATGGACTTGTTACGAGCAACACCTGCTCCTCCATTCTTTTCAAGCAGAATCAGTTTGATACGTTCGTCCTTTGCAACGTATTCCTTTACTATCTCTATAGTTCTATCAGTCGAGCAATCATCTGTTATCAACAATTCCCAATTCTGATAGGTTTGAGCTAATACTGACTTAATAGATTCAGCTATATAATGCTCGCAATTATACGACGGCATAATTATTGAAACAAGGCCATAGTCCTTCATGATTTTCTAACATTATGTTTTGAGCTAAACCAATAATCATAATATTCAAGATAAGACTGACGCATAAGACTGAAAACACTCTCCGATAGGAATGAGATGCTACCATCTTCCTTATGTCTTATCACAATTTTTGGGACATAGACTATCTTTATTCCATGCTTCATAGCTAACTGTCCAAAATGATGTTCCTCAAAAAACAAGAACATCCTTTCATTATATATTGGCACAATTTCTTTTAATACCGTATAAGGGATAATAAAGAATGCCCCATGAGGAGAAAATATTTTATTCCTAAATCTTGACAACAAATAAAATATGATTTTTGACAGTCTTGACCATATATAATATACATATATCATATGTCTGTGATTATTTCTATAAAGCCATGAGACAAGTCTCTCCCGAAATCTACTAGGAGAAAATGGTGATGAGGGATTCTGATTTTTCCCATTCAATGTCAAAATTTTGGGTGCTATCACACAATCTTGATAAATACCCAAAATGCTAACATCAAACTTTTCGATACATATATCTGCATTTGATACTATAATGTAATCAAACGAATAATGCTCTAATGCAAATTCTATACCTCTGTTGTTTCCACTTCCATATCCATTGTTTGGGACAGATATAAAATCTGCATTATTTTCCAATGCAATCTGTTTAAAAACCGCCTCAGTCTCATCATCATAGAAACTATTGACTACTATTGTTTTGGAATCAAAAACATTATTAGCCTTAAAGAACTCCCTTAGATCCTTAGTGTTCCTATAAACAAGTACAATAAATATTATTTCATAATTCTTTTTTCCCATAGAACAAATAGAATCAATCTCTAATTAATCAGATTACGCATCCAACTCTGAAAGCACTTCTTGAATTGCTTCAAGATAAGCGTAACCCATTTCTGTATCTGGTTCAAGATAAGTTCCTTCAGCCCATTCATTCCATGCATTTATGAATAGAAAATTAGTTTTATATACCTCCTTTCCTATTCTGATTTTCTCTCTTATATAATCCTTGAATTGATCTTTCGTCGGTCGTGAGATAAAAACACCTTTCTCCTTGATTCTTGGAGAATTGTCCCAACCAATAAAAGCACCTGGATACGTTCCAACAGGTGATAAATTTTGCAATGACTTTGCTGCCTCATCAGCAAACATTACTTTAGGATGTTCTGGGAAAGAGCTTCTAAATAGCTTGTTTATTAGCCTTATGGAATAGCGTCTCATCCTTTGCAAATAAAGGGATGAAACATCCTTAGCTCCAGTCGGCTCAAACTCGACTTTAGCATCAAATGGAAGTACTCTTGTTTCTGGAAGCCATCTTTTTAATGTCTCCACAAAGTGAATACCTGGAAATCCGTGATTATTCGCGAAATTATTCCAACTTATCATCATGTCCTCACATCGATCGATCGAAGCCGACTTATAAATTAGAAACATCGGCTTTCCATCTACCTTTATATATCTGTCATCCTTAAAAAAAGGCAGTAGATATTCGAAATGCTTCTTCCAATCCTCGTAGTTGCCATAGTCTTGAGGCATAAGTACCTCTCTGTTTTTCCCGTCCCAAGTACGAGCCCAAGGCTCGTTAGCCCACGAAAAACAGAACCTAAGTGAAATATCCTTATTAGCCAGCAAATTCTGAGATGGCTTCTCCAATAGAAGTTTTCCATTAAACCAATAGTGATAGAAGCAGAACCCGTATATTCCATACTTAGCAGCTAATTCAGCCTGCCATCTAAGAGTTTCAACTTTACTCAAATCATAATAGTTCTCATTCAAAGGAACACGTGGTTGAGACTGCTCTTTCCTGTAGGGCTTGGCTTTTCTTACATTAGTCCATTCTGTAAATCCTTTCCCCCACCATTTATCATTCTCAGGAATAGTATGAAACTGAGGAAGATAGAACGGGATTACTTTAGTGTTTGCCATACTTGTTAACTTTATTATAAAATTTGAGAATACTACTTATATATTTTTCCCTTGTGTATATTTTTTTTATTACAGACTGCCCTCTACGTATCATTGGATAATAAAATTCAATACCATTACATGATACATCATACAAATGCTTAGTTAATTCAGCGTTATCCTTAAATCGTAAACCTATTTCGCCAGAACTTAATTCTAATCCATTATCAAACTGCTCTTTAGTACCGGCAGAATCTCTACCGATTACCAAGCACCCATTAGTAATGGCCTCTGGCATGACTCGACCAAAAGCCTCGTTATACGATGGAATCACCGTTACTGTTGCATCGTACATATATTTTCCTATGTTACTAACCTCTCCCAACCATATGACATTATGCCCTAGATTAGCTTTATCCAAGCGAATAACTAACTCATCTCTTAATTGCTTCCCTTCCGTAAAATTATAGTCACCAGCAATAAATAACGGCAAAGGATTGCAAACCATCTTTGAATAATCAATATAAGCCACGATAAGATCTTTTATACCCTTTGTCATTTGTACACGACCAACATATAAAAAATAGCTCTTCTTTTGGTGATTAAATCGAATCTCGTCCTCTCCACATATTCCATTATATATTACTGCAAAATTATCGTTACATAGTTTTCTATAAGAAGCTATTGATTTCGTAATCGCAATTGAAAAATTCATTTTATAATTCAATTGAAAATCAATATTGTGGATACTCTTATTAAAATCTATATCACCATACTCTCTAATATGAGTTATGTGCGGAATTTCAAGTCTCTTCGCCACTAAAAAGCCTATGTTATTTATCGATGTGTTTGAATGTATAATATCAGGTATAAATTGTTTACAAATATTCAACAAACGATATGATGCGATATAATTTATAAACTGCCTTCTCTTCCATTTAATCCAGTTCTGAATTTGATCTACTCTAGTTTTACCAATATCCGAGGCATTAAAACGATATGACAAACACTTAACCTTTATTGATTTATTTGTTAAATAATCAAACAGCGCGCCTTTTCCTGGAAGAATAACCATACATTCATGTCCCGCTTTAACAACACCATCCAACAGTATCAAAAAAGATTTCGTAGAACCATCTTGAATTCTTGCTCCACTTAAAATAAAAACTATCCTCATTATCTTTTCTTGTTTAAGGTTTTCAAACTTCCACCAATTACAAATTTCATGCCCTTAGTATAATACACATACTGAATTAATGCTACAACTAAACAGAAAGGCATAGTCCAATTTTTTACAAAGTACGTTTGAAACAATGAATGCATCATCATGAAATAGCCGAAACAAACCAAAATAAATGCTGGTAAGGACGAGTACTTATACAACTGGAAAATATAATATCTAAACAACAACCCAAAAAAGAACGGGATTATGATCACTCCAAATACTCCTAAATCCATATAGCAAAAAAATAGTGCTGTATAACAATAATTATACGGATGATTTCCCGGTATTATGTATATCTCGTTGTCTTGTAAATAATCTACAATTTCAAGAGTTGATTCTATTTCTATGCCACTGAATCTACGTATTACACCAGTAGCTATACCATCAAAACCGGCAACAGAGGCTCTCCCATATTTTGCTCCTCCAAACTTATCAAAATAATAATTATTCAAGGCGTAATCAAACAATCGTATCGGTATGACTGAATAAACGCCAAAAGTTTCACCCATAGATATAATACTCTCTGTAAAATCATCTCCTGTCAATGAATATGTTCCAGTAGATCTAAACCCAGTCTGTAGAGCCATTGCGATAAACATCAGTATCCCAACAACAGAATAAACTACAATATTCCTAATTCTGAAAAAATGGTATCTTATATTCTTTGTAACACATACATAAGAAAACAAGAAATACATCAATATTATAACAAACTTATTTCGTCCTCCCGATAAAATAACACTAGCAATTATAAATGAAACAGAAATAATACAAAATAGCATACGCTTTCGTATTTTTGTTAAAACTACCACACACAAAAATGAAAGAGTAACATAGTATAACGGATTCATAATGAAATGATAGAAGAACTTATACATATAAGACCCTTCAAATAGAATTTCGCCTCTATCATCTCCAGATAATGTACCACCATTTATTTGTGACATTATTAGGGCCGTTACCATAAATTTCATGGCAAAAGCTGTACACCCAATATATAGAATGTTTAGTAGTTTACCTTTTGTTATAGCACTGACTTTTTCTTTTAATCTAATTATGTTAATCTCTCGTTCTGAAACACTTGTCCTAAATTCAAATAATATAAAGCCTAAGACAAATGAAATCATTCCTAAAATCAAAATGAAATAAGTTTCATCTGAATTAGTACTCATTCCAAATGGATTAAAACATGAAGCAAACAATGAAACACCCCAATATATTACAAAAGAGAATAGACAAAATGAAGAAACTCGGTCCTTCGAGTAACACATTGCGAAGACAATGCAAAGAACAAATATAAACGCGACTATAATATACATATTTTCACGATTTTACATCACCTCAAATTCTTCACATAAGACAATAAACTATCATACAAGATATGTTATCATCATAATTCATTTCTATAATACTATAATACCGGTCAAAACAATAGACTTTTTATTCATGAGAAGATATTAACGATAAAAACTATTAAATATGCTCATAAAACGTAATTGTATAGGTCATCCTTAACATCTGCATGAGCAATTAGCAAACAATATTTAGGAAATCTATATATCCGTCTCTCATAACCACCCCTAATGTTTTAATCTCTTTCATTAGAAATATTTACCAATCCTCTTTTTTATAAAACTACGTTCTCCCGTAGTCAGTGCCATTGCGTATATTAAAACTAAACTACTCACCACAGATAAAACGCCAAATAAAACTACTCCCCAAATATTTGAGGCAAAGAATTTAAACGTATAACTTGAAATAAGGCTTGAAAAAAGTAAATATGGAAGAGTTCGCATATAAACCATTCCAAAGAACTTCCTGTAACTGAATCTTACCAACTCGTGAAGAATTATCAACCTTGCCACCAGGGCAATTATCGACAGGCCAATACTCACAACCATCACAGTATATGGATTACCTCCAGCTTTAAGGCAAACCCACGATATCGGGATATTGGCTATGATTATCATCGAAATAACTATCTGAAACTTCTTTATCATGCCTGTGGCCTGTATTGAAGTGGTTATTGGACTGACAACACACTCTATAAGCGATAATAACAGAACCAGTTGAAGAAAACCGACCGTATAAGGTGCAACCTCCCCAAGCCACAAACGCAATACAACAGGTGCACTTACTATCAATGGTATCACCACAATGGACATCAGTATCAATGATAACTTACAGCCATTATACACCAGGTTCATCATACTTTCCACTTCGCCGGTTGCATAGCGCTTTGTGATCTGTGGATTAACTGCCATTGTGAAGTTTGAGGCAAAGCCATTGATTACGCCTCCCACCTGATTGGCAATACCTTTGGCTGCGTTGACAGCGACATTGAAAAAAACATTCAAAAGTATGTTAATGCCCTGGTCGCGAACCGAGAAGCCCATGTTTCCGAGGAAGCTCCATCCTGCGAAAGAAAACATCTCTCTCATGAGCGCGCGGTCTTTGAATTTACTGAATTTACATTCCTCAAAATGCCTCGAACAATACACTCCGTAAATCAGACGCATCGTGGCCGAAACTGCAAGAATAAGCAATGCATACTCAATCAGAGAGTCTCCAGGCAACCGGGCGACGAGAAGCACTATCCCTAATTTTAGCATCACGTCGAGTATGCCGAAATACCCGTATACCTTCATGTGCTCGTGAGCAACGATACAGGCATTGTAGGGGACGCTGACTATGTTGAGCAGAAAAGCCATCACAGAGCACTGATAAACCCAGTTGGCGGCGCTCATACGTCCGACAGGAATATTGAGTTTGTAATTCAGGAACCAAAGACCTATGGTCTCTGCAAGAACAAAGACCAGAACCGCCAGAAGGACATGGACGGAAACAGATATGGAGAACGTCTTTCTGAGTCGCTCGCTGTCGCCTCGGCCCAATTCAAATGAGATAAACCGCTGTGACGACGCTATCATGGCATTGTTGAGAAACGCAAACATCAGCACGATTCCTCCGACAAGATTGTAGATGCCATAGTCGTCAACTCCAAGCACCTGCCACAGCAGTCTCACTGTGTATAGATTAACAACTATAGACACGATCATCCTCACATAGAGGAAGAATGTGTTTTTTGCAATACGTTTGTTGCTTTCTGAAGTCATGGATATATGGTGGTTGTCAGCTCACCTTAGGCATCATCAGACTCTCATACACCAGGATGGAGAAGGCTCACCCCGCGATTGCGCAGTTCTACACCAACTGTATGTACTCCGGCTCGACTTCGACGGCGGCGGAGATGAAGCCGGGTATCTCGACGAGGAGGCGGCGCGAACGGGAGCCGCGAACGGTGAGGAGACATCCTTCTATGCCGTCGAGCGGACCGCCTACGATGCGTATGCGCCGACGCAGCATATCGGGAGTGATTTCTTCGGGTAGATAATAGCGTGGATTTTCTGCTGCTCTCGTCGCCATGATGAAGTAGTTCATGTCGGCGTCTCTCACCGTCGTGGGTGTGGCTGCCGAGTAGCCGCGGCGATAGCGGTATTGCAGGGTGGGTATCGAGGCTACAACGGGGTCGAGCACGTCTTTGGCCTCGCGTACAAAAAGAAGGTCGGGTATAACGGGGACGGTCCGTCTCACCTTATTGCCTCCGCGACCGGCCACAAGGGCATTTCGCAATGGTGTGAACACCTGTAGTCCGGACTCCGACAGTTGCTCGTAAGCCGGGTGGAGGGCATTCTTGCGCTTCAGATCGCGCATCGCATACCACCGCTTTGCTGCTGCTTCGGTCTCGATCATGGTGTCAGTGGAGAGGCGTGAGGGGGTGTGAACTGAGAAAAATGATTGGTCTCAGTGTGTGGGGTATGGATAGGAGAAGACGGTGTGGGAAGGGAGGTCATCTACAACTCAGGGCAATTCTCCAAGTCCTGCAAGGATGTGTAATCAATACATTTCCACGCAGTTACATCACATTGTACGCAAAGTTGCGACGATTGTCCCATTTTCTCTAAAGCTGAATGCTTCGGTTTCACACCGGCTATTTGGGCGACAGTCCCGCCATCCGGAGTGGAGGGGAACCACATATCTTTCGCAGTCGCCTGCCGTAGTCTTCATGCGCCCTGCCGATGGCCGGCATAGCTGCCGAGGCCACGGTTGGGCGCTGCAAAGTTATGCAATTATTTTCAAACAAGCCTCATTTTAGCCAATAAAAATCACATGAAATATCCGAGAGGCTGCTGCGTCACATCCAGCGGACTATACACTGGATTAACGGCTGGGGGATTGCTTGCGCTCCTCTACATCCGGGAGGAAGGCCGTAAACAGCCCCAGCAAGGGAAGCAGTGTGCTGATGCGAAACACAAACTCGATGCTGGTGCGGTCGGCCAGCCAGCCGAAAAATGCCGAGCCTATACCGCCGAGTCCGAAGTTAAGTCCGAAGAAGATTCCGGCTATCATTCCCACGCTGTAAGGCTTCAGCTCTGTGGCATACACGAGGATGGCCGAGAAGGCCGACGAGATGATGAATCCCGTGACCACAGCCAGCCCGACGGCCCACCACAGGCCGACATAGGGAATGAAAAGCGCAAAAGGAGCCGCGCCCAGGATGGATATCCATATCACCCTTTTGCGGCCATATTTATCACCATATCCGCCACCCACCACGGTGCCTACAGCCACAGCCGCAAGGAATGCGAAGAGACAGAGCTGTGATGTACGGATGTCAACTCCGAATTTGCCTATAAGGAAAAATGTGAAATAGCTCGTCATGCTCGCCATGAAGAAATACTTCGAAAATGTCAGCAGTCCCAGCAGAAAGAGTGCCCTGTTCACCTGTCCGCGACTCAGTGCGGCCACCGCTGCCGAGACCTTCACGGCCTTAGGTGTCACCCGGTGCAAAATTCTGCTGTACCAGCGTCCCACATTGAACAGTGTCGCGCTCGCGGCCAGTGCGGCGATGGCCAGCCATGCTATGGCCTCCTGTCCGAACGGAAGAATCACCATGGCTGCCAGCAGTGGCCCGACGGCGCTGCCTCCGTTGCCTCCGACCTGGAATATGGATTGAGCCAGGCCCTTGCGCCGTCCTGCGGCCAGACGCGCTATACGCGACGACTCGGGATGGAATATCGACGATCCAAGGCCTATCACACCCACGGAGAGCATGATGAGGGCAAAACTGTCGGCCCAGGCCAGAAGCAGCATACCGGCGAGAGTGAAAAGCATACCCAGCGAGAGCGAATAAGGCTGAGGATGACGGTCGGCCACACGGCCAACGACCGGCTGAAGTATGGAAGAGGTCATCTGAAACACGAGTGTTATCACGCCTATCTGGCCGAAAGTAAAGCCATATTTCTCTTTGATGAGAGGATAGATGGACGGTATCACCGACTGCATCATGTCGTTGAGCAGATGGGCGAAACTGATGGCGAGCAGAATCGAAAACACCGTCCGTTCCCGCTCTTCTTCCTTGAATGTATCTTCCATATCGTGCTTAATTTTTATGCAAAGTTACGGTTTGGAAATATGTTTTACAACATCTTTCCGTCCTATTTTCCCGCAATTTGTTTGTCCTCTCCGCGATAATTCGTAATTTTGCCGAAAACACTCCGAAATATACCAATGACTGTAGTAGATCGTTTCCTCCAGTATGTGAAGTTCGACACACAGAGCGACGAACTCACCAATATGACCCCCTCCACACCGGGACAGATGATATTCGCACGCGAGCTTGAGAAAGAGCTTCGTGCCATGGGCCTGTCGGATATCACCCTCGACGACAACGGATACCTGATGGCCACACTCCCCTCCAACACCGACCGTAAGGTGCCCACAATAGGCTTCATAGCCCATCTCGACACGTCGCCCGACATGAGCGGACGCCATGTGTCGCCACGCATAGTCCAGAGCTACGACGGCGCCGACATCACCCTCAACTCGGCCGAAGGCATCGTCCTCTCCCCCTCGCAGTTCCCCGAACTGCTCTCCTATAAAGGACAGGACCTCATCGTCACCGACGGTACAACCCTGCTCGGAGCCGACGACAAGGCCGGAATAGCCGAGATAATAACCGCCGTCGACTACCTCATGCACCATCCCGAGATCAAACACGGCGATATCCGCATAGCCTTCAACCCCGACGAGGAAATAGGCAAAGGCGCCCACAAGTTTGACGTAGAACACTTCGGCGCCGAATGGGCCTATACAATGGACGGAGGCGAAGTGGGCGAGCTGGAATATGAGAACTTCAACGCCGCCGTGGCAAAAGTCACATTCAAAGGCTGCAACGTTCATCCTGGCTACGCCAAGCACAAGATGCTCAACTCTATACGCGTGGCCAACCAGTTTGTCATCATGCTCCCGCGCTGGGAGACTCCCGAGCACACCGAAGGCTACGAGGGCTTCTATCATCTCGTATCCATCGAAGGCTCCGTCGAGCAAACTGTACTCACCTACATCATCCGCGACCACGACCGCGACCGTTTCGAGCGCCGCAAGAAAGAGCTCGAACACCTCACACGCAAGATCAACAACGAATTTCCCGGCTGCGCCTCCATCGAAATCAAGGATCAGTACTATAATATGCGCGAGAAAATCGAGCCAATGATGCACATCGTCGACATAGCCATCCAGGCCATGAAAGATGCCGGCGTCACACCCAAAGTACAGCCCATCCGAGGAGGCACCGACGGAGCACAGCTCTCGTTCAAGGGACTGCCCTGCCCCAATATATTCGCCGGAGGCCTCAACTTCCATGGCCGATACGAATTTGTACCCGTCCCCTCGATGGAAAAAGCCACACAGGTCATCGTCGAAATAGCCCGCATTGTAGCCGAGCGGTGAAGACACTCATCATCGTCACCGGCCCCACCGCAAGCGGCAAGACCGACCTTGCCATAGAAATTGCCGAGAGTCTGCACACCGAAATAGTCTCTGCAGACTCCCGGCAAATTTATCGTGGCATACCCATAGGCACAGCCGTACCATCGCCCGAGCAGCTCGCGCGGGTGCGCCACCACTTCATAGAGACCCTTCCCCTCGACGCCTACTACAGCGCAGCCCGCTTCGAACAGGAAGCCCTCGCCTGTCTTGATGACATCTGGCGCTCGACCGACTATGCCGTCATGTGTGGAGGCTCCATGATGTACATCGATGCCGTCACCCGCGGAATCGACACACTCCCCACCATTACACCCGAAGTACGCGACCGTGCCCTCGACATCTTCACCCGTGGCGGACTTTCAGCACTCCACGACACTCTCTCCCGCCTCGACCCGGCCTTCCTCTCCTCCACACCAGACCCGTCCAACCACCGGAGGCTTATCCACGCTGTCGAGATATGCCTCCAGGCAGGGGTGCCGTGCTCCTCACTCCTCACCGGACGCACCGTCCAGCGGCCGTTCCGCATAGTCAAAATGGCTATTGACCACCAGCGCCAGGAACTATTCGACCGCATCAACACGCGCGTAGCGCGCATGATTGACGACGGACTCGAAGAAGAAGCACGCCGCGTCTACCCCATGCGACACCTCAACTCACTCAACACGGTGGGCTATAAAGAGATGTTCGCAATGTTCGACGGCACCATGTCGCGTGACATAGCAATACCGCGCATAGCGAAAAACACACGAGTATACGCAAAAAAACAGATGCTCTGGCTCTCCAAAGACCCAGCACTCATACGTCTCGATCCCACCCGGACGCTACTGCCGCAGGCACTCGAGGCTGTCGCAGTCACAAACCCCTCTTAAGGTTTATTAATATCAAATCACAGCCAAAAATTGCACTTTTTTCGTAATTTTGTGCCGAAATTTCATAAAAACCATTACTTATCACCCGAAAAATGACACCACGAGAAAGCCTCAACCAATACTTCCAAGACGCCATACGCGACAATTGGGACCGGCCGGCCTTCACAGACCTCGGCAACACCTCGACCACACTTTCCTACAAGGACGTGGCACGCAAGATTGCCAAGCTCCACATCCTCTTCCGCGAAATAGGCCTGCAGCCCGGCGACAAAGTGGCTCTCTGCGGAAAGAACTCCTCGCTATGGTGTGTGTCATTCATAGCCACACTCACCTACGGAGCCGTAATCGTTCCTATTTTAGCCGACTTCAAGCCCGACAACATACAGCATCTCATCAACCATTCAGATGCAAAGCTGGCCATTCTTGACGAAGGAGTGTGGGAAGAACTCTCGCCCGACTCTCTCACAAAGGTTCAAGGAGCCATATCCACACGCGACTACTCGCTCCTCTACAGCGCCGACGAGCGTCTCACCCGTGCCCGCGCCCACCTCAACGAACTCTTCGGCCACGAATATCCTGATCGTTTCACACCCGAGCACATAAAATACCACGAAGACTCCCGCGACGAACTCTGCCTCATATCCTACACATCAGGCTCAACAGGATTCTCCAAAGGAGTCATGCTCCCCTATCGCGCACTTTGGAGCAACGTACACTACTGCATCACCAATCTTCCATCCAATCCCGGCGACGGAGTGGTGTGTATGCTACCTCTCGCACATATGTACGGTCTCACCATCGATATGCTGCGCCCGTTCGTGTGTGGCAACCACATACGCGTCCTCACACGCACTCCCTCTCCCCACATCCTTATCGGAGCCTTTGCCGAAGTCAAGCCGCGCCACATCGTGGCTGTCCCCCTCATCATTGAGAAGATAATACGCACACGCGTATTCCCCCTCCTCGAGAAACCGCTCATGAAACTCATGATGATGGTGCCCTTCGTCGACGACCGTCTCCACGCCCGCATCCTCGAACGTCTCCGCGAGACATTCGGCGGAGAGCTTGAACAGATTATAATAGGAGGAGCAGCCCTCAACAAAGACGTCGAGAAATTCCTCCGCCGCATAGGGTTCCCCTACACCGTAGGCTACGGCATGACCGAGTGCGCACCACTCATATCCTACGCGCCATGGAACGACAACCGTATGGCCTCCTGCGGACGTATCGTTGACCGCGTAGTAGTGAAAGTCGACTCTCCCGACCCCATCAACATTCCAGGAGTGCTCTATGCCAAAGGCGACAACGTCATGCTCGGATACTACAAAAACCCCGAAGCCACCGAGCAGGCAATGGACAGCGACGGATGGCTCTGCACAGGCGACATCTGCAACCTCGACCACGAAGGATTCCTTTACATCCGCGGACGCGACAAAAACATGATTCTCGGCCCATCCGGACAGAACATCTACCCCGAGGAAATAGAAGACAAGCTCAACAACCTCCCATACGTAGCCGAATCGCTCATTATCGATGCCGGAGGCGGAAGACTCCTGGCACTCATCGTACCCGATATGGAGAATGCCAACAAGCAAGGTCTCGACGAGCAGGAAATAAGCAAGACGATGGACGAAAACATCCGTGTGCTCAACTCCACCCTTCCCGCCTACTCGCAGGTACAGTCATTCCGCATCCAGGAAGAAGAATTCGAAAAGACCCCCAAACGCTCCATCAAGCGATATCTCTACAAGGCCTGAGGCCCAACGCGATATAACAAAAAAGGATGTCGCAGACCGTGCATAACGGTCTGCGACATCCTTTTTATCCCTGCCACGGAGAGAAAGGCCTCAATCTTCCGAATAGTGCCTGAGCACCCGTCGGTAGGAGTTGAAAATCTTCGACTTGGATACAAAGCCCACATAGTGCCCGTCGGCATCAACGACTGGAAGATTCCACGCACCGGTGTTGTCAAAAGTCTTCATCACCTG
Source organism: uncultured Duncaniella sp. (assembly GCA_910586305.1). Taxonomy (GTDB): domain Bacteria; phylum Bacteroidota; class Bacteroidia; order Bacteroidales; family Muribaculaceae; genus Duncaniella. The sequence continues at coordinate 15,521 of CAJUGS010000008.1, forward strand.
CTCCATGCTTTGGCCAAGCTCCACCCTGGCCGGAGGCATAGACATAAACTGGCTCACAAACATACGCCTGTAAAGGTCGGGGCGGAACATTATATTGCGGATTTCATCAAGAATCACCACACCAACAAGTCGGTTGTCGTTTCCAAGAACGGGGAAAAGATTGCGCGACGAGCGAGAGATGGCGCCCACCATCTCCTTCAGGTTCATATCTGTAGTCACTGTGACAAAATCGGTCTCTATCACCGAATCCATCTTCAGAAGTGTCAGCACAGCCTTGTCCTTATGGTGGGTAAGAAGCTTTCCATCATGGGCCAGACGCATGGTGTAGATACTGTAAGGCTCAAAAAATTTGATAGTTCCGTAAGATATTGTCGAGACAATGAGCAACGGCAGGAAGAGGTCATATCCACCTGTAAGCTCAGCCGTCAGGAAGATGCCCATCAGAGGGGCGTGCATCACACCCGACATCACACCGGCCATTCCCATCAAAGCGAAATTCTTAGCAGAAAGTTCCAGTCCGAACACATAGTTGAGCCCATAGGCAAAAAGAAATCCGGCCATACAGCCCACGAACAGAGACGGAGCGAAGGTACCGCCCACACCTCCGCCGCCATTTGTAGCCGAAGTGGCAAACGTCTTCAGCAACACGAGCGCCAGGATAAAGCCCATGATCCACCAGGGATTATCACGGTCGGCATAAAACATGGAGTTATTCACTATCGAGCCGGTATTGCCGTCAAGCAGATCCATAATCGAGGAATACCCCTCGCCATAAAGCGGAGGGAAGAAAAACACGAGCATGGCCAGAATACTTCCGCCGATAGCGACCCTGGCCCACGGCGAATCAAACCGGCGGAACATGGTCTCCATCATATTCATCGACCGCGTGAAGTAGAGCGACACAAAACCGAGGAAAAGACCCAGCATAATGGCATATGGAATCTTCCATGTGAGAAACGGCTCGCTCTGAACAAAGAAAAACTCCACGTCATATCCGGTGAAGGCATAGGCCACGGTAGCAGCCGTAATAGAAGCTATCAGGAGCGGCATCACCGACACCGTGGTAAGATCAATCATCAGCACCTCAAGTGTGAAAAGCATTCCGGCTATAGGAGCCTTGAAGATTCCGGCAATACCGGCCGCCGCGCCACATCCCACAAGAATCATCAGAATACGTGGCGACAGTCTGAAGAGACGTCCGAGGTTACTGCCTATCGCAGCACCTGTATACACTATAGGTCCCTCGGCACCCACCGAACCACCGAAACCGATGGTTATTGAGCTGGCTATAACCGAAGTATACATATTGTGACGCTTGAGCCTCGACTTGTTCTGAGAGATAGCATACAGCACACGGGTGACACCGTGGGATATGTTATCACGCACGACATATCTCACAAACACGCTCGTGATGAATATACCGGCCAGAGGCAACAGAAGATAGAGATAATTTACACCGTTTATGGCCAGACTTGCGGTAAGCACCGACGAAATACAGTGTATCAGCCATTTCAGCACCAGAGCGGCAAATCCGGCAAAGAGTCCGACCATGAGCGCAAGAATACTCACAAAGGTCTTCTCCTTTATATGCTTCTCGCGCCACTCAAGCAGCCGCATGAAAAATTCGTTGAGGCGCTTGCCTGTTGTGTTGAATACCGTTGTCATTGTCGTTATATCTATTTGTTCATTTTCCTTCACCCCTCACCACAGTGCGCACCGTGTGCAGAAGTATGCGCAGGTCCACTGACATAGAGAGATTCTGGATATAGAGTATGTCATATTTAAGTCGCTCCACCATCGCATCGACATCCGAGGCGTATCCATATTTGACCATACCCCACGAAGTCAGCCCGGGCCTCACAAGATGGAGAAGAGCACAGTGGGGAGCACGTACACTGATGAGATCTATGTAATAGCGCCGTTCGGGACGCGGTCCCACAAGCGACATATCACCCTTCAGCACATTCCACAGATTGGGAAGCTCATCAAGGCGGTATTTCCTCATCCACCGCCCCAAAGGAGTCACCCTCGGATCATTGCCACCGCCCGAAAGCATCGGTCGTCCTCCAGGCTCGGAGTCGGTGATCATTGACCTGAATTTATGTATGCGAAAAGGATGGCCGTGATAGCCTATCCGCTCTTGAGAATAAAACACAGGCCCACCCGACATGATTCTGACAGCAAGTGCGAGCGAAACAAGCACCGGGCTTAGCACCACCAGCGCAACACCCGAAACTATGATATCCATCATCCTCTTCACAGCCACGAACGAGTCTGGCAGATGGGGATCGGTCAAGTCAGTGAGTGGTTCGGCGGTCACGGTGTCAAACTTCACACGTCCTGTGACAATCTCTCTCTCATCTGGACTAAGCATAACAGGTACCGACAGCGGGAACAGTCTCGACAGCAGTCCCATAACCTTCCCGGAGTCAATCGTCCCCGGAAGCAGCATCGCACCTCGCAGCCCGAGTCTCGACATCACTGATTCAACCGACTCGCCACGGTCTTCCTCACGGCCGATATCATACACCGCCCCTATGCGGAACCCATACTCACGACCTGTGGCATTGCAGGTGTCAATCACGCGGTCGTCCACCGGACCAGACGAGACAAGCAGAAAACTCCTCGGCCCTCGACCTCGCGCACGCCACTTCAGAATAGAGGTGAGCAGAACCCTCGGGACATACACGATAGGGAGCATTACCGAGAAAAAGAGAAGTATCATCTCGTAGTTGTATCGACGGCGCGGAAGCACATCGTTGAGAAGCACCACGAGAAAAAAGACAAGCGATGCGATAGCCACAGCCACGGCTGTTTTCAGAAACTCGTTCACCCTCGACTTTGCAGTCACCCTGACATAATAACCCGTCAGATAATAGAGCAGAAGCATGAACAGAGGACACACGGCCATTGTCAGACGCACACCCACAGTTCCGAAAAATGCTATCGCAGAGCCAAAACGCTCCACGAGTCCGGGTACCACCAGATACCTCACAAAGCTGAACACCGCCAGCCCCGCGAGAGTCGACACATAGTCGACAGCCACATAGAGGGTCCGGAGTTTCTGCTTTTCTGTCAAGGGCGTAGTGTCACTGTCTCTCCCGTAGGGAGTATTTTAACCACTTTTGATGGCTGCGATGGGGTCTCGTCATCCCGTCGGTACAACGATACATAGTCGGCTGCCTCCACAATTGCGTCGGCCACCTCGCCATAGAAACGCGGAGCAGGCTCCCCGCTGATATTGGCCGATGTAGACACGACAGGATGTCCCAGCATCTCGCACAAAGCCGACGAATACAACTCGCCTGTCAGGCGCAGCCCGGCACTGCCGTCTTCGGCAGACAGATTACCGGCCAGCCCTTCGGCATGGGGAAACACAACGGTGAGAGGACGCCCGCCGGCCTGCTCTCGCAGACGCGAGTAAATCGCGGCATACTCCTCGCCAACACAGTCGACAAGAGCTCTCTCCGAACCGACAAGTGATATCAAGGCCTTGCTGTCGGCTCTGCGCTTTATCTCGAAAATCTTGCGCACAGCCTCCTCGCACGAGGCATCACACCCAAGGCCCCACACTGTATCTGTGGGGTAGAGCACAACGCCTCCCGACCTCATCACTTCAGCCGCGCGGGCTATATCTTCCTGCACTATCTTTTTCACATTGCAAACTTAACAAAAAAACCGCGCACGGGCAAACATTTTCCGCTCCTTTACCCTTTTTATATAAACACGTCACAACACCCACTATGAGCAAGCCGTTCACCTTCGACCGTATGTGTCGCATACTCATCACACTTGTCATCATCGCCGGAGCCGTATATCTGATCAACGTGCTGCGAAATGTCCTGCTGCCATTCTGTCTGGCCTGCCTCATAGCCTACATCCTGGAGCCTGCGGTGGAATTCTGCATGGACAGGCTCCGCATCAAGTGGCGCATCGTGGCTATTCTTCTCACACTCGGAACCGTTGGCTGTGCCATTGCGGGACTCGCCTACCTGTTCATACCTTCAATAGTTGACGAAATAAACCAGATGGCAACTCTGGTCAGGAAATACTCTGAATCGGGCGATATAGTCCCATTCCTTCCGCGCGAGATACGCGACACACTGTCACAGTACTTCAACACCGATACAATGAACAGACTCATTGAAGGAGGGCGGCTCGAGTCCATAATCAACAAAGGCGCAAACCTCCTGTCCACATCGGTGGAATATCTGCTTCACGCCCTTGAGTGGCTGCTGACGTTCATCTACGTCATATTTATTCTGCTTGACTACCGTCGTCTGATGCGCGGGTTCCGGATGCTCGTCCCAAAGAAGTACCGCCACATCGCCTCAAAGGTATCCGACGATATCAAACGCTCAATGAACCGCTATTTCCGCGGACAGGCTCTTCTTGCCCTCTTCGCAGCCGTGTTCTACTGCATAGGCTTTTCGATCGTGGGCATACCTATGGCCATAGTGCTCGGCATACTCGTCGGGCTGCTATACATGATACCCTATTTCCAGTATGTGACTCTGATACCCGTGGCCTTTGTGTGTTTCATATCCTCCCTCGCCGGGCCCGATGGATTCTGGGTGCTAATGGGCAAATGTCTCATTGTATACGTTGTAAGCCAGTGTGTGTGCGACTACATTCTCACACCGAAAATCATGGGAAAAGCCCTTGGCCTCAACCCGGCCATCATCCTGCTATCGCTATCTGTCTGGGGTACCCTGCTCGGACTCATCGGCATGATAATAGCACTGCCGCTCACCACTCTCATACTCGCCTACTACGAAGAGTACATCGTCGGAGAAGACAATCCGGACGCCGGCCTAAGATTCTGAAACAAGTTCAGAAGCCATCTCCCACTCCCCTCTCAGTCTGTCTTCACTCCATATGTCTCAAGGTCGTTGATATACCTTGCCGCATCCGTAAAGACCACAGCATTCATTCCGGCCTTCAACGCGCCTTCCACATTCACAGCCTTGTCGTCGGCAAACAGACACTCGGAAGGGTCAAGACCGTAGCGGCTGCACAGACACTCGTAGATTTCTCTCTCCGGCTTGATAAAATGCTCCTCCGAAGAAATCACCCTACCGTCCAGCAGCCCGAAAATACTCTCATATCTTCTCATCACCTCGTGTACCACACTGTTCCAGTTGGTGAGTCCGTAGAGGCGGTAGCCGTTGGCCTTGAGCCTGCACAGAAGTTCTTTCATGCCCGGCACCTCGCCGGTCACGAAATCAACATAACGGTCATGAAAGAACTGCAGTCCGTCGGCAAGCTCAGGATGGTTCTTCTGCTCCTCTCTGATTATCTCACTGAAAGGAACGGCCTCGCGGTCACACCTGTCTATGAATCCTGGAGAAAGGAACAACCGGCACATCTGGTCCAGACGCTCGGTATCTTCGCCAAAATAGCCTGTGAGCAGAGCCATGAAATCATAGTCCACGAGCACCTTGCCGAAATCAAATATGAGATTTTTTATCATATGGTCAACGGAATATCATTGTGCCTACATCCTGGAGCTGCATCTGCATGGTGGGAGCTTTGATGTTCTCGAACACAAGTCCCTCTATAGGCTGTTCAGGGAGACCTTTGGCATTTATGAGCGCAGGACACTCCAGAATGGTGATGTCGCGGAAAGTCATATCGGCAAATCTCGGTGTGAGTCGCCCCACCTCTCGGGCAGGCATACGCTCTGCAAGCTCGCCAATCCATTCCACCGAACCAAGCATATCAAACTTGAATACAGTCTTGCCGCTTTTCTCCACCCTGACACGTTCCACAAGTACATTTTCCGCACCTCCGCCACGCGGACGGCGTGTCTTGACATAGAACGGGAAGGATGGATTCTCCATCACGCAGTCGTGCATATACACATTGCGGATTCCAGCAGCAGTCTCGGTGCCCATGGTTATACCACCCACTCCGCGCTTAACACGGCAGTGGCGTATCACCACATTGGCTGTCGGGCGATTTTTGTCCACACCGTCGATACCTCTACCCGACTTTAGTGTGAAGCAGTCGTCACCACAGTCAAGAGTGGTGTATTCTATGAGAGCGTTCACCGACGAGTCAATGTCGATGCCATCTGTGCGTTTTCGACCGTGACTGCTGACTGTCACTCCTCTTATTATGATATTCTCGCAGTAGACCGGAACAATGTTCCAAAAAATGGAGCGTTCAAACGTCACACCCTCCACGAGAATGTTACGGCTGTTCATCGGCCCGAAGAATACCGGCAAAAACACCTTGGCTCCATTGCTGCCGTCATATATACGCTTTTCCATAGGTAGCTTTCCAACTTCCTCGCTGATACCACCCTCCTGGCGAAGATTGAGTTCGCAGTCATCGGCGGGGCCGACAAGTTTTCCCTCACCGGTCACCGCTATATTCTCCACGCCGTCGGCATATATCATTGCTCCGAGAGAATATACGTCGATACCCTCATTGCGGGCAGCCACCACGGGCAGATAGTCCTTTATGTCACCGCTGAAATGCAGCTCGGCATTCTTCTCAAGATGGAGTCGGATGTTGCTTCTCAACTCTATACGTCCGGTGAGCCACGACCCGGCAGGTACAATGACAGTGCCGCCACCCTTTCCGGCAAGCCGGTCTATGGCTGCCTGTATGGCCTTTGTGGAAAGCTTGCCCTGTTTGGCTCCGGTCTTAGCGATGCTGATAGTGCGGGCAGGAAATTCGGGTCTGACAAGCGCGGGCATTTCAAACGGAGCTTTGACAGGCTCTATATCACCCGGCATATTCTGGGCGTTGCCCTGCAACGTAAATATGAGCAAGAGTAAGGCAATGAGCGTCTTTATTGTTTTCATGGTGTGACTATGACTGTTCATTTATATAATTCCGAGACAAAAATAATGCTTTCCGCCCGAATTAGCAAATGAGGAGCGCTATACTGTAGGTGATGAAAGCAAATACCCATGCCACAGCAGTGTTATAGAGAATCGTGAAAAGTCCGTAGCGGGGGTTTCCTGTCTCCTTGACTATGGCGGTGACAGTGGCCATACATGGACAATAGAGAAGAATGAACACCATGAACGCAAGTGCGCCTGCAGTGGAGAAATCAGGGCGGCCGGTAGAGGAATTAGCCTGAGTCAGACGTGCCGACAGAGTCGAGTCCTCAACCACCTCGTCGCCCGTATAAAGCACTCCGAGTGTGGAGACCACGATTTCCTTGGCCGGGACTCCGGCTATTGCGGCCACAGTGGCCCTCCAGTGAAAACCGAGAGGTTCCATCACCGGGTTGACCGCCTTTCCTATCATCTGGAGATAGCTGTCACGCGACATATCTATACGTGAATCATCCACGCGGTCAATATTCACGGCTACACTCTCCTCGTCGTGGCGCGGAAAATAGTTGAGAGCCCACACCACTATGCTGGCCACCAGTATGATGCCTCCCATCTTCTTGAGATACTGCTCTCCCTTACCCCACATATGGCGCAACGTGGCCTTGAGTGTGGGAATACGGTAGGGCGGAAGCTCCATTACAAAAGGTGTCTCATCCTCGCCGAAATGGAATCGGCGCAACAGTCGCGCGGTCAATGCTGCAACAAGTATACCCAGAAAATACAGTCCAAGGAACACAAGAGTGGCGTGCATCGGGAAGAAAGTGCCTATCAGCAAAACATAGACCGGCAGTCGGGCTGAACAACTAATAAACGGATTGATAAGTATGGTGATCATTCGGCTCGAACGGCTTTCAATCGAGCGAGAGGCCATTATGGCCGGAACCGTACAGCCGAATCCCATCACAAGAGGAATGAATGATTTGCCGTGAAGTCCCAGCCTGTGCATCACCTTATCCATGATGAAGGCCGCGCGGGCCATATAGCCCGAATCCTCCATGAAGGAAATGCACAGATAGAGTATCAGTATGTTTGGCAGGAAGACTATGACACCACCCACACCGCCTATGATACCATCGGCCACGAGATCCTTGACCCATCCTTCTGGAAGATATTCCCTCACGGCGTCGCCGAGCCAAGTCACAAAATTCTCGATCCACTCCATCGGGAAGGCTCCGATATAGAACGTGGCCCAGAAGATGAATATCATGATGGATATGAAAAGAGGGAAGCCGAAGAGTTTGTTGGTGACTATAGTGTCTATGATACGTGTGGAATAGTTGCGGTCGGCCTTGTCATCTTTCACCACCGTCTCAGCCAGTGCACCGGCTATGAAACCATATTTCTCATCGGCTATGGCAGCGGTGATGTCTGTACCGGGATGAAGCCTCTCAAACTTCGCGAGGCTTCTGTCACGAAGAGCCACAAGATGTTGGGCATCAGGTAGCTGGAGAATGTGATGCTGCACCTCCGGATCTTTCTCAAGAAACTTGATGGCAAGATAGCGCGGTGAGAAATGACGCATCACAGAGGGATGAGCCTTGAGGGCATCCTTGATTTCGGTGAGGGAATGCTCGATATCTCCACCAAGACTCACATGGACATGACGCACAGTGTGTTCCTCTCCCTCATATACACGTATTATGGTATCAAAAAGTTCGTTGATTCCATATCCCGTCTTGGCTGCTGTCGGGACAATTGGCACACCTATCATCTCACCGAGCGTTTTGTAGTCGAGACGGGTGCCTTCACGCTCAAGCTCGTCATACATATTGAGAGCTATCACCATCGAGCGGTCCATGTCGATGAGTTCGGTGGTGAGATATAGATTACGCTCAAGATTGGAACCGTCCACCACATTGACTATCACATCAGGAGTCTCGTCGCGCAGATAGCGTCGCACATACAGCTCCTCGGGCGAATAGGATGCGAGCGAGTAAGTGCCCGGAAGATCAACTATGTTGAAACGGTAGCCTCTGTGGGTAAGTGTGCCTTTCTTGGCATCCACAGTGACACCGCTGTAATTGCCCACGTGCTCACGAGCTCCCGAAGCCGTGTTGAAAAGAGATGTCTTGCCACAGTTGGGATTGCCTATCAGAGCCACATTGATTACCTTGTGACGGCTCTCACGCGGCACTGCGTCATCTATCTCCGAGTCATCCACCACATTGGTGTGGGTGGGAGGTGTGACATGGCTCTCTTCAAGAGGTTCCACTTCCACGAGGTCTGCTTCGACACGTCGCAGCGACACCTCGTAGCCCATCAGCTCATACTTCACGGGGTCACGGAGAGGTGCGGCCATCATCACCTTGATTTCCCTCCCTTTCACGAAGCCCATCTCTATCATGCGCTTTCTGAAAGCTCCGTGTCCGAGGATTTTTATGATTACACCCACACTTCCTGTGGGCAGTTCCGATAATCTCATTGTTGAATACAGTTGTTTTTCAAGGTGCAAATTTCGGGATTTGTTTCCTTATCTGAAATACCCGAAAATAGTGATTTTTCACTTTCTGCGCCCCGGATTGAATCGAGTCTGACCGAAAAGCCTGGTGGCAATGTCGGGCCGATGCATCTTCCTCAGCGAGCGCATGATGTCGTCACGATAGGCTCGGTCATACCAGAAAAAGTACTTCCTCTGCCCCTGTTTGGCCTCGGGAGTCGTGGCTGTGAAAACCTTCTCAAGCGTATAGGGATGATAGCCTGTGTAGTAAATCTCGGTCGATAGTGTCATAGGCGTGGGTGTGAAATCCTGCACCTGTTCAAGATGCAGATTCAACTCCTTGGTCTCTGCTGCCAGCATAGCCATATCGTTTTCGTGACATCCCGGATGCGACGAGATGAAGTAGGGTATCAGCTGCTGCTTCAACCCGTGACGCGAGTTCACCTGGTCAAAAAATTTGGAAAACTCGTGGTAGAGCACAAACGATGGCTTTCTCATTACAGAGAGAACCGCGTCGGATGTATGCTCGGGAGCCACCTTCAGACGGCCTGACACATGAGAGGTTATAAGCTCCTCATTGTATCGGCGGTTGGCCTTGTCGATTGCCGGATCGCCTGTGTGATGCATCGACAGGTCATATCTCACTCCGCTTCCTATGAACGACTTTTTCACACCCTCCACGGCATCCACACGGTGGTAGAGCTCAAGCAGCGGACGGTGGTCGGTGTTAAGATTATGACACACCTTAGGATGGAGACATGACGGACGGAGACACTTGGAACATACCGACAGGTCTTTACCGCCCATCCCGTACATATTGGCGCTTGGTCCGCCGACATCGCTGATGTATCCCTTGAAATCGGGCATACGTGTCACCTGGCGTATCTCCCTGAGCACCGACTCGGCACTTCGCGAGGATATGAACTTGCCCTGATGTGCCGATATGGTGCAGAACGAGCACCCTCCGAAACATCCGCGGTGGATGTTGACCGAATGGCGTATCATCTCGTAGGCCGGAATGCGCTTGTCCTTATACCGGGGATGCGGCATACGGGTGTATGGAAGATCAAACGACGAATCTATCTCCTCGGTCGTCATGGGCGGGAGCATTGGATTGACCCTTATCCACACTTTCCCGTGACGCTGCCATATGGTCTTGCCGTGCATGGAGTTGCTCTGGCGTTCGATGTGACGGAAATTCTCGGCCTGAGCCTTCTTGTCGCGAAGACAGCGTTCAAACGGATGGAGCACTATGTCAGAATCGGTCTCTGTTATGGTTCCGTCCACGGCTTCGGCAGGTCCGGCTGTCTCTCTCACGACAATCTGGGCCATATCGTGAAGATCGGCCACAGTCTCTCCGGCCGCGAGACGGTCGGCAATCTCCCTGATGGTGTGTTCCCCCATTCCGTAGCTTACTATATCAGCCTTGCAGTCCATGAGTATCGACGGACGCAGAGCATCCTGCCAGTAATCGTAGTGGGCCAGACGGCGCATCGAAGCCTCTATACCGCCGGCTATAACGGGGGTATCGGGGAAAAGGTCGCGTAGGATTCCGGAATATACAATCGTAGGATAGTCTGGTCTGGCGCCATGACGTCCGCCCGGTGTATATGCATCGTCGCTTCGGCGGCGGCGGGCGGCGGTGTAGTGGTTCACCATGGAGTCCATGGCTCCGGCCGAGACTCCGAAAAACAGTCTCGGCGCACCGAATTTACGGAAGTCGCGTAGATCGTCCTGCCAGTTGGGCTGTGGCACTATTGCCACATTATAGCCCGCGGCCTGAAGCGTGCGGCCTATCACGGCTGCTCCGAACGAGGGATGGTCTACATAGGCATCGCCCGTGAAAATCACCACGTCAACGTGGTCCCAGCCAAGGGCCTTCATCTCCTTGACGCTTGTGGGGAGATATTGTTCAAGTCTCGGATTCATGCGTCCTGTGTGAGTTTTGAGAGGCGCTCCTCCAAGGCGAGTATCTCGTCGCGGAGGCGGGCAGCCTCGATAAATTCCATTTTCTTTGCTGCATCCACCATTTCCTCACGCCGTTTTGTGATAAGCTTCTGCAAGGCTTCCGACGACATATAGGGTATCACCGGATCTGCTGCAATATCTACCTTCGGGCTATACTCCTCGGCATATGGCATAGCCGTGCTCTTACGTGAAGCCGGCAACTTCTGTTTGGGAGATCTGGCATCGCGACCCGATGTGCGCACTGTTGCCACATCGTCCTCATCCTCAAGGCCTATGATGGCATTGCGTGCCTTGACAATAGCCTGTGGCGTTATACCGTGCTTCTCATTGTATTCGAGCTGGATGGTGCGGCGACGTGCAGTCTCGTCGATTGTCTGCTGCATTGAGTCGGTTATCTTGTCGGCATACATTATCACAGTGCCGTTGAGATTTCGCGCAGCACGTCCCACCGTCTGAGTAAGCGAGCGATGGTTGCGCAGGAATCCCTCCTTGTCGGCATCAAGAATGGCCACAAGCGACACCTCGGGGAGGTCAAGGCCCTCGCGGAGAAGATTGACACCCACCAGCACATCGAAATCGCCGGCCCTGAGCCCGTCAAGAATTTTGATTCGGTCAAGAGTGTCGACATCGCTGTGGATATATGCGGTCTTTATGCGTAGACGCAGAAGATAGTCATTGAGTTCCTCGGCCATACGCTTGGTGAGCGTGGTTACGAGCACACGCTCGTCGGCCTCTATGCGCCTGTTGATTTCCTCAAGCAGGTCGTCAATCTGGTTGAGCGACGGGCGGACGAATATCTGCGGGTCAAGCAGTCCGGTGGGTCGTATAATCTGCTCCACCACTACACCCTCACACTTCTCCAGTTCATAATCGGCCGGAGTGGCACTAACATATAGCACCTGCGGAGTGAGTCTCTCGAACTCCTCGAATTTCAGCGGTCTATTGTCGAGAGCAGCCGACAGACGGAAGCCATACTCTACGAGATTAAGCTTGCGCGACAAGTCTCCGCCATACATGGCTCGACACTGCGGGAGGGTGACATGGCTCTCGTCAATTATAGTGAGGAAGTCTTTGGGGAAATAATCAAGCAGACAGAACGGTCGCATACCTGGCTCCCGGCCGTCGAAATATCTCGAATAGTTCTCTATACCCGAACAGTGGCCCACCTCGCGCAACATCTCCACATCGTAGCTGACACGCTCGAGCAGACGCTTTGCCTCAAGCTCCTTTCCCTCGCCGAAGAAACGGTTGTACTGTTCTCCGAGATCGAGCTCGATCTGTCCGATGGCTGTACCCATTCTCTCGGGTGAAGTGACAAACAGATTTGCCGGGAAAATCTGAAACACGTCGTGAGAGCCAAGCGAAGTGTTGTCGTCGGGGTGAAGGGTCTTTATCGACTCTATTTCGTCGCCCCAGAATGTCACTCTCACTATTATTTCCTCGTAGGCAAGACGTATGTCCACAGTGTCGCCTTTGACACGGAAAGTGCCACGTCCGAGCTCCACCTCGTTGCGCGAATAGAGAGCGCCCACAAGCGAACGCAGGAATTTATTGCGCGCCACCTTCTGTCCCACTTTTACCTGCACAACATTTGCATCGAAATCCTGAGGATTGCCCATGCCGTAGAGACACGACACCGATGAAACCACAATGACATCCTTCCTGCCCGAAAGGAGGGCCGACACGGTGGAAAGACGCAGCTTCTCGATTTCATCATTGATCATCAGATCCTTCTCTATATACTTGTCTACAGTGGGGATATAAGCCTCGGGCTGGTAATAGTCGTAATAGGAGACAAAATACTGCACAGAGTTGTCGGGGAAGAAGTTTTTGAATTCCCCGTAGAGTTGAGCAGCCAGGGTCTTATTGTGACTGAGTATCAGAGTCGGTTTGCCGGTGCGGGCAATCACGTTGGCCATCGTGAATGTCTTGCCGGAACCGGTGACACCGAGCAGCGTCTGTGCTCTCTCGCCAGCATTGATTCCGGCTACAAGCTGGTCAATGGCCTGCGGCTGGTCGCCCGTTGGGCTATATTGTGAGGACAGGTGAAAATTCATAACCTACAAAGGTACAAAAAATCCGGAATAATATCAAAAATCTGATGTCCCAGTCATCAAAGGTCGACTATTCCAGACAGACCGTGACATTCTTTACTCTGTCACCGACTATCGGATTGTCGGTTATGACAATCCATTTCTCATCTCCTATCATTGTTTCCTGATGCCTGTCTACCTCCACTTCGGAGAGCGTGTAGCGTGAGAAATATGGTGTATAATTCTTTGAAACAAAGGCAGGCTGTCAACATCTGTCTTGCGGATATTGTAGACAATCTTACTTATTTTCCTGTCAGCCGGAACTCTGATCCAACTGAAGCCCCGCGACGGGAAATGCATCATAGTCCACTCACGGTTGTGTTTCAATATATTCCGGTATACAAGCGAATCCACTATGACGGTGTTTTGGCTGCCATTATAATATGACTTGACCAAATCTCCACAATTCATATTCCAGATATGATATACTGTCGTCATTGTCGGCTTTATATACCTTTTTAAATACTCGTTGACACTGATATTTTCAACTACGGCAAAATCTCGACATTCCTCAATACCTGCTTTCATATTCTCATGGTCTTTGTGATTTCTCACGCTATATGGTATCACATAGATCATTCCGGCAAGAAGCAGTACCGAACTACCCCCCCCTATTTTATTCAACAAACTAATGCTCAACTTATTACACAGCACAATCGCTATTATTGTCGAATAGAATTCTATCGGAAATCTGGAATGACCACTATCATGGCGAGTCATTGTTACAAATATAAATGATACTGCCACCGCGACACACAGAATCATATTTTCATGCAGAAATCCAAGCATGGCCGACCGTCGCCTTCCGCCTGCTAACACGCAAAATATCATACCGGCAGCCAACACCAACGTAATGCGGACATCAGTCATAGCAATAAACGACCGCAGAAAAGAAAGCGCAGACGAAACAACCCCAGAAACATCATTGTAATGGAAAAAACGATATATGTTGAGCGGTGACAGACACAGACAGGCCGCTCCGGCAAAAAAGCCAATGAGCATCGAACATTTTCTTCTGTCCAACTTCCTAAAATCGGAAACGAAATAGGCTATCAGACCTGCACCCAACCCTACGACAAAGCCCTCGTTGGTCCATCCTGCCACAAAGCCGAACAAGGCCCATAACAAACATTGGAAAACACTTGTCCTCCCATGTGTGACAGAAGTAACAGAACGATAGAACAACAGAATCAAGACCCCGACAAACAGATAGTTGCACACACCGCTCTTCCACAGACAAGCCTGAAAGAATCCGGGAACCACAAACCACAGGAGAAACGCCGACAAAATCATCAACGGAGGGACTTTGGCTTTATCGTCAGTGGCTGTAGAAGCCATGAGATAACACAGAAACATGAAACTGCACGAGGCCAGCAGATTAAAGACAGTCTTACTCAGCACGCTGTCAAACAAAGCCACCATGAGATGAGGGACAAAACGAGAAACGCCGGAAAATCTTTCGGTATAGGCCGACGGAAACCATTGTGTGTATGGATACCAGTTTACATCGTCAGGCGTACTGAAAAAGACAAAATAAAAGTCGTCCTCATATAGCGGAGTATTGCTCACCACAAAGTAGAAACAAATCCACACGAAAAGAAGGATCACATACATTAATTTCGAATTGCTGTCAAAGAAAACCGCTCTGATTGGCCGTGTCATATATCTGTGTTTTTTGTGCCGGATAAGTACCGACTGCAATAGTACATCTTTTTCCGGTAAATGTGTAATTTCGACAAGACAATTTCCCTGCATAGCAAGTATTATCCACTTACCAATAACATCAATCATAACGCATGACATCAGTAAGAGTAAAGTTCAGACCTTCGACTGTTGAAGGCCGCGAGGGCAGAGTCTACTATCAGGTCATCCACGACAGAACAGTGAGACAGGTATCGTCCGTCCACCATATGCTTCCCTGCGAGTGGGACGAGGGACAATCGGACGCTATAGTGCCGGCCAATGACCCACAACGACGTATGCGCACACAAACGACGTGGAAGAAGATAAGACGCGATGTGGAACGACTCAGCCGGATAGCACGCCGTCTTGAAATGGAACAAGAACAATATACGACCGACGAGGTCGTAGAAAGATTCACAACATATCTGTCGGAATATACCTTCCAGACCTTCATAAAGGGAATATCGCGTAGTCTCAGAGAAAACGGACAGATCCGCACTTCCGAAACCTACGCCTCGGCTCTTGTGAGCTTCACGAAATATCTATGCGAGACCGGACTAAGCGAAGATATCCATCTGGACTGTCTGACACCCAGAATCATGCAGGGATATGAGGCGTGGCTCATGCGGAGGGGTGTCGTGAACAACACGGTGTCATTCTACATCCGCATACTCCGAGCAGTCTACAACCGGGCTGTGGAAGAGGGCGACATAGAGGACCTCCACCCTTTCACCCGTGTCTACACAGGTATTGGGAAAACAAAAAAGAGAGCGTTGCCTCTCAAAACCCTCCGCCACATCAGAAGACTCGACCTCTCGGGAAACCCGGCCATGGAATATGCGAGGGATATGTTCATGATGAGCTTCTTTCTCAGGGGCATGAGCTTTATCGACATGGCCTATCTGCGCAAGACCGACCTGCGTGACGGTTTCGTGACCTACCGCCGACGTAAGACAGGGCAACTTCTCACCATAGGCTGGACCGACGAAATGCAGCAGATGATAGACAAATATCCCGACAATCCTACCGAGTATCTCCTCCCGATTCTGCGCAGGACCGATATAGACGAGCGACACAGCTACCGCAATACGAGCAACAATATCAACTCGGCCCTAAAGAAAGTGGCCAAAATGGCAGGAGTGGCCACTCGTCTCACACTCTATGTGGCCCGCCACAGCTGGGCTTCGGTTGCAAAAAGCAAGGGAATTCCGCTGAGTGTGATAAGCGAGGGGATAGGACATAGTTCGGAGACTACCACAAGGATATATCTGGCATCACTTGAGACCTCGGTCGTCGACAAGGCAAACAGAGTGATTTTAAAGGCCACTGAATAAAAGATTTTCATAACAGCTGACAATACAATTCGGCAGCCTCTTTTAGAGAGTGCCTAATAACAAGTGTTAAACCAATAGTTCATTGACATGAGTCGTATTCCGTCCTGGAAAGAAGTAGCATAGCTGCAGCTATGTGACCGATTGACGGGACGGAATACGATCATGAAAAAACGACGACTGCTGACATTGTATGTGTGGAATGTAGGATTTTACATATAGGTAGGAAATCTCATTGTAAATTATTATCTTTGCAGCCCACAAACAAACAATTTGCCTTAATGACACCATTTCTGATAGCACTGGTGACGCTCATAGCGGGATACTTCCTATATGGCGCACTGGTTGAAAAAGTATTTGCCACAGATTCCTCCCGGCCCACTCCGGCCAAGTCCATGGCCGACGGTATAGACTACGTGGAGATTCCGACCTGGAAAGTTTTTCTGATACAGTTTCTCAACATCGCGGGCGTGGGTCCGATATTCGGAGCCATAATGGGTGTTATGTATGGTCCGGCGGCATTCATCTGGATTGTGCTCGGGACTATCTTTGCCGGCGCGGTCCACGACTTCGTCTCCGGCATGATATCCGTGAGAATGAACGGCAAGTCACTACCCGAGATTGTCGGCAGTGAGCTGGGCCGAAAGGTTAAAGCCGTGATGAGTATACTGACGTGTGTATTGCTCTTGATGGTTGTAGCCGTGTTTGTGCGCACTCCGGCCGGACTGCTCGCCACACTGACCCCCGAGCACCTGGATGTGACATTCTGGGCCGGATGCATATTCCTGTACTATATCCTTGCTACTCTGCTACCTGTGGACAAGCTTATCGGCAACCTCTATCCTCTTTTCGGGTTTGCCCTCCTGTTCATGGCTGCAGGCATCATGGGCTACATGATGTTCAACGGTATAGAGATTCCCACCGGATTCGAGGCCGGTATGTACAACCGCCATCCCTCCGGAGACAATGCTCCGATACTCCCCATGATGTGCATATCAATAGCGTGCGGTGCAATATCGGGATTCCATGCCACACAAAGTCCCATGATGGCAAGATGCTTGAAAAACGAGAGATATGGCCGACCTGTATTCTACGGAGCTATGATATCGGAGGGCATCGTGGCTCTGATATGGGCCGCGGCGGCCATAGCGTTCACAGGCGGATATGAGGGTCTGTCGGACTATATGGCTTCTAATGGTGCCGACGCGGGCCTGTTGGTACATGATGTGTGCGTGAAATGGCTCGGTACATTCGGGGGCATTCTCGCGATACTCGGTGTAATCGCCGCACCTATCACCACAGGCGACACAGCGATGCGCAGCCTGCGCCTGGTGGTAGCCGACTATATAGGCCTGTCACAGACAAAATTCGCCAAACGGATGATGGTGACTCTGCCCATCGTGGCCATTTGCTTCGTGCTTCTTAATATCAATTTCGATGTGCTCTGGCGCTATTTTGCATGGTGCAACCAGACTCTCTCGATATTCACCCTGTGGGCCTGCACCGTATATCTCGCCCGCCACGGCAAGTTATATGCCATCACAATGATTCCGGCTATGTTCATGACATGGCTGTGTGTGACGTTTATATGCTATGCTCCCACGGGCGCATATATGGAGGGAGTGGGTATTCCCCTTGCGGCAAGCCGTGTAGCAGGAGCAGTGGCCACGGCAGTGAGCACAGCGGTATTCTATATGTGGAAAAAAACTCTCTCACCGGCCAATGTGGCAGTGAGAGAGTGAACCGGACTACCGCAACGCTACGTCGACCTTTGTCCCGGAGTAGCCGATGTCTAAAGTCTTGCCGGTGTGCATATTCACGACACGGAATTTTCTCTCTGACAACATTCCCGGATATGAGCCTCTGCGGTCGGATATTGTGAGGGTATTTCTTTTTGCATCATACTCCATGTCAATTACGGAGTACACGCCCTTCTTATAGTTGTAGTTGTCTCCCTCATCCTCGTAGAGCGTGAAGGTTCCGTCGGCACCGGGGTATACCTGTATTGTAAGATTATCCCATGGCTTTTCGGAAGCATACTGCACATCCGGACCTATAGGAATGATGGCTCCGGCCCGTGCAAATACGGGGATTGACTTTATGGTGACAGGAACGCTAACCTTGACACCGCCCTTGAATCGCTTGCCTGTAAAGAAGTCATACCAGTCGGTACCGGCAGGCAGATAAACATCTGTGGTCCTCTGTTGCAGGAAATCAACGCCATCGGCCGCCGACGTGCCGTGGCCGGCTGAGGGCTTGTCCCAACCGGTATTCTCATCAATGTCAATCACTGTTTCGGGAGTATACTGTGCTTCGACGACAGGAGCGACAAGAAGCTGGCGGCCAAACATATACTCATCACGACAGTCATGACCGCGTCTGTCAGCAGGAAAATCCATCACAAGCGGACGCATGAATGAGGAACGTCCGGCACTTACATCCCATGCCGTAGAATAGATATAGGGCAGCAGTGCATAGCGCAGCCTCACAGCCTCTTCGAGAGCGTCAAACACAGGCTCTCCCCTTTTTCCGAAATTGTATATCTCGCGAGGGCAGTCGGCACCGTGGGAGCGCATCATCGGTGTGAACACTCCCATCTGGGTCCATCTCACAGTGAGTTCGCGGAAAAGAGGGTTGTCATAAGCCTTCATATATGGAGTAGAATAGCTTGCGCAGAAGAAGCCTCCAAGGTCGGAATTGACATTTGGATTGCCTGTCATGGAGAAATTGAGCTGTGCCGGTATCTGCTTCCTCAGCATATCCCAGGAAGAGGCGACATCTCCGGTCCAGACATTACACCCGTATCGCTGCTGCCCCACCCATCCGGAACGAGTGAGGATGAAGACACGCCTGGTGCTGTCGGCAGCCAGCTGACGATCGTGGACACCGCCAACAGTGAGGAGAGGATATGCCCCTCTGACCGAACGGAAAGTACCGACACCGGTGGAGAAATCCATATTGTCATCATAATGGTCAGGCTCTGTAGAGTCCATCCACCAGCCGTCCATACCGAGATCGGCCAGACGAGTGAGATTTTTCCAATATATATCTCGCGCCCTCTCGCTATAGGCATTGTAGACCTTCACACCCGATGGATAATCCATGCGCGGAGGCCAGTTGTCGGCTATACCCGATGCAGGCCATGTGGCAATGTCGAAAAGCAGTCCTTCCTCGGCAAGTTGCGCATATGGTTTGGTCTGTGGTCCGAACGACGACCATATGGATATTATGATACCCGCGTTCATGCCGTGGATGGAGTCGACCATTTGGCGCGGACGGCTGAAATCGCTGTTCATGAACTCCATGGCATTCCATAGGTAGTTGTTGCCCCAGTACTGCCAGTCCTGGATAATACCGTCGAGAGGCACACCGACCTCACGGTATCTGCGCACCACCCCGACTGTCTCCTCCTGGGTCTTGTAGCGCTCACGCGACTGCCAGAATCCATAGGTCCATAACGGAAACATAGGCACATCTCCTGTCAGCTCTCGAATCTCAGCGATAACTCCGTCCGAATCACCACCATACATAAAGTAATAATCCACATCCGGACCGACTTCGGAATAGAAGAGGAAAGTGTCACCCCTGTCACTGAATGTGGTGGGCGAATAGTTGTCCCAGAATATGCCATATCCTCTTGATGTCTGCATGAGCGGAATGCCGTCTTCTATATTGTTGGGGAACAAGGCACGTGTGAGCCCTCTCTGCGATAACATTCCGTGTTCGAGATTTCCGAGTCCGTAGACCGCCTCACCGGGTGTAATTGAAAATGTCTGCTCCACGGCTGTATCCTGCCGTCCGCTGTAGCTGACAGTCCGGAATTCGGGCTTGTTTTTCTCGGATGTGAGCAGTGAACCCTTGCGGGTGAAGAACGACACGAGACCGGTGTTTTTGTCTACGTCGACCTTCAAACGCTCCGATTCCATCACCACCTTCCGTGATGTCTCCTTATGAGATACTCTGATGTCGCCAGGATGTGAAATGACAGAATAACTGCCGTGCTGCTTGCCGCAACCGTTCATTTTTTTTTCGACTCTCACAGTCGATGGGGTATAAAACGTGACTTCCAGCTCCATTCCGTCGTCCAACGTGGCTTTTAGACCATTGTTGCAGCTGATGAAGTCGGAAGAAAGTGCCGCCGGGCATACGCAGACCGACGCCACCAAGAGAAAAAGCACCTGTAACTTTGTTTTCATGAGTTCAAAAAATAAAGTGGACAGAGCTTCGCAGTAGACCCACCGTGAAACTCTGTCCGTATTAGAAATTACACAAACTGTCAGTTAGCTCCGCGGACGAAGGCATCCACAAGGAGCGGATATATCTTCTCACCGGTTGTGCGGTCAATGAGTCCCGACCAGTAGAAGCAACATACATCAGCCTTGCCTTTGGAATAGGATGTGAGGAATTCGCCGTATTTAGCCTTTTCTTCATCGGCAATCTTCTCATATGCCGAGCATTCGCCTATGATTACAGGAATGTTGTTGCGTGTGGCAAAGTCAATCATTATATCCAACTCGGCACCGAGCGATGCTTCAAACTCCTTGGTCCACACCGGGAGGTTGTCATCATCAATCTCACCGTTGAGATTCGAGAACTTCGACGGGGTGTAGTTGTGGCATTCCACCATCAGGTGTCCGGCAATGCAGTCCTCCGGAATACGCAGATTGTCAAAACGAGTTCTGCTATTACCTCCGCCATAGGTATTGACTATGAGGTTGCGGTGCTCGTTGTTGCCTCCTGTGGCACGAACGGTATCGACAAACTTCTGAGCGAGCAAGTTGACTGCCTCATATCCGCCCTCCACCGGCTCTACCCAGCTGTTTTTAGCATCGAGCATCTCATTGTATCCCTCAAACACAAGTTTCTCGCCATAGCTGTTGAAACGAGTGGCAATCTGATGCCAGAGACTGCCGAATTTTTCGGAGATTGATTCGATATTTTCGAGATCTGCGCAAAGCCAGCCGTCGGCACCGGTGTCGTGATGTACATTGAGTATGCAGTAGAGACCTGAATTGAGAGCATAGCCTACAACCTCTTCTACACGGTTGATCCACGGCTCTTTGATCACCCAGTTTGCATCCATATGGGGATGCCAGGTGACAGGTATACGGACAGCCCGGAATCCGGCTGCCGCCACTGCGTCAAACCAAGCCTGGGTAGTGACGGGCTGCCCCCAGCAGGTTTCGAAGGCGAAGACATCCTCCTGGTCAAACCAGTCGCCTACTGCGTCGAGAGTGTTGTAGAGATTGAGTCCGACCTTCATGTTTCGGCAAGCTATGTAGGCCGACTCCCATCCCGAGGCATCGGCCTCGGCGGGCTGGGTCTGAGTCACGGTGACTGTCTTAGCCTCATTGCCGGCGCGGAATGTCACCACACACGAACGTGAGGGATCCGAACCGAGAGGAGAGGCCGAAAGAGATATGTAGCGTGGCTCGGACGGCTTCTCGGCATCATTCCAAACAGTGGGTTCGCCTGAACGATTGGACAATTTAAGCCAACCGGTATCACCATCGCCCGACAGTGAGATATCCCAGTAGTCGTTGCTCTCGAGCGTCAGTAGCACATCGCCTCCGTAGGTGCCGAAATCAATGGCGGAGACAGGGGCACCGTCGCGGGTGACCGAAAGGTTTACAGGTCCGTCAGGAACATACTTCTCCGCATCGTCCGAGCAAGCGCTGAGAAAGAGCGACGGGAAAAGAAGAACAAGGCAGAACGCAAACGCGCTCATTGGTGTGATATTGTATTTCATCGCGGTTTTACTGTTGTCTTACATAGAATCGGAAATTGTCATAGGCTATTATCACATTGTCGCCGGTATTGTCATAGCCAAGGAAAATCTTGAAGTTGTCGCCACCTGGATCTGATGCACACAGTTCGCCGTATGTGGCGACTCCGGGAGCAATCTCGGTCATAGGCATGGCCACCGACATCCACTGTGCGGGCATCAGTGTACCTGTGACACGGTCGACAATGGGGATTCCGGCCTTTTCACGACCCATCACTGTGATGGTAGAGGTCATGGAAGTGGCTGCGGAGAAGGGTTCGTGCATATAAACCTCATAGCGCAACTCGATGGCCGAAAGGGGTGTTGAGGGGTCAAGGCCTTCGGGCTGTCCCTTGGAGTTGATAGTGAGGTTATGATCCCACCAAGATGTGAATCCGTCGAAATAAATGAAATAGCCTGACGACTTGACTATGGGAGAAGTCTCGGGCACAGGAGTCCAGCCCCAGTCGGGGAATCCGCAATAGTGGTTTGTGCCCCAGCCATAGGCCATAGGAGTGCCGTGGCCGTCGAAATCCTCGTAAATCCATTCATAGCGATAGAACGGCAGGGTGGCTTTTCCTCCAAGCGTAGAGACAGAAATGAGTCCGTTAGAATCTTCCGACGGTATCATATCGGGCATTACAAAGGCAATTTCGCTCATCTGCTCATTGGTCTCGGCACCACTTATATCAATGTCTATCTCACCGCCGAGATTGATGGCTGTGAGGTTGGTGAGATACTTTCCGTATACCACTACGCGCTGACCGGGAATGGGCATATCGGTAGAAATATCATAGATTTCAGGCTCCATCGGTGACTTGGAGAATCCACAATAGACCTTTCCGGCATAACACTCCACCATATATATACCATAATCGGGGATTTCGTTAGAAGGCATACGCAGGCGTATCTCGGTACGGTCGGCATTGACGGTGAAGTCTCGAATCTCAAACAAAGGGACGGTGTCGAGATCGGTCACATAGATGTGTTCAATCTCATGAAGCAACGCACCCACAAGAGTCACCTCCTGTCCGGGCACCATTTCGGGTATACCATCGGGATTGAGCGGGAGGTTTGCCTTATACATCTCCAGCGAAGGCTTGCCGGCTATGACATGGAAGTCATATCTGGCAACTCCGTTGGGTGTCTCAACACGTATCTCGAGAGGTAGAGAATCATCGACACCAACCACCACGAGAGCAGCGGGTATTGTGACTATGAGATGGGTTGAAGTGTTATAGTTGGCGTTGAAATACACATCCTGGTCGTTTATATAGACGTGACGTGCTCCCTGAAGGTTTCGACCTTCGATGAGAATCATCTGCCCGACAGTGGCTTCGGTGAACGTTGAATCGGCGAGCTCAGGGTCGGTGGTGCGGACACGCTCAATGACCGGCTGGCCGCCATCGCCATTTTCGTCGGAGCATGACGACAGCGACAGCATGGCAATGTTGGCGAGAATGACCGCCAGCATGATATATAGTCTGTTCATGGTCAGTTAATTGAATTAATCGTTAAACTTGTAGTGCTCGGGCTCTTTCTTGAGAAGAGGATTCTGTATGACATCGGTCTCGGGATAAGGGAGGAAAATGCTCCCGGCATTAATATTTGCCTTGACCGAAGGTTCGATGACAGGACCATAGGGAGTCTCGACATAGGTCTTGTAGTCATCTCCGGCCGAGACAAATGAAATTTCGTTATGCTCGCCTATGGCAATCTCGTCCCATGTGTATCCGCGATACTGGTTGTTGAAATACTCCATCATCTTCTCGGGCTTCCACTTGTAAAGGTCTATGAGATAGTACCAGTTCTGGTATTCCAGTGAAAACTCGACGCGGTTCTCGCGTATGAGGTCATCAAGAGTGATGGAAGTCGCCTCATCGATGCCTGCACGACGACGAAGAGCATTGAAGTATTTGAGCTCTTCGCCCGAGAGGGTGGCATTGTTGCCGAGACAAGCCTCCGTGTAGGCAAGATATATGTTTGCAAGACGTACTACATAGGTATTGAGCGGAGAGTTCATGACCGATACATAACCGTCGTTGTCATCGTCAGGACCACCGGGAACTCCTTTCTTTAGGATTGAGGAATTGCCGTCATAAGTGTATCCGCCGTCGGCTATACATATATAGTCATAGTGCACACCGGGAGTGACGAAGGTGGCATCTCTACGAATAGCCTCCCACTTTGTCTTACCGTTGGCTCCGGTATAGGCATACTGCATCAGCATATCCACACCGGGAGACAGAGCACTCCACGCAGCAACGCCGCCCATCATCTTGGAATCACCGCAAAGGTCGGAATTGAGAGTGTTCTTCACATACCATGGTCCGTCGGCCGAGGCATACCACTGGAGCTGGAGCAACGACTCGACGTTGTTGTTGTGGCGATACTTGAAGAGGTCGTGATAATCGGACATCAACTCGGCACCGCTGTTGTCAATGATGTCGAGACACAGCTGCTTGCATTTGTCAAGATCGGCCTGGTCGCGCTGAGACTTGCCCCAACCCGAACGGCTGAGATATGTCTTGGCAAGCATGGCCTTGGCACTCCAGCAAGTGGCGCGTCCTGTGGCCGACGGAGTCTCCGGAAGATTGGAAGCCGCATATTCAAGATCGCGGATAATGAACTCGAAGACATCCTCCTCATAATTTCTGGGACGGACAGGATTGTCGACGACATCCTGGTTGTCCTCAAAGAGTATGACCGGTCCCCAGATATGCACTGCATAATAGTAGGCGCACCCTCTCATGAGACGGGCTTCGGCAATGGCGGATAGACGCGCACGCTCGGTAACTTCGGGAAGGCTCTTGGTGTTGACATTGTGGATGGTGGCATTGGCCATTGTCACCACAGAGAACAGTCCCTGCCACGCATTGGCCAGATCCGAGTTGAGGGCATCGACAGTGAAGAGAGCAAACTGCGGAGAGTTGTAGGGCGAGTATACATCATTGGCTCTCATGCTGCCAAGCTGCCATATGGCACGTGAGTTGTAGTCAAACCACGCACGATTGTACAGAGGAGCCGTGGCGGCGGCGACAGCGGCATCGGATGCATAGAAATTGTCCTCTACATAGTCGCCGTCCGGAATCTTGTTTAGGAAATCGTCTCCACACGATGCTGTTGCGAGCAGTGTGGCAAGACCGGCGATATATTTATGAAGTTTCATATGTCAGAAAAGTTTTTGATGGGATTAGAGAGTGACGTTCAGACCGAAAGTGAACATACGCTGAGACGGGTAGCGTGCATAGTCAACACCACGTAGCAATACATTCTGCTGGTATGCTCCGATTTCGGGATCATAGCCTTTATACTTTGTAAATGTGTGTAGGTTCTGTATGTTGCAGTAGACCCTCAGAGATTCCACATAGAATCGACGTGTGACAGATGCGGGAAGAGTATATCCCACAGAGAGATTCTTGATGCGGAGATAGGAGGCATCCTCGACATAGACACTGCTTGTACGGGAGTTCTGGTTGGACGAGGCCTGGTCTATACGGTAGGTCGACGCACCGGGATTGGCTACCTGCATATTCTGAAGTGTGCGGTCTCCATCGGGGTTTATAAGCTCTACTCTCGCAAAGTCATGGACAGACCGGAGTGTGGACCATCGGCTTGCGGGGTCGCTCTGCTCCTGCAGGAGGTAGTTGTAACCGTCGTTTCCAACAGAGCCTGTCAGGAAAAGATTGAAGTCAAATCCTTTCCAGGCAATAGTGTTGTTGAAGCCGAAAGTAAACGTTGGCTCGGGATTGCCGATATAGGTGCGGTCCTTCTCGTCGATCACTCCGTCCTTGTTGATATCCTCGTAGATATAGTCGCCATACCACACTCCCGTACCTTCGGCTACCTCTTTGTTTTCGGGAATTGCCACGAAACGGGGCTTGCCGGAAGCATCAAGTATGAAATCGCCGTTGGCATCCTTCATATAGAAGTCGCTCTCCTTCTCAAACATTCCTATGACCTTGTAACCATAGAACTGTCCCACTGGATTTCCGACTGTTGTATAGGTGAATACGTCATTTCCGATCTTACCCTGTATACCTGTGCTCTTGGTATACAGGTCAATCACCTTGTTGCGGTTGAGTGAGAAGGTGATACCGGAGGTCCATGAGAAATCACGGTTGGAAATGTTGACGGTGTTGAGCGTGAACTCAAAACCCTTGTTGCGCATCTCGCCTGTGTTGACCCAGGGAGAAGAGATCACACCGCTGATGTAGGCCGGAAGCGCAGCCTGCATGAGAAGATTGTCGGTATTCTTGAGATATGCGTCAAGAATGAGTTCTACACGATTGCTGAACAAAGATACGTCAAGACCCACGTTGTAGGACTTTGTGCGTTCCCATTTCAGCTTGCTGTTGGCGAAGTTGGCCGGAGAGAAACCGGTGCCCCAGGCTGTGGCCCAGGCCGACATTGTAGATCCGTAGGCATAATTACCGCCGTTCTGATTTCCCACAACGCCCCAGCCTAAGCGAAGTTTGGCATCGGCAAGCCAGGATACATCTTTGAGAAACGACTCGTTCTTGAGTCTCCAGGCTGCAGCGAGCGAGGGGAACCATCCCCAACGGTTGTCAGGACCGAAAGTCGACGAACCGTCGGCACGAAGAGTGGCAGTGAGAAGATAGCGGTTGTCAAAGTTGTAATTGATACGTCCGTAATAGGATTCGATGGCAAATGATCCGCTACCGCTACCGTTTGTCGCGGTCTTCATATCACCAACATTGATCGAATGGATATTATTGAAGAGATAACCCTGGCGTCCGGCAGTGAGGTTTTCCCACTTGGATTCCTGAGATTCGTGGCCCATCATCACATTGAGACTATGTTGGCCGAAGTCTTTCATGTAGGTTATATATTGCTTGAAGCTGTTGTATTCGCTTGCAGAAGTCCCTCGGCGGCTCTCGCTTGTCTGCTTGAACTGGCCGAGAGTCATTGACGGCTGGAAATAATAGGAATTGCTACGTCCGAAATTGCCTCCATACTCAATACGCGCGGTCAAACCCGGAAGAATGGTGACATCGGCATAAGCATTGACCATAGCCTGGAGACCCTTCTCATAGTTTTCGCGTGTGAGTGCGTCGGCAAGAGGATTAGTGTAATATGTTCCGAGCTGGTTTTCCTCCTGATATCCCCACGATCCGTCCGGATTGCGGGCGGGCACCTCGGGCATCTGTCGGAGGGCTGTGATAATGACATTGTTGTCATCAATAGTATTATTGCGCTTAGTGTGGGAGAGCGTTGACTGGGCACCTACACGAAGCCACGAAGTCACTTTTGTGTCGACATTGATACGCGCAGTGAAACGCTCGAAGCCCGAGCCTACAGCTATACCGTCCTGGTCGGTGTAGCTGCCGCTTATGAGAAACTGTGTTGACTCTGTGCCACCGCTCACCGAAAGCTGATGGTTCCACATTCCTGCGTTGCCGAAAATTTCCTTCTGCCAGTTGGTACCGTCACCGAGAATGGAAGGATCGGCAAATTCCTCGCGCTCACCCCAGCCAAGCACATCGCAGCGCTCGTTATAGAGCTGGGCATACTCGCGGAGATTCATAGTCTCCAGTCTCTTTGGAATCTGCTGGAGGGAATAATATCCCTCATATGTGACACGTGTCTTGCCTGCCTGGCCGCGACGTGTGGTGATGAGCACAACGCCGTTGGACGCACGTGAACCGTAGATTGCAGTTGCCGAAGCATCTTTGAGCACCTCCATCGACATAATGTCGGAGGGGTTGATGGTGGAGAGAGCCGAAGTCTTACCGTCAGACGACTTGCCATCGACAGCAACACCGTCAATGACATAGAGCGGCTCGTTGCCGTTGAGCGAATTGGTGCCTCGGATGGCCACTGAAATACCACCGCCGGGTGATCCCGAATTCTGAGTCACCTGCACACCGGCGGCACGTCCCTGGAGTGCCTGGTCAACGGATGTAATGACTGATTTTTTTATATCATCAGCACCCACCGAAACCACCGAACCGGTGATATCGCTTCGCTTCATTGTGCCGTAGCCAACAACGACAACGTCATCGAGGCGGAGATTGTCATCCTTCATGACGACGTCAATGACACTTTTTTCCACGGTGATCTCTTTGGTGGTGTAACCTATGTAGGAGAAGATGAGAACGTCTCCTTTGGAAGCAGAAAGGGTATAACGCCCTTCCATATCGGTAGCCACACCGTAGGATGTGCCTTTCACTCGGACACTGAGCCCGATAAGTGGTTCGCCGTCACTCTCCGAAGTTACCAGACCGGAGACTGTAATCTTTGGTCCGGCGGCCTGCAAAGAGAATGAGACGAGAAGTAACATACAAATTGCCACTATCCCGCCGAAGCTAAGTAATAGCCGTTTTTGCAAAATCAGTTTACTCATTGCTCATAAGATTTGAGGTTAATTTTTAGTTTATGATAGGATGTGTCTTATCATCAGCAAAATTACCTCAAAACCTGCTGGTGGCGTTTTTATTATGTTAACGATATACCATATTTCTTAAGAAACAACGATAACAAATGTTGTGTTATAGGTATAATTTCGTTAACAACATTGCCTATGAGTAAAGAAATGTTATCACCAAAATCAAAACACACCTCTGTAAATAAGCATCTTAGTCCGATATCAAAGCTCGCCGGCACCCGTGGAACTAATAAAACACACGGGTGCTCAAAGGATTTTTCACCTCTGAACACCCGTTGTTGCGTACACATAAATATATCGTATAGATAAGGCCGTCAAAAGCCTTTGCTACATCTATTACTTTTCTTTAGCCACAAATTTGCCGGTCCATCCGCCGTTGCGCGACAGCTTCATATTTACCCTGTCACCGCTCTTCACCGTGGCTGTCTTGCGACGATAGTCCATTGCCTGGCGTGGAGCATTTACACCGTCCTCATACCACTCGGCTTCATACACAGTGCCGGGAGCGAGGAAGTCAAGCGAAAAACTCTCTTCACGCCATTTGCCACCGTCACCACGGATAGCAGCAAGCCACCAGTCATTGCCTTTGCGCTTGGCCACGACAAACACCTTGCCCGGTTCGGCAAGAAGCACACGGGTCTCATCCCACGTTTCGGGCACATCGGCTATAAACTGCGCACAGTCGGAATTGCGGTAATACATCGTGGGACTATCAGCCATCATCTGCAATCCGCTCTCAAATGTGGTGAACAGAGCCATCTGATAGGCGCGTGTGCCTATCGATGACGAGTTTGGGCGGTTACATCCATACGATTCGGGCTGCATACTTATCATGGCGCCGGGAGTGTAGTCCATCGGTCCGACTGCATTGCGTATGAATGGCAACCACAGAGAATTATCGGGATTGGTGTATCCCATCTGCTCCATACCTCTCACACCTTCATATGAAATGACATTGGGATAGCGCACATCAAGCCCGGTGGGTTTGTGTGCTCCGTGGAAATCGACAAGCAGATGGTTCTCGGCGGCCTTGGCGGCTACGCGCTCAAGATAATTGTTCATCCACTGGTCGGTACAGTCCATAAAGTCAATTTTGAGCCCCTTTATACCCCAGTCGGAGAGAGTCTCGAAGAGGTCGAAATTCTGTTCGACTGCAAGCCATGTGAGCCAAAGGATAAGACCTACGTTCTTTTCCTTGCCATAGCGAATCAGCTCTTTCACATCCACACGCGGGTTGGGTGTATAGGGGTCGAGGGTATTTTTGGCCCAGCCTTCGTCGAGCACTATATATTCTATGCCGTGTTTGGCCGCGAAATCTATGAAATATTTATAGGTCTCGAGATTGAAACCCGACTCGAAATCCACATCCGGACCATAGACCGATGCATCGTTCCACCATTCCCAGGCAGCCTTGCCAGGTTTAATCCAAGAGACATCACTGAGCTCACACGGATCGCTGAGCTGAACGGTGAGCGACTGTGTGGCTATATCTGCTGCATTCCCGAATGCCATATATCGCCAGGGGAAAGCGCGATTGCCATTTGTGCGAGTGTGATAGGGAGCCAGCGCCTCGTGTTTATAATTGCGATCGCCGTCATAGTCTAATTTGAAAGGCACTGGAGGAAAAACAGAGTTGAAACCGGTGCCTGTTCCTTTGAGGTACATACCGGCATAGTCTCGGATATTACTCTCCGACACGAGAATACATTCACCTCCTGGAAGTTCGAAAAGAGTCGGAGTATGGCTCATGAGGTCTGCCCCGTTCCAGTCTTTGAGAGGCTTGTGGGTATAGGGTTCCTCTTGTGATGTCTTCCACCCGTAGGGCTGTTCAAGATGAGCGATAGTGCCCGAAGGAAGAGTGACATGGAAATCCTCACCCATTACATTTACAGAATCGGAAAGATGTGTCACAAAGCGATAAGCAATGCCGTTGTCATACACACGGAACTCAACATCGTATTTCCCGAGATTAAGTTTCACATCGGTATATCGGTCGCGTATTGTAGAGTATTTTACCGGTACTGTCGGCTCAATCACACGGTCGACCGACCTGGTTTTAAATCTCTTGACCTTGGGATTTACACCAAAATCATTATTCTCAAAACGCATGGCCACTGCAGCATTGACAGTCTGGCCGGCAGGTGTCACAACCGTGAAACGAAGCGAATCGGATGGCACTATATTCACCGATACTCTACCATCTGGCGAAGTCGCTTTATACGACTTAGGAGCAGCTGAAGCCGAAATAAAGTTCACTGCCAACATCAGAGCAGCCACCCTAAAAAACAGCACCTCTGAGAAACAGATTTTTTTGAGATACTTTAACATTGAAGAAAATATGAATGATTTTTAGTACATGACAACAGATATCGTTCCCGGACAAATCATCGAAATCCATTATAAATTGATAATCTCTGAAGAAAACCTTGATTGCTTTTCCCTTAAATAACGACAAATCCCCGAGCCTGCATCAAAATAAAATATATTAAGCAAGAGCCGTTCTGACTTGGCTTGAAATTACTCTTAACCGTATTTAATTGAACGCCTTTTTCCACACACTATGCATTGTATGACACAAAAATACGTCAGCGATGCCCTGAATATACTTCTCAATTAAACTGCATCCCGAAAGTTCCGTATATCACCCTCGGGATGCAATTCAGCTATTATCAAAAAACTACTTAATTTTCAGAACAAGTGATATTTCGCTCGGTTTTTTACCCTTGGGAAGACTTACTTCGAGACCTCCGGCCGTCTGACTGAAACGCACTTTGCCGGCTCCGAGAAGCTCTACTTTTTTCACATTGCGGCTAAATGTAGAATTGCCTTTTGCAAGAGACTTTATAAGTACCTTGCCGTCGGAAGGCCACTCGAAGACATGGGCATAGAGAATGCCGTCTTTTTGGACAAAACGCATATCGGCCGATGTATATGGCTCCGTCTTTCCCTCGTTGAAACCGGGGCCGTCGAGAGGAATGTCAACCTCGGTCGAAGGGCCCTCGCCGAAAACAGCGCACGGACGTGTGCCGAAAATACTCTCCTTATTGATATCCATCCATGTGGCAATATCCTCGAGAATCTTCTCCTCCTTATCGTCGATGGTGCCGTCACCCTTGACAGGAACACTGAGAAGCATATTGCCGTTCTTGCTCACAATGTCAATGAGCATATGGATAACCGTCCTGGCCGATTTATACCAGTTGTCGCGGTAGGGAGAGATGTCATAGTGCCAACTTCCGAGACAGGTACAAGTCTGCCATGCCTTAGGCTGTGCCTGCGAAGGTACGCCCTTCTCTACATCCCAGACAATAGCCTCCTTGTGGAGTGGCTGGAGCTGCTTGCCGAACACAACGGCCGAAAGTTTCCCGTCGTTAAGACGGAGATTGCGATTGTAGTAGTGGGCCACCACGTCAAGACCTGTATTGTCTATAGGCCAGAATGGAAGGACACTGTCATCGAAATATACCAGGTCGGGGTTGTAGCGGTTGATCATATCGACCGTGCGGTTGAAGAAATTGTCATAATATTCACTTGTGGGTCGTGACACTCCCTCCTCCCAATTCCATTTTAGGCCACAGGCCGAATGGTTCTGCACATAGAGTTCCTGTGGATCATATCCTTCCCACCATTTTCCCTTACCGTCTTCCTTGGTCAGAACCCGGGCATCATAGGAAACTCCGGCTTTCGGGCCTGTCTTGTCGGCTCCTTGGGCAGTCTCATACCATGTCCAGGCATGGGAGGAATGGATGCTGACACCGAAAGGAAGTCCATGTCGGCGTGCAGCCTTCTCCCATTCGGCAAGAATGTCGCGCTTTGGCCCCATATTGACCGAATTCCACGGCTGATACTTGCTGTCCCAGAGGTCCATATTGTCATGATGGTTGCCCATGGCGAAGAAGTATTGCGCACCCACTCTCTTATAAAGAGCCACAAGCTTATCCGGATCCCACTTGGGAGCCTTCCACTCGTTGATTACATCAAGGAAACCAAACTCCGAGGGATGGCCGTACTTTTCAAGATGAGCCTTGTAGGCATGGCTTCCCTCTTCATACATACCGCGGGCATACCAGTCGCCCGACTCGGGCTGGCACTGCGGACCCCAGTGAGCCCATATACCGAATTTGGCATCGCGGAACCATTCGGGAGTTTCATATTGCGAAAGCGACTCCCATGTGGGAACGAATTTACCCTGTTCGGCAGGCTCACGTCCGGATGCGGGAGCTGTCGATACTGTCAGAGCGACAAGAGTCAAGGCAAGATTTCGAGAAATGGATTTTGACATAATGTTTAGTTTTTTATGAGATTCGAGGTACTACAATATCAGAGTTATACTTCCCTTGACAGGACTGTAGTTAAGCTGCATATTCTTGCACCCTGAGGGCCCGAGTTTGTCGGGACTCTGGAACTTGGTGCCTATTGCAGGAATGGCGTGCATGAACCCGAAAGCCGTGGATGGAAGCGGAGGCACAGTGTGACCGCTTCCGGCATATACCGGAGCATCGGGGCGCAACATACGGAAAAACAGTCCCGGGGAGGAGGGCACAAGAGTGATATCTCCCTCAGATGTCTTCACGGTGACCGCGCGACAGTCGGAATGACATCCCTTGAACTCGGGATAGAGCCACGACTCGCCCGTGACGGTGGAGTTGTACTCCTTGAAATGCCGTCCGAACTTCACCCCGTCAAGACGATTCTTCCACACTCTGTAAGGGCCGTCACCCACCCATTCCATGGCAAGAATCCTGTCATGCGGATAATCAAAGCTTATACCGATACAGTCAACCTCCCCTGACACGGGGAAACTGTAGTCAATCCGAGGAGCTCCTCCGGGAGCAAACACCCATTTAATCCACTGGGGTTCGTCGAAATGCGGCTCCACCACCACACAATCGCCATCAAGATAAAAAGATAAAGACGTAAACGTATTGGCCGAAGTATCGACTGATGGAAATCCACTGAGCGAAATATGGCCCGAAGGTGTGTCGATTCCGGTCAGACACCCTGTGGACTTGCTGAAGATATATTTCCGTCCGTCCTGACTGACAGCGAGAAGGCTGTCGGTCTCAGCGAGTTCTGGACTACCCGCTCCGGCTACCGACGACAAGCGTCGATACAGACATTCATTGCCAAGAGGCCGTGTACAGGTATACACCTCACGGCCGTGTGGATCGGTGACAGAAACAGACAGTACATCGTGTCTCGCCCATCCTTCGGGAAGCACAAAAGACACCTCCCTGCGCTCTCCCGGAAGAATATGCGGGGACTGAAGCGTTCCGGAAGAGACAACCGACTGCACAAAACCACCTTTTCTGTCACCGTCACGCAAAATATCGTAAAGCGTATAGCTGAACACACATTCCGCAAGGTCGGTGAACATATAGTCATTCTCGATTCTCACCCTCAGCTCACTGCCAGGCGAGAAAAAGCGGTCGACTATGCGCACCGGCGACCAGATGTCGCGGACAGCGTAAAAACTACCCTCCTTCTCACGATAGGGTCCCAACAGACCGTCGGGCGCCGCATCACCCTTGCAGTCTATACTGTCATTGAGGTCTGAGCGAACGAGCCCCTCATCGATCAGAGCCCATATAAATCCGCCAGCAGGGGCACGGTGGCGCATCATGACATCCCAGAAATCACGGAGCGAGGCCGCCGCGCCACCGTCGAAGACACCGTGCATGAATTCGGTGGGGAAGTAGACATCCCGGTCGTAAATCGAGGAATTGACCACATAATTATAGTCTGGATAATGCTTTGTATCTGTGCCGCGGAAACGCTCCCAGGGGTGCATTACGAACCTGTGTTGCAAATCATAGAGAGGGTAATCGTCGTCGACATCAGTGTTCCAGCCGCCTTCGTTTCCGTTGGCCCACATCACCACCGATGGATGATTGCGATCGCGTTCCACAACCTCTCTCACCAGTTTCCGTGCCGGAGCTGTGTCAAGTTTCTTCTGCCACGAACACAATTCGTCAATGACCAGAAGGCCTATTGAATCACATATTTCAAGAAACTCCTTGTCGGGAGGATAGTGGGCCATTCTCACTGCGTTCATATTCATATCCTTGATAAGCATGGCATCGGCAAGAGAAATCTCTCTTGACAGTGTGCGACCGCTCTCCGGCCAGAAACAATGACGGTTGACACCCTTGAAAATGATGCGACGGCCATTGAGATAAAAGCCGTCGGCCGGCCTAAACTCGACTGTGCGGAAACCGATACGCTCATCCACACTGTGTATCACCTGTCCGCGGTCGACCAATCTGGCTACAAGGCGATATAGCGACGGACGCTCCTGACTCCATGTCCTGACACCGTTGACAATCGTGCGTATCGTATCGCCGGCGGGCGCTGTGGCGGTAGCGAGAATAGTGTCGCCTGAGAGAGTCTCGACACTTACAGTCACCTCTCCCCCACTTCCATCTGACAACATCGGCAACACGGAGAGAGCCCCGTCGGCCCGGGCGTCAACAGCAAGAGAACGGATATGCCTCATCGGCTTGATTTCAAGATACACCGGACGATAGATACCTCCGAACAACCAGAAGTCGGTCTGTCGCTCGGCTCGGTAGACCGAGCTGTCGGCAGGACATTTTCTCACCTTGACCTCCAGAAGGTTTTCCTTGCCATAGCACAGACGGTCGGTGATATCATATGAGAAACGGTAGAAACCGCCTTCGTGCTTCGGACCGGCACTACTACCGTTGACCGAAACCTCGGTATCGGTCATGGAACCTTCGAACACTATGCTCACAGAGCAACCCTTCCAGGTTCCAGGGACAACAAACCGGTGACGGTAGTAACCGGTCTCGTCAGATCCGTAAGGCTCCTCCCATCCATAATAATACGTTCCGAATCCCTGTGTCTCCCAGCACGACGGGACTTTGATACGTGTCCATTTACCACTGTTGCGGCCCGAGCTGCACATGAAGTCCCACTCCACGGAACTATCCTTGTCGATTCCCGACAAGTAATGGCGCACGGTGCCGGGCCACGCCGGGTGGCCGGCCATAGCCCGGACCGCGCACAACAGACATAATATAATGACAAAAGCTGAGGTTGTCTCTCGTTTCATGCTCTCAGTTTTTTAATATAGCCACATCCCAGGGGCCGAGGACAATAGAATCGCCCTCGGCAACATTTTTGCCTAAGAGGAGCTCGACTGCCGCCTGACCGTTGTAGTGCACAGTGACCGAGGAACCGCTGTAATTGAATATATACTCTATCTGTCTGCCATCTCCATTCAAGCCACGCCTTCTGATTACAGGAAATGTATATTCGCTGTCAGTAATCAGCCCCTTGTCGACAGCCGCGATACGAACCACGCGATCCATCAACGCCTGTGACGGATAAGTGCCGATATAGTAGAGCTTTCCCTTGCCATAGTTATTGACCGTCACAGCCGGCCACTGCCCGAAGAATGGATGATCGGCATAGGCAAGAGGAGTAGCGGTCTCGGGAATGAGAAACTCATACCATGTCCCTATACTGTTGGAAGCGTCGAGTCCCAAGGCATTGTCACTGCGCAGTTTCATGGACGGGATGGAGGAATACTCCTGATAGTAGAATCCGCAGGCTTTGCGGAGGGGACCTGGAGCGCAGACGGGACGGACAGCGGAATGCTCATTGCAATAACCGCTCTTGTGCATCATCACCACAGTGCCACCTTCGGCCACAAACCGGTCAATCGCGGCGAGAAGAGCGTCGTCGGCCACATAGAGTGGCGGAATCACAAGCATAGAGTAACCGCTGAAGTCACGACGAGAGTCACATGGGACGATGTCGGTCTCTATATTCTGAGTGTAAAGAGCACGGTGGGCAAGATGCACCGGATAATTTACATCGGTGGGATAACCTCCCCCATGGGCATGAGGCATGAAACCGAGAGCATGGTGCGAATCGTGACTATAGAGTATAGCCACACGGTTTTCCTTGCTCAGATTGACTATATCCTTTCCTATACGGGCTATCTCGGAGGCCGTGCGCTGAAACTCACGATACACTCGGTTTGGCTCGAGATCATGGCCAAGCACCCCGCGCCAATAGGTCTCCTGGCCATAATGGAGTGTCGACCAATGCCAATACTCCACCATATTAGCGCCCGACGCATAGTGGGAATAGACATTCTGCCTCAGCTGGTTGTCATAGGGCGGATACTGTCCTTTGGCATCCCAGCCAGTACCCTGAGCATTTGTCTCGGTAATGAGATAATTGTTTCCGGCCACCGTGCGCATGAAATCTCCCGCATAAGCTATGAGCTGGCCGTCCTGGCCGTCCTGCACCCCGTGATAGACATTTATGGCCGGATAGGTCATCTGCCTGAACGACTCCACCTGGTCAACGTTGTGAAACGCAGGCATGAAGCAATGTGTGACAAATTGGTCGGGGCGGCGATACTCGTTGACAATATCACACTGCCAGTTGAGAAACTCGGCTATACGACGACGGTTGTAACGCTCCCACTCATTCTTATAGGATGGATTTGTGACCCCGTCGCGCTCATAGAACTCCTCCCATGTATTGATATTCATGCCCCAATAGTTCATGCCCCACTCTCGGGTGAGGACCGAAAGATCGCCACCGAACTTATCCTTTATATAGTTGCGGAAGCCTATGAAATAGTCACGGTTATTGACTCCGCGCGCCTCCAGCTCATTGTCCACCTGGTAGCCTATGACCGCCGGATGCGAAGCATAGCGTTCAAGCATCTTGCGTATGATGCGCTCACTGTAGAAAAGATATGTTGGGTTGGTGAAATCCATATTCTGGCGTATGCCATAGTGAGACTTCTCTCCGTTGAACTTTTCGGAAAGCACTTCGGGATGCCTGTGGGCCATCCATGCCGGAATAGAATAGGTGGGAGTGCCGAGAATCACCTTGATTCCGGCAGCGTGAAATTTGTCGAGAATTCTGTCCATCCACGCAAATTCAAACTTCCCCTCTTGTGGCTCAAACAGTCCCCACGCCGACTCACCCACTCTCACCACAGTGAGACCGGCCTCCTTCATCATTGCAATATCCTTGTCAAGGCGTTCAGAAGGCATATATTCATGATAATAGGCCGCACCGTAGAGAGGTGTCTCGAAGTGGTAGTCGGCACTTGCTGACAGAGAGGCCGACAGAGAGAGCAGACCGACAATTAGCTTTTTCATATCTTTTTCCATTTACATTTCATGGTTATTTCACAACTACAAAAATACACATTTAACGTACTCGCCAACGCTACCATATAATATAAAAGGCCACACACATTGGACACCGCTACATCAACAAATGTTTCAAAAAAAATATACCATTGTTAACTGCACCTCGCATAACTCTGATAATCAAGCGCATACCCACCCTGCGGTTTATCCCGATTAATCTACCCCGATGTGGCCTATCGCAAAGTTTTTTTCAGTAACTTTGTCTTAATAAACCAGTCATCCATGAAACACCTATTCTCACTTCTGGCGATACTCGTCGCAGCGGTCTACACATGGGCCTCTGACGACATACACTTCACTCACCTGACCACTAAGGACGGACTGAGCGACAACGAAATCAACAGTGTGAGCCGCGACTCCCGTGGCTTCGTGTGGATTTCCACCGCCTACGGACTTTGCAGATACGACGGATATAGCTTCAAAAACTTTGTGAAAGACGACAGCCACGGCTCTCTGCCGTTCTATTCCGTCGGCAAAATACAGGAAGACGCATCAGGCAACATCTGGATCTCCACCCACTCTCAGCGCTATGCATACTTCGACACACGCAAGGAAGCATTCATAATGGCCGAGACCGTCCTGGCAGAGAAATACGGACTGCAGGTCAACCCAAAGATTCTCTTTGTCGACTCGAAAAAACACCTGTGGATCGACACCGGCAGCGACGTAATGTTTCACTATGACATCGAAACCAATAAAACCGAAAAAATTCCCCACATATACCGGGAAGCGACAGTCACCAACATTTGTGAAGACAGTACAGGAATCGTAAGGGTATACTCCGACGGACACGTAGACCATATCGACCGGACATCGGGCAGACAGGACTTCAGCACCGGGCACATATCTCAACATCGCCTACGCAACTGGAACAACTATAATATATATTGCGACTACGACGGCGACTACTGGGTATACTCGTTTCACGAAGCCTGGCTATACAGAAAACAGACCGGCGAATGGATAAACCTCACAGACAGCTCGTCGCCCATCAGGCTCAACGGCAAGAGCATCAGAGACATCACCACCAACCGCGACCGCAACATATGGGTAGCCGTAGACAATGGCGGTATAAACATCGTAGACAAAAAAAACGGTAAAGTCAGATATATCACAAACAACATATTAGACAAGACCAGTCTGTCTCACAATGGAGTGAGCTGCATATATGCCGACAACGAAGGCGGAGTCTGGGTGGGAACACACAAGCACGGAGTGTCCTACTACAACAAAGGACTCTTCAAATTCCAAAGCGACAACTTTCCGGAATTCACCAACACGGCCGGATTCAATCCGGGTGTATCCTCCATCTCCGAGACACCATCGGGCAATCTGCTGCTCGGCATCTATAACGGACTCATCGAAATCGATCAGAACTCAGGCAAAAAAAATCTGACTCTTTTCTCCCGGCACACCCACCCCAGCAGCGAAGGCTACGTGATTATCAGCATGGTCACCGACAGCAACGGCACCACATGGATGGGAACCTACAACTACGGCCTCGTATCCTATGACGGAAAAAATCTCCGCCACCACACGCTCAACCCCGAACGTCCTGGCTCGATGGCCAACAAGACCGTGTGGTCATTGGCCCTCGACAGCTCCGGCTATCTATGGATTGGAACATGGGGCGACGGACTGTATGGCTACGATCCATCCACAGGAACAGCGATAAACTACAACGAGAACTTCAAGAACGACCAGATAACCTCAGTCTGCGTCTCCAGAGACAAAAAAATCTATATGGGCACCACCTACGGCCTGCTCATATACGACCCCATGTCAAAAAAATTCAAAAAACTCACCAGAGAAGACAACACCTCCAACACTCTGACCAACACAGCCATATCCCATGTCTATGAAGACAGCCGCGGACTCCTGTGGATATCCACACGCCACGGGCTGAACGTCTACGACCGCAAAGACGACCGCATTTCAAGGCCCGTCAAAGCCCTCGAAAAAACGATAATACACGCATCGACCGAGGACAACGACAAAAATATCTGGGTGACGACATCGACAGGCATACACCAGATTGTCGTCAACGGCGACCCTGCCACACAAAGCTACTCGTTCTCCCACCGCAAGTTCGACGACATGAACATCCACGACAACATCGATTTCAACGACCAGTCTATTTTAAGACAATCATCGGGCAAAATAATAGCTGGAGGCAGCGGAGGGATGTGTATCATCGACCCACGAGACATCCTCCTCGACACAACATCGCCACAGGTACACTTCACATCACTCAGGCTGTTCAACAACGATATTATGATCGACAGCGTGTATGACGGAAACAAAGTCATGGACATGGCTCCCGACTATGTCGACGCCATACACCTGAATCACGACCAGAATGTATTTACCGTCTACTTCTCGGCAATGAACTATATGTTCCCCGAAAAGACAACATACCTCTACAAACTCGAAGGGTTCGACACCGGCTGGCGGAAGTCTGACTCAAACCGTCTCACCTACACCAACCTCGCCTCCGGCAAATACATCCTCAAGGTCCGAGCCGTAAACAACGAGGGGTATGCCAGCGAGAAAACCGCCGAGCTGAAAATCATCATCGCACCGCCATTCTACCGTTCATGGGTGGCCTATGTCATATACTTTCTCCTGTTCATACTTCTCGTGATACTTCTAAGAATCTATATGCGCCACAACGAGCAGCAGAAGTACGCACTGCTGAAAATCAAGCAGGAAGCACAGCAGAAACGTGAAATCGACGACATGAAGATGCGTTTCTTCACCAACATAAGCCACGACCTGCGCACACCTCTCACCCTCATACTCACACCGATAGAATATGTCATGTCCCACACATCCGACACAGAGCACCGCGAGAAACTCGAGATTGCCCGCAACAACGCCGTCAGACTGCTTGGAATGGTCAACCAGCTGCTCGACTTCCGCAAGAGCGACGTAGCAGGCCACACACTCAATCTCACCACGGCCGACATCGTTGACACCGCCGGTACCATCTGCAACAACTTCGCTGAATATTCTGGACAACACAACATAAATCTCACATTCTACTCGGCCATACCCAGGCTATACTGCCGGTTTGACGAGGACAAAATCAGCAAGATACTAATGAACCTACTGTCCAACGCCTTCAAATTCACACCCGACGGTGGCCGAGTGGACGTGTCGATCGACATCGTTCCCCAATCGGACACTCAACCCGAAATGCTACAGCTCAAGGTAGCCGACAACGGCTGCGGCATCAGTGACGAGCACAAGGAACTGATATTCGACCGCTTCTACCAGATTCACAGCAGCGACGGCCGACAGTCGGGTGGCAGCGGCGTGGGTCTGAACCTCGTCAAAGAATTTGCCACACTCCACGGAGGCGCCGTATCAGTGCGCGACAACATAGGCAAAGGCTCGGTGTTCATCGTCGAGATTCCACTCGTAAGGGTCGAGGAGACACCGGTTGAGCAGCAATCGCCGGCCGAGACAGTCAGCGAGACCGAGGACAACGACAAAAACGTCGAAAACTCCCGACCGGTAGTGCTGATTGTCGACGACAACGACGAATTCCGCAGATTCATGAAGGACTGTCTCAAAAAAGACTACATAGTCCACGAAGCCGAGGACGGACTGAAAGCATGGAAGATAATTCCCGAACTACAGCCCGACATAGTGGTATCCGACGTCATGATGCCCAATATAGACGGAAACGAGCTGTGTCACAAGGTGAAAAACGACATCCGCACATCCCACATCCTCATGATACTGCTCACGGCAAGAGCCGCGAAAGAACACGAACTGGCCGGGCTTGAAAACGGAGCCGACGACTATATCACCAAACCCTTCAACCTCAGCATTTTCACACGTCGCATCAAGAATCTGCTCCAACGCCGACATGAATCACACAGCCAGCCCATGGAGATTGAGCCAAGCAAAGTAAACATCACTCCGCTCGACCAGAAACTGATGCAGAAAGCTGTAAACTATGTAGAGGAAAACATCGATCGCAGCGAGCTGTCTGTCGAAGAACTCAGCAGCGAGCTTGGAATGAGCCGAGTCCACCTCTACAAGAAGATGGTATCCATCACCGGAAAGACTCCCAAGGAATTCATACGCATCATCCGGCTCAAACGCGCCGCACAGCTTCTCGCCGAGAGCCAGCTCAGCATTGCCGAAATCACCTACCAGACAGGCTTTAACAACCTCTCGCTCTTCCGC
This sequence comes from uncultured Duncaniella sp., assembly GCA_910586305.1. Taxonomy (GTDB): domain Bacteria; phylum Bacteroidota; class Bacteroidia; order Bacteroidales; family Muribaculaceae; genus Duncaniella. Next base: position 57,466 of record CAJUGS010000008.1, read on the forward strand.
AAATACTTCAAGAACGAGTTTGGTCTGCTACCATCCGAATACCAGGCAAAACACGGACGTAAATACAACGAATCTATCTGAAACTGAAAAAAAAGTGTGCGTCTCTCCTCGCGAGCGACGCACACTTGCCAACTACTGACAATCGTTTACCTATAGAATATGTAGAGAATATGAAGCTGTTAGTACTCGTGTGTCAGATTTCTTCCCTGAGCCACTTCTCAAGTTCCTCCATCCATTGGGATTTGTAGAGGAATCCGTCGCCGTAGCCCCATCCGTGGCCGCCTGTCGGATAGGCGTGCAGAGAGGCGCTGACATTGTTTTTCAGAAGAGCCATATAGTAGTTCACTCCGTTGGCTACAGGCACAGCCGTATCGTCGGAAGAAAGCATTATGAAAGCCTTCGGCGTGGACGAACTGACCTGCAGTTCGTTGGAGTACTTGTCTTGAAGTTCCTTTGACGGATTCTTGCCCAGAAGGTTCTCTCTGGAACCTCCGTGGGTATAGGACGGATCCATCGTTATCACCGGATAAAACAGTACCTGGAAATCAGGTCGTGTCTCATTCCCGCTGTAATGGGTGGCGAGCGTAGAGGCGAGATGCCCTCCTGCCGATGCGCCCATTATCCCTATTTTCGATGGATTTACCCCCCATTCCGACGCATGATTTCTCACGAGTCTGACAGCCTGCTCGGCATCCGACAGAGGTATCTCATGATTGCCATGTGGCAGACGGTATTTCAGCACCACATAGGCTATACCCTGCGCGTTAAACCACTGAGCCATCGCGTGTCCCTCATGGTCCATAGCCTCCCAGCCATAGCCTCCGCCGGGACACATTATTATAGCCTTGCCGTTGGGGCGCCCGGGCAGATACACGGTGATAGCCGGGTCGCGGGTAAAGTCCGACGAGCGTATGGCCTCAGTCTTGGCCTCCGACATCTCGGCATGATTTTGGTCCCACAGCAGCATTTCCACCTTCTCCTGGGCCACAGACTGCAAGCCTGTGGCAAGCAGGCAGGCAGCGAGAATATTACGTATAGTCATTCCTAAAGTGATTATTTTGTCACAATTACAAAACCGCCGTCGGGAAGAATCTCCACAGGCACAACACCGGTCTTCTTTATCTTTACTTCAATAGCCTCTACGTCCTTGTCTTTCCTGTCGGCATAGATCACACCTCTGCCCGACACTATACCGAGCTTTGAAAGATCGAGATTCAGCTTGAGAGGCTCCTTCATGGCATTAACTCCGGCAATATACCAGGTGTCGCCATGACGACGGGCAAGCACCACATATCTGCCCGGATATCCGTCGATAAGCCTGGTGTCGTCCCATGTGGTGGGCACCGACTTCATGAAGTCAATGGCGGCCGGCGGAGTCTCGGTGAGATTGTTGGGAGTAAGGGCGAAATTCTGCACGGGGTTCTGGAAGAGCACAGCTGTGGCGAGTTGGAAGGCATCGCCCGTGCGACGTATATTACCGCTGTTATTGTCGCGCGACATACGGCGGTTGAACACCGTGCCACCATACTCCATCAGAGCCACTGAGTTGCGTATAAACGGGTGGAGAGTGGCGTGAAAAGCCTCCATGTCACAGAAAACCTGTCCGAATATCAGATTCTCCGACGCAAATACAGCCTCACTGCCGACATGGTTGGGATACATACGCTCCCATCCGCGAGGTAGCGTGCAGCCATGGAATATCACATCTATTCCGTGATCGGCCGCATCGCTGAGAATATCCTCGTAAAGGCGCATCGTCTCCTGCTTGTCACCGCCGAAAAAGTCCACCTTTATACATTCCACACCGTTGTCGCGGAGCCACTTCATCTCCTTCTTGCGCACAATAGGCCTGTCCATTTTGTTGGTCGGACTCTGCACTATGTCGTTCCAATGTCCGCTCGACGAGTACCATAGGATTGGTCTCACGCCGTTGGATTTGGCATAGCCGAGCAGTTCGGGCATCTTGTCGTAACCGATATTCTGGTCCCATCCGGCATCGATCAGTATATTTTCATATCCCAGATCGCGGGCAAGGTCGATGAACGTTTTCTGGTCGGCCATATTCATACTGTTGTCCTGCCACACTATCCAGCTCCATGTTCCACGGCCTGGACGAGCCTGACGTGACACCTCGTAGCGTGGTTCCACGAGGCTCCACGGAATCGTGGTCTCGGCCACAGGTGCAAGATTGTCGGCCACAGTGATGGTGCGCCACGGGGTGGCACCTGGAAGAGCTATACCAGGCGAGGCCGATCCATTGCCGTTATTCTCCTCGGGCATGGGATAGGCTATGGTGAAAACCCCGTCCTTATAATCGCTCAGATGCGAGGCACAGTAATATCCGTCCACGCCGGTTTCGGTAAGGAGCACCCATCCCCTGTCGGCCACACGGAACAACCCCGGAAAGGTAAAACCATGGCCAAACTGCGACGGTGTGTCCAGAGCAGCGTCTGTGACATAAAATTCCTCATAGCTTGGCTTTGTGCGCTTCCAGCCTATCATCGCATCACTCTGCGAGGTGAGAAACACAGTTGTCTCCTTTGGGAAGGAGAAGCCCGAAGCCTCTCTCTCAACCACCATGGCCCCGGTGTCGCCCTGGCGGGGGATCAGATAGCGAAAGGCCGCGTCATTGTCAGCCACCTGCCACTCCACCGAAATCTGCTGGCTGTTATGATTGGAATAAGTCACAACAAGGCGGTTGGCCTCGTAGTCTATATGGCTCTTCTTTATTTTATCCTGGTCATATGACTTGGACACCTTGGATCTCACGGAGTCCACACAGGTCATTCCCACAGTGAAGTCGCCGACGTCGGTCTTAAGTCCAAGAGGAGACTTCTCAAGCATGGTTTTACCGTCATAACTCACAGAATATACAGGCTTGCCCGCCTCGACATCGGTGACCACCACAAGCCGTCCGTCCGGACTGCTGACGGAAACACCCGTACCAAATGCCACGCCGGGAAGAAGGAGGCAGAAACAAAACAATGATTTCTTCATTTCTTCAAAGTGATTTTAATTGGTTTTTCACTCTGCAAAATTAGAAATATCATAGTTTTGTCAAAGTAGAACTATCGTAACTTTTGCAATAGTCCGGGGGGCTTTTTGTTATATTATGGCATATGCAATGATAATAGCCCCTCCATTGCTTCGGCCATGCCGCCACCGCCTATGCGAAAAGCGCCCGGAAAGCCTCCTCGACCTTTGCCACCTCCACTATCCTGATTGAGAGCGAGGATGTGTCGACCCCCTTGAGGTTGTGGCGCGGTATGAGTATGGTCTCCATACCCAGTTTCTCGGCCTCGCGTATGCGCTGCTCTATCCTGCCCACGGGACGTATCTCGCCCGAAAGCCCTATCTCCCCCGCCATACAGGTACGCGGTGGCACAGGCATATCGACATTGGACGAAAGAATGGCGCATACCACTGCAAGGTCGAGCGCGGGATCACTCACCTTCAGTCCGCCGGCTATGTTGAGAAACACATCCTTGGCGGCAAGCTTGAACCCCACCCTCTTTTCGAGCACGGCGAGAAGCATATTCATGCGCTTGTAGTCAAATCCGTTGACTGTGCGCTGCGGCGTTCCGTAGGCCGCTGTCGACACGAGTGCCTGGACCTCTATGAGAAATGAACGCATACCCTCCACCGTCACCCCCACAGCAACTCCCGAGAGATCGTCGTCCGTGTGAGACAAAAGCATCTCGGAGGGATTGGACACCTCGCGCAGCCCGCGCTGGCACATCTCATAAATACCCAGCTCGGAGGTGGAGCCGAAGCGGTTCTTGATGGCGCGGAGCAATCGGTAGAAATGCTGTGAGTCTCCCTCAAACTGCAACACGGCGTCAACAATGTGTTCAAGCACCTTGGGGCCGGCTATGCTTCCCTCCTTGGTTATATGGCCTATGAGCATCACCGGAACGGCAGTCTCCTTGGCATACTTCAGCAGCTGCGAGGCACACTCGCGCACCTGCGAGACGCTGCCGGCCACCGACTCGAGCTCGTCGCTGGCAATAGTCTGTATGGAGTCCACCACAAGTAGCCCGGGCTTTATCGCCTCTATGTGGTCCATGATTGACTGCAGGGATGTCTCACAGACTATGAACACATTGTCGCTTGGACGACCTATGCGGTCGGCGCGCATCTTAATCTGCTTGGCACTCTCCTCGCCCGATACATATAGAATGGTGCGCGACTTGATGGAGAGTATGTTCTGCAGCACGAGTGTAGACTTGCCTATTCCAGGCTCTCCGCCGATGAGTATGATGCTTCCGGCCACCAGGCCGCCTCCGAGCACTCGGTTGAGTTCGGCCGACGGCATACGGATTCGCGCCTCGTCGGAGGTCTCTATGGCCGAGACAGGAACAGGCACACTCGCGGCTGCACGGCTTCCCGAGGGAGAGATGGTGCGCGTTTTCCTGGACGGACGCGACTTCTCCTCCACCATGGTGTTCCACTCGCCACACGCCGGACACTTTCCCTCCCACTTTGGCGACTCGGCTCCACAACTGCTGCAGAACCACACTGACTTCACACCCTTCATATGCCTCTGAATTTGGCAAGTGTGATGGCTGTGGCTACAGCAGCGTTGAGCGACTCGCTCGTCTCGCGCTCAGGAGGATAGCTGGGTATGAGAAGACGGTGGCTCACAAGCCTCTCCACCTCGCGTGAGATACCTTTGCCCTCGTTGCCTATGACAATGATACCCGTAGTTCCCAGCGAAGCTTCTCCGATGGGACTGCCGTCGAGAAAAGTCCCGTAGACAGCCTCAGCCCCGGCGGTGGGAATGGCCTCGGTGAGATCGCGGTAGTGGACGCTGACACGCGAGATGGCACCCATGGTCGACTGAATCACCTTGGGGCTGAAACAGTCGGCTGTCTCCCGCGAAGCTATGATATCGGTGATGCCAAACCAGTCGGCCACACGGATGATGGTGCCGAGATTGCCGGGATCCTGGATGGTGTCGAGCGCAAGCACAAGATTGCCGGAAGCCACGTTCTCCGGAATAGGCCTGTCGGGAATAGAATAGACGGCTATCACTTCGGGAGGAGTGACGAGCGACGACATCTTGCGCAGATCGGCGCGGGAGACCTCGCTCACCTTCTCTCCATATCTGAAAGCCACATCTTCATGGTCTTTTAGCCATTCCGGCAGAGCATAGAGAGCACGCAAGTGAAAATGAGGGAGAGTGTCGATCACACATTTGGAGCCCTCGGCCTTGAATGCCTCCTCGCGACGGCGCCCCTTGCGGTCGTCCAGACCGGCCACTTTTTTTATTATGTTAGCTGTTACAGGTATCATGAAGACAAAGTTAGCGATTTTTATCGTTCACGCCAAAAGCTCCATCCATGTTTTGCGCCACACAGCACTCTCTGTATTTTTTAACATAGCAGTGCGGAGATATGGCCCATCCTTATGCTTAACTTTGCAATGTCTGACGAAGTGGACACTCGGGCTGACAGATATCTCACGGTAAACTATGGAATGTTATGACATATCTCAATGATCTACATACAATGCTGACTGCTGGTATATCTGCAGACCGACAGGCAGAACGAAGAGTGAGACAGGCTATTGAAAATAAGCGAGCATGGAGTTGTGTCGCCGACAATATATAGCCATCGACCTCAAATCGTTCTACGCTTCGGTGGAATGTGTCGACCGCGGACTGGATCCGCTCGACACCTACCTCGTTGTGGCAGATGCCTCCAGGACGGAGAAGACCATCTGCCTGGCCGTCTCACCACCACTCAAAGCTTGCGGCACCGGAGGGCGCCCGAGACTTTTCGAGGTGGTGCAGAAGGTCCGAGAAGCCAACCGACAGCGTGGCCGACAGGGCAGGTCCTACTCGAAGACCGTGCTCGACGCCTATCCTGAAATAGCGATAGACTATCTCGTGGCTCCCCCGCGGATGGCCCGCTATATCGAAGTCAGCACATTAGTCTACAATATCTATCTGCGCTATATTGCGCCGGAGGATATTCATGTCTATTCCATCGACGAGGTGTTCATGGATGTGACCCCCTATCTCGCCACCTACCGACTGACCGCCCGCGAACTGGCCGGAAAGATGATGCGCGAGGTACTTGCCGAGACCGGAGTGACGGCCACGGCAGGGATAGGCACGAATATGTATCTGTGCAAGATAGCCATGGATATCGTGGCCAAGAAGATGCCGGCCGACAGCGACGGGATGCGCATAGCCGAGCTCGACGAGATGACCTACCGCCGGAAACTGTGGGACCACACCCCGCTCACCGATTTCTGGCGCGTGGGGCGCGGAATCGCGGGTAGGCTCGCCGCCTACGGCCTACTCACCATGGGAGATCTGGCTCGATGCTCGCTCACACACGAGGATTTTCTCTACGGTATTCTCGGTGTAAACGCCCAGCTGCTCATAGACCACGCGTGGGGATGGGAGCCGGTGACGATGGATCTGGTAAAAAGCTACCGCCCGGCCACCCGGAGCATGAGCAGCGGGCAGGTATTGCAGTGTGCCTACACATCGCAGAAGGCGCGCAACGTGGTGCTCGAGATGGCCGACAGCATCGCGCTCGACCTGGTCGACAAGCGGCTGCTCACCGACCGGGTGGTGCTGACAGTGGGTTATGACGTGGAGTCGCTCATAAACCCGGCCATACGCGCCACCTATGACGGACGAGTGACCACAGACCACTACGGTCGTCAAGTGCCGGCACACGCCCACGGCACAGCAAATATCGGGCGTCCGACATCATCGGCCAGGATAATCATGGAGAAAGTGGCCGAGCTCTTCGACAGGATTGTCAATCCCAACCTGCTGGTAAGACGGATCACACTGTCTGTCAACCGTCTCACCGACGAGAGAAAAACAGTTGGAAAAGAGACGGCAGTGCAGCTCGACCTCTTTACCGACTACGAGGAACAGCGCAGGCGCAGAGAGGCTGAGGAGGCCGTGCTGTCTAAGGAACGTCGCAGGCAGGAAGCTGTGCTGAAAATAAAGAAGAAATTCGGCAAAAACGCCATCCTCAAAGGGTTGAATTTTGCCGACGGTGCCACACAGCGTGACCGAAACTGCCAAATAGGAGGACACCATGAGTAAATATGACGACATAATAGACCTGCCGCACCACGTGAGTCTGACACATCCGGCAATGAGTATGGCCGGACGTGCCGCACAGTTTGCACCATTTTCGGCCCTCACCGGCTATGGCGAGGCTATAAACGAGACATCGAGGCTGACACAGGATAAGATTGAACTCACCGACGCGGAACGAGAGGAACTATCGGCCCGTCTCGTACAGGCTCGTGAGAACCGCCAAAGGATAAAAATAACCCACTTCGTCCCCGACCCAACCAAGAAAGGTGGAAGATACGTCACAACGGAGGGTGTAATCAAGAAAATCGACGAATGGTACGGTGTGATAACCCTCACAGACGGAAATACAATACAGCTGACCGACACACACCGTGTGTGGTACGATATATTTTAAAACAGTAACTATTCAGCGAATCAGCAAAGCAAATAATGTTAATAATCAGAGGTTTATAAGATGCGTTTTTATGAGACCAACGAAAAAGACATCAATTTTCTGCGATTCATGAAATTGGCACTTTAGTAAGCATCTGAAAATCAAGAAAGGTTTTCGCTGAATAGTTACTTAAAACACCGGCTATGTTAACAAGTATTAAAAACACGTAAAGTGTTGTTTATACACAATAAATTTCCGTAATTTTGTCCCATTCTTAAGCAAACCGAATCTTATACCATTCATCCATCAGACTGCCAAGACGGTTTCAACTTAATTCGTCAACTTATTTATCAAACATAAAAACTAACCCTAAATCAAACCGTATGAAGAAAATCTTTACTCTTCTTGCAGTTGCCGCTATGGCAATCACCGCTCAGGCTGAAGTGAACTACATCCATTTCAAAGCTCCCACCACCGAATCCACCGATGCAGAAACCGGTGAAGTTAAGCTTACAGCCGCCAATCTTCCCGCTGAAACCGTTCTTTTCGACAACGACTACGTAAAAGGCGTGACAGTTTTCGAAGCAAAGACCGGCATCAACAACGAGTATGTTTTCCCAGGTTGCAATGAAACATTCACCGACTGGTTCGAATTCCGCAGCAAAAAATTCGGTGAAGGCGCATTCCCCGGCGAGCAGGACGGCTCCAATCGCACCCAGGTTATCCTCACTGTAAAGGAAGCTACTACTTTCTACTGCTTCGTTCGCACAGGCAACAACAAGCATATCGTTGTATTCAACGAAAGCGGTGTAGAGGTAACTCGCGCATCTGAGAATCTCGAAATAGACCCCACCAGCGAAAGCAACGCTTTCTTCAGCTCAAGCTGGGAACTTGCAGCCGGAAACTATGTTCTTACTGAAACCGGTGGAACAGGCCGTTGCGCAGGATTTGGTTACGAGGCTAACAGCTCCGCTATCGAGAACATCGCCGTTGACGCTAACGCTCCCGTTGAGTACTTCAACCTCCAGGGCCTCCGCGTAAACAACCCCGAGAACGGTCTCTACATCCGTCGTCAGGGCAACAAGGTGTCTAAGGTAATCCTCTAATCACCTCCCCCAAAAAAAGAAATTTCCCGTCCCGGGATGCAGCGCTGCATCCCGGGACGTTTTTTTGCACACTGAACAAAATCACCCGCACAATAGGGACACACCTCTGCACGCCAACACAAGACACAAAAATCTCCCCGACTGTATACATTATACACAGCCGGGGAGATAAATAATGTCGTTATGTGAATAGCGTTAGAAAAATGCCGACCGTCAACGACGACGGCGGGCAGGACGCCGTGATGAAGACGAAGACTTCTTGCTTGTGCCGCTCTTGGTCACCGATGATTTGGCAGGAATCTTAAGCGACTGGTTTATCTGCAGCATAGTCTTCTTACCCATTCCGTTAGCAGCCTGGATAGCAGCTACAGTCGTACCATATTTCTTTGCTATACGTTCGAGAGTCTCTCCGCTTTTCACCTTATGCACTGTGGTGCGAGGTGTCACGGCAGTCTTCCTCTCGGTGCGTGGTTTGGGCTTGGCTGCGACAGGTGCAGCTTTTGGCTCAGCCTCAGCCACTTCAGAAGAAGGTTTCGGGGCTGGCTCCTCGGTCTTAAACGACGACGGATCAACCTGGGCCACCTCGGGTGCGGCCACGACACGTACCTCGTCGGGCGTGATACGCTCCACCACCTCCACAGTGAGCTTGTCGCCCTCCTTCACCTTGCCGCGACGCAGCTTGTTCCAGCGCTTTATATCTGTAGCCGACACCCCGTAGAGACGGGCTATATCACGGATATTCTCCCCTCGCCCGACGGTGTGGGTCTTGGTGACAGTGCGTTCGGTGAGTGTGCTGGCAATCTCATTGTTCACATCGGCATTAGAGGACTGGCGGCTGGCAAGTGTCAGGTTGGCCTGTCCGCCGTCCGAAGCCACATAGGCCGGAGTGGCAGTTTCGCCTCCGGGCTCGGCATAGGAACGGCGCGCATAAAGGTCACGGTCATAGTCGAGAATGCGCTTTTCACTCATTACATAGCTGAGACACTGCTGTGTGGGAAGTGTCAGAGCGTAGGGACGATAGTCACCCGGAATCACGTCCTTGCGAAACTGCGGATTAAGCATACGTATTTCCTCGACCGGGATGTTGAGCACCGAGGATATCTGATTGAAGTGCACATAGTTTCTCACCATCACGGTATCGGTCGTGAGCTGGCGCTTGACCACAGTGGGAGATATGCCGTGCTGGCGGTAGTAGTTCATCACATAGTTGGCCGCGATGAAGGCAGGCACATAGCCTCTGGTCTCCTGTGGCAGATAGTTGTAGATATCCCAGAAGTCCTTTTTCACACCCTCCTCCGCTCCGGCGCGTCGCAGGGCCTTGTTGACATTGCCGGGACCACAGTTGTAGGCGGCTATGGCGAGAGACCAGTCGTCATATATGTCATGGAGCTGCTTGAGGTATCGGGCCGCATTTCTCGACGACAGGCGCGGGTCTCGACGCTCATCGACGAGCGAGTTGACCTCCATGCCCAGCCCCTTGGCTGTAGCAGGCATAAACTGCCACAGCCCCACGGCTCCGGCTCGCGAGACAGCATTGGGATTGATGGCCGACTCTATGACCGGCAGATACTCAAGCTCGATAGGCATTCCCTCCTTGAGGAGCTCTTCCTCAAAGAAACGTCCGTAGTAGTTATGAAGCGCAAGCATATCGGCCACGAGTCCGCGACGCTTGGTGAGATACATATCTATGTAACTTCCGACAATGCTGTTGTAGGGAAGATCTATCTCCGTCGGGAGCTTGGTGAGACGGCGCTCATACTCGGCCGGCGATGTTGTCGTGTTTGTGCCGAGGTCGGTACCCGGTATCACATAGTTCTTCAGATAGAAATTCTCTTCGAGCAGACGTGTCTGTGTCTCAAAACTCTCCGGCGCAATGATATTGTTGTCGGAGATAGAGTGGCGCAGTTCGAGTATAGAGCTCGCAGCACTGGCCATGCCGCCGAGGCAAATGGAAGCAAGGAGGGTGAGAAAGGTCTTTTTCATTTGTCAGAAATTGAAAGCCCACTGAAGCCCTACCGCCGGACGCGACGACAGCGAGCGGGAGGATGTGGGCATGAGAGCGGGAGCGACATCTACCGAGAGCCCCGGAGATATGTCGAAATGAGCGAGCTGCGCGTCAACGTAGGCATCGATCATAGCGACAAGATATACTCCGACCATACATATGATGCAGAGGTCACGGTTGCGTCGGTAAAAATTCTTGCGCGAACGCAGAAGATTGGTCAGATACGTGGGATCTATGTCGTCGATATTGACTCCGGGAGCAAAGAAGTCCTTGTAACTGTCGGTGGTGGGATCGTTGTCCATTATGTCGGAGTAGGCTATTGTGTAGTCGCGGAGCATGGTGTTGTTCCACGATGTGGCATAGCCGAGTCCCATGAAGGCTCCCACCACGATGGGGAGCTTCCAGTAGCGGCGGTTGTATATCTGCCCAAGTCCCGGAAATAGAGCCGACATCCACACGGCGCGTGTGGGGTCGGGATTGAATCTGAACTTCATCTCGCGTGCGGGGTCGAGAATCATCACTGAGTCAACCGGCACGATGGCAAGCGAGTCGCCCGGGAGGGCTGATATGCTGTCCTCCACCACCATTGCCGGCAGTTGTACGCCCGAGGGACCGAGAGGTATCGAATCCGGTAGTTCGGCCACCGGAGATGTGGCTCGGTGGACGGGTCGATTCGGACGGGCACCCGGAGTCTGAGAAAAAATGTTAAACGAACACACGAGCGCGACGACCGCCACGCCCAGCAGGGCGCGGAGTCGGGAGGTGAATCTCTTTTCGGCTCTGTCGCGATTGATTGGCATTGTGATATTAACAAACTGATATGTCGGACATTACCTTAGATAATGTCCGAGCGTTGACAAGTGGCGCGACAACGCGTCACTGTTTTGCAGTGTCAAAGATAGCAATTAATCTCTGAAGTTCATCATCGTTTTTGAACTGGAAGGAGATTTTTCCCTTTCCGGAGGCATCGCAAACCACCTTCACAGGTGTTGAGAAGCGCTGAGAGAGGTGGTCTCTTAAAATATCAAAATCTTTGTTAGAAAACGTTCTCGACTGATCTTCAGGCTTTGCATCAGCCCCCTCGGCTGCATACTTTTTGGCAAGTTCCTCGACCTTTCGCACACTGAGTCCGTGGCGAACGGTCTCGTTGTAGAGTCTGAGCTGGAGCTTTGGATCGTCGACACCAAGAATGGCACGTGCGTGTCCCATGTCAATGCGCTTGTCGCGCAGTCCGAGCTGAACATCGGCCGGGAGACGCAGTAGACGCAGGAAGTTGGCTATCGTGGCACGCTTCTTCCCTATCCTCTCGCTGAGTCTCTCCTGTGTGAGACCATAGCGGTCGATGAGTTTCTTGAATGTCAGGGCTATTTCTATCGCATTGAGGTCTTCGCGCTGAATGTTCTCAATGAGCGCCATCTCGGTCAACTCAGTGTCGTTGGCCGTGCGTATGTAGGCTGGCACCGTGGAGAGTCCGGCCATAATGGCCGCGCGATAGCGACGCTCACCGGCTATGATCTGATAGGAATCGGGGCCGCTCTTTCTCAGCGACAACGGCTGGATTATCCCCAGCTCGGTTATAGAGCGGGCAAGGTCCTCAAGGGCCTCCTCGTCAAATATAGTGCGGGGTTGCTCGGGATTAGGCGTTATGCGCGACACATCTATTTCGTTTATGGCCGATGCGTCGCGGGCCGGAGCGTCGTCCATGGCTATGAGCGAGTCAAGGCCGCGGCCAAGTGCGGAACGTTTGGGTAGAGGCATTGTTCAGGGTATTCAGTGTTCTGTGTTGGTTTTTGCTATCAGCTCTTTGGCAAGAGCGATATGGGATGTCGCTCCACGCGACATCGAATCGTAGAGCAGGCACGGAAGGCCGTGGCTTGGAGCCTCGCTGAGGCGTATGTTGCGCGGAATCACGGTGTCAAACACCATCGGTCCGAAATGGCCCTTAAGCTCCTCGTATATCTGATTGGCCAGGCGGAGGCGTGCATCATACATTGTCAGCAGGAATCCTTCAATCTCAAGCGAGGGATTCAGACGAGACTTAATGATACGTATGGTGTTGAGCAGCTTGGTGATACCCTCGAGGGCAAAATACTCGGCCTGTACGGGGATTATCACAGAGTCGGCTGCAGTGAGAGCGTTCACGGTTATGAGTCCGAGCGACGGAGAGCAGTCAATGAGAATGAAATCATACTTTCCGGCCAGCGGAGCGATGGAACGTTTGAGCACATTCTCACGCGAAGGCTTGTTGATGAGCTCTATCTCCGCTCCCGCCAGGTCTATGCGCGACCCCACAAGGTCAAGTCCGTCACAACAGGTTTGCACCTGAGAGCCATCCATGGGATAGTCGTCGACAAGACACTCATATATGGACGACGGCATCGACTTGGGCTCGATACCATAGCCCGATGTGGCGTTGGCCTGCGGATCGGCGTCAATGATGAGTGTGCGCTTACCCTCGGCAGCCAGCGAAGCAGCGAGGTTGATTGTGGTAGTGGTTTTTCCCACTCCACCCTTCTGATTGGCAATAGCGATGATTCTACCCATAAATATAAATGTAACCCGTGGTATCCAGACCACACAATCTGCGTGACTTTCAGATATTTGGGCGATTGCAGCGCAAAGTAACCAAAAAAACGCGAATTAGCAACGATTGGAAATGACAAAACGTGTTAAAATGTTGAAAACTCTGCGTCCGCTCTTGACAGAATGAGAATAATTGTCTACCTTTGCACCCGGAAAACAGTCCGGTAAGGATTGTCTTGCCACCAACCATCAAAAGGTAGGTCCGGTAGCTCAGCTGGATAGAGCATCTGCCTTCTAAGCAGACGGTCATGCGTTCGAGTCGCATCCGGATCACGGAAAAGGGTCACAAATTCAACATGATTTTGTGACCCTTTTTCGTGTCCGTAAGCGACTGTCGCACAATCGTTAGCAATTTTACAATTCTCACTATTAGAAGGATTTAGCACAAATTTAAGCTCCAGCCATTAGCCAAAGATAGCATTTGTTAGTTTCGATTTAGCACATTAACTTTGGTACGGATTTCGTGGATGTACCACAAAAATATACCACCGGATGTACCAGATTCTATCACATATCGGCAGTGTGTCGTCATTCAATCTCCATAACCCGAGTCGGAACTTTTCAACGGCGAAAAAATAGAATACGATTCTGATATTTGACAATGCACCGCTCATTGAAGATATCGAAAACCACTTATTTGTTCTTAAGTACATTAGATTACTCAATTGATTTATCCAGCCAGCTAAACATTTCATTTGATGTTGAAAACTTTATTTCAACATCATTTTTCTTTACTACCATGATTGAATTGTACTCAATAATGGTTATTTTGCCTTGAAACTTACTTCCAAAAACATCGAACGATAGTTTTTTTTTGAAGTTTCGATATTTGAAATGCCCCACGATTGGGGTATTTCCTTATTTTCGAGACATAGTCTCATGAAGTGTATTATCTGTCTCATATTATATTTGATATATTCAGATTGATAAATTATTATAAACAATAATAGTATGCAAATATTAAAGTAATTTTCTTCTATAGTTATATTAAATCTAATATAATTCACTAACTTTGCTTAAAAAATCATCGTGACGAAACTACGCCTACGCGAAATATTAAAAGAAAGGTCTATGACCTTAAAGGCTTTTTCTGAACTTTCCGGAATAAGCCAACCCAATTTAAGTAATTATATCAACGGGAACGTTTCTCCTACGTTAGAGATGCTTACTCGTATCTCTAAATCGTTGGATATTCGTTTGACAGAATTATTTGAAGAATCGGATTCATTGGAAATATATGTGAAATACAATGGTAATATGTATAATATTACCACTAATGATATTATCAACCTTTTAAAATTCAAGTCTAATAATGGATAAATCTAAAGTGCTTAGATTGTTGAAAGAATCCAATATTGGAATTGGAAATTTTCACGATCATGGTAAGGCATCCGAGTGCTATGTCGAAGTTACATTCACTCAAGACGATGGATTCTCATGGGAGACCATCGTCCCTTATGTAAATCGTCGCGCAGGCCTATTCATTGAAACAGAGGAAGAATTAGTCGCATACCTTAAAAGCATTAAACCTTTCTTTCAAAAGGAAGCAATGGAAGAATGGAGAACTAAGGAAAGAAAGTCATGGGAAAATTCAAAAGCTGATATCACTAAAGAATTTTTCTTTGCACTTTTGACATTTAAGCCAGTTACTGATTTTCCACCAAATGATAATCCTGCACGAAGAATTCAGGATATTAAAGACGCAGGTTATACGGTCGCCACTATTCATCATTATAATGGCAGAAAATCCGCACGTATTCTATTGCCTATCCCAAAGGCATCTGAAATGGGCTATGAAACATTCTCTCCACAGTTTAAGGCACGAGTTATTCGCTTGCTTAATGGTATCAATGCCTATGAAAGCAAAGCTACCACCCCCAAGGGGTTGATTCCTGATCATAAATTTTCAGAAATCCGCTGGGATAAAGATACTAAAGCAGAAAATCCCATGGATATGTCTGATGACGAAGTTATTCAGAAATTTCAGCTTCTTGACAATCAGCGTAACCAACAAAAAAGAGAAGTCTGTCGTAATTGTTTTCAAACTGGTAAACGTGGCATTATATATGGCATCCCGTTCTTTTACGAAGGAGGCGAGAACTGGGATGACAATATCCCAGCTGTTGGTAAAATTGCTGAAAAAGGATGCATCGGCTGCGCATGGTATGATATTGAACGATGGCGTTCAGAGTTAATAAAACGTCTAAATGGCAAATAATATAAAAACTTTTGGCAGTGTTTGTTCCGGAATTGAAGCGGCTTCTTTCGTATTGGAGCCACTGGGTGTCACACCTCTTTGGCTTTCGGAAATTGCAGAGTTCCCTAAAAGATTTTTAGCTACAAAATATCCTCACATACCTAATTTGGGAGATATGAATGATATTCCCCAAATGATCTTAGATGGCAAGATTAATGTACCTGACTTATTATGCGGTGGCACACCTTGTCAGGCATTTTCTCTTGCAGGATGGAAGAATGGGCTTAATGACCACAGGGGGCAATTAACATTAAAGTATATTGATATTCTCAATGCCATTGATAAAACCCGAATTGCAAAAGGTCAATCTCGCTCTTGCTTTATGTGGGAAAATGTTGAAGGCGTTCTAAAAGATAAAACTAATGCTTTCGGTTATTTTATTTCCGGCCTTTTGAATCTCGATGAGCCAATTTATTGTAAAAAATGGCCTGTCGCCGGTGCTATTTTTGGCAAAGAACGCAACATAGCTTGGAGAGTATTAGACGCTAAATATTTTGGTGTTCCTCAACAAAGAAAAAGGTTATATGTTTTAGGAGGAGGAAAAGACTTTAATCCATCCGATATTCTATTTGAAGTTGGAGATAATCTTCCTGATCCATACTCACTTTCTTTCAAATCTGCATCTGCGCAACGTTCTCTCTTTTATGAAGATTCCGTTGAAGAAAGGCCTTTGACAGCAACTATAAACGGTCATTCTATCGAAGTTTTTAGACAGTATTCCGACTGCCTTTATGCTGCCTATGGGACAAAATGGAATGGAAATGCCGCTTCTTTCAATGGTTCTCTATTTGTGTGTCAAAATAGCAGGGTACGACGTTTAACCCCCAGAGAATGCGAGAGGCTGATGGGATTTCCCGATGACTATACTAATATTGGACCCAATGTAAGAGTCACAAACCGTTATCAAGCTATAGGCAACTCTTGGGCAGTCCCTGTCGTTTCGTGGATACTAACTCGTATGATACGACAGGAATTAAATTCTGTAACCCTTCCAACTTTATCAATTAAGCATTCAGATTCCAACTATACAATTTATCATCTTGATGGATTTGTCAAATGTGGTGATTTTTGGCTTAATGCATCTTCATATCCTTATGATTATAAATTAGCCCATATGATAGACGTTGTAGACACGGAAGTAGCAGAAAAATTTTTTCTTTCTCCTGCTGGATGCGCAGGCATTGTTCGTCGTAAAATTGAACGTAATTCAGGTATTAACGAACGACTTGAATTTCACTTGCGCAATGGTTTTAACAACGATGAATCACTTCTGTTTAAACAAAAAGAAATAATGCCTATTTCTCACACTTGTCTGAGTGTCTGTTAAGTATCCATACTATCGGCTTCGTCGGGATGCTACTAATAGTAGCAATTGCTTTAAACTTGAAACAGGTAAAACTACGACTATTCAAGGGTCACTTACGAGTGGTCCTTTTTTGTGTCTGCAGGATTATTAAAAACCGCCCCGACTCGTCATGGGCCGGAGCGGTTGATGTCTCAAGAGCTCAAAAAAAATGGTTCTGAGCCGTTCAGCTTATATCTTCTGAAACGTTCTGTCTGGATATAAGGCGTTCTGTTTATATCATATAGTTATTTCTCCTGCATGAGGTCGTAGAGAAGAGCTTTGGCGTCTTTATGGCCCTGGTCGGCTGCTTTTTTCAACCATTTTTTTGCCAGTACAGGGTCTTTTTCCACGAAGTCATCTCCTGAGTTGTAGAGCAATCCGATGATGTATTGCGCGTTCTTTTGTCCGCCTTCTGCCGCGGATTTGAAGAGGAACACAGCTTCTTTCTTGTCTTGTTCAACTCCATAGCCCACATAGAGCAGGTAGGCCATCATGTATCTCGATTGAAGCTCACCGAAGCCCGACAGTCTTTCGTAGATTTCATATGCCTCCTCATACTGCTTCTTCTCATAAAGTTCGGCAGCCTCGGACTTCCACGCGGCAAGCTGTTCGTCTGACGGTACAACAGGCTTTTCAAATGATAGGCCTATGGTGCCCATTGACGGATGGGCCTTTAACGTGAGACTCTCATAACCGATATAGAGGATGCGGACAATCGAGTTGTCAGGTATCTTGAACGAGAAGCATCCATCAATATCGGTCACTGTGACAGTATTTTTGCTTTCAGAATCAACCACTGAAACTACCGCGCCAATCAAAGGCTGAGAGTCGGCTGCATCAATAATGCGCCCGGTGCAGATAAAGTCGGCTCTGGCAATGACCAATGTCAGAACGGTCATGAAGAGGAATGTGGTAAAACGTCTCATAGTATTCTCAAATTCTTAGGAGTGAAAAATAGAAATTCTGTCCGTAGTCTCTGTCGCATTCCAGAAGCTTTTTTACATCGTCGACGGTGAAATCGGCTTCGGAAGCTATGATTATATACCCGGAATCATTGACCGGAAGGAGGTAACGGTATTGCCTAATAAGTGTCTCTCCGCGAGGATTGACGAGTGGGTTCTCGTTGAAATACAGGTTGATGTCTCCACCTTGGGAGTTCTGATCTATCACATTGACGTAGAGCGGGCGGTCGAGAGTGTTGAACACGGCAAAATTGAATGTATCGTCGCCCTCGGTGTAGTCACGCCTCATGAGTATGATGTCGCTGCGACCGTCATACTGATCCGAGGGGGCAAGTCCCATCAGATAGGCCAGATAGGACACTCCTTCGGGGAGCGCTATGAGTCCGCTCAGCGCGGCGTCGGTCTCATGGCGCGAGACTCCCGACTTTCCATAGCGGCCGCGCTGTGCCGAGGCATTGTCTCTGACGGCTGTCAGCACCTGCGAGTTGGTCTTGCGCGTGAGGGCCGAAGCGTCGTCCATGGCCTTCTCTATAATCTTTTTCACAGAGACCTGTCCGGTGATGGTGGACGAGTATATGCGGCGTGTGTCAGAGTCGAGAATCTCGACTTTTCCACCTGCCGGAATCATCAATATGCTTGCAGGATCCAGAATATCCCTACGCTGCAAAGAGGCCGATCCGGAACTCTTTTTCACCGTGACGTTTCCGGTGAGACGATATACTTTCAGTGAGGCCTCAAGGCTGAGGGGCGCTGCCTGGATCGTCATCAGAAACAACAGCAGGCGGAACAGTTTCGATTTCATGTGGTTTGAAATAATTATGTAATCTACGGTAAATATCAACTGATTTATCGGCCAAGGCTCCTTGGGCAAACAGGCCGTCAAAGACATCGCAAGCGGCCACGCTGATAGATGTGGCCAGAATGGCAAATGCAAAATTGAGGTCGATGTTCCATCTGATATACGCGTGCGTGCCGACCAGAATCATGAGATAAAGGAGCAGCATCTGAATGAGCCTGACACAGAGCGGCCCGGCGGGAGTACGCGTCAGCCATAAATTGGCCCAGGCTATGACGAAACACATGATAGCAGCGAGAATGTGGATTTCAAACTGAGAGAGCCTTCGAGTGAAGTCGCCCGAAAGGATTGTCGCCGTGGTGTGGGCCTGGATGACAAGTCCGGGCATGAAATTGTCGAGCGGAGTCTGGTGGAGGTCGGCCGCATCGTGAATCTTGCCCACCAGCACTATACGTCCTTCGATAGCGTCGGCATTGTCGAGTATCTCGTCGGGATAGAATGTCTCGAACTCTCGCGAGACGTAGGATATGGCCTCCTCGCGGCAATCCCTCTGTGCAAGAGCGTGTCTCGACCGAGGCCTCACCAACCCCACGAGAGCAGCAGGAAGCGACTCAATGGTATCGGATGCGGAGACAGGGAAGAATCCCTTGAAATCGCGCACTGTGGAGAGGGTGTGCCTGTCGCCCTGTATATTAACGGCGGCGAAGCCTCCGGACGGCGCTACGACCGAGTCGTACCACGAGATGTGACGGACGGCAAAGTGTCCGTCGCTATCCTCGGCCGCCTCGACCGGCATGACGAGATTGGAGCATGAGGCAAGCGCATCGACAAGCGGGTCGGCATCAGGGTCGGAAGGACGGGAAAAGGCTATGTCAAGCCCCACGGCGGCAGGATTGCAGAAATCGATGTCATTCAGCGCTCTTGCAATCTCGTCGCGCCTGCACCCGTCGACCGCCACTATGACTATATCGGAGTCGAGACGGCTGACAGCCCTGTCGTCGGCAACCAGGGTGTAAAAGTCGCTGAAACGGAAATCGGCAGCCTTCTCCATGGGAGAGAAGAATGATACCGACATGAGATCATAGACGGCTATATGGGAGAACACAAGAGCCGAAAGTGTCACGACAACAGCCTTCCAGGCCGGACCGAGACCTCGCATGAAAGAGATGAAGCGTGTCATGGCAAAATCTTATAAACCTCGGGGGTTGACGCAGAGAACTGTCCGGCCAGATAGCCGGCCTTGCCGCCTATACAGGTGGGATCGCAGACGTAGTAGCGATGGCCGTCGACGGTGACATAAGAACCCTTGACGGGCGTGGAGGGGGAGAAACGGACAGCTGTGGCCAGGTGGATGGGGTATTTGAGATACACTACGTCAAGGCCGAGAATAGAGTTGACAAGCCTGGCAAACAGGATGGCGCGGTCCTCGCAGTCGTTGTAGGGGTAATAGAAATTCTCGTCAAGAAAGAAAGGTTTCTCGCGCCCGAACTGGTCGCCGTCGGTCATATATTCGAACGCATAGTTGTTGAAGCTCAGAAGCAGATTGACTGCTTCCAGCTCGTCCAGGCCATCGGTGAGGAGCTTCATCACCGGCCACAGAACGCTTTTCAGCTCGGGGCTCAGCGGGGCCGCCCCGTAGATGGCCCAGTCGACCATGGGATACTTGTCGAAGAAATCAATGACCGAGGAGTTGACACTGAGGCTGAAGGGAGGCGCCATTGTCCATGAGGCCGAGCTATAGGTGCGCGAGGACGACGGGCGCGGGGTGAAACGCGGATAGCGGTCGATGGTGAGGCGGATGGGCGTGGGAGACTCGCGGAAGTCTCCGTTGTAGCTACTCATGGGCGCATCGATGTTTTCGATGGCACCGCGCTGGTAGTAGTTCTTGCCGTCAATGATGTAGCTACTCTCTCCGTAGATCTGGTGGGCAGGATGGTATAACATACCGAGACTTCCGCGCTTGACACAGAGACGTGTGTCGTAGCCCGACTGGTTGAGCAGGGCCACCGCAAGAAAGGCCTGAGAGTTGGCCGAGCGGGGATAGAGCGTTGCCGCCACTTTCTCGACGAGCATGAGGTAGCCCCAGTCGCACAACTGCATCTCCTCGCGCAGACGCAGGCAGTCGTTGACAAGCGGAGTGAGGCGCTCATTGTCGGTGAGCTTGCTCCAGGCCGACGAGACAGAGGCATTGTCGGTGCCGGTGAGCGACAGGAGCGACGTGTCGAAGCGACCTATACCACAGGGGGTGTTGAAAAAACTGAAATTGACAGGATACTGAGCGGCGGGAGCCGGCTCGGGAAGGGTCACGGGGACATCCGGGATGGCGGGAGCGGGCTTCACCACCTTTCCTACAGGCACTTTGCCGGCCGAGGCTCCGTCTCCGTCGGCTGCCGAGAAGGGTGTGACGGGCTTGGGGCGCATGGGCGGGTCCTTGCGCTTTTCCTCGCGGAATGTAGACCATGAGGAACCGAGCACCCTCGAATATTCCTCGTTGAGACGCTGGCGGTATTGCTCAAACTCCGTCTTCTTCTCGCGACGGAAGGTCTCGAACTCGGCTTTCTTTTCCCGCCGATATTTTTCAAACGAAGATTCTGTGCTCTGAGCCAAGAGTAACTCGGGACAACAGAACGGGATGAGAAGCGCGACAAGGGCAAACAAAGGTTTCATGGCTAATGGGATGGAGAGAGGGGGTGTTTATGAGTAATACAACCATCCCCTCCCGCAATGAGGGTTAGGGATGATTGTATTACAGAGTTGTTTAAATAAGATTACTGTCTTGCTTTGTAAATCTCCTTGATCTCGTCTGCGCTAAGAACACGCGAGTCGTAGATACGGAGGTCGTCCATTGAGAAGTTGGGACAAGTGAGCGCATAATTATAATAACTTGCTTTACCTCCGATTACAAAAGCATTCGGATAGCCAACCTCAGAGTTATTAGTCTGTTCAGAAATAGTTCCGCATCGTTTACCATCAATATAGAGTATTGATGTCCAATAACCATATTGTGTAAGGCCATAGTCTGAAACAACAACTATATGATGCCACTCATCGGACGAGATTGTACTATGTGAGAAAGTATACACATCATTATTATAGTGATTTAGAGCTTCATTATGATAGTCTGAACAAATAAATTTTAAAGAACCATTTTTCATCGAAAGAGTAAATCGATTGTTATTGTCAGAACACTTTGAATAATAAATCACACCGTCTGACAGGTTCTTTGCCCAAAAACTTACAGAGAACGAGGTGGTATTGATGAGACCATAGGGAATCTCAACAGCACTTTCCTTAGCCTTTGAGAATGAAACAGCCTTACCGGAAATACCGCTGACAAATTCAGGGCTCTTAAATCCGAAACCGTCAAACCTGCCCATGGCATCGTCAAAGTTGTCATTGAACAGGAAATAGGCCGACAGACCATTCTTCACTACCATCTTGTTTGGGTCGTCGCCTGTTCCGGGGTTCTCGGGATCATCGGGATCGGTGCCTGCACCCTTGTTGATATTCACGGTCACGGTCTGATCCTTTACGCCGTCTGAAATGATGAATGTAGTGACAAGCTCGCCAGTTATGACAGTGCGGTCAACGGTGGCAACAACCACCGAGCTTCCGCCGGCGCTCACAGTGCCCTGCATGGCCGAGAGCGAAAGACCGTTGGCGGTGAGGGCCGAGGCATTCCACGAGAGAGTGGATGTGCCGGTGTTGCGGATGGTAAATGTCTGGTGGGTAGACTCAGAACCGAAATTGAGCGATGTAGGCTCGATCACCATATGGCTTGTGGTGTTGCGGGGAGAGCAGGAAACAGTGATGGGATAGGAGTTTCCGAAAGCCTGGAGGTTGACAACGACAGTACGGGTCTCCGACAGGTAGTTGCGATCTACAGAGAAAGTGATGCTCTGTGTGCGACCGGCCTGGATGGAGCCGCCCACCTGCGAGGCGGAGAGCCAAGAGTTGTTGCCAAGCTCGAGCGACCATGAGGCCGTGGCATTGCCATTGTTCTTGATTGTCACGCTCATATCGGTCTGCGTGGTTCCAAAGTTGAGCGAAGAGGGATTGATGACGATTTCGGCCTCCTCGTTGACCTTTGACATCTGCACATCACACTGGTTTTCATTGCCGGCCACTACTGTGACAGTGCGCGAATTGGTGTTGTAGCCAGCCTTGGAGAACTGGAGCGAGTAGCTTCCGGGCTGCATATTGATGAATGTGAACGCGCCGTTGCTGCCTGTGGTAGTGCTCTGTCCGGTGGAAAGAATCGACACTGTGACTCCGCTGATAGGCTCAGTGCCGGCGGGTGCCTGTGTCACGAAGCCCACAATGGTGCCCATAGCGTCCTCGGGATCTTCCGTACAGGAGGCCAGGGGCAGAATGGTTGCCAGGAATACAGGCAGGAATTTAAGTATAAATTTCATTGCTATATATGTATTGATTGGTTAAAGGTCTAAAAATTCATTGCAAAACCCACGCCTACCCCATCGTCGAAAACCACCGGAGTAAACGCATAGTTGTAGGAGCGACGGCTGACCACCACCTTGCGACGGCCCGGTGCGACGGCTGCGTCAATGAGATTCCAGAGATATATGGCTCCGGTCACGCCGATGGCAATGTTGCGTCCGGTCTCCCACTGGGATTTCTTGTCGCGGTAGAAGTCGAAGTGCTGCGGACGCTCCTTCATCTTCTTGGCATAGTCGGCACGCTGGTTTTCACAGAGTATGACAGCTGCTGCCCCGACGGCCGTGCCGCCAAGGAAGAGGGAGCCTTTGAGATTGCTACCCTTGACAAACTGTCCCACACCGGGTATGAGCGAACAGAACACGGGGCCGGCACCATAGGATGTGGTGAGGCGTATGCGGTCGCTGTTGCTTCCGTTGCCCGGCTGAGTGAGATCGTTGACTGTGAAGAGGTCGGTGACGAAATAGCGTCCCTTCTCGCGCTCCCAGTATTCGTCGACCACCCGACAGGTGATTTCGATGAGTTTGCCTTTCTCGCTTGCCTCGAGTGTGAACTCCTGGTTCTTGTGAGGAGCCGCATTGCGCTCGGCGCGCTTCTCGACTCTCACAGTGCTGCTCACGACTATGCCACGCTCATGTTCGAGGCGAGAGGTGAGGTTGACAATTGCCATCTGACGTGCTTCCTCGAGCGACGAGCCTGAGCCTTGGGCTGAGATGAATATGTAGCCTCTGCTCTTGGGCGACGGAAGCGAGGAGGTCATCCAGCGCGGTTTCATTCCGTCGGACTTGTCACCGGCGAAAGCCGAAAGTGTAAGCGACAGGAAAAGTGACAATAGTATAATAGATCTTAGTTTCATGGATAGGCGGAGTGTTTAGCGACGTTCTTTTTGCTGCTGACGGAAACGCTCGAGTTCTTCGCGATAGGACTCGCGGAACTGCTGTTCGCGGAACTCGACACCCATGCGTTCGTCATCGTTGATGGTTACGGCGCCTGCAATCTTCTCGGCGTCAATGGCCGGAATGCTTATGCAGACTGAGCATTCGTAGGTGCCGTCGGAGAGACGGTAGCGGTTGGAGCAGATGATGCGGCAGTTGGCAATAACCTGCTCGGCCATAGAGCCGATGTCCTGCTTGATGTCTGACTCGTTGGCCACCTTGCCGTTTGCCTGGATTTTGTTGCGGTATCCCTTCATGACGTTAAGCACTGTCGACTCGATGCGGTCGGCAAGCGAGGCTTTTGCGAAGAGTACTGCCTGGTGGCGGGCGAAATCACGGTCTTCGTCGACGGCCGAGCCATAGGCGCGGAATTCGCTTGCCGGTTCGTTGAGCGACTCAATCTCACACTCGTCGAGGTCTTCTTTTACTTTTCCCACTGTACGTGTTCCGGTATTGCCGGCCGAAGTGTATTCAGGATAGGAGGCCTTCTGTACTTTTGAAGAACCACAGGAATTGCAACTAAGCATAATGGCAAAAGCCACACACCCGACAGCAATCATTTTAGTTACTTTCATTGCGCTGTTTGTGTTGTTGGTTAGACTATAACTACTTCTATCTTCTAAAATCTCTTAGTAAGAGATACGGTTTCCGCCACAAAGGTACTAATTATCCTTAAAATTACCAACTTATAAAACCGGATTTCAGACCATGGCATAGCGCTGAATGGGCGTTTGTTTTACAAAAATAAAGATTCTCAAAATATAGCAGCATGAGTATCAAGGTGTTGTGCTTCTTACATATCTCTTACTAAGAGATTCGGTTTTTGTCTTTTATTGTAAAATAATGTTTCAGAATGCTTTTGGTGATTGCCGTTTTGAAACAAAATGGAAGATTTATTTAAGAAAAAGCGTTCCTCCGGGACATTACCCGAAGGAACGTTTCTTTATAAAGACCCGCAAGCGGGATTTATTCATCCTTTACCGGCCATACGGTGAAACCGTAGGAGTTGTTGGAGCCACAACATGAAGCACATCGTATAAATGATTTCGCCTGCAGATCCCTATTATCAAGAAAGAATATATTTGCCTGCAGACTTACTTCGTCAATAGTTGACGAGCATATATATGTAATCATACTATATGCCGGCCATGTAGTTTCCTTAAGATTAGAAGGCAACACATTGGAATCAGGGACATTCATATCCCTCATGCCGGTAGCATATAAACGAATTGGCGATCCTTTTCCATCGGCATTAGCATGAAAATTCCAACTGCGAGTTTTCTCGTCCCAAGTCACCGGATTACCGGGATGAGACCGATCCGCAGCATAATCTGAGCCATGCTGCGGTTTATTAGGACTAATCATACCGGTAAACGCATGAGACGCAGGGATGTGGAATCCTGGCGGACACGGATCGTAAATAGACTTGGTGACACGTTGGTCATTTACTAAGTTCAGAGCGTATGGTTTTCCAACATAACGTGCTGTAGTGTTCCACGCATTATACATTGAACCCTTCTCAATATAAGGTAAAGGAAGCAGAGTCGACGGATGCCAATGCGAACGTGGATTTGTATGATCTTTTGCACCATTATTTTCCCCAATTACAAAATGATGCGGATACTGTATTGTCTCGTCAACTCGCACTCCAGTACTTTTTTCTGACCTGCTGAATTTATAACCTTCGCGCTGATCGAATACCGGCTTGTTTAACATAGTGAACTCTCCAACATTTACCGTTATATTATAATAGAGTCTCGATGTCTGATCATACACTCCCGGCACCATAGCATCTTTGCGGCCCCACTGGTAGTAGGTGTTGTCGCCGGCCAGTGATGCGATTATCTCCTTCTGGCCATAATCTTTGATCCACACACGTTTCTTGTGGTCCACATCCTTGAGATCAAACTCAAATTTCAACTTGATGGTTCTCTTTGGATTACCCTCGTGTGCGTTGCTGTAGCCAAGAGTGCGAGTGAGAAACTGATATTTCGTGCCCTCAGTTTCGGGAGGTATAGGCATGGAGTTTGTGGTGAAGAGGTCGGTGGCCTTGCAGTCTGTGACCCATATATGCCAACTCCACACTATCTTTCCACTCTTGTCGCGCAGCGCTATCACGGCGTTGCCCTGCACCATGGAGTGACGGCTCACACGGAAACGGATACACGACTTGCCGTTGACAGTGGACTTCTCAACCAGATCGAGAAGACCGGGAGAGTCCTGCCAGAGAATGAATGCATCGTCGAGATTACCGGCTCCGACCTGGTCCTCGATATAGGGTGTCGTAATCTGACGTCTGAGATGATCAACAAAGAACAACATTCCGGGCTCAGCCTTGTCGGTGTCGGTATCGGGCCCGCGATCTATGGTATAGGCGCTCTTGTTGTCGGTACCGTTCTTAATTCCGTTGCCATACACGAGTGGAAAACAGTAGTAGCCGGGGGAATTTACCATGTAACAGTTGGCTGTCTCGCCACTTATCTGCGAGAGGTCTATCCACTCTTTGTCAGACCCTTGCTCGGTGGTGGTGCTGAAAACAGGCATCATGAAATTCTTGAAAACCGGCTGGGGTTGCAGATGAAACGAGCCGGTGAGTGTTTTCATAGCTTTCAACGATTTGGGAGTGCCGTCGTAGTCGGGGTATTCCGACGGTGTGTTGGGTTCCCATACAGCCTGCTCCCATGTGGCGCCTCCGTCGGCTGACGAAAATATGCTCACCGGGTATTCAAGGTCTTTGGGAGTGGTCTCCCCTACCTGCTGTACGCGCACGTAGGCCGTGAGATCGACATTGCGAATGGATCCGGAGAAGGGAATGGAGTCGAAAGGAAACTCGTCGGTGGTACTACCATGCTTTACGAGCTTAACCACCGGGGTTATGACTATACCTGTGGTGGACAGCGAGTAGGCGTAGATATTTCCGGCTTTCCACTCCTTGTCTTTTCCACCTATCTTGGCGGTGAGGGTGCGTTGCTTGCCGGTGAGATTGTCAGTAAACTCCATTGTCAGCGCAGCATTCTCTCCGAGTTGCTGCGGTATCATGAACAGAGTCAGATCGTCGCCGTTTCCGGCAATATTGCTCCCGGGTTTGGTGTAGGGATAGTCATCCTTAGTGTCATTTTCGCCCGGATTTTCCTTATAATCGTTATTGGGGTCAAACTCGATATCAAACGACGTGGCAGAATCGCCTTTCGGCGTCCACTTGCCGGTGAGCATATCGAGCGATCCGCTCCGGTGGATTCCGGAGATGGAGATTTTCGACACTTTTCCAGCCAGCATCTCCGAGCCTGTCTTAATGGTTATCGCCGAGAGGGCATGGCCGAAACTCAGACTGACGGCCGATCCTCCGGCTCCGGAGCAGTCGACAGTGGCTGTGAGAAGGTCGATCTGTTTCTTTATATCGGTAGTGACTGTGAAATCCAGCATGGGTTTGTCGGCTGTGCTGTATTTCAAGTCGGAATGGCCGTAGGGGGCGTAGGCCATAAAGCGGATGTGACCCGAGCCCGGCCACTCCATTTTATGAGATTTCGGCTCCCATAGTGTGCCTGACTTGACTATCTCGATATTGTGGGCGAATTCGGTAGTATAGTCGGCTGTCGGGGAGGATCCTACATAACAGATGGCCGAAAGGCCGAATGATTCGGGAAATTTGTCGAGACTCTCAATCTTGGAACCACGCGACATGGCGGTGGCATGACAGCTCACGGAGTCGTTGAGCACTGCCTGTTCGGTGATGAGATACAGCTGCTCTCCGGCAGACTGATTGTCAATACTGTCGATTGACAGGCGCGTGCCGTCGCTACTACGGTCTACCTTCATACCATCGGTCCACGACGACATTATAGCAACATCAAACACGGGAGACTTCGAGGCCCCTCCCCTGTCGCTCAGTAGCGGATCGTCGGCACATCCGGCAGTCATGGCAAGGAGCACCACCGTCGTGGCATAGACAAGATTTCTAAGGAAATGACTGTTGTGTAGCTGTATCATTTTCGGAACGTTATACCTGTTTTACAATATTAGATTGAATTCCACTATCGCAGGCGAATCTATCAGATTGCGTTACTCCGTCAGGAGCGCCATTACAGCTACTCCTGCCGGAATAACGTATTATTAGGTGAAAAAATCGGACCCGATTAATACACGCGGGGAGAGACTGTCAACGGAGTTCAACGCCGGGCTTCCACTCTTCGCCTTCGGCATCAATCCATTCTTTGACAGCGACAGTGAATTGAATCGGTGCATCAAGAACAGGATCTCCTACCTCCTTCTTGCTGCCTTCCGGAGCCACAGGACGTTTTCCCAACACAAGGCTTTTAGAATCGCCACCTAATGGATTAGAAAATTCCTTGTCGGAAGGTATGAGTTTGTCCGTCTCTTCAGATGAGAAATCGGGCGGATAGATACCGGCACCTGTCGCTGCTCCACAGATATCAAGAGTATATTCATACCTCTTACCCATCTCCCAGTTTGATTCTATCGGAACACAAACAAAACCATATTCACTTGCATCGTATAATTGGTTTGCATTTACAGGGAACTGCTGATGATAGTGATTTCCTTCATATATCTCAATATCATCAAGACTGGCCGATCCAGAATGAGCTGTACCGGAATGTCTGAGCTCTACTCGACAGAGTAGGAGTATGTAGGCCCCTGTTGGCTTACTTTCCTTATTCCATTTTTCAAGTTTCTGAGGGACAAGCATGAGAGAAGATTCCGATCCGAGCAATGTCACGTTTTGTGTTGCATTATCAAGCAATATCGGTTCCTTGAAGAATGATCCATAGGCCGAAAAGCCATCAATGCTACCAGTCCATTTGTTATTTGATGTAGCCTTCTTTGCATCGTCATCCCATTCGAATCCTGCCGACAAAACAGCTTTGTTGTTTGTATTGACTACCCAAGCACCTTTGATTCTCACAATGCGGTGATCACTGGCAAGCTTGTCTTTGGACTGAGCCTTGATGGTTATTTGCGACAGAGCATGATCAAAATTGAGATTGACATTTGATGCACTGGTAGTTCTTGACTGCTGCACGAACGACACCAAAAGGTCGGTCTGATCAGCCCCGTCGTTCCACTGGCCAGCAACGTCAGCCCCAGACAAATCGGCTTTCAAAGGGGTGAAGTTTGATATTGAAGGCGTTGTTCCGCTCTCGTTGAAACCAAATTCAACTCCATTAGGCAGTATGGGAGTAGTCGCTGTTCCAACAACTCTGGAAGTGGTGTATGCCCAGAACACGACATTTTCCATTGACGAAGGCCAATAAACACTGTTTTCAAGTGTCCATGTAGAGTTTCCTTCTTTCGTTGCCTTTTCTCCGGCTTTGGCTCCACCAATCAGATAGCTTGTATATACACCTCCGTGGGGGTGGATACCTTTGGCTACAACGGCAAAATCGCCGAGATTATTCACCGTCGTCTCAATCGCACGGGAGTGGCCTACCATAGGGCTGAAATGCAAAGCGTTGCCCTGCACGTCTGGGTTCACGTCTACCAGTTCTTCATTTGCGCAAGATGTGGCCAGCACCGCCGCAATCATTGCAAGTGATAGGGATTCAAGTTTCATCTTGAGTCTGCTTTAAATTACTGATTTATTGATAAGTGTTTTACATTTGAATTTCCTGTTCAGTTACATCGCCCCAGTCACTTACACCCGGTGAGAGTCCGGAGCCGGCTCCTTGCGGAAGCCTGAGGCCACTGACCACGATATCGACATTTTGCGGGTCGGGAGCCTCATGGATCTGGTCGGTGATATCGAAGTCATAGTAGTATTTGTAGGATACGTATACTCTGAGCTTGTGAGGGATGTCGTGTGGGGCATTGTCGCCAAACAGCACCACAGAACCCTTCAGACAGTCTGAGCCGCAATGACGCAACGCAAACGGCACAATCACCTCCGCCCCTCCGGGGCCTTCCGATGCTGGATGCCACTGCTCGGCTACTCCTGTCACTACGGCACTTGCCTCAACATCGGCCGTGAGGTTTTCGACACCGGTTATGAGGACGTTGTATACAGCGGTAACCTCACGAGGCTTAAGGACTACGCGGACAGCATCTGACGCACTCGGCCACAAGGTGACTATATCCGGATGGGTGTGGGCATAGAGCGTGTTTGCCTGGGAGCGTATCGGCTGCGAATCGGTGCCTCCGGGTCGCGGAGCATCGTCGTCGCGGTTCATCGGCGAGAGGATGTTGTCATCGTAGGTGTGAATGC
Source organism: uncultured Duncaniella sp. (assembly GCA_910586305.1). GTDB lineage: Bacteria > Bacteroidota > Bacteroidia > Bacteroidales > Muribaculaceae > Duncaniella. The sequence continues at coordinate 87,572 of CAJUGS010000008.1, forward strand.
CATATGACCGGAAAGTATTGCCATGCTCGAGGTTGTTGTCGGTATCTCCGTTGTGACACACTATGAAATATTGCCCCGGGGCCACCTTTACCTCGGCATTGAAGTCTGCCTCACCGCGTGTCGTGGTGCCGTTGCGCAGGAGTTCGAATCGTGTACCGGCGGTCCCGTCGACGGGGAAAAACCACACCACCATCGTATGCGGGTCGGCGTCGGGGGCAAGTGACCAGTCAAATACGAGGCTTACAGGCGAGGTGTGGGAGTGGTCGAAACACAACTCCCTGTGCCGGCAAGCGTGGCATAGCAGCAAGACGGCGACTATGGTCAAGGGGCGAATTATCTGTTTAAGCGACAGTCTCATCGGCGACCTCCTTTCGAAACGTTTTTGTTGTCGGGCCCTATGAGCCAGTGCAGACCTATCTCGGCGCGGGTCGGACCGATCCATCCAAGGTTGTGTGTCGACATCCATACGTCATGATTGTCTATCGGGGTGTGCTTCATATAGCGTCCCCACATATATCCCAGTCCTATTGAAAAATCGATATCAAGGCGTTTTGCAACAGGGAGCGTGTAACCATAGCTTAGGCCGGCGGCATAGTTGTATTTGTCGCCAATCACACCGACATGGTCGCGTCCAAACTGGAAGTCATATGTGACAATGGAAGCGTAAAGACCTATGTGATGCCCGGCAAACGGGTTGTGTCGGTGTCTGCGTCCGAGCCTGAAACGGGCCTCAAGGCCGCCTCCGTAGACACGCCAGTATCTGCGACGGTCACGATTGCTCCACCACGCATACATCCAGTCGGCACATACCGAGAAACGGCTGCCAAGATGCACACCTACCGAGATGGATGGTGTGAGAGCTGCGTCGTAGAGAAGATTTGTGCCAAGGAAGAATTTTATACCATGTGCAGTTGTGCCGGTCTGTGTAGCTGTGCGTCCGGCTGTATCATCAAGGTCGGAGAAAGAGGCTGTGTTGTTTATGGAATCGTAGTTGCAGACAGGTTTACTATTACAGTATTTAACTAATATACTGTCAGTTATAAATGGGGGGGGTGATTGAGTGTGATTGTCTTGTTGCTGTGGCGAATGCCTGTATATGCTTATGGACGCATAACGCTGTCTTGACCATTCGGTGAGCGGTCCTGTCGGAGCTACACCCCATCTTATCGACGGAATTGCATCGGTATATGGCTTTATTGTGTTTTGAAGCGCTTCGGCCCGTTGTCTGGCAAGGGTTTCGTTGTATCTGACAGCCCCTTCAGGCGATGCATATCCAAAGATATCGATACCGAGACTGTCGCGATCGCCGGCCCCGAAAATGAAATGGCGTATGTTTTGGATCGCTTCGGCGTTTCTGTCCAACTGATAGTTTATTATCGCAGATGACTTGTGAAAGAATATAGTGTCGGTGAACAGAGAATCGGATTGTGTAGCGGCGTGTGCAGGCAGACATGAGCAGAACGCAGTAGCAAGTAAGCATATGCTCGCCACTGTGTAGAAACCTTTAAATGATGAAATGCGATAAATAAATCTGCAATTCATTTTCATGGAAAGAAAATATTTAATTCACAAAGCTATGTATATCAATCATTGCGACTAAAAAGCATCGCAAAATTACATATTATAATTCGAAAATATCGATACTTATTAACCTAATATTTGCTCTTATAATGTTAAAAAGTTATAAATATTGGTGTTTTTGACGAAAATTTAGTATAAACGACTTTTGAAAGACAGTCCATTCAATACTGTTAGTCTGCGAAGGAAGAGCATTGACCGAGGCTATCGATGATGGAATACAGAGGCATGAGTTTTTTCATCCGAAGCGGTTATGTAGATAAAAGATACCATAATTGAGGTCAAAATATATATATCATTTCAAAAATTTTTTTTAATTTTGCGCCGTAAATTCGGTTTTGAATTGTTTGCATACTAAATGTATCCTCTTTGTGCTTATATATGATCATTTTACGCGATTGCCGAAAGCTGTTCTGAAGTTTTCGGCTTTAGTTTGAGCCGTCGTGACGTTCCTTGGTCGATATACCGAAGTGTTTAGATGCTGACACACGAGATTTAAACATACTACAACATCACATATTTAATTGCTTATTTTATTTTTTTAAACCACCAATGGAAAAAACAATTAGCAGATCATTTATAACGCTGATTATGCTGTTTTTGACGGTGTTTTCTTCATCGGGTGCAGGTGTGACGCCTCCACCCGAGTGGACTGTCAATCCGGCTGATTACCGTTATGACATGAGCCTTTATTTCAATGTGGCTTTTGCTTCAAGCAAGCAAACTGTCGATCTCTCACAGTATGAGATCGCATCTTTTGTAGGAGATGAATGCCGAGGAGTGGCAGAGGCCATCTCCGGCGTTGAGAATTGTCTGTATATGCGTATACACAGCAATTCTGAAAACGGTGAGACAATCTCATTTAAAATCAGGAACAGGCAGACTGGGGATGTAACCGAAATTGAGAACGAAACCATCCCGTTTGAAGCAGATAAGGCGGTAGGACTTCCCTCCGCTCCTCTTAATATCGCAATTGTAACCTATTACGATGTAAATATTACAGCCACAACAGGTGGTTCCGTAAATTTCAAGAATGGAAGATATGCCGAGGGCACTACCCTTGAGGTAACAGCCATCCCCGACCCTAACTACAGCTTTGTAAGCTGGAGCGATGGCGTGACGGAGCCCACCCGTGCTATAACCGTAGACAATGACATTACTTTAGAAGCATCTTTTGAAGCTGAAAAATATACACTCACATATATCATTGACGGTGTGACAATCGAAAGCGTCAAACTTGAATTCGGCGCAAAGATCACACCTGTACAGGCTCCCGAGAAGCCCGGATACACATTCGCCGGATGGGAAGGTCTGCCCGAGACAATGCCCGCAAACGATGTGACTGTAACCGGAAACTATACCCTTAACAAGTACAAACTCGCTTACGTGATCGACGGCATAAACGTCGAAACAGTCGAGCTTGAGTTCGGGGCGAAGATCAATCCCATCGAGGCGCCCGCAAAGGAAGGACACACATTCGCCGGGTGGACCGGATTCCCCGAGGATATGGTTATGCCTGCAAACGATGTGACTGTAACCGGAAGCTATACCATTAACAAGTACAAACTCGCTTACGTGATCGACGGAAAGAACGTCGAAACAGTCGAGCTTGAGTTCGGAGCTAAAATCAATCCCATTGAGGCTCCCGCTAAGGAAGGATACACATTCGCCGGATGGGAAGGTCTGCCCGAGACAATGCCCGCAAACGATG
>CAJUGS010000008.1:90960-91191 GCA_910586305.1 uncultured Duncaniella sp.
TGACTGTGAACGCTGTATACACAGTGAACACATACAAGCTCACATACATCGTGGACGGAGAAAACTACAAGACAGTCGACGTTGAGTTCGGGGCTAAGATTACCCCCGTCGAGGCGCCCGCAAAGGAAGGACACACATTCGCCCGTTGGGAGGGTATCCCCGAGACAATGCCCGCGAACGATGTGACTGTGAACGCTGTATACACAGTGAACACATACAAGCTCACATACA
>CAJUGS010000009.1 GCA_910586305.1 uncultured Duncaniella sp.
AACCGCCCCTTCCACAGCCGGACTTTCAATCACGAAAGACCGGCTGTTTTTTTGTATTCTTGTTTCAAATGAAATAGAATAATGGAATTGAGGTGAATCAACATTGCGAGATTCACCTCGATTCCATTATTTCCATTATTATCGTGTTATGGGAGCTTGTCGGTTATTTCCCGGGTTCCAGCTGTATTCGAATCTTGTCTTCGAGTACTTCGAGCTGCTGGAGGCCTGACGCACGCCATTGAGGCATTCCGTTCTTGAATATGATTAGAGTCGGGACACTGCGTATCTGATACTCTGCCGAGAGATCGGGGTTGCGGTCCACATCAATTTTTACGATATTAGCAATGTCGCCAATCTTCTTTTTCAACTCTTCAAGGATAGGTCCCTGCATCTTGCATGGTCCGCACCAGGTGGCGAAAAAGTCTACGAGTGTCGGCTTGTCGCTGTTGATTATTTCTTTGAAATCGCTCATATCTGAATTTGTTTATTTGTTTCTCATATTATAACGCGTCAGATGTCCGGAATGTTCTCGACACCGGAGTTTATAGCAGTATTCCTTCGGCCACAGTCTGAGCAGAGGCCTCACCGGCTATAACGCTTATGAGCTGGAGGGCAAACGGGATTGCTGATGAAGGACCATTGGCTGTTATAATCTTTCCGTCTGTGACCACGCGCTCAGCAACATGGGAGGCACCACCTTCGATTAGTTTCTGTTCGAATCCGGGGTAGCAGGTAGCGTGTTTGCCTTCGAGAATACCGAGTTGTGAGAGAAGAACAGCAGGAGCTGCGCATATGGCAGCAATATAGCCTCCTCTTTCGGCTTGCTCTTTAAAAGCTTTGCAAACGCCTGGTGATTCATATAGGTTCTGTGCCCCCGGCATTCCACCCGGAGCTATGAGCATTGTTGCGTTTGAGGTATCCACATCAGCCAGCAGACAATCGGCTTTTACTGTGACTCCATGAGAGCTTCTGACTTCAAGGGTAGGATTGATTGATACGGTGGAGATATCCAAGCCGGCGCGTCTGAGGAAGTCCACAGGGGTCAGGGCTTCGATATCCTCGAAGCCGTCTGCAAGAAATAAATAGATTTTTTCCATCTTGTATAGATTGATGATATATTAAGTATTGAGGTTGTGTGACAAATATAACACCTTTGCTGTGGATTTTTACTAATTTTGTATGTCAAAAATACTTAATATGCATAAATACTCCATACTCTTTGTACTTGCTCTTCTATTGGGTGCCTGTTCTGAGTCGTCAAGATTTCGTGTTGCTGATGGTGCCGTATGGAACACTACGTATCATATTTCGTATCGATCCGAACGGGATCTGCACGATTCCATTGTGGCCGTGATGAAACAGGTGGAAGTATCGCTTTCTCCCTTTTCAAAGGTCTCGCTTGTATCAAGAATCAATTCGGGAGAGGATGTCGTGACAGATTCGCTTTTCCGTCGCATATTCCATGCCTCACAGACAGTCAGTCATAACAGTGGCGGATTGTTTGATCCCACTGTCGCACCTCTTGTCAATCTTTGGGGGTTTGGCTATCGCCAGACAGGTGTGGAACCTTCGCGTTCGACAGTCGACTCGCTTCTCCCCCTCGTTGGTATAGGCCGGTGCTCCATAAATTCAGACGGTAGGGTTGTGAAATGTCATCCGTCTACCGAATTTAATTTCTCTGCTATCACAAAGGGATATGGCTGTGACATGGTTGGAGAGATGCTGTTGCGCAACGGAGTCGAAGACTACATGGTAGAGATTGGTGGCGAGATAGCTGTCGCCGGACATTCTCCGCGTGGAAGCGAGTGGAGAATAATGGTTGACGCACCAGTAGACTGCGATACAGCCGTAGTGCACGAGAGACTCACTGTTATAGAAGTCACATCGTGTGGTGTCGCGACTTCTGGCAATTATCGCAACTATCGCCAGACTGCACAGGGAAGAGTCTGGCACACGGTAAGCCCTCTCACCGGATATCCTGCCGAGACTGATCTTCTATCGGCTACAGTGAAGGCTCCTACCTGTATGGAGGCTGATGCATACGCGACAGCCTGTATGGCCATGGACTCACGAGCTGCGCTGTGGATGATTGAGAAAGTCGACGGAGTGGAGGCATTGCTGGTGACGCGTGATACCATTCTCACCACCTCCAACTTCCCGACGTTGCAATAATTCGGTGTCTTTGTGTATGGGGGTTGGAGGGTAGAAGTGTAGAGATAAAAAAAGCATAGTGCACAGCCACGGCGACAGATATAGCCGGGTGATGCACTATGCTTTTTTGTATTGATTTTTTTAGAACGCTGCTGATTTCATGGTGAGTCCGGTGGTTTCGGAGAGTCCGAAGAGCAGGTTCATGGTATGAACCGCGTTACCGGCCGCGCCTTTCAGCAGATTGTCGATTACGGCTGTAATCAGAAGTCGTCCGTCAATCTTGTCGAGGTGAATGATACACTTGTTGGTATTGACCACATCCTTCAGATCGGGAATCTTTGATGTGATGTGTGTGAAGTTGTGGTCGGAGAAGTAATCCTGGTAAATCTTGATTATTTCTGGCAGTTCGAGCGGACAGTCGAGATATGTCACGGCCATTATGCCACGGGAGAACGGGCCACGTATGGGCACCATATGCAGCCGTGAGTTGAAGCTCTGTTGCAGTGCCTGCAGAGTCTGGAGTATCTCGGCCTCCTGTGTATGTCGGAACGGGCGGTATACCACCGCGTTGTTATTGCGCCATGCATAGTGTGTGGTCGGACGCCGTTCGGCACCCTCGCTTGTGGCTCCGGTGAGCACTGTGGTGTGTATGTCGGAGTTGAGCAGCAGATTCTTGGCAAGAGGAAGCAGCGACAGTTCCACAGCCATGGCAAGACATCCGGGGTTTGCCACGCGGCTGGCACCGCGCACCATTGGCTTGCGGTTGAGCTCGGATAGTCCGTAGACAAAGTCTTCGGCCTCCTCGGCCAGGCGGAAGTCGCGTGAGAGATCAATGATCTTTAGGTCCTCGGGTATGGTGTGGGTCTCGATGAATTCGCGTGTTTTTCCAGCCGGGCGGCAGCAGAACAGTACGTCTATGCTACGCAGGTCTATGGACGATGTGAAGTTCATGTCAATCTCGCCGTGCAGTCCCTGGTGTACATCGACTATGCGTTGTCCCGCCACTGTGCGCGAGTGTACCCACTTGAGTTCTACATCTGGATGATATATGAGTATGCGCAGCAGTTCGCCGGCGGCGTAGCCTGAGCCGCCTATTATTCCTACCCGTATCATTGTGCTGAAGGAAGTTGGATGTTTGCTGTTCCACGCTCGATGCGACGGACGGTCTCCTCGAGACCGAGCAGCTCGGTGATGTCAAAGATGTGCGGTCCCTTGCACTCGCCCACGAGAGTGAGGCGGAATGCGTTCATGACGTTGCCGAGATGATATCCCTTCTCGGCTACCCATGCAAGTACCGGCGGCTCAGCTTCCGCGCTCTTGAACGAGGGCAGACTCTTGAGCACCTCAATGAGTTCGGCCATGATGGCGGGAGTGTCTTCTTTCCAGCGTTTGCGGATGTCTTTCTCGGCATATGTCTCCGGGGCGGTGAAGAAGAATTTGGCTTGGTCCCAGAGGTCTGCTACAAAGTTGATGCGTCCTTTCACGAGGCCTACCACGCGGGTTATGTATTCGTCGGAGAAATCGGCAGGGTTGACTCCGTGGGAGGCGAGCACCGGTTTGAAAAGCTGGGCGAGTTCAGCGTCGGGAGCGGTCTGTAGATACTCGTGGTTGAACCAGCGACCCTTTTCGTAGGCAAATTTAGCTCCTGAACGTGAGCAGTGGTCAAACGAGAATTTGGAGATGAGTTCGTCCATCGACATGATTTCGGTGTCATCGCCGGGATTCCATCCGAGCAGTGCAAGGAAGTTGATCACAGCTTCAGGCAGATATCCGGCCTCGCGGTATCCGCTCGACACGGCGCCGCTCTTGGGGTCGTGCCATTCGAGGGGGAACACCGGGAAACCGAGACGGTCGCCGTCGCGCTTGGAGAGTTTGCCCTTTCCGTCAGGTTTGAGCAGCAGCGGCAGGTGTACGAAGTCGGGACGTGTGTCGGCCCATCCGAAAGCCTCATAGAGAAGCACATGAAGCGGTGCCGAAGGGAGCCATTCCTCACCACGTATCACGTGAGTCACTTCCATGAGGTGGTCGTCGACGATATTGGCCAGGTGGTAGGTGGGCAGGTCGTCGGCACTTTTGTAGAGCACTTTGTCGTCGAGTATCGAAGAGTTGATTGTCACTTTTCCGCGCAGCAGGTCGTTGACTTCCACGTCGCGTCCCGGCTCGATGAGGAATCTCACCACATACGGTGTGCCGGCAGCCATCAGCGCTTTCACCTCTTCGGCTGGAAGAGACAGGGAGTTGCGCATGGACAAGCGTGTTGATGCGTCATACTGGAAGTTTGGTGTGGCTGCTCGTGCGGCTTCAAGCTCGGCGGGAGTGTCGAAAGCGATGTAGGCTTTTCCTGCATCAAGCAGCATCTTGACGTGCTCGCGGTATATGTCGCGTCGTTCGCTCTGCTTGTAGGGCCCGTAGGCACCGCCCTCTCTCACCCCCTCGTCAATCTTTATGCCGAGCCATGCCAGAGCCTCGTTGATGTATTCTTCGGCTCCGGGGACGAATCTCTGCGAGTCGGTGTCCTCGATGCGCAGAATCATGTCGCCTCCGTGTCGGCGGGCAAAGAGATAGTTGTAGAGGGCTGTGCGGACACCTCCGATATGAAGGGGCCCCGTGGGGGAGGGAGCGAATCTCACTCTTACTTTTCGGTCCATTGTGTATTAATCTGGTTAAAAAATATTCTGGTTGAGAGGTGATGTCTAATATCTCAACGGGGACACGCCCTCGCGCATCCCCTGTATATTGTCGGGCACCACACAATTAGCCACAAAATTAGCTAAAATTCCACTTATTAGAAAAAAAAGTTGTACTTTTGCCCCTACTGAACTCAGAGAAATGGAAAACGCTATACGTCCCTATGTCCCCGAACCGGCTATCAGGCGTCTGCCCTGGTATCTTGCCTGTGTGAGCAGGTTGCGCGCGCAGGGGGTGGAGTATGTCTCTTCCACCGCCATCTCCAAGCAGCTCAATGTCGATGCCTCGCAGATAGCCAAGGATTTGAGCTATCTGAATATCAAGGGAAAGACCCGCATAGGCTATGAAGTGAGCCACCTCGAACGTGAGCTTGACGATTTTCTGGGGTTCACCCGCAGCCACCGTGCCGTGATGATAGGGGTGGGAAGCCTCGGACGCGCGCTGATTTCCGACTCCGGTCTGGCTCGTTACGGCCTCGACATTGTGGCCGGCTTTGATACAGATCCCGCAGTGGTCGGGACCGAGGTTGCCGGAGTGCCTGTATACGATATCGCCGAACTTCCGGAGCGCCGAGCCTCGCTCATGGCCGAGATTGCCGTCATAGCCGTGCCTGTTGAGTATGCGGCCGAGGTGGCCGAGCAGAGTGTTGCGGCCGGCATAAAGGCTCTGTGGAACTTTACACCCTTTCACATCAAGACATCTCCGGATATCACGATTCAGAACACGTCGCTCTATGCCAATCTTGCTCTGATGTACAACCGTATGAACACACGATGAAGATAACACGCTTTCTCACCGGCGACCCGAATGGTCCGATAGATTTCCATCCCGATTCGGCACTTCTTCTGCCGGGCCGTCCCATGTTCCACCCCGATTTCGGAGACGAATGGCACGTCTCGGTGTTTCTTGCCGTGCGTATCAACCGTCTCGGCAAAAGTGTGGGCGAGAAATTCGCTCCACGTTATTACGATGCTCTTTCCATTGGTATAAGGATTGAGCCGGAGAGTGTTTCCCCGGCCGATGAGGGAGCGCTGTCGGGTATGGACTGCACCATTACTTATGGTGAGTGGATAAAGCCTGAGGAGTTTCTCGCTAATGGGTCGTTTGAAATAGCCGGTCTGAATGTGGAACAACCTCATACATCCGATTGTGTGGACAGAGCTGTGAGTGCATTGTCACGGCTGACCACTATAAAGATGGGTGATATACTTCTCCTACCGTTAGGCTCTCCTGTCATTATACTGCATCCACGCTCATATATCACCGCCACCACCAACACAGGAAATGAAATCCTAAGTGTAAAAGTAGTGTAGGGGTCAATATTTCACTAAATCTCTTTATTTCTGAGATTGTTTTGCAGAATGTCTGAAGGAGGGTAAACGGACTTTTTCAGATGTTCAGTCCGGCTATTGCAATTATTATTCCAGCAATCTGGGCAATGAGATAGTACCAGCGTCGGGCTCGGTAGCGAGCCTGCCATTCTTCGTATTTAAGCGGAGAGTGTTTTATCTGTGCCTTTGTGCGCGACTGTTTTATGGAGAAACAGAGCAAAGCTATTGAGGCTGCCACAGAGACTGTCAGACCTGTGTAAAATAATATGTTGTCCATATTGTTCAAACGATTTCTTCTTGGGTATGGTTGATATGGGTAAAAAAATAATGGCGAGCCACACGGCCCGCCATTATCTGGATTGTATTGTCGTGTTGACAGGTTGGCTTACTTGCCGGAGAGTTTCTCCTTGAGGCTTGCAAGAGCTTCGAGGTCTCCGAGAGTAGTCTTCTCGAGAGGAGTGTTGAGAACGGGAGTCTCCTCTGCAGCGCGACGGTTGCCGCCACGACGCTCGCCACCGCGTGTTTCACGCTTGCGGGGCTGCTCGGTGCGCTCGCCCTTCTGCTCATCTTCGAAGATGCGGCTGTGGGAGAGGATGATGCGCTTGGAATCCTTGTTGAATTCGATTACCTTGAAGTCAAGCTTCTCGTCGAGCTGGGCACGGCTTCCGTCGGCCTTAACGAGGTGCTTGGGAGTAGCGAAGCCTTCCACGCCGTAGGGGAGTGCGATAACTGCGCCCTTCTCTACCATCTCGATGATTGTTCCTTCGTGAACAGAACCAACGGTGAAGATGGTCTCGAATACGTCCCAGGGATTCTCCTCGAGCTGCTTGTGGCCGAGAGAGAGACGACGGTTTTCCTTGTCGATCTCGAGCACCTGTACGTCGATGTTTGCACCGATCTGGGTGAACTCGCTGGGGTGTTTTACTTTCTTGGTCCAAGAGAGGTCAGAGATGTGGATGAGGCCGTCTACACCTTCTTCGATTTCAACGAATACACCGAAGTTGGTGAAGTTGCGTACGCGGGCGCTGTGCTTTGAGCCTACGGGATACTTGGTTTCGATGTCCTCCCAGGGATCGTTCTTGAGCTGCTTGAGACCGAGCGACATCTTGCGGTCCTCGCGGTCGAGGGTGAGGATGACAGCTTCGATTTCGTCGCCCACCTTGAGGAAGTCCTGAGCTGAGCGGAGGTGCTGGCTCCAAGACATCTCGCTGACGTGGATGAGGCCTTCGACACCGGGTGCGATTTCTACGAATGCGCCGTAGTCGGCCATAACGACAACTTTGCCCTTTACCTTGTCGCCCACCTTGAGGTTGGGGTCGAGGGCATCCCAGGGATGGGGAAGGAGCTGCTTGAGACCGAGGGCGATGCGCTTCTTCTCGTCGTCGAAGTCGAGAATAACGACATTGAGCTTCTGGTCGAGCTGAACCACTTCTTCGGGGTGGCTTACGCGGCCCCAGGAGAGGTCGGTGATGTGGATGAGGCCGTCTACGCCGCCAAGGTCGATGAATACACCGTAGGAGGTGATGTTCTTGACGGAGCCCTCGAGCACCTGGCCCTTCTCGAGCTTGGCGATGATCTCGCGCTTCTGCTGCTCAAGCTCGGCCTCGATGAGTGCCTTGTGGGATACGACCACGTTCTTGAATTCCTGATTGATCTTCACGACCTTGAACTCCATGGTCTTGCCCACGAAGATGTCGTAGTCGCGGATGGGTTTCACGTCGATCTGTGAGCCGGGGAGGAAGGCCTCGATGCCGAACACGTCGACAATCATGCCGCCTTTGGTGCGGCACTTGATGTAACCCTTGATGACTTCGTCTTTCTCGAGAGCCTCGTTGATGCGGTCCCAAGAGCGGGCTGCACGGGCTTTGCGGTGAGAAAGGATGAGCTGACCCTTCTTGTCTTCCTGGTTTTCAATGAAGACTTCTACGGTGTCACCCACCTTGATGTCGGGGTTGTAGCGAAATTCGCTCATGGGGATGATGCCGTCGCTCTTGTAGCCGATGTTAACCACAGCCTCACGCTTGTTGAGGGCGATGATGGTACCTTCGATTACATCCTTGTCTCGCACGGTGTTGAGCGATTCATCATAGGTCTTGGTAAGCTCCTCGCGCGATTTGCCGCCCTTGGCCTCACCTTTTTCATAAGCTTCCCAATCGAAATCTGCGATAGGGGAGTTTTTTACTTCTTCAGTCATTAAAACTAAATGGGGTTAATAAAATAGGTTAATTCTAATGCTTTGGCCCGTAGGGCTGCAAAGCGGTGCAAAGATAATAAATATTTTTTAATTAGGCAAATAGAATGCAAATAGAATATTGGTTGTCGCATATTTGTGGAATCGCCTATTTTGTTGTATATTTGCCAATATGAAGCAGGTTTATACAGATCATACAGAAATAGTGGGGCGTTTGCGCCACATAATGCAGCTGCGCCGACTCACCCAGCGTCGTCTGGCCGAGCTTTTGCGCCTCGACCCGTCGAATATGTCGAAGGTGATGAACGGCAAGCTTCCTTTCACCGACGGACTTGTCAACCGCATTGTTGTAGATCTCGGCATCTCCAAGTCCTGGTTGTGCCGTGGAGAGGGAGTCCCGTTTGAAAAGCCGGGTCTAATAATGGATCTTGCTGTGGTGGCTGCCGATGTTGTGCCTGCCGAGATGGCCTGCGGTACACCTGTATATGATCTTGATGTGACTGCCGGTTGTCGTTCGCTTGCCTCGATATTCGGCGAGGTGCGTCCGGCCGGCCGGGTGATGCTGCCGGAAATTCCGGAGAACTGTAGCCTGGTGAAGGTGAGAGGCGACAGTATGGAGCCACGCATCATGTCGGGCGGATATGTCGCCATACGCCCTATTGCCGATATGAGGAATATTTTCTGGGGGCAGATCTACGTTGTGGAACTCGACGAGTTGAGACTGGTGAAGTTCGTGCGCCGTCACAGCGATCCGGCTAAATTCATACTTCACAGCGATAATCCGGCCTATGACGATATGGATGTCGACCGTGCAGACGTGCGCTCCATGTATATAGTTGAGGCTATCCTTAATTATGAGCTTCAGTAGGGTGTGTGTCGGTTGCTTCTTCCGGACAGTCGGCTGTGGCGACTATATCTTCTGAAATTTTTGTGAAGGAGATGCGGCATCGCTTGCTCCCGGACGAGGCCGAAGCGAGTTCGGAATCAATCTGTATCTCGCTTATCGTGAGACCTGGTAATCGGAACAGCTTGAAGGCCGCTTCCTTGGCGGTCCAATAGTGCAGGAGGATGTTTAGATAGTCTGGAGCCGTTGAGTCGATGCGGAGGCTCTCCTCTTTTGTCAGAAATTTTCCGGCCACTCTTGCAAGCTGAGGTCGTGGTGCCTCGATGTCGACGCCTACGGGCGAGTCGGACAGTGCGATTAGTGCGGTGCCGGCTGAGTGGGATACGGAGATGAATATGTCCGGTCGGCTGTCGATGAACGGGGAGCCGTCGGGGCGATGTGCTATTTCCGCATTGTCTCCAAGGGCTTTTTTGAGCAATGAAGAGCACAGGCTTCGCTCGGTTTCATGGCGTTGGCCAGGAACTGTGGCCGGAATAGGTGTGTGGAGGAGGGTGACTGCCATCTTTGTGTCAGAGATTCTTCAGAAGTGTGAGCATATCGCGGTCAATGGCATCGATTACCGGAGCCACCGAGTCGGCGGCTGTAGAGGCCGGGATGTCGAGATATAGTGCTCCGCTTATAACACGGTGTCCGTCGCTGGCCAGGATTTGCACCGGGGTGGAGAGTGCGCTGTTGCTTGTCAGCATTTCACATTCCCATCCGGAGCGCGAGGTTAGGGTGGTGGCTATTGCTTCGGAGCCTGAAAGATTGAGCGACATACGTTCACGACGGTTGGCGATGATGGTGTCTGTCGTTTCTGACCCGGCGGCCGGGGTTAGGGTGAGATATACTTTTGCATCAACGCCTGTGGGATAACTTATGGTGATCCATGTGCCTCCGTCGGTACGTTCTGTCACGGTTGTTTCCGCGCCGCGGTTTAATGTCAGCTCCAATCCTCCGGCCTTTACCGGGTGGAATGAGGAGTCGGGCATCTCGATGCGGGGGTATGCTTCGGGTTTTGGCATAGTTGCCTTCCCGCGTCTGCACGAGGCTGAGGCCGACATTATGATGAGGCCTGCGATTGCTGCTGATGCGACAACAGGTGCTCTCATTGGTGCTGAGAGCTTTCCGTGGTCTGGTCGGTCTGGACATCCGGCATGATTTTCACACGGATGTTGACGATGCGGTGCTGTCTGATGGAGAGCACCAGGAAGCGGCAGTGACCATAGACGATTGATTCCTTTTCCTTTGGAAAATCACCTTTGATTGCGAGAAGCATTCCGGCCAGGGTGTCGCAGTCTTCGGTGACCGGGGCATAGTAGTCCTCCTCTTCTTCAAGTCCGGTGATGCGGAAGAAGTCGTTGAGCAGGGTTTTGCCTTCAAACACATATGTATCGTCGGGGAGTTTTCGATATAGCTTCTCCTCTTCGTCATATTCGTCGTCGATGTCGCCCACGATTTCTTCGAGCACATCTTCGAGGGTCACGATGCCCTGTGTGCCGCCGAACTCGTCAATCACTATGGCAAGGTGTACTCGACGTGTGCGGAAGTCTTCCAGCAGATCGTTGATCATGCGTGATTCCGGCACATAATATGGCTCTCTCATGAGGCTCTGCCACTTGAAGTCGTCGGTTTCCTTTTTGCCTACATATGGCAGGAGGTCGCGGGAATAGAGCACACCGCGTATGTTGTCCATGGAGTCCTCGTAGACAGGGAGCCTGGCGAATCCACTGTCTATCACGACCTTCATGACCTCGTTGAAAGATGCCTCTATATCCAGGCCGGTCACATCCACTCGCGGAGTCATGACTTCCGAAGCGGTGGTATCGCCGAATTTCAGAATTCCTTCGAGTATTTCCTTGTTCTGTGAGGGGTCGTCGCCGGTGATTTCAAGTGCCTGCGAGAGGTCGTCGGCTGTTACTGCCGTCTCCTTCTTGGTCACCACCTTATTAACAATGACCGAGCTTTTCACCAGGAGTGATGAAATGGGGTAGAACAGCTTTACACAGAACGACAACGGACTGTCGGCCATCTTGGCCCATCCGAGGTTGTTGGAGTTGGCGTAGAGTTTGGGCAGAATCTCGCCGAAAAGCAGTATGAGGAATGTGAGTATTACAGACTGGAGTATGAAACTAAGCACCGGGCTCATACCCTCGAACACCGGGCCGAGGGCAAAGTTGCATAGCACAACGATGGCTACGTTTACAAGATTGTTGGCAATGAGAATCGTGGCAAGCAGTCTTTCGGGGATTCCGAGCAGACGCAGTATGCTTTTACCCTTTGGAGTGTCCTCTATTTCCTCGCATTGAGCGGGGGTGAGTGAGAAAAACGCTATCTCGCTTCCGGAGACAAAGCCCGAGGCGAACAGTAACAATATGGCAAGGGCGAGTGCCACTATCTGTGCGCCACCCATGGGTGCGACAGTGAGGAGCTGGCTGTGGTGTAAGAATGTAAGTACGCCGTTAATGGCCTCTGTGGCCGGTAAAGGATCTGTGTCCAAGTGATGAATGAGTTAGTGAGACTTGAGTGAGCGAATTTTTCGCTCCGCAAAGATAGTGATTAAAATTGATATACCAAAACCCGGTGACACGTGGTTTGGCTTGGCATGGTTTGGGGAGAGCCGGACAGAGACACTATCGGTGAGCCTCTCCCGGTTTTTGATTGAAGTCTGAAAAAGCGGAGGCGCCGGCGACAGCAATTGCATTCTATCGGGATTTTGCGTATTTTTGCACGAAGAAAACAAAACACAATCATATCCTATGACCAGAGAATGGAAGACGATAAAGAAGTATGACGACATACTTTTTGAGCAGTACGGACGTATTGCAAAAATCACGATAAACAGGCCGGAGGTTTACAACGCTTTCCGGCCCCACACAAATTTCGAAATGCTTGATGCCATGGCCTATTGCCGTGAGGCCTCGGATATAGGTGTCATCATTCTCACAGGTGTCGGTGACAAGGCGTTCTGTTCCGGCGGAGACCAGAAGGTCAAGGGCGTTGGCGGCTACATTGACGAGAACGGAGTGCCACGTCTGAATGTGCTTGACCTCCACAAAGCCATACGCTCTATCCCAAAGCCTGTCATTGCCATGGTCAACGGCTATGCCATCGGCGGTGGCCATGTGCTCCATGTGGTCTGCGACCTGACCATAGCCTCAGAGAATGCACGTTTTGGCCAGACCGGACCAAAGGTGGGAAGTTTCGACGCCGGATTCGGGTCAAGCTACCTTGCCCGCTGCGTGGGACAGAAGAAAGCCCGGGAGATATGGTTCCTCTGTCGCCAGTACACAGCACACGAGGCCGAGGAGATGGGAATGGTGAACAAAGTAGTGCCTTTCGAGAGACTTGAGGACGAGACAGTGGAGTGGTGTGAGACCATCCTCTCGCGTTCGCCCATGGCTATACGCATGATAAAGCGTGCTCTCAATGCCGAGCTTGACGGACAGCGCGGTATGATGGAATTTGCAGGTGATGCCACCCTCATGTACTATCTCATGGCCGAGGCCCAGGAGGGAAAGAACGCTTTCTTGGAGAAACGAACTCCCGACTTTGACCAGTTCCCGAAATTCCCAGGCTGATGAGAGGGGAGTGGCGTAGCTACCGACTCAACTTTCGGTTCACGGCCATCACCTCGCGCGAGAGGCTGAGGCAGAAGGACACGTATTTTATAAGGTTATGGCATACTCACTGTCCCACTGTGTCCGGCCTTGGCGAGGCGGCCTTGTTTCGCGGTCTGAGCTGCGATGACCGTCCGGGCTATGAGGATATGCTTGACGATGTGTGCGCTCATCCTGACCGTTATGCCTCGGACACGGGGCTTTTTGACGAGTGGCCGTCAATCAAGACCGGATTTGAGACAGCTTTGGCCGATCTCGCTTCGGGCGGGGTGATGAGGCCTTTTTCGTCTCAGCCGTGGAGTGTCCCCATTAACGGCCTCATATGGATGGGCGACAGGGAGACAATGCGCGCGCGAGTCGACGAGAAACTTGCCGAGGGATTTGAATGTATCAAGATAAAAATCGGAGGAATAGATTTCGAGGAAGAACTCGCACTTTTGGAGTATCTGCGCTCACGGGCTCCTGAAGTCACGCTGCGCCTTGATGCAAACGGGGCGTTTGCGCCCGACGAGGCTGTCGCGAAGCTCGATCGTCTGGCCCGGTATGGCATCCATTCCGTAGAGCAGCCCATAAAGGCCGGTCACTATGCGGAGATGGAGCGTGTGTGTCGGGAGTCGCCTGTGCCCATCGCTCTTGACGAAGAACTTATAGGTCTCAACACCCTGTCGCGCCGAGAGGAGATGCTTGATGCGATACGGCCGTCCTATATTATACTCAAACCCACCCTTTGCGGAGGTTTTTCGGGTGCCGACGAGTGGATTCGTCTGGCCGAGGAGCGCGGTATAGGATGGTGGGCCACATCGGCGCTGGAATCTAACGTAGGTCTCAATGCCATAGGGGCGTGGCTCTCCTGCAAAGGGGCGGAAATGCCTCAGGGACTTGGCACAGGGCAGCTTTACCATAACAATATACCATCGCCGCTGCGACAGCATGGCGGGCGGACATACATTGACCCGGAGGGATCATGGGCTACGCAAAATCTGTTCTGACGCCTGAGGCTGAGGCTTTTCTGGCCGAATGGCGCGATGGAGCTGACACTGTCGCGGCACGTACGTCCGGATCGACAGGTGTCCCAAAGGAGATAAGACTGAAAAAGTGCGATATGCTTGCTTCGGCGAGAGCCACTGTCGAGTTCTTCGGTCTCGGGCCGTCATCACTTCTTCTACTCCCTTTGAGCACATCCTATATAGCCGGTAAGATGCAGGTGGTAAGAGCCTTGGTGGCGGATTGCGCGCTGGTCGCAGAGCAACCATCATCCTCCCCGCTGTCACGCTGGCAGGGCGGACGCATATCTCTTCTTCCTGTCGTGCCCTCGCAGTTGCCGGGGCTGATGTCGTCGCCTGCTTTTGGACTTATAGACAATCTTATCATAGGTGGTGCTCCCCTTAGTCCCGATGCCGAGAGCAGTCTTGTCGACA
Organism: uncultured Duncaniella sp.; assembly: GCA_910586305.1. GTDB lineage: Bacteria > Bacteroidota > Bacteroidia > Bacteroidales > Muribaculaceae > Duncaniella. The sequence continues at coordinate 14,283 of CAJUGS010000009.1, forward strand.
GTGGTGTCAAGGCCTATGCCACCTACGGTATGACGGAGACCTGCAGCCATGTGGCTCTGAGGCGTGTGGGCACCGACCTGTTTAAGGCTCTTCCCGGTTTCACGTTTTCCACTGATGAGCGCGGGTGTCTCGTGATTGACAGTTCCTCACTGTCGTTCGGGCGGCTCGTGACCAACGACGTGGTGAAGTTGTGCTCCCCGCAGTCATTTGTGTGGAAGGGGAGGGCCGATAACGTTATAAATTCAGGCGGAGTGAAGATTCACCCCGAGGAGGTGGAGAAGGTTCTTCTCCCCATGCTTCCTTCCGGTGTGACAGCCTATGTCACTTCGCGCCGTTCAGACCGGTGGGGCGAGGAGGCGGTTGTGGTCACCGACTCTCCCCTGGTCACGTCCGGTCTTCTCTCGCGTCTTCGCCGGATACTCGGCCCTATTCATTGTCCGAAAGATGTAATTGTCTTGCCTGAGATTCCGCGCACCGATATTTCCGGAAAAATCAAGAGGGAAAAGTTCTGAGTTTGCAGTAATAGTCGTATCTTTGTCGCTACAACCCCGCGTGAGATATGAAACATCCTTTTGGACTCATCTTCAAGATGCTTGTCCCGATAGCCATCGGGATGGCTGTGGTGTGGTGGCTGTTCAGCCGTGAGTTCGATCCCGCGGTGCTCGACTCCATCCACTGGAGTTCGCGGGTGCTTCTGTGCATTGTCCTTGCGCTCCTGTTCATGGCTGGACGCGACTACGGCATGACCTGGAGGTTCAGAATTCTCACCGACAGGAGTCTTTCGTGGCTCAGTGCGCTCAAAGTGTGTATGCTGTGCGAGTTCACATCCTGCGTCACTCCCACAACGGCTGGAGGCAGTGCGTTCGGAATGCTGTTTCTCCACCGCGAGGGCATAGAGTTTGGCAAGGGTACGGCCCTGATGATGACCACTCTTTTTCTCGACAATCTATTCTTCGTCTTCACCCTCCCGCTGTTCCTGCTTCTGGTGCCCTACGACCTTCTCTTCGGATTTGGAGAGCGGGCTTTTACCGTGGGTCTGCAGTCGGTTTTCTGGAGCATCTACGGGCTTCTGACGGCCTGGACGGCGGTGCTCTGCACGGGCATTCTCATCAAGCCTCGTGCCATCCGCACGGCTCTTGGCCGGCTTTTCCGCCTCGGATGGCTGAGGCGATGGGCCGACAAGGCCGACACTCTCGGTGCCGACATGGAAGCCACCGGGCGAGATCTGCGCCACCGGTCATTATCGTGGTGGCTGAAGGCCTTTGCCGCTACTTCCGTGTCATGGCTGTCGCGTTTTCTGCTTGTCAATGCACTCTTTCTCGGTTTTGCGCCGGGAGCCGACCAGTTTGTCGTTCTCGCCAGGCAGTTTGTGGTGTGGGTCATACTGATGGTCAGTCCCACCCCCGGCGGTGCCGGCATAAGCGAATGGCTGTTCACCACCTACTACGGCGACCTGCTCGGAGGAGCCGGGATGGCGCTCGTCATAGCCCTTTTCTGGCGCATACTCAGCTACTACGTTTATCTCATCATAGGCTGTTTCATTCTCCCCTCATGGCTCGGAAAGGGGTTAAAAAAATCACGAAAATATGCATAAAATCATTTTGTCTCTGCTGTTTGCAGTCATGGCGTTTGCCTCTTCGGCGAGTGAGAAACTGGTCTATGTGCTCAGACTCGACAACGAGATAGGTTCGAGCTCATGGCGCTATACCCGCGAGGCTCTCAATAACGCCCGCAGTCTCGGTGCCGACATCCTTCTTGTCCATCTCAACACCTATGGCGGATCGGTGGTTCATGCCGACTCCATACGCACGTCGCTGCTGAATTTCGACCGGCCTGTGGTGGCCTATGTCGACAACAACGCCGCTTCAGCGGGGGCGCTGATAGCACTGTCGTGCGACACCGTATATATGCGTCCGGGAGCATCGATGGGCGCGGCCACCGTGGTCAATGCTACCGATGGCACAGCCATGCCCGACAAATATCAGTCGTATATGCGGGCCATGATGCGGGCCACAGCCGAGCACCACGGCAAGGTGGCCGGTCCTGACTCCGTCATGTCGTGGCGGCGTGACCCGGCCATAGCCGAGGCGATGGTCGATACACGCATAGTGGTGCCGGGACTGGTCGATTCCACCCGTGTGCTCACGTTCACCACCGATGAGGCTATCCGATGGGGCTATGCCGACGGAAAGGCCGAGAGTGTGGGAGAAGTGCTCGACCATCTCAAGGTAGACGAATACAGCCTCGCCGAATACAGCCCAACATGGACCGACCATCTCATCGGCTTCCTCACCAATCCCGCGGTCCAGGCCGTGCTGATAATGGTGATAATAGGCGGCATCTACATGGAGCTTCACACCTCGGGCATGGGATTCCCGTCGGCAGCGGCGCTCACCGCAGCGGTGCTCTACTTTCTCCCCATCTACATCACCGGAATAGCATCGCCGTGGATCATCATGCTCTTTGTGGCAGGTCTGGTGCTGATACTGCTCGAGCTGTTTGTTGTGCCGGGGTTCGGTGTGACAGGTATAGCCGGAATAATATGTGTGTGTCTGTCAATAATTTTCGGGCTTATTGAAAACTACACCTTCACTCTCTCCCATGCCGACGTAGGGTCGGTGTGGATGTCGCTTGGCATCTTCTTCTCCGGGCTCGTTCTCGCCATTGCCGCCATATGGTATCTCACCTCCTCCCACGGACCCAAGTGGGTGCGTCGCCACACCGATCTCACAGCCGAGCTCAAGGTGTCCGACGGTTTTGTGGGAGTCGATATGTCTCCGGCCCGCTACATAGGCTCGGAGGGTGCGGCTGTGACCGATATGCGGCCGGCCGGAAAGGTGATGATAGGCGACACCATGCTCGATGCTGTCGCTGTGGCCGGATTTATCCATGCAGGAACACGCGTGAGAGTCATAAAGTACGAAAACGCCCAGATTTACGTCCGCGAACTCTGAAAAAGTGGTTATTCGGACAAAAATGAGTAATTTTGCACTCTGAAACCAATTCTTTGAATTTATGGCAGTCAGTGCAAGCTCATCCACCGAAGACCTCGGACAGAAATCCATAGGGCGCCTCCTGGCCCAGTATTCCGTGCCGGCCATTATAGCGAGTGTGGCCACGTCGCTCTATAATATTGTCGACTCCATTTTCATTGGGCGTGGGGTGGGCGCAATGGCGATAGCCGGACTTGCCATCACTTTTCCGCTCATGAATCTCGTGGCGGCCTTCTGTATGCTCATTGCGGCAGGAGGGGCCACCATCAGCTCCATATTTCTCGGGCAGAAAAACTTCTCACGCGCCACGGACGTGGTCAACAACGTCTTCACTCTCTGCATCATCCATGCCGTGGTGTTTGGCGGGATGGCTCTGATATATCTCGACCCGATTCTGTACTTTTTCGGCGCCACCGACGGCACTATTGTCTATGCCCGCGAGTTCATGGAGGTTATTCTGTGGGGCACACCGATATCCTTTGTCCTGATAGGCCTCAACAATCTGATGCGAGCCACGGGCTATCCCAAGAAAGCCATGATGTCGGCCCTCCTCTCGGTCGTGGTCAACGTCATTCTTGCCCCGACCTTCATCTTCGTGTTCGAGTGGGGCATAAAGGGAGCGGCGTGGGCCACTGTGGCCGGACAGACGGTGGCACTCGTGTGGGTCGTGGCCCACTTCCTTTCCAAGTCAAGCTCAATACATTTCAAACTTGGCAACAAGTGGCTTTCCGGGGCGATAGTGAAACGTATCTACGCCATCGGTATGTCGCCGTTTCTCATGAACGTCTGTGCCTGCGTGGTTGTGATCTTCATCAACAGGGCGCTGCTTGACGTGGGCGGTGCCGACGGAAATCTATGTGTCGGAGCCTATGGCATCATCAACCGCACCACCATGTTTTTCGTAATGATTGTGTTCGGAGTCACACAGGGTATGCAGCCTATACTCGGCTACAATATCGGAGCCGGACGCTTCGACCGCGTCAAGAAAACTCTTGGCCGGGGCATATGGCTGGGTGTGGCCATCACGTTTGTCGGCTGGGTGGTGAGCGAGATGTTCCCCGATTCGGTGAGCCGTCTTTTCACCACCGACGAGACTCTCATCGAGATTTCCCGCGATGGATTCCGCATCTACTTCATAGCTTATCCTTTCGTCGGCTGCCAGATTATAATCCAGAATTTCTTCCAGAGCGTGGGCCGTCCGAGTCTTTCGATATTCCTCGCGCTCACCCGTCAGCTCGTCCTGCTCATACCGTTCCTGATATTCTTCCCGAGGATATGGGGTATCGACGGTGTCTGGGGGTCGATGGCCGTTGCCGATTTCCTATCGTTCGTGACGGCAATAACCACCCTCGTCTGGTGGATGCGTCACGCCAAGCTTAAGTTCGAGACCCGCGACGGAGCCGCCGGCACACTCTCCGAATAATATCTTAATAATAAATTGTCAAAGCCTGAGTCCAAATGATTGAAAATATAGAAATGCGGGTTGATCCCCGCACTGCCGCCACAGATATGTTGCTGCGTGCGGCCGTATCGACCACCATGGGTATAGATGCCAACCGTCTGCGCCACATTGCCGTGACACGTCGCTCCATCGACGCCCGTCAGAAGAGGGTGATGGTGAATCTCGGACTCAGGGTATGGGTCGACGAGGAGCCTGAATCGGTGTCGCTTGTGCAGCCTGTGGAATATCGTCCTGTGACGGGCGACAAGAGCGTTGTAGTCGTCGGAGCCGGACCGGCCGGACTCTTTGCCGCCCTGCGACTTATCGAGCTTGGGGTGAAACCGGTGATTCTGGAGCGTGGCAAGGATGTCGATTCGCGGCGCAAGGACATGGCGCGTATAGCGCGTGAGAATGTCGTGGACCCCGACTCCAACTACTGTTTCGGCGAGGGGGGCGCGGGAGCGTTCTCCGACGGCAAACTGTATACACGCAGCAAGAAGCGCGGCCCGGTTGACAAGATTCTTCACATACTCGCCCAGCACGGCGCACCCGAGGCTATTCTGGCCGATGCACATCCCCACATCGGCACCGACCTGCTTCCCGAGGTCATAAAGTCCATCCGTGCCACCATCGAGAGATGTGGCGGAGAGGTGAGGTTCGGGACACGTGTCACCGATCTGCTCATAGACTCCTCCGGACGTGTCAGCGGTGTGGCTACTGCCTCGGGTGAGAAAGTGTATGGTCCGGTGATACTCGCCACAGGCCATTCGGCCCGCGATGTCTACCGTATGCTTTCGGCCCGCAAGGTGGCCATGCAGCCCAAGGGGCTGGCCATAGGTGTGCGCCTTGAGCATCCGCAGGAACTGATAGACCGTCTGCGCTACCATTCACCCAACGGACGTGGTAAATATCTCCCCGCAGCCGAGTATACGATGCTCACCCGTGTGGACGACCGCGGTGTCTACTCGTTCTGTATGTGTCCGGGCGGATTCATCATCCCGGCTGCGAGCGAGGACGGACAGCTCGTGGTAAACGGTATGTCTCCTTCCAACCGAGGCACACGCTGGGCCAATTCGGGCATGGTGGTGGAGATACTGCCCGAGGATGTCCCCGACGGAGAAAACGAGGAGGAAAATGTGTTGAAAATGATGCGTTTCCAGGAACGTATAGAGAAGACTTTCTGGGAGGAGGCCGGACACACACAGAATGCTCCCGCACAGCGTATGGACGACTTCGTGGCTTCACGCCCTTCGGCCGACCTTCCCGCCACATCCTATGCTCCGGGCATACACCCGGCGCGTATCGACCGTCTGTTGCCGCGTGGAATAGCGCGCAGACTGCAGCAGGGTTTCAAGGATTTCGATCGTAAGAACCGTGGATTTCTATCACATGAGGCTGTGCTCATCGGGGCTGAGACACGCACTTCGTCGCCTGTGCGCATACCGCGTGATCCCGAGACGCTCACCCATGTATCTGTCCCGGGGCTGTATCCGTGTGGCGAAGGTGCGGGATATGCAGGCGGTATCGTGTCGGCGGCTATCGACGGCGACAGGTGTGCCACTGCCTGTGTCGGCGACTCTGAGTAGGCACTCAGTTGTAGGGCTGCACGCTGAGAGACGGGGTGATGAGGTAGATGCGCGGAATGCCTTGCGTGGCAAACAGGTTGTAGATGCGCCTGTCGGGTTGCGGGGAGTAGGGGAGTGTGAGACCCTCCGCTTCCCAGTAGGCCGAGATTGATGCGTCGGTTTCCTCGCGGGCTATGCATATGAATCTCACATCCGTTCCCTCGGCCATAGCACGGTCATATGCTTCCTGGACCTTGGGCAGTTCGCGCTGACAGTCGGAACACCCGGTGTTGAAAAATACTATCACAGTGGTGTGGCCCTTCATGTCGGCGGTGCTGACAGTCTCACCCGTGCTGAGGGTGACGCTGAATTCCGGCACCGGGTCGCCGGCTTTAAGTGACCGGTCGGGACCGTCGTTCTCGCTTATGCAGGAGCTGAGGTAGAGAAACAGCCCGAGAAGGATGGAGAGAGTCAAGAATCTTACCATGGCTATTTCACAGTTTGCTCGCCCACACTGCGAAGGAAACAGGCATCCCAGATGCGCTCACTATCAGGAGTTCCCCATTTTCCAAATGAAACATTGGTCTTGGTGATAAGGTTGACATCAAAAGTGAAGAAATTCATGTCAAGACCGACTGCTGTTGTTTCTGTTTCGCCGGTTACTCCTATTGCTGTGCCCATCTTTTTAGCCCAGTAAATAGCACCTTTTCTCTTAAAAAGGTCATAGAACAATGGCATCCATGGAAGAATATCTGAAGTCATGTAGTCGGTGCGTCCGCATGAATATCTGAGACACCCATTATTATCGGTAGTATCTGAGTGCCTGCGATGTCCGTAACCTGATCTTCCGATAGGAAAGAATATATTGCGACAGTTATTTGCATCAGAGGTGTTGTTTCTGTTCCAGTAGTAGACAAATACGCCACACATTCCTTTGGCGTTTTTGTCCGGCTCAGTATCATGGCGATACCATCCATATACATCCTTAGACTCTAACTTTGTTTCGGTCGCTCCGTCGGCATATAGTACTCCAAAGCCATTTTCGATATTGCTGTTGCGGTAAAGATTTTGAAAATCGGACATCTCAGCAATATCGGTATCATCCGGAAAATTCAAGGAGTACTTGATATCCTCCCACTTTACAACCTCGGTGTATTCATTTTTATTTTTTGCTAAACGCATATTCTCTTGAGCTCCGAATTGATTTGGTGCAATTCCGGGACTATCGTAAACGTTGCCAATTACATCAATCGGCTGCTCAAGGTTCCCGAATCTGAACAGTGAGCCTTCGTCGCGAGGGTCATCAGCTTCCTCGGTAGCCGTGATTTTATTAAAAGTATGCCAGTGTTTGCCACTGCCTTCAATGGCCTGTGAAGAGTAGCCCTGACGGACATAAATGAGGTGTACGCAGGTATAGTTGTGATATCGGACACGTATCACAGCATTGCGCACTTTATTGTCGCGATTCATTTTGTTGAAACGGATATTAAAGTCTATATCTGTACCCGAAGCTCCCTTTATAGTGGTGCGTCCGTTGAGATTTATAAAGTTTTCACCGTTTATTACTTCGGCCATCCATGGACCGTCGGACTTAATAGGACTGAATTTAGTTCCATTGTCGGAGTCTTTTTCAGTAAGAACCACATGGAAATTCTCGTTATTGCCCGAGCGGCGGTATATGCCTTTGGGGTTGGTGACACGTGGCACCTGCATGACTCGAAGTATCTTGCTTGCGGTGCTTCCGTTGCTGAGATGAGCGGTGACCTTAACGTAGGCCATACGCGGAGAGGCTTCGTAAGGATTGTTGCCGGTATAGGCCGAGGCTTTTACAAGGTTCTTGGCTCGGGTGAATACCGGGAGATTGAAACGGAAAGAACCGTCAACGAGCTTTTCTACAGTGTAAGCCTCGTCTCCGCTATTTGTCGCATCACTTTTTCCGTCGAAACTGTATGTGCGTTTGCTTCGGTCGATATTGTTTCCTTTAGTAGTAGCACCATAGAAGTAGTTGTCGTTCATCCATTTGTTCTTCTCCACTTGTTCTGCGGTTACATTTCCCCCGGGAAACCATCGGTTGGTGTTATTTTTACTGTCATATACTTCAATTGCATCTACATCCCCAAGATTAAACACAGTCTCGGTGGTCGCTCTAAGCGACAGGAAACCGTTACCGAGATATTTCCTTCGTCCTTTGAGGGCGCCTTCTTCGGTATGGAAGTGGGCGGCATCTTTAGGGTCATTGTAATATGACGATTCGTCGGTGGGGTCTGCATTAGTAGATTTGAGAGGGGTCTGGGCCATCATATCGACCGTACTGTATGAGCCGTCCTCCGGCCACCAGTTGTTGCCTATGATTTCGGCATCGAGTTTTGTGACAGTCACACCCTTAGGCGGCTTGTATCTGAAGTGGATTGTAGACGAGTGGTTGTAGAGATAGCTCACATAGTAAGGGTCGCTGAATTCGAAACCCGGCTTCTCGTTATACTCTATATGCCAGTCCACATCGTTGCCGTAGCCTATGGGACACAGTGTGATTTTGTAGTGGTGGTTGCGCTCTGTATCGAAATTCTTGACTGCATCCTTTCCGAGCATAAATCGGTATATGAGTTTACCCTCGGATGTCTGCTTGTTGTAGACATACTTGTAGTAGGCCTCTACCTCGATGTAGCTGCCATATTCCATGTTGTCTTTTTTTTCGGTTGTCGCACCTTCCACCGATCCGTCCTTGTCGGGTTTCTGTGCTTTTTCGTTAAGGCCTTCACCCTGCATATTCTCGTAGAGATAGAGAGCTTCTGAATTTTCGGTGTGGAAGTCGATTATATTTCCTGATGCATCGGTGATGCGGGGGGTCATTCTGGTTATCGCCGGCCATGCGGTATGGTCTGTTCCGTCGCCATACACGATTGCATCGGCCGATTCCTCAGGTCGGTAGTTATCGCCATTGTCCTCGGGATGGTATTTCTGGTCGCATCCTTCCTCACCTTCGGGGTGTAGAATGCCATAGTCGTCATTGTTCTTGTTGGTAATGAGTCCGGGTCCATTCTCCGATGCTGCGTTTTTACGGCCTATGGCACATGAGGCCGGTATGTCGTGTATGGTGGCCCGGCGCAGGTAGATGGTGACGTTGTCGAGCAGTCCCTCGCCGTTGAAATCGATGGTGACCTTGGATGCACATCTGCGCAACCACGAGTGTATGGATAGAGGTTTACCGCCGCTGATGGTGACTGTCTTGTTGTTCATATCCGTGCCTGTAGAGGGAGACTGTTCCTCAGTGCCGGATGTGAAATAGCCGAGCATCTCGCAGTTGTTGAGCATATTTTTGTTATCCCACTCCATGGGTGTGGAGAGGAATGTCTCGCGGTCCTTGATTCTTTCGGCCAGTTCGCCTTTGAGCACGTCGATTGTCTTTGCGCGTGTGGTTCCATCGGTGCTTATTTTGCCGAGGTTGGCCACGCCGTAGACATAGTACTTTCCGTAGGGCAGACTGATTTTGAATGTGGCGCGCTTGGTGGTGGTCTCGGCTGCCGAGTTGTTTGAGGCGTCGGAATCGGTGCGCTTTTCGTCGGTTATTTTCAGCCCGTGATCCTTGGAAGTGATTTCAACCGGGAATCCTTCGACAAGCTCGCCTTTGGCGGTGTAGACGAGTATGCAGAGGTCGTCTATGCGGTCCATGAGCTTGCCGTCGTGGGAGCGTGACTCCACTTTGGCCGATGAAAACGGCTCGAAGTCGAGCGTGGCTTGTACGAGGGCTTCACCCTCGCCGAACGGGCCTCCCGAGGGGCCGTCGATGAGGTCGTCGCTGCATGATCCGAGTGTAAGGAGGACTATGAAAGAGGAGATGATGGCAGGGATGAGAGAGAGGGTGGATATGATACTGCTGTGGGATTTCATTGTCTGCTGCTGTTATTGGATACGGAGTTTCTCGGGTACGCCCTCTTCCCAGTCGAGGACGCGACCGTCCTTATAATATCGTAGCTCTTCGGTGCCATCGGTCTTGCGCACTATGTATGAGCCGATGTAGCGGGCCATATCGTCGGTTTTTCGGAACTGGTATCCGTTGGCCTGGATTATCTCGGCTCCGTCGCCACGGAGAATATCTGTGTCTGAGTATGACGGATTGTTCTGGGTGTCGTAGGTCACCATGTGGAAGTCGCCTTTCTTGTCGAGCACGAAAAGCGGACGGTCGTCCTCGTCGTGTTCATGGTGCTCCACGTCGCCGTGTAGAAGGCCTCCGGTCGAAATCTGGCGTATGATAATCATGTTGCCATCGATGTCCTTCTCGAACTCATATTCGTAGTCGACCTCCGAGGAGCCGTGGATATAGTCTTTGTAGACCTTCTCGACGCAGAGGAATGTGCCGTCTTTGAATTTTTTCACCACGACGTCGCCGTCTTTGTCGTATGTCACTGTCTTGCCGTTGTCGAGCACGTCGTATGTGCCGTCCTCATAGCGTTTCAGCACTATGTTGCCGTCCTCGTCGCGGTCGAGTCCGTAGGGCGGTTTCACCACCACTTCGGCGTAGGGCTGCACGTCGGCCACGGCCTCGTAGGTATTGTCGTCACGGATGGTGATGTTGATCACCACGTGGGTGTTGCGCGGTAGGTCTACCATCGGTCGCGGTGTGGCTTCGGTCTCGCCCGGCATGAGCCATTTGAGATCGCGCCATATCTCGAGAGGCGCACCGTCAAGTGTCAGCGATACCTGCTGGGCCGCATCGGCCTTGAAGCCTTCGGGGACATATATGGGATTGCAGGCCTCTACCGCTTCCTTCATCTCCTTGGAGAGTTTTAGCGGACTGGAGAGTGTGGTCTGATAGGCTGTCTCTTCGGCTATGGCTGAAGGGGTCTCGTAGCTGTCGATCACCTGGTGGCCAAGGTCGTTCTCTTTATATGTGGCGTGGGGGAAGAGATATTCGCGGTTGGCGATGCGGTCGATGCGCAGTGCCTCGAGAGTGTGGGGGAACTTGGAGAGGTTGATGATGCGGAAGCTGTACTTCACCGCGGCACGGCGTATGGCGTAGTCGGCTTCGTAGGTGGTGACATCGCCTATCTCCACATTGTCATATATCTCGGTGATGAGGATAGGGGAGCGCAGAGAGGCCGCGTCCTTGTCGGGACTGTTGGTGGCGAGAGGCAGTGTCAGCCCGCGCAGGACGTCCATGTCGACAGGTGTGCCGATGGAGAGCGACTCAAGCACGGTGGTGAGCAGCTGCGTGTTCTCACCTATCTCCATACCCTGGGTGTCGACGCTGTAGCCGGTCTCGTTGGCCACGAACACGACGGTCTTGGTGTCGTTGCGCTTCACCCGGAATTCATATGGGCCGGTCTTGTCGGCGTTTTTTATCCCCGGTATGCGGCGGTTGCACTCCACCAGTCCATCGCCGTCGATGATGATGATGCGGAGCTCTGAGATGTTTTCTCCTTTGGCTCCCCATTTGTCGTCCTCGTTGTCGAAGTTGTCGAAGTCGCCTCGCGAGTCTGCGTTGCTCTCGGTCGACGGGATGCCTACCGAGAGCACAAGTGTGGTGTAGGGCTCCCCGGGACCGTCGGCCGTCGACGACAAGTCGGCCGCACACCCCGCAAGCAGGATGAGCGCGACAAGCGCAGTGGATAGTATGTGGAATCCCTTACTTTTCATTATTCAACAATTTCGTTTACGCGTACGATCCAGTCGTCGACTTTGATATAGGCTTTGTACCAGGTGAGAGGATCGGAGAGGAAGAAGAAGAGCTGCCAGTCGCTCTTGCGGTCGAGAAACTCCTGCTCGCCACACCACGAGAAATGGTCGCTGCGGAAGGCTAACAGATAGTTGTTGAGGGGAATGTTGATTATCTCGGTGTTTGTGGCTTTGTGGGTCACGATGAGGCGTGGTGAGCGCCGGGTCATGAGGCGCGATGTGCTCATGTCGGCATAGCCTATTTTCACCTCGTTGATGGCACGGCCATCGGGAGTCTCTGCGGTACCGGTCGAGATGGAGCCGGTGGCCCAGGGTGTATATGTCACAGTCCCGTTGTCGACGAGATTGTTGGTGTGGTCAAAGAGGGTGTTGTCGTCGACGATGCGGAAGTCGTAGTCGCGGCCGTCGATCGGCTCGTAGGAGAGATGCTGGAGCACCATGCGGAAGTGGTTGGTGTTCTTCATCATTTTCACGGTGACGGCTTTGCGCTCGGGCGACATACGCACCTCGGTCTTGAGCGAGCCGTAGAAATGGTCGTGGAGATGGCCCTTAGGTGAGCCGGGTTCCAGACATTCGGGGTTGAGGATTACTCCGGCTTCGGTGTCGAGTGATCCTTCGGCCGGAAGGGAGGTGTGGGAGAAAGATGCGCGGTCACACTCCATGCCGCCATAGGCGAGAAGGCGGTATTCGCCCTCGGGGAGGTCGACTGTCATGCGGTAGTCTTCGTCGGCGAGAACATCGGTGGTCTCGGTGCGGGTGGCGACATAGCGTCCCTCCGAGTCGTAGATGTGGAGGGTGAGGCAGTCTACCTGTGCCGGAAAGGCGTTGGCACGCTCGAGATTGTAGTCGTAGACAAATCTTATCTCCAGTCCTACCGGGCATGGCTGTGGCTCTTCGTCGAGCAATGCGCTACAACCCGAGAGCGACACTGTGGCCGCTGCCGATGAGATGACAACCATAAAAGGCAATGCAATCCGCTTGAAAAATGTATCTTTCATCGAAAATATCATGGAGTCTCCCGGAATGGAGATGCTTGTGGTTAATGATTGGTGATGGGGTGGAGAGATGGATGGGGACTGGGAGAGGTATATCGGCTTTCCGGCAAGGACACGCATCAGCGCGCCCTTGCCGGTTGGCTGATATTAGTGTTTTATTAGAATTCGATGCTGTTCACACGTACCATCCAGGGAAGTACGTGGCAGGTGACTCTGAAGTAGGTTTTGGGATCTTCGTCGGGATCATTGGGGTCTTCGGGGTCGTCGTCATCGCCGGGATTGGCGGTGTGGCCGAAGCCGGAGATGGTGGTCACGGAGAGCTTGTAGATATTGTTGCGGACAGTTCCGAACTCCATAGCGCCCATCTGGGTTAGGTCGTTATTGTCGTTGTGACGGTTGCGGTATACATAGTAGGTGTAGTACTTGCCGTCAGTGTCGGGGCGAAGGATTTTGAATGTGTTGTTGTTCGCAACTGCGGTGCAGTCGGTGATGGTGTTTACAAATTCTCCCTTCTCGTTTTTCTCAAGGCATTCTGTGCCGAATACTTTTTCGAAACTCTTTCGGAGCAGAGTTGTTGCCACCTCATTTGAAACTGTCTTGCGAAGAGCCTCTACGTCGCCATAGTAGATGCCGTTGAAGCCGTAGATAGCCTTGCCGGCTTCCATACCTGACTTAAGAATCTCGCTTGTGGGATTGGTAATCTCAGCCTTGAACACGATGCCTGTAGAGATACCTGTCTTCTGGGCGGCAGTGGCAGGTATGGTGTTCTCGGTTACATAACGCCAGATTTTGTAGCCTGTTTTATCCACTCCTTCTCCGGCAGTCCAGTTATCGTCATAGTCTTCTTTGCCATTGAATTCATCAAGAATGGTGTACTCGAAGTTTGAACCGTTCCAGAAATTTCCGGGTTTTTTGGACGATTCTGTGGAATAGAAGTATTTTGCCATAAGTTCTGCTGACGGTGCTGCACTGACAGCAGCGTTTTTCTCGTTGAAGTTAGGACTTACAACCCAATTGGTGTATACTTCGTCACCGCAGATAGTCCAGTCTTTATCGGTACCGTCATCAGATACACGGGGAAGACAGTAGAATTCTTTGGCTACGTTGACGGGAGCCATGGCCACGAGCTTGATATCGGCGATACGTGATGCCTCGTCTTTGGTCTCGGCATTCACGTCGTAGACGGAATAGATATTGTCGTTGGTTTTCTTGAAATCGAAGCGGGCTGCAGTGCGGGCCACATCAACTTGGCCGAGATCAAACGCTTTTTCCGGTGTGTTGAACTTTGTGAGAAGTTCTGTCTTGGTAGGGATTTTCTTGGTGGGGATAGTGCGGTTGGGAGCGTTTGTCATGAAAAACTTGTCGGGAGTCCAGATTCCTTTACCGGCTCCGGCATCAGTGATTGTACCGTAAAGTTCAGAAAGGTTTTTATCCTTGTCAAAGTAATTGTTTTCCGCATCGTTGCAGAAAACGAAAATGTAAACATCTTTATCGGCAAGTTTTAAGATTTCCTGGTTGTCAAAAAGGATAGTGAATACATTGTTGTTGGAGCCTGAGAATTCTTTATCCTGGACGCTGACAGCACCTTTGGAGTATGAGCCGTCAGCTTCTTTTACAGCGAGGACAACGTTGAGACTCTTGATGGTATTCTCGTCATCCTGGCCATATTCGAAGCCACTGGTTGAATTTGTGTTTTCACCAGGTTTTACAGTCGTTTGACTACGGCTTGCAGTGGGAAGCTGGATTTTGATGCGGGCATAGAGATCACCTTCCTTCCCTGCATCTGGAGCAGCAGGGGCATCCTCGTTGGAGCAGGCTGTCAGAGCCAGCGCGGAGAGTGCTCCAAATAGAAACTTTTTAAAGTTCATAAGTGATGAATTTAGGTTAATTATTTTATTTTCTTTTTGTTTCATAAGTTAATTAATGCGATGTTGCGCACAGCCTCGGGCAGCGGGGCGGCCGCTTCGAAGTGGCGGCGTGCGGCCTCATAGTCTCCCTCGTGGGCCGCGAGGACTCCGCGGGCGTTTTCGGCCTCGGGGCTCTTGTCGCTTCTGGCGAGGTAGAGCGAGGCGCGGTCAAGGTCGCCGCTCTTTATGGCGGCCACGGCGGCGTTGAGGTTGGCCACTGTGTCGTCGGGATAGTAGGTGAGCGCGGTGGCTATGACGGAGTTGAATTCCGGAGAACCTTCGGGGTATAGACGTGCCACACGGAACATCTGGTTGAGCGACATCAGCGCGGGTGTCTTGGCTATGACCGAGGCAAGCTGTTCGTCGGACATCGGACGCAGACGTGTGCTGATGGTGAACTTTGTTGCGCGCAGACGGGGGAACCACTCGGGAAGAATGAGCGAGCGGTAGAGTCGGGCGAACTTGGGCGATGTCTTTAGCTCGCGCTCCTTTTCGTCGTAGTCCGATGCTCCGTAGGCGGGACGGTCGATGAGCGAGAGCAGGTCGGCGCGCTGGGAGTCGGTGATACCGGTGGCCGATTCGGCTATTTCGCGGAATTCACCCCAGTTTTCCGGCACCGAGCTGTAGGTGCAGCGCTCGGCCGGCAGGCTGTATCGGCCGGCGAGATATTCGGCAAGGGCGCGTGAGCGGTTGGTGGCCAGATATTCGTTGTGCATATATGGCGACTCTGGCGACGCATAGCCGCAGATGCCTATAGAGGCGATCTCGACATTGGGGTCGGAGAGCGCGTAGGCCACTGAATCGTCGATGATCCGGAGCTGTTCGCGGTTGTCGATGCGCTGTCCGTTGCGACAGGTGTAGGGTGTTGTGTGGAGTTCTGTGCGGTCCACCTCAAATTGCACGCGTGCGCGTCCCTCGTGGATGGCTACCGGAAGCTCGGTGACCTGCGGTGTGACGTAGGTGAGGAGCATCTGTGGCGCGGGATTGAGACCGAGAGGTCGGCCGGGCATCAGAGACTGTCCGTAGGCGTGTCCGCATCCGCAGGTGTCTACCTTGACCTCGATGGCGGCCTCGGGGCCGAGCATCCAGGGCATAAGGGGGGTGACAGCGTTATAGTCGATGGTCTGCCGGGTGCCGTTGATGCGTCTCACCTCTGTGGCGGGAGCCTTGTCGCGGTTGTCGCGCAGGGTGCCTCTCAAGTAGGCATAGTGCATATTGCGGCCGTTGACGAGCACTGACGGCAACTCTACTGCCGAGGAGCCGTCGGTGACCACGGGGGTGAGATAGAACTGGCGGTTGGCGGGGAGGTCGAGGGAGTCGAGCACGATGGAGGCCGACACAGAGAGGTCGCTGTCGATGCGGTGGAATCGGAGATCGTCAATCTTCATACCGCCCGGAGTGTTTCCGGCAAAAGTCGCGAGAGAGAGACCTGTCGCTATGAACAGGAACTGAAAAAATCGTTTCATAAGTCGGTAAAGTGCGGGGGAGAGAAGTGGTCAGAAGATATAGAGGAAGGATAGTCCGAGTTTTGTGATGCCGGCATAGTTGGTATGGCCTGATTTCACCTTGCCTTCACATTCTCCACATCCGTATTTGTCATACCATACGTAGTTGTATCCCAGGCCTACTTCGGCTTCGAGGTTCCAGTGGCGCGACAGTATCCATTGGTATCCGTAGGTGAGGCCGAGACCGGCATATCCACCCTGGTAGCGTGAGTGACGCACCTGGCTCCGGATGTTGTCGCCTCCGAAAAATGCGCCCGGAATGGGAAGGTTGACATTCATGGCGTTGAACTGTCCGCCCATGGCGTGGACACCAAAGAAGTGGCCGTTGAACACACTACAGCTCCACCACCTGTATTCGGGCATGAGAACCCAGAATTTGGCTTTGCGGTGGCCGTGAGTGTCAGACCGGAATGTCCATGGGTTGATGCCGTAGACCAGGTTCAGTGATGAGCGCGTACCCAGCGATACCTCACCTCCGATAGTCGGCGTAAGGGTCATGTCGGATAGCAAATTGGTCTTTACGGCCAAGGCCTGCGCCTGGATGCAGCTAACGCCCAGACACAGCATAATTGCCGTGATGAAAACTCGTACTCTAACCATTTATATACTCTAACACATTTATGTGATATAATCAAAAAGAAGGATATTATGTATCCGGGTGTGTTGTTCTGTGAGGTCTGATAGAGTCTATATAAGAGGTCGTGTAAAAAGTGTCAATAAGAGAGCTTTTGTTCAAATCAATGGTTGTTGTTGAACCATCGCTTTTTGCGGGTGCAAAATTACGAGTAGTTATTAAAAAATGCAAATGGGGGGGGGAAAAATATGTTAAAAAATAATGATAAAATTAAATATAGTCTTGTTTGTTTGCGCAATTCGGGAAAAGTGGTTAACTTTGTCACATCTAAATGCGCATGTGGCGTAATTGGTAGCCGCGTTAGACTTAGGATCTAATGACTTAGGTCGTGGGGGTTCGAGTCCCTTCATGCGCACGACAAAAAGCAGTGCCGGAAATTTCCGGCACTGCTTTTTGTCGTGTCTTATTGTATTTATCTGAGGCGCAGGGTGGAGCCCGGCCGTAGTATGGTTGATGTGGAGATGTTGTTGAGCGAACATATGTGGCGGATGGTCACACCGGTCTTCTTGGCGATGGTCGAGAGGGTGTCTCCACGTTTTATCACGTAGGCTGATGGGCGTGGCCGTGGCTTCTTTTCTGCAACGGGTCTCGCAGATGTGTCTTCCTTCTTCTCCGTTGTTTGCGGAGTGGATGCGAGAAGCGTCATGGGACCTGTGAAGTCGAAGACTGTGTAGGGGTCCACGGCTTTGCCGAGATATCGTGTCTCGAAATGCAGGTGGGGGCCGGTGGAGTTGCCTGAGCTCCCGCTTAGTGCAATAGGCTGTCCGACGGCTATCGCTTCGCCGGGGCTGACGAGCGGACGGGAGAGATGGGCGTAGCGTGTCTCCATTCCGTCGGTGTGTGTTACCACGATGTAGTGGCCGTAGCCTTTGGCGTCGTAGCGCACACTCTCTACTTTGCCTGGGAGAGGGGCGCGCACGGTGTCGCCGGTCTGCATTGCCACGTCGATGCCATAGTGCATACGTCCGAACCGGGCGCGGTAGCCGAATCCCGATGTGATATGGCGCCAGTCGGGGGTGTAGAGTGTGCCGCGATAGCCCGGGTGGGGTGTGGTGCTGTTCAGAAAGCTTCCGTCGCGCAGGGCGGAGAGCCCGGTGGCGTGGTAGTCGTTGACCGAGTATGCTCCGGATATGAAGTCAAGCGAGGCAAATGGCGAGACGGCCGGTAGGGAAGGTGTCTCGGCTATGAAGGAGAGGATTTCGCCGATGGGGGGCGCGGAGACCTCGGGCGCCGTAGCCGTCGCCGTAAGGAGAGAGTCGGCCGGCAGTGTGGTCTGTAAGGAGTCGGCCGGTTGCACCGAGGCTGAATCGGCCTCTATCATGAAAGACAACACGTCAGACACCTGTGCCCGTGAAGGGCAGGTGCCTGACGCGAATATAGTAGTTATAAACAGTGCTCTGAATAGACGCATGGAGGAGGTTATGCGGCCGCCGGCGATGGGTCGTTATTTATTCTTGGCGTTTTCGAGCATGGGCTGGATGAACAGAATCCATGAAGCGCAAGCAACGAATGCAAGGAATGTGAAGCCAATGAGAATGAGGGCTTTGCGGGGACTTGCTGCCTTGATGGGCACAGTGGCCGGGGTGATGATGGCATACACAGGAGTGGTCTCCTGTACCTTGGCCTGGGCCTTCTGTACCTGCTGGGCAGTCTGGTTGTAGAGGTTGAAGGCGAGAGAGGCCTCGTTTTCAAGACGCTCGCGCATGGTCTGGGCCGAATGGAAGGCAAGACCCTGGTTGCGGTCGAGATACTCGGCATAGCGCTGCTGTGCCTGGTAGTAGTTGTCTTTTGCCTCTTCGTTGAGCTTCTGGGCATACTCGAGGTCGTTGCGGGCCTTGTTGGTTCGGTAGTTGGTGACGTAGGTCTGGAGTCTGGCCACAACGGTATCGGCAAGAGTTGCCGACACGAGGGGGTCCTGCATGAGTACGTCGATTGTTACCACTGATGTCTTCTGGTCCACCGAGGCTGTGATGCGCTTGGTTATGGTCTCGACCATGTCGCTCTCGTCTTTGGTGAGCTGGAAGCTGTCGAGTTTGTGGTCGGCCGGCACTTCCTCGTCGGTGGATGTGAAAAAGCCGATGACCTTGAAGGGGAAGCCGATGATTACGCTCCACCAGGGAGCCGATGTCTCGTCTTCGAGAAACTGGCTGACGGTCATCTTGCGTCCGTCTTCCTTGGTGGTCACCTCTACATCAAAGAGGCTTGTCGCGAAGGGTACAGAGCTGACCACGTCTGGGTAGAGCTGGGGGTAGACAGCGTCGACACCGGAGGAGGAGCTTGTGGCCAGACCTGCCATCTGCGCGAGGGCTCCGAGGCTTCCGGAGGTGGCTTTTGAGTCGTTTAGCTCGGGTGCGAGCTTTACCGAGGTGGCATACTCCTTGGGAATGCTGAATGCAACCACCAGGCCGATGACTGCGCCGCACACACTCCATATGATGAGTTTCTTGCGGTGGTCCCATAGTTTCTTGGCCAGTTCGAGGAGGTCTATTTCCTGCTCCTCGTCCCGGTCGTTACGGAAATCTTTTTCTTCCTGCATAGAGAATGATCGTGTGAAGGATTTATGGAAAACGCTTCATGATTCATAGTCCGTGGAATGGGACTGTGAATCATGAGGCGTGTCTGATGGTTTTACTTGAACAAGTTTGTGATGGTGGCCGCCATGGTTGCGACAGACGAGAAGCTGGTGGCGAATGCAAGCACCTTGGTCCAGTCGGTGTCGCGGTTGGGCTTGGAGGGCACTATGATCTGGCAGCCAGGCTCAATGAGAGTGTTCTTTTTTGCCTTGGCCACTGTGCCGTTGAGATAGACAATGAATGCCTTTCCTTTCTTGGCGCGCTGACCGTAGCCGCCGGCCTGGTCGATGTAGTATTTCAGTTTTTTGCCAGGGATGTATACCACGGCGTTGGGGAACATCACGTCGCCGGAAATCTTGACCACGCTCTGCTCCTGGGGGATGAAGAGCTGGTCGCCGGGCTGGAGGACTATGTCGTAGGAGGAGCCGGGATTGTCAAGGGCTTTCTGGAGGTCAATACCCACATTGTAGGTGGGTGAGACATCGATTTTGCTGAGAGCGATGGAGTCGCCCATACCGGTCTGGCTGTTCATCATTGCGAGACGGATGGCCTCCTTGCGGGCAACGAATTCCGATTCGGACAGACGGCGGGCAAGGCTTGCTCCCTTGATGTAGGCACCGTCGATGATGCCGCCTGCACGGCGTACGATTTCGGAAATTCTCTCGTTGCGTTTTTCGAGTACGAATTCACCTTCGAAGAGTACCTCTCCGTTGACTGACACGGTGGACTGTGCTCCGTAGCCGGGTGAACGACGTACTTCAACGCGGTCGTAGGGACGGAGAATGAAGCCCTGGCCATCGCCTATGGCAAGGCCGTTTTCGATAGAGACGGAGAAGAGCTGTGAGAGTTGTTCGGTGGGAGTGGTCGACTCGGGGTCGATGATGCGGCGTGCGATGTCAACGCGGGCTGTTGAAGCACCCTGGAGCAGACCGCCTGCCTGGAAGATAAGGTCTTCGAGAGTGGTGTTGTCGGCATAGGGATATGTGCCGGGACGGGCAACCTGTCCTGAGATGGTGATGGCACCGCGCTCTTCAAGCTCGTGGATGCTGGAGATTACGAGCATATCGTTGCGCTTGAGGTTGATGTCGGGAGCAGTGCCGTCGAGCATACCCTTTATGTCGAGGGCTATCACCTCGAGCTGAAGGTCTGGACCCTCGCGGTAGAGGAGGGCGCGGTCGGAATACGCGTCTTCGGTGAGGCCGTCGGCCTTCTTGATGAGGTCGCGCACGGTGTTGAGGTCCTTGCCGATGGCGAACATACCGGGACGGTAGACAGAACCTTTGATTTCCACGCGGTTGGCGTAGCGGTCGAGGATTGTGCCCACTGTAAGCACGTCACCGTCTTTGAGGCGGTAGGATGCAAATTCGCCTTTGTCGATGTTATAGAGCTCGTTCTCAGTGCCGCTCTGGCGCGAGAGACGCACCATGTCAGAGTAGGCATCGCCTGTGAATCCTCCGGCATACTCAAGAAGGGTCTTGATGGTCTCGTCGGGCTTGATTTCATAGTACATCGGACGCTTCACGTTGCCGTCGATGTTGACAAGCTGGTCGTAGGGGGGAACGATGATTACGTCGCCTTCCTGAAGGCGGATGTTGCCGTTGGTCTTGCCGTCGAAGAGGTATTCGTAGATGTCGACTCCTGCAATCTTGCGGTTGTTGCGGAGAACCTGGATGTTACGGAGCGAACCTATGTCGTTGATGCCGCCTGCACGGTAGAGGGCGTGGAACACCGACGAGAATGGCGACATACGGAATGTGCCGGGGGTGGCCACTTCACCAAGAATGTCTACCTGGATGGTACGCACCTGTCCGAGGGTCACCTGGATGTCGGTGTCGGCTTCTTCCATGCCTGCGTATTTGCGGGAGAATGAATTCTTGATGTGGTTGCTGGCATCGCTGATGGTCATGCCGTTGAGATATACCGGGCCGATCTGCGAAATCATGATGCTGCCTTCGGGAGAGATGGTCTGGCGAAGATGGTCTTCGGAAGTACCCCAGATGTCAATGATGACTTCGTCGCCGGGGCCGAGACGGTAGTTCTGAGGAGTGGCGAGGTTCTCGCTGGGTTCAAATGTAAGTGCGCGGGAATTGAACACCTTGTGTCCGTAGATCTGACGGGCTGAGACGGTGCCGTTGTTGCCTTCGTCGACCTCACGGGTCACATCGTCCATTGTGGCATCGGATACGTCGGTCGATGCGTCGTGACGACGTTCGGCATTGGCTGCGCCAATACCCTGGTTGACTACGAGTGTCTCAGTCTGGCCCTGGGACTCAAACTTGGCTTTGATGCGGCGGGCCTGCTCGGCGGTGACGCCTTTTGCCATCAGCTCCTGGCCAATCTGCTTCTCGGTTTTTCCGGCAGCAGACTGCTGCTTGATGTAGTCAATCACCTGCTGGTCAGTCATTGCTGAAGCCACGAGGCTGCACACCAATAACAGGGATAAAAGAATACTCCTGATTTTCATTTGTAAAAAACGCGACTTGTGGTTCTGTGTTATATTCTTGGGATTTTACTATACACCATTGCGCCGATGGCTCAAACGGTTCTAAAAAGTCGGTAAATGCAGACAGTTACGACAGACCGTGCCATCGGCAAAACTCGGTGCAAAGGTAGTGAATTTATTTAATACTCACAATAGTAGAATCATAGTGTGCGCGAAAATATCGCGTTGTCAGGCAAAGAGTGTCCCCCATGGATAGCTGCCCGGTTTCATGGTGATACAGGTGCCGTTTGGTGCTGACATTCGGATTACACCCGGTGCTATCTGTGAGGTTATTTCAAATGATTTCCATCCCAGTCGGCTGAGGATTGCGTAGGCTGTCGCTCCACCTTCGATTACAATCTCGCGTGGAAGCCGGATGTCGGTCAGCGCTGCTACGACAGAAGCCATGGTCTCGCGTAGGTAGACGGCCGATTCATGTCCGGTGCGGTGATGGTGAGCCATGGTGAGTATCAGTGACCTACCGGCGGCATATTCCTCGGAAAGGGTGGTGATCCAGCCGATGGTGGAGGCTGTCCCGTCGTAGACCTCCAGTGGCATGGGGGCTGTCAGTGCGCCACATTCCACAGGCTTGCTCTGGGTGCTTCCACATATTATAATGGAGTCTGACAAATCTACGTGTGGTGTGGCTTCTTGTGCAGGCTGCAATGACGGATACCGGCGATGCAGGAAGGCTGTGAACAGATCTGCTGCTCCTGCGAGCATGGTGTTTGACGGACATTTTTCGACAACTTCCTCGATGTCTCTCGTGCAGGTTGCGTCGGCAAAGCTTATTCGCTCTCCGACAGCGGGAAAGCGTTCTGAAAGGATGGACGAAAAGGCGGGGAATTCGGGATCGAATGAAAAATCGGTCTCGTGGAGAGGGCGGTTATCGACGTAGTATGTTCCGTCCCGTATGATACGTCGCTTTGACGGATTTGCAGGTAGATAGAAGGCACGGTCGTATCCGGTGGTGTCAAGAAGGGCACACAGTTCGGCTGTCACATGGCCGCGCAGGGCGGAGTCTGTTTTTTTGAATATGTGGGTAACCCCTTGCATCCTACCGACTGTTGTGCCGAGCTTGGCCGATTCCCTGGCAGCCTCCTGTTCGGTCATCGAGCGTGTGTCGGACGCGATTACGAGTATGTCGGTATCCACTTCGCCATCAGGCTTGGTGGTAAGCATCACACGAAGGCCGAGACAGCGGGCTATGCCCGCCATCTCGGCTGCTCCTGTGATGTCGTCGGCAATAACGGCGATCATCGTGTTATTCCTTGATGCCAAGACGGTATTTTGCCATACGTGTGGCGTAGTCGATGCTGAGCATCATTGCGTCCTCGCTGGCTATGCCCTTTCCGGCAACGTCGAATGCTGTTCCGTGGTCAACGCTGACGCGGATTATAGGTAGGCCGAGGGTGATGTTCACTCCCTTGGCACTCTGCATCTTTCCGGTCTCCTTGTCCCAGTTGAAAGCACACACTTTCAAGGGGATGTGGCCCTGGTCGTGATACATTGCCACACAGCCGTCATACTTTCCGCATTTAGCTTTGGCGAAAATGGAGTCGGGGGGTACCGGGCCGTCGACATTGAATCCTCTTGAACGGAGTTCTTCGATGGCGGGTATGATTTCGAGTGCCTCCTCGTCGCCAAACATTCCGTTCTCGCTGCTGTGGGGGTTGAGTCCGGCTATGCCGATGCGTGGAGATTCGATGCCAAACTGGCGGCAGGCGTCGGATATAAGTTCGGTCACTTCTATGACGCGGGCTTTCTTTACGAGGTCGCAGGCCTTGCGGAGAGGCACATGGGTTGAAACGTGGATCACACGGATGTTTTCGTCGGCCAGCATCATGGCATATTTCTTGGTGCCTGTGAAAGTGGCGTAGATTTCGGTGTGTCCGTCAAAATGATGTCCGGCAAGGTTGAGCGCTTCCTTGTTGAGGGGTGCTGTGACGGTGCCGTCTACTTCGCCGGCCATGGCCAGGTCGATGGCTTTGCGGATGCTCACGAATGCGGCATTGCCACACTGGGGCTGTACTTCGCCAAATTTGAATGTGGACATATCGATGCAACCGAGGTCGTAAACGTCGATTGTGCCGTATTCAAACAGAGCATCCTTTACATCGCTGACGGGATTGACCTTGAAGTCGAATCCGAGAAGCTTGACTGCTTCCTTCATTACGGCAGCGTCGCCGGTGACTATGGGACGGCACTGTTCGTAGGTCTCTTTATGGCTGAGGGCGCGTACCACGATTTCCGGTCCGATTCCGGCGGGATCGCCCATTGTAATGGCTAAGATCGGTCTCATATCGGCTTAATAGAGTGAGTTGTATATGTCGCGGGTATCCTGCTCGGTGACTTCGCGGGGATTGTTCTTGAGAAGGCGCTGTACCTCCATTGCGGCTTTGGCCATGCCGTCGACAGCACTCTGTGGGATGTTGAGCTCTGAAAGTTTCTGCGGAATACCTACGGCCTTGGAAAGCTCACAGATGAAGTCGACTCCCTTCTGGGCTGTCTCATCGTCGTCTTTGCCGGCGGGAACGCCACAGGCTAAGGCCACTTCGGCATACTTGCGCAGATTGGCGGGCCGGTTGAACTTCATCACCGACGGTAGAAGTATCGCGTTTGACAGGCCGTGGGGAATGTGGAACTCGCCTCCGAGCGGGTAGCTGAGGGCGTGGACTGCGGCGGTGTTGACCGGACCGAGCACCAGACCGCCGTAGAGCGATCCGAGAGCCAGAGCCTCGCGGGCTTCGATGTCGCTGCCGTCTTTTACGGCTCTGAGCAGATTGGCTGCAATCAGGCGTATGCCCTGGAGAGCGTATATATCGGCTGCAGGGTGGGCAAACTTATTGGTATAGGCCTCGATACAGTGGGTGAGGGCATCCATGCCGGTGTCGGCTGTCACCTTGGCGGGAACTGTCATGGTGAGGGCCGGGTCGACATAGGCGGCGTCGGCGAGCAGATAGGGACTGACGATTCCTTTTTTGAGTTTGTCGCGCTCGTCGAGCAGGATGGCGTTTGGCGACACCTCGCTACCGGTTCCGGCTGTAGTTGGCATACAGGCCAGCCACAGGCCTTTTTTTCTGATGAATCCTATGCCGAAGCAGTCTTCGGCCTTCTGGTCGCTGTCAATGAAGGCGGCCACAAGTTTGGCCACGTCGAGAACCGAACCTCCTCCTATTCCGGCAACACTGTCGGCTTTGAAGGATCGTGCTGCCTCAAGGATGTTGTTGAAATCGTTGAGCGATGGCTCGGCCACGATGTTGGAGAACACCTCTGTTTCCACGCCGTGTTCTTTGAGCTCGGCAAGTGTAGGCTCGATGAGCGGTATGATGGGCGGTGCGGTGAGCACGAAGAGGCGGCGGTGGCCAAGTTTCAGATAATCTTCTACGAATGTCTTAATACAGCCTGTGCCGAAAACGATTTTCTGCGGCTGTAAGAGCGTGATTGGTTTCATATCCTTATGAAAAATTGGTTTTCAAAAACGATGTCATGCAGGTTCGATGTCGAGCTGCTCTTTCTCCTTTTTGCGGTCCTCAAGATAGCCGTAGATTGTGAGTTCTTTGGCTGCGAGAGGTTCTGTGAAGAGATAGCTTGCAAGGTAGCCCACCACGAGGACTATGAGGTGGCTGTAGACACCAAGCATATATTTGTGTTGGGTAAAGTTCCAGTTGCCAAGGTCGAGTAGTGTCTCTTTCACTCCGGTGCCGTGGATGTCGACTTTGGTGGATGTGAGAACTGCGTAAGCTGTGAATAAGACGGCTGCGGCGATGCCGACATAGAGTCCCTTGCTATTGGCCCTGCGGCTAAATAGGCCGAGCAGGAAGATGCCGACGATACCGGCCGAGAATATGGCGTAGAGCGAGAACAACGCTCCGAGCACGCCTTCTCCTCCCCACGAAATGTAGAGGATGGCCACTCCTACCGCTCCCACGCCTGAAAGTACCACCATGAGGCGTCCGAACCTTAGTTGCTGACGGTCAGTGGCGTTTTTCTTGAAGCGGACATAATAGTCTTGCACGGCGATGGCCGACAGACAGTTGAGGTCGGTGTCGAGGCTTGATATGGCAGCAGCTGCGAGGGCTGCGATTATGAGACCACGGATACCCACAGGAAGCTCGTTGCTGATGAAGTAGGGGAATACCTCGTCGGCTTTGAGCCCTTCTGGCAGCGCGGGTGCGCCCGACGCATGATAGTATGCGAAAAGGCAGGTACCGATGAACATAAACATAGCCCAGATGGGCACGCTCATGAGCACGCCTATATATGCGGCTTTCTTTGCGTCGGCGTCGTTCTTGGCGGCCAGATAGCGCTGTACGATGGTCTGGTCGGTGCCATATTTCTGCAGAGCATAGAACACGCCGTTGAGGGCCATCACAATGAATGTGAGTTGAGTGAAGTCCCAGTCGTAGGGTCCGAAGTCAATCTTGTTGTACTCGCTTGCTATCCTCATGGCTTCTGCGGGTCCGCCCTCAGGGAGGAACAGGAGGAGCACAACGCATATCACTCCGCCTCCGATGAGGAGACCGCCCTGGGCCACATCCATCCATACGATTGCTTCCATTCCTCCGAGGAGTGTAAGTATGATGATGGTGATGCCGAGAACGAGCACAATGGCATAGATGTTGAAGTCAAGGAACGTCGACAAAGCCATTGACACGAGGAAAAAAACCGTGCCGGCTTTTGAGAAATGTCCGAGAGTGAAAGCAAATGAGCTGTACATACGGGCAAACAGGCCGAACCGTCGTTCGAAATACTCGTAGGTGGACAGCCTGACCACTTTGCGGAATAACGGGACTATTATGCCGATGAGAGCGAGAAGCACCAGTGGCACCATCAAGCCCTGGACGAGAAGAATCCAGTTGTCGGCATAGGCCGCTCCGGGATATGCGAGAAAGGTGACACTTGATATGAGTGTGGCAAATATGGACATACCGACGGCCCAGGCTGGAATCTTGCCGCCTGCGGCAAAATAGGTGCTTGTGTCCTTTTGGCGATGGGCGAAGTACACGCCGACACCGATGGCTGCTGCCACCGAAGCAAAGACTATGGTGTAGTCAATCCAATGTATATCGCTCATAGTTTCTCTCTGATTGACTGTTCTTCATCTGCAGAGAGTCTGGTGAGTGGCATCAGCATCCAGGGTTCGCAAAGGCCCTTTGTCTGCATCATCACCTTCAACGCGGTGAGCGACTGTCCGAGAGTGCGTCCGGCCTGATAGATCTTTGCTATCTCGTTGGTCTCGTTTTGCAGGCGTTCAGCTGTGGCTGTATCGCCATTGACGGCAGCTTCGTAGAGGTCGTTGAACATTTCGGGCACATAATTTCCGGTGCTTGGCACGATGCCGTCGCCTCCGATGGAAAGTGAGAATGCCGATTGCGCGGCCCATCCGCAGAAGTAAGCAAAATCCTCTCGGTCTTTTGAAATCGCAATACATTCGCGCATACGGTCAAGATCGCGTTCGGAGTCTTTGAGGCCCACGATGTTGGGATGGTCTGCAAGGCGACGCACCACATCGACAGGGATGGTCATGTGGGTGGTCGCGAGAATATTGTAGAGCATCAGCGGACCGGTTATGCTATCGGCAAGAGTTTTGTAGTAATTGTACATTTGCTCTTCTGTAAGAGCGTAGTAGGATGGTAGTGTCGCTACAATCACATCTGCCCCTGCCTTGGTGAAAGCTTCGGCCTGTGTGAGTTGCTCGGCAAAACAGGTGCCGGTGAGTCCTGCATAGATGAGGATGCGTCCCTTGGCTGCCTTTACGGCTGTCTCGACCATGAGAATACCGTCGGCTGCAGAGACGCTGTTGCCTTCGCCGGTAGTTCCCATGAGAAGTGGAGCTACATTGTTGGAGGCAAAGAATTCGATTATACGTTCCACTGCGGCCACGTCAAGCAAGCCGTTCTCTGTTACGGGTGTAATCATTGGCACAACGACGCCACGATATTTGCAAGATTTCATGATTATGGATTTGTTTTTTAGATTTAAAGTCAGATTTTAACTAAAATATCTACAAAGGTAGTAAATATTTTTCTAAGAATGGATAAATAGTGCAAATAATATCGTCTGCAATTTTGACTCTTAAAAATTTGGCGGAATTGATGGAATTCACTACTTTTGCGGTGAATTTTGGTGACGCTCTCGTTTTTCTGAAAGCGTTGAAAAGGGAACCGGGTGAGAATCCCGGACAGACCCGCTGCTGTGAATCCCGATAATTTACTCTCTTTGCCACGAAGCCACTGCCCCCTGTTGCGGGTGGGAAGGCGTAAGGAGAGGGGATAAGTCAGAAGACCTGCCAAAGTTCATTAAATAAGTTTTGACGTTTTCGGGACTTAAGACGACAAGACGACTTATTGGTGGCTCTGGATCTCTATGTGGCGTTCCGGCTGATGGAACATCGCACACACAGAGAGCCTGTCGCGGTCAATGCTCGTCAAAGCCTGTTCTTACGGTGCCGACTGAGAGAAATAACAGACCACGCGCTATGAGCCGTATTTCAGATTTGACCTGTTTATTAATAATGTGTCTCTTCCTGTTGCCAAAGATGGCTGCGGGAAGTGAGAATGTTTATGAAAAATCTGACACTCTGCAGCTCGGGGGTGTTAGTGTCTATGGCAAGAGTAAGACACAGAGAGTGAGGGAAGGTGTCTATACCGTCAATGCTGTCAGTGTCTCACCGTCGGTCAACAAACTCACTACTCTCAATGATATCGTCGACCGTAGTGCCGGTGTGAGAGTGCGCCGTCAGGGTGGTGTCGGCTCTGACTATGACTTGTCAATCAACGGTCTGTCGGGCAACTCGATACGATATTTTCTTGACGGAGTGCCTCTTGATGTAAAGGGCTCGGATGTGAATCTCGACAACATCCCTCTCAATACCGTGGAGCGGGTTGAATTGTACAAGGGTGTTATTCCTGCCCATCTCGGTAGTGATGCTCTTGGCGGTGCGGTAAATATTGTCACCAAGCGCCGTCGCAGGAGTTTTATCGATGCCAGCTATGGCACAGGCTCGTTCCACACCCATACTGCCGATCTGACAGGCCAGTTCTTTCTCGGCAAGAGTAAGATTGCAGTGCGTCCTACCTTCGGGTTGAACTACTCGAAGAATGATTATAAGATGAGGAATGTGGAAGTGTGGGACGAAGAGACCGAAAGGTATATTCTCACTGACCGCAATCGTTTCCATGACTCATATCTATCGCTGATCGGCCAGATTGAGGCCGGGGTAAACGATGTGTCATGGGCCGATGCATTTTTTGTCTCAGGCTCATTCAGCAAGATTGACAAACAGCTTCAGACCGGAGCCATGCAAAACAAGGTCTATGGCAACGCTATGCGCCATTCACGTGCGTGGAGTGTGGCAGCCCGCTACTCCAGACAGTGGGGGCCTGTGGGTACGCGAGTCATGCTTTCCCATACCCACGACCGCAGTGAGACTGTGGATACAGCCTTCCGGAAATATAGCTGGGACGGAACCTGGCTGCCTGCTACAGGCAACGAAATAAACAATAAGGCACGTTCCATACGCATCTACGAGCGTCCGCTCACCGTGCTCAATGCCGGGGCAGACTATGCTTTAGCCTCCGGACATACGCTCGCGTTCAACTATATGCTCAACCGGCGTGGCAACAAGCGCAGCGATGAAACCGATAAAACGTTTGAGCCGAGTAATGACGTGCTAACCAAGCATATTGTCGCGCTGACCTATTCGCAGAGCTTTTTTCAAGAGCGGTTGCAGAATTCATTCTTTGTAAAAAATTACATCAATTCCGCATCTATACGTCAGAAAGACAATTTCACAGTCACCGGAGCTGACAAGATTTCTGCGGATGCCACTAAGTTGTATTGGGGTGGTGGACTTGGTACACGCTATACTGTTGTCAATCCGTTGTCTGTAAAGGCTTCGTTTGAGCACAGTGTGCGTCTGCCTCTGTCAAGAGAGCTGCTTGGCAACGGTACCACCGTATATCCAAACCTTACACTCTCGCCCGAGGAGAGCAATAATGTAAATGTCGGATTCTTCGGCACATGGCGAACAGGAACCGACCATCTGTTCTCCTATGAGGCCGACGGATATCTGCGCTTTGTCGACAATTACATAAGAGCCCGTGTGTCGGAGCGCGAGGGAATGATGCAGTATTTCAACGAACCGGCCATCCACATCAAGGGTGTTGACTTGGAGTTGAGATATTCATGGCGCAATTCGCTCACGGTTGAGCTTAACGGAACATACTGTGATGCCCGAAACCGAAAAAAATTTAAGAGTGACGGTAATCCTTCGGCAACCTACAACAATAAGGTCCCAAATCGTCCGTGGCTTTATGCGAACGCCGGTGTGACCTATCGTTTCCGTGACATCACCAATCTGTCCGATCGATTGAGCATAGGCGCTTCTTATCGTTACATACATTGGTATTATCTCAACTGGGAGGCTTACGGTGCCTTGTCTTCAAAAGCCCGCATCCCGTCACAGAACATTGTTGATTTATCGGTCACTTACTCTTGGATGGAAGAACGCTATAATATATCGCTTACCTGCGATAATCTTTTCGACCGTTTAGCCTACGACAACTATATGTTGCAGAAACCCGGAAGGGCTATTTATGCAAAACTTAGATTATATCTTGAATAAAAACACAGTATAAAATAACAACAGAAGACGATGAAAAAATTCAGATTTCTCTATCTCCCTCTGCTCGCTCTCATGACCGCGTTTTCGTTCGCTTCATGTTCGGATGACAATAAGAACGACATTCCTGATGATCCCACACTCATTGAGGACTACCACTTTGACCTTTGGGTGGCTCTTGACCGTCACGGAGGTATGGCCCGTGACGTGCAAACACTTGTGAGGTCTCTCGGAAGCCTCGATGCCGACCAGCCGGAAATCAATTTCGAGGGAAAGGGCACGGAGGTCAACGCGATTCTGTCGCTTGAAACCATCTACAAGGGCGCCTACTACTATCAGGTACCCGTGTCGGGAGACCGTTTCGCAAAATACCGCATAGAGAACAACCGTATAATCACAGTGGCCGAACGCCGCTTCAAGACCAATACTTTTTCGACCCGCAAATATACTCACGCCTGGATTGACGATAATACACTCGTTATTATGGCTGCGTCAGGTGATGCCAAGAGCATCATATGGACCAAGCTCAACGCCGAGGATATGAGCATCATTGACGAGGGTACTCTCGACATAGCTATGCCTGAGGGTGGCGAGATGTTCACGACGTCAGGTATCCTCAACTATCGCAAGCAAGACAACAAACTGTTCTACTTCTACTATGCCAAGTCGGGCGGTAAGCGTGGCAAGCGTGTGATTCCAATGACCACAGCCGTCATCAATCCGGCCACAATGACTGTAGAGAGCAACAAGCCCTGCTTCCTTGACTGCGAAATGGTGGGTACTGCCTACGGCGAACTCCTGCAGACTACCACCCTCATCACCGATAATGGAGATCTCTACATAGCTTGTGTGACAGACGATTCCGACGGCAAGGAACATTCCCACCTGCTACGCATTCCTGCCGGTAGCACTGATTTTGAGGAAGGCTATGACGGATGCACAATCAGTGGCAAGCTCATTTCACTCCTCTATATCGGTGGCAAAGAGGCGCTCGCTTATGCCCGTGATGATGAGATGGGTACATCGATCGATGATTTCTCCCACTACTATACCGTGCTTGATCTCAATGCCAAGACTTCTTCACGTGTGATGTTTGAGGGCAAGCCTCTCGACTACAGTGGCGGACGATTCTCTTCGCGTATGGCCTATGTGAACCACAAAGCCTACATTGGTGTAGATGCCAAGGATACCAATCCGCAGATTTATATCTATGACGTGGCTACCAAGACAACTATAAAGGGTGCTTCGATGGCTTCGGGCTACTACTTCGAGCAGATTCGTGTTGTCGAGGATGTAAAACAGTAAACAAATTTTTCTTATTTCTGCACTTCGGCTGTTCCAGGCGGTGTACACTGAAACACCCCGGGAACAGCTTTTTTTAGAAAGAAAAAGATATGAACAGGTTATTAACATTGGCTGTGTCGTTTATGATCTCACTGACATTGTATAGCCATAATTTCAATCTCGGAAAGAGCGACAAGGCTGCTATTCTCATGGTGCATTTCGGCACGACATTTGATGACACTCGCAAGCTCACAATTGATGCACTAAATGAAGAGGTGAGGAGTGCGTTCCCTGATTTTGCAGTATATGAGGCTTTTACATCGAGAATCGTAATCAAGAGACTTGCGGCAAGAGGAGTCGAGAAGATCACACCGCGGGAAGCGTTGCTACGCCTTGCAGCCGACGGATATACTCACGTGGTTGTCCAGAGTTCCAATATCATTGACGGTGTGGAAATGTCGGTTCTGCGTCGTGAGGTGGAGCAGATGAAGCCATTTTTCAAGGAAATCCGGGTGGGAACACCGTTGCTCTATTCTGTGGACGATTGTATCGCTGTGGCCGATATTATGGCGAGCCGTCACGCTGATGCGCTTCGTTCTTCCAAGGTCGCGCTTGTGCTGGTAGGCCACGGTACCGAGGGTCCGGCTACTGCCATATACTCTCAGATAGATTATATGCTTACGTCGGCCGGATACCCTAACGCTCATGTGGCTACAGTGGAGGGATATCCTACTTACGACACAACTCTCGCACGTCTGAAGTCATTGAAAACACGTGAGGTTACGCTTGTCCCATTCATGTTTGTAGCCGGAGATCATGCTCGCAACGATATTGATGTAGAGTGGCGTGAGAATCTTGAGAAAGAGGGATTCAAAGTCAGCACAGTCATAGAAGGACTCGGTTCCATCCAGGCCATAAGGGCCATGTTTGTCGAACGTATCAAAGCCGCATTGGAGGGTCGTCATCCCGACGCTGTTGAACAGAAATCGAGAGCTATAAGCAACGCCGGATTATGAGCAGGAGGAATGTCGGGATAGCAATATGCCTTCTTGTCCTTGCACTGGCGGGAGGCTATGTGGTGTGGAGTGTCTGGTTTGCTCCGACAAGGGTATTGGTTGTCAATGCATTGCCTGCCCAAGAGTCTGAATTGCGACTGGCCGTCGACGGTAACAGTGAGATAAGTCTGACAGCTGTCGCCACTGAAGATGCAGGCGGTTTCAGCGACTATGATGCTGTGCTTCTTTACGGGCGCGGATTATATGTTGATTCCGTTATGCGCCTTGAACTTGACGAAGCGGCCAAGAAGGGAGTGATAGTACACACCAACACCTTGCGACGCTCCTCGGTGAAAATAGTCCACAATCTCGATTCCATCAGGCAAAATACCATCGATACATATCTTCGCAATCAATGTCGTGCAAACAATTTCAACCTTTTTCGCTACATACGCACGATAGCCAATCCGCGCAGAGTGTGCCGGACAGTGCCGTCTCCTCCAGTTAGACTTCCCGACGGAATGCTTTATTATGTCGATGAGGGAGTATATTTCAGCCATCCCGGGGAGTTTGAGGATTACCTTAGGGCAAAAGGTGTGTATCGCTACGGTGCCGCAAAAATAGCTCTCGTTTCGGGTGTGACATTTCCTGTGGAAGGAGCACGCGGGCATATAGATACCCTCATGGCACGTCTCACGGATGCGGGTTACAACGTGTATCCTTTCTCTGCATCAGGAAGAGAGCGTGAAAGGCTTTTAAGGGAAATCAAACCCGACGCGGTGGTATATCTTCCGATGGGCAGACTCGGGTCTGACTCGATTGTAAACGCACTGTATGACGAGGATACACCTCTGTTTGCTCCATTCCCTGTCACAGTGGGTCGCGAAGAGTGGCTTGATGCAGGCAAGTCTCTGGGTGCCGGGACAATTACCTCCCGCATAGTTCTGCCAGAGATTGACGGGGCTATGGCTTCGGTGTGTATATCCACTCAGAATCCTGACGGAGAGGGACGTGTGCTTCCTACTCCGGAGAGTGAGCGTGTGGATGCCTTCATGAAGCAGATGAATGGGTTCATGAGACTTCGCACCAAGCTTAACTCTGATAAGCGTGTGGCCGTAGCTTATTTCAAGTCTCCCGGCAAGGATGCACTTCTTGCCTCAGGGATGGAAGTAGTGCCTTCGCTGTATAATTTTTTGAAGAGACTTCGTGATGAGGGATATGATCTGACAGGGTTGCCACAGACACTTGAGGAGTTCAGACGCGACATCATGAAATATGGCGCTGTGATGGGGGATTATGCTCCGCAGGCACAGCAACGGTTTATGGACGAATGTTCTCCGTTGTGGATTGACAGGCATACATATGAAAAGTGGGCGCGTGAGATGCTCTTGCCTGAAAAATATGACGAAGTGACCGCTCGCTATGGCAACGCACCGGGAACATTGCTGGCGCGTAATGACAGCATAGCCGTGGCTTGCCTGCGTTACGGCAATATTTTTCTTTTTCCTCAGCCACGTGCGGCCATCGGTGATGACGATTTTCGCATTGTTCATGGTGCTGATGTGGCTCCACCTCATAGCCATATCGCACCATACCTCTATGTGTCGAAGGGCTTTATGGCCGATTTGCTCATTCACTTCGGCACTCATGGCAATCTTGAATTCACTCCCGGAAAGGATGTGGCTCTTTCGGGGGCTGACTGGGCCGATGTGCTCACAGGGCATATCCCTCATTTTTATTTTTATACGACCGCTAATGTGGGAGAATCAGTCATAGCACGTCGCCGTAGCCATGCTGTGCTGGTGAGTCATCTCACGCCACCGTATGTCGAGAGTGGTATGAGGTGTGAGTATGCCTCGCTGATAGAGCGTCTGCATAAGGCAATGGCAGATTCCTCGGACAATACTGTGGAACTTAAGCGTGAGATAGTTGCTCTCGGATTGCACTCCGATCTTCGCCTTGACTCTCTGTTGACGGCGCCATATACAGCCGAGGAGTTATCAAAGATTGACCTTTTTGTAGAAGAACTTGCAAACGAAAAGGTGACAGGTGCGTTCTATGTCATGGGAATGCCTTACTCTTCACGAGACTTGTTGACAACTCTTCAGGCCATCTGTGCCGATGGTGTGGCCTATTCGCGTGCCTGCCGGGATTTTGAAAAGGGAATTATTTCCGAACATGATTCAAAGGACTATGGTTACGTGGCCCATCACTATCTTGATGATGCCAGGCAGAGCATAGCCGACTTAGTGGCTGGAAATTATAGGAATGCCGACGGTATGGATGAGGTTGAAGAGTGTCTTCACAATCTGCTTGCTTCCACCGGAGCTGAGATTGATGCGATGGTAGGTGCGATGTCAGGACGTCCGGTGCGTCCTGCTCCCGGAGGCGATCCTGTGCTCAATCCCAATGTTTTACCGACTGGACGGAATATGTTCAGTGTAAATCCCGAGATTACTCCTGGGAAGAAAGCGTGGTCTGACGGTGTCTCTCTTGCCGAAGCGACTCTCAGGGATTATAAGAATCGCCACGGGGAGTATCCCCAGAAAGTGAGTTATACATTTTGGGCCGGTGAGTTCATCTCCACTGAGGGAGCCACTATAGCACAGGCCCTTAGGATGATGGGTGTGGAACCTGTGCGCGACAGCCAGGGGCGTGTTATGGGATTGAGGCTTACACCGTCCGAGGAATTAGGCCGTCCGCGCGTCAATATAATCGTGCAGGTGTCGGGACAGCTTCGTGATATCGCCTCTTCACGGCTGAAAATGCTCACAGAGGCGGTGAGAATGGCTTCCGAAGCCCGTGATAACATATATCCCAATTATGTTGCCGTCGGAACCACCGAGCAGGAGAAGGCACTTCTTTTGGACGGAAACACGCTGGAGAGAGCCAAGGCTTTGTCGGTGATGAGAGTGTTTGGTCCGGTCAACTCAGGATATTCGACTGGTATGCTTTACTATACTGAAAATTCAGGAGAGTGGGAGGATAAGAGCGAGCTTGCTGACGGATTTATAAACAATATGTGTGCTGTTTACGGTGACGATGATGAATGGGGCAGTCCTGAACCTGCTTTGTTCGGCACGGCGATATCTGGCACTAAGGTAACGGTGCAGCCACGCCAGAGCAACACATGGGGGCCGTTGTCGCTTGATCATGTCTACGAATTTACCGGTGCGCTATCCTTGGCGGTTGACAGGATTGACGGAGAGGAGCCGGAAGCTGTGATGGCAGACTATCGCAACCGCTACATTCCTCGTGTGCAGGATACCAAAGAGGCGGTAGCCGTGGAGACACGTGCCACAGTGCTCAATCCTGTCTTCATCTCCGAGAGAATGAAAGGCGATGCTTCTACTGCACAGATGTTCGGGGAGATTTTTCGAAATATATTCGGCTGGACTGTTACGAGGCCGTCTGCGTTAACCGAGGGTGTTTACGATGATCTGTATGATGTCTATGTGGCCGATTGTCATTCGCTCGGAATCAAGGACTATTTTGACCGTGTAAACCCTGTTGCGCTGCAGGAGATGACGGCGACAATGCTTGAGAGCGCCAGAAAGGGATATTGGAAGGCTTCCGGTGAACAGCTTAGGAATGTTGCCGGATTGAATGCCGAACTGACCGCTCGGCATGGTGCGCCGTGCACTGAGTTTGTCTGCGGAAACCGCAAGCTACAGGAATTCACTGCCTCCCTCCTTGACGATGGACAGTCTGTGAGATACCTTGCGGCAATGGCTTCAACTATCAATACGGACATTGAAGGTGAAAGGCACGGTAATTTTGCACCCGATATATTTATACCCGTCTCTGGCGGTGGCAGATGGTGGATGGCGGTGCTTATATTGCTATCCTTAGTGGCGATTATAGGGGTTGTTGTCTATAGGAGAAAAAAATAATTAGTAACTTTGCAAAAATATGAAACTACTGAAGAATCTTATAGCCATGACGGTGCTCCTTTGGGGATTCGCTTCGTGCGGTAGCGGAGGCGGAGAGCGCCGTAAGTCTGAGGGTGGCGACACCCTTGCACTGTCGGAGATGGCACCGAAATATGCCAGGGGATTCAAGGTGATGCCCGGTGAAAAAGGGGTGACACTTTTGGAAATATCTGACCCGGAAGGCTCCGAGAGCCATAAATTCAACATAGCCCTTGTGGATCGTTCTGTTCCAGGTGCGCGTGTGCCTGCCGGATACACGCGTGTTGATGTTCCTGTTGAAAAGGTTGTGTGTATGACTTCATTGCAACTCAGCAATTTCATTAAACTCGGACTCACGGAGAAAGTGGCCGGAGTGACTTCCACACGCCATCTCCACAACGAGCATATGCGTCGGCAGCTTGCCGACGGCACCACTGGAAAGATAGGTATCGAGGGTAACTTTGATCCCGAGGTTGTGATTGCTCTGCGTCCCGACTTGATATTGATATCGCCCTTCAAACGTGGAGGATATGAAGCTTTGAAAGGCGTGGATGCTCCTATGGTGCCACATCTCGGATATAAGGAACTCACTCCGCTCGGACAGGCCGAATGGATCAAAGTGGTGGGAATGCTCACAGGACATGACCGAGAGGCGGTCATGGTGTTTAATGATATCGAGAAAAGATATAATGAGCTTAAAGATCTCACCGATTCTGTGGCCGAACGTCCGAGTGTGTTTACCGGAGAGATGAGGGGCGGCAATTGGTATGCCGTAGGCGGCCGTAGCTTCATGGCCCAGCTCATACGTGATGCGGGAGGTGACTACTTTCTTAAGGATAATGAAGAGAGTGGGGGTGTCACTCTTGACTACGAGACAGTCTATTCACAGGCTGCCAATGCCGACTTCTGGCGTATTGTCAATAGTTACGATGGTGCTTTTAACTACGATGTGCTTGCTGCGCGCGATGCCCGATACATGGACTTCGATGCCTGGAAGAATCGTCGCGTGATCTATTGTAATATGCGCGAGGTGCCATTCTACGAGAGTATGCCGGTAGAGCCTGAAGTGGTTCTTGCCGATCTTATCAAAGTGTTTCATCCGGAGGCTCTTCCTGACCATAATCCGGTGTATTACCATCTGCTTAAATGAGTCGGCGAGCCACAACCTTTTTCATGACAGCTCTTGGGGGATCCATTTTGCTCTTCCTTGTGCTGAATTTGCTGCTCGGCTCTGTGATGATTCCGGCATCCGACGTAGTGGAGATTCTGCTCGGAGGTGACGGAGACAATCATATATGGCGCACCATAGTGCTGAAGTCGCGTCTGCCACAGGCTCTTACAGCTATAGTGGCCGGTGCGGGGCTGTCGGTGAGCGGCCTGCTAATGCAGACGGTGTTCCGCAATCCTTTGGCCGGTCCGTCGGTGCTCGGCATAAGCTCGGGCGCGAGTCTTGGAGTTGCCTTTGTTGTGCTCCTTTCCGGAAGTATCGGCGGGGTTGCTCTGAGTCGTCTCGGCATGATGGGGGAAGTGACTGTCACTCTTGCGGCCATAGTGGGATCTATGCTTGTCATGTCGCTCATAGCCTATGTGGCCCAGAAGGTGAGAGGCAATGTGACTCTGCTCATCATGGGTGTCATGATTGGTTACATAGCCAATGCTGTGATTGGTGTGCTGAAATTCTTCAGCGCCGAGGAGGATATAAGGGCCTATGTGATATGGGGACTTGGAAGTTTTGCACGTGTATCAGGTGGCCAGACGACGGTGTTCATTGTAATAATGTTGTGTCTGTTGCCATTGTCATTTCTTCTTGTCAAGACTCTCAACCTTCTATTGCTTGGCGATTCCTATGCCTCTAATCTCGGACTTGATATCCGCAGGGCACGGCTCACGGTGATTTCATGTGCCGGAGTGCTTGTGGCCGTAGTGACAGCCTATTGCGGTCCCATAGTTTTTCTCGGCCTCGCTGTGCCACACTTGTGTAGGGGTATATTCCGTACATCCAATCACGCTGTACTTCTTCCCGCCTCGCTGCTTGCCGGAGCCTCGCTTGCGCTTGTGTGCAGTCTCATCGCACGTCTTCCCGGTTTTGAAGGAGCTCTTCCGGTCAACTCTGTCACCGCCCTTGTGGGCGCGCCTGTGGTTATGTGGGTATTGTTTAACAAACGGAAAGCCGCAATATGAGTGATTTGAAGGAAACTATCAGAGTCGAAAGACTCACCACAGGATACCGAGGGCGTAAGGGTGTGGCGACTGTAGTGACAGGCGAGCTCACCGCGTCACTCCATGGTGGCGAACTCACCTGCCTGCTCGGTCCCAACGGAGCTGGCAAGTCGACTCTTCTACGTACTCTGTCGGGCTTTCTTCCTCCCATCGGAGGAGAAATATATATAGAAGGCAACAAGCTTGGCAACTACACTTCTGCCCGGCTGGCCCGACTCATAGGTGTGGTGCTCACTGAGCGTCTTCATCTCAACAACATGACTGTGGCTGAGCTTGTCGGACTCGGACGCAGCCCTTACACAGGATTCTGGGGACGTCTTACCACTGAGGATGAAGAAATCGTGGAGCGTTCGATGGAGCTGGTCCGAATCACAGGTATGCGTCAAAGAATGGTCTCAACCCTCAGCGACGGTGAAAGACAGAAAGTGATGATAGCCAAGGCTCTTGCCCAGGAAACACCGGTTATTTTTCTTGATGAGCCAACTGCTTTCCTCGACTATCCAAGCAAGGTGGAGATAATGCAGTTGCTTCTTGACCTTGCACGCAGAGAGGGAAAAACAGTGTTTCTTTCCACTCACGATCTGGAGTTGTCTCTTCAGATTGCCGACCGTATATGGCTTGTAGACAAGGAGAAGGGTGTGGTGACCGGCACTCCTGAAGATCTGTCTCTGTCTGGCGATATGGGACGTTTTTTTGAGCGTGACGGCGTGGTCTTCGATCTCTCGGCTGGAATGTTCAGAATCGACAGTCGGCCCGGTAGGCAGATTGTCCTTACAGGCAGAGGTGTAAGACACGCTATGGCAGCTAAGGCGCTGGCTCGGTGTGGAGTGCGAGCTGTCGGACAGGAATTGTCGGATACTGTCGACGGGCGTGTTGACGTGACCGACGATGCATTTATTTATAACGGACATAGTGTCCATTCTATTGAAGAATTGCTAACTCTCATAAAGTGAAAAAGATAACAGTCATAGGCATAGGCCCGGGCTCACGAGGTGACATGACCGAGGCAGCCATAGGCGCGCTCCGTAAGTGTGACGCTGTTGTGGGTTACAACGTATATCTACCGTTTGTCAGAGACTTGCTACGTCCCGATGTGATTGAGGCCGGTAGTGGAATGAAGCAGGAGAAAGCGCGTGTGGAGAAGGCATTCGAACTTGCCATGGAGGACAAGAATGTTTGTGTTGTCTCGTCGGGCGACGCAGGTATTTACGGAATGGCTCCCCTTGTGCTTGAAATGCAGCGAAACATCGGTGCTGATATCGAGGTAGAGATTCTCCCCGGCATAAGTGCGTTTCAGAAGGCTGCATCATTGCTCGGTGCTCCGGTCGGACACGATTTCTGTGTCATATCTCTCAGCGATCTGATGACTCCGTGGCAGGTGATAGAGCGTCGTATCAAGGCGG
The DNA here is from genome assembly GCA_910586305.1 of uncultured Duncaniella sp. Taxonomy (GTDB): domain Bacteria; phylum Bacteroidota; class Bacteroidia; order Bacteroidales; family Muribaculaceae; genus Duncaniella. Next base: position 54,490 of record CAJUGS010000009.1, read on the forward strand.
CAGCAGAGGCTGATTTCGTTACAGCTGTCTACAATCCTCGCAGTGTCGGCCGATACTGGCAGCTCCATCGCCTGAAGGAATTGTTTCTTGAATCACGTTCTCCCTCTACTCCGGTTGGATATGTGCGCCAGGCCGGTAGAGACGGTGAGCAGAGAGTTTTGACTACTCTTGAGAAATTCGATCCATGCGATGTGGATATGTTCACCGTTGTTATAATCGGCAACTCCATGTCCTATGAGTGGAACGAGCTGTTCATCACTCCCCGTGGTTATTACAGAGGGGAAGATTCGGATGGGGCTGTAGGCAAAGGCCAGGCTATAATGATGGAAAGCTTCCGCACCATTGAACGCGAGCTTTCAAACCAGAATATATCTATTGATCGCAAGTGGGCGCTTCTTCATGCCATCCACACCACTGCTGATTTTGATATGGAAAATATTCTCACCGTGGATGACGATGCTCTCGGAAAGATATATGATTCTCTCACATCCGGTGGTGTCAGAACCATAGTGACTGATGTCACTATGGCAGCCTCCGGCATACGTAAGGGTGCGCTTGCAAGGCTTGGGATAGAGGTGAAATGTTATCTCAACGAACCTGGTATTGCTGAGTATGCTGCTGCTCACGGCATCACCCGTACACAGGCAGCCATCCGCCGGGCTGTGGATGAACATCCCGATGCTTTGTTTGTCTTTGGTAATGCTCCCACTGCTCTGATGGAGCTGTGTACGCTCATAAGAAAGCACAAGGCCTGTCCATGTGGAATTGTCGCTGCTCCGGTGGGTTTTGTTCATGTATGTGAAAGTAAGCATATGGTCAAGCCGTTTGTCGAAATTCCCAAAATCATTGTGGAGGGACGCAAGGGAGGTAGCAATCTTGCGGCGACGCTTACGAATGCCATACTTTGCCGCCCGGATGCTGAACTTCTTAGACCAGGAAGAGATGTCTGAACCGAAATTTCACATAATAGGTATATCCGACAGCAGAATCCCTTCTCTTTCCTCAGAGGCCGAGGATGTTGTGAGGAATGGACGTTTCTTCTCTGGAGGGAAGAGACATCGCGAGCTCATAAAGTCGCATCTGCCGGAAGGAAGCGAGTGGATAGATGTCACCGTGCCACTTGCACGTGTGTTTGATCTTTATCGCGACAAAGAGGAGATTGTAGTGTTTGCCTCCGGCGACCCTCTGTTCTTCGGATATGCCGCTACCTTGAAGAGGGAGTTCCCAGAGTCTGACATTAAAGTCTATCCTGCTTTTAATTCTTTGCAGATGTTGGCCCATAGGATGCTGCTTCCTTATCAGGATATGGTGAATGTGTCGCTCACAGGCAGACCTTGGAGTAATCTTGACCCGGTCTTGATAGGAGGAGCCCCTCTGATAGGAATACTTACCGACAGACATAAGACCCCTGCAGAGATAGCCCGTAGGCTTATAGAGTATAATTTTGACTATGAAATGACTGTGGGCGAAAATCTTGGCAATGAAGATAAGGAGCGTGTCACCACTCTGGCCTTGTCCGAGGCAGCTTGTCGGGAATGGGACAATCCTAATTGTGTGATTCTGCGCCTGCAACATAAAGCCCGTCAGCCGTTCGGACTGCCCGAGTCTGACTTCTACCACCTTGACGGAAGGGAAAAGATGATTACCAAAATGCCTGTCAGACTGTTGACACTTGCGATGCTCGAACTTGATGGCCGTAGCTCGCTTTGGGATGTGGGCTTTTGCACTGGGTCGGTATCCATCGAGGCTCGTCGACACTACCCGTCGATAAATATCACATCGTTTGAGATACGCGAGGAGGGCCGAGAACTGATGACCAGGAATTCACGTAAATTCAGTGCTCCTTCTATTACGGCTGTGACAGGAGATTTTCTTGAACTCGATCTGACCGGATATCCGGCACCCGATGCGGTTTTTATAGGCGGACATGGAGGTCGGATAGATGAGATGCTCCAGAGGGTGTTCGACCTGTTGCTCCCAGGCGGCGTAGTGGTATTTAACTCCGTTTCAGCTTCGAGTTGCGAGGCCTTCCGCAACAGTGTGGAACGTCTTGGCCATAAAATTACAGAAACACACACTCTCACAATAGATACCCACAATCCAATCACCATAATGCAAGCTCGATGAAAACACTCATACTCAATGTCACAGCTGCCGGAGGCAGCATAGCTTCGGCTATAGCAGCCGAACTGGCCCATTCAGATGTAGTAATGCTCAAGGAATGGAATAGAATTCTTCCTGAAGGATGCACTGAGGTAGTATTTGTTGGCGCACTCGGTATCTGTGTGCGTGCGCTGGGTCATCTTGTGAAGGACAAGTATACCGATCCTGCTGTTGTGTGTGTGGATTCTACCGGAAAGTACGCTATTTCCGTACTATCGGGCCATGTCGGTGGGGCTAACGAGCTCACCCGTCGGGTGGCAGCAATAGTGGGTGCGACTCCTGTCATAACAACCCAGAGTGACAATGAAGGATTGTGGGCACTCGATACTCTCGCCAAAGAATATGGCTGGATTGCCGATGCTTCCAGGGTTGAGATGAACAAGGCGATATATCGTTTTGTAAATGGTGAGAAAACAGCTCTGATTCTTGATGTCAAAGACCGTGGAACTTCCTGCCTCTCGCGGACTATGCCACCTAATGTCATATTGGTGAATGGAATTGATGCTGTTCCGTCCGACACAAGTCTGATTATTGCCGTGACACCATACATATACGGAAAAACCGACATTCCTGTGCTTTATTTCCGGCCCAGGGTGCTGGAACTGGGTGTCGGATGTAAGAAGGGACGCAGTCCGGAGGGTGTGTATGAACAGATATCCTCTGCGCTTGTCACTAATGGCATCAGTCCGCTGTCGGTAAGAAATATTGCTACCATAGAGCTTAAGAAAGATGAGCCTCTGATGGCTTCTCTTGCCAGTGAGTTTGGAGCGGATGGTGTAAAAGTCTACTCTGCTGACAAACTTAAAGACATTGAAGTGCCCAATCCCTCCGAGAAGGTTCGTGAAGTGACCGGAGTGTGGGGAGTGGCTGAAAGTGCAGCCATGGCGGCGGCTTCGGCATCGGTACTTATTCTCGAAAAACAGAAGTGTGAGGATTTCACGTTTGCAGTTGCCATGGATCGTGACTGTCGCCCAGGAGGACATATAGAAATTGTTGGAGCCGGTCCTGGCGACCCTGAGCTCGTATCGGTGAGAGGCAAGAGATTCCTGTCGGAAGCCGACTTGATTCTCTATGCCGGAAGTCTTGTACCGAGGGAACTTACATTTTATGCCAAGGAGGGATGCGTCGTAAGAAGTTCGGCCTCGATGACTCTCGAAGAACAGTTTGAGTTGATGAAGAAGTTCTATGACAGAGGCCTTCTTGTTGTCAGGCTTCATACAGGCGATCCGTGTATATACGGTGCTATTCAAGAGCAGATGGCGTGTTTCGACCGTCACGGTATGTCCTATCATATAACTCCGGGAATATCCTCGTTTCAAGCTGCTGCAGCAGCACTGCGTTCACAGTTTACAATTCCGGAGAAGGTTCAGACAATTATTCTCACCCGTGGAGAAGGGCGTACACCGATGCCTGAAAAAGAAAAGCTCTGCAAGCTTGCACAGTCGCAGTCCACAATGTGTATATATCTGAGTGCCGGTGTTGTTGACGATGTACAGGCTCAGCTTCTGCAGGCCTATTCCCCAGAGACTCCTGTGGCTGCTTGCTACAAACTCACATGGAAGGACGAGCGTATCTACCGCGGTAAGCTTAAGGACCTTGCAAAAATAGTGCATGACAACAATCTCACACTCACCACGCTTCTGGTTGTGGGTGATGCCATAGACAACCGTGATGGTCTCTCGAAACTCTATGGAGCGGATTTCAAGCATCTTTTCAGACCATGATACTTGTGTTTGGCGGTACTACGGAGGGTCGTATAGCCACGAGAGTACTCGATGGCGCAGGCAAGCCATATCTCTATTCAACGCTTGGAGACAGTCAGAAAATCGAGTCGCCGTATGCTGTACGCAAAAGCGGCAAGCTTGATCATGATGCTCTGTCAGCCTTGATAGAACAGGAAACGGTCCGTCTTATAATCGACGCCGCCCATCCGTTTGCCGTCAATCTCCACAAGGTTGTCGATGAGGCTGCCAAAGCCGTGGGAATTCCGGTGATAAGGCTTGAGCGACGTTTCCCGGAACGAGATTCGAGGATAGTGTGGTGTGATGACTACGATGATGCTGTCAGGTGTATTAGCGCTTCGGGTGTTCGTAGCCTTCTCGCCCTTACGGGAGTCCGCACTATTCCGAAATTCAAAAGCCTCGCTGCATCGTGCAGTTGCGTGTTCCGGATTCTTGACCGTGACGAGTCGAGGCTTGAGGCTGAGAGTTATGGCATAGACCCGAATCAGCTGGTCTATTACCGGCCGGCTGATGATGAAGGGGAGTTGCTCGACTCTGTGAGACCGGATGCGATAATCACCAAGGAGAGTGGCGAATCTGGTGGATTTGCGGCCAAGGTCGAGGCTGCTATGTCGAGAGGTATAAAGGTATTTGCAGTCAAGAGACCTCAGCTTCCCGCAGGATTTATTATTGCGGAGGGTGAGGTGACACTTCGCAGAGCCGTGGAGAGACTTATGCCCGGCTTTTTCCCGTTGAGGAGTGGTTTGACCACCGGAACTTGTGCTACGGCTGCTGTTGTTGCGTCGTTGTCGATGGTTCTTTCTAATGAATTCAGCGGAAGAGTGGGGGTTGTACTGCCCGGTGGAGAGACAGTGGAGCTTGATGCTGAACTCGAAGAAATCGGACCGGGTTTTGCAGTAGCCTCGGTTGTCAAGGATGCCGGAGATGATCCGGATGTGACAAACGGCGCAGTAATAAAGGCTCGTGTCGAACTTTCCTCAAGAGAGGAGGGTGATATACGCTTTTATGGGGGAGAAGGAATAGGAACTGTGACTTTGCCTGGACTCGGGCTTGAGGTTGGTGGTCCGGCCATAAATCCGGTCCCCAGACTTATGATGGAACAGGCTGTGCGTAGACTTCTTCCGGAAGGAGCCGTAGATATAACTGTTTCGATACCCGGTGGTGAGAGTCTGGCATTACGGACATTTAATTCCCGTGTGGGGGTAGAAGGCGGTCTGTCGATAATAGGCACCTCTGGTGTTGTTCGGCCGTTCTCCAACGAGGCCTTTGCCGAGGCTTTGATGCGTGAGATTGAGGTCGCGGCAGCCACCGGATGTGAACGTTTGGTTATGAATTCCGGAGCCAAAAGCGAGAAGAGTGTTCGCAGTCTGTATCCAGAATTGCCACAGCAGGCTTTTGTGCACTATGGCAATGCTATAGGTGAGGCTCTACAAGGAGCCTGTAGGTCAGGAATCAAAAGAGTCTCTATTGGATTGATGATAGGCAAGGCCGTAAAACTCGCAGAAGGCCATCTCGACACGCATTCCCACAAAGTGAGTCTCAATCGGGAGTTCCTTGCATCACTTGCATCCTCAGTCGGATGCAGCGAGTCGGCAGTCGGAAAAATAATGGGTATGGATATGGCGCGAGATTTATGGAATACCATAGTTCCGGTAGACGCCGACCTGTTTTTTCCCAAATTGCTACGTCGGTGTCTGAAGGTATGCTCAGGTATTTATGGGGGTGACATTGAGATGATGATTATTGATGACAATGGTGTTGTAAAATACAGAATATGAGTATGGCAAAAATGTCGGAATTCATAATTGCCGCTACCTCGTCGGGCTGTGGGAAGACAACCTTCTCTCTCGGGCTGATGCGTGCTCTCAGAGAGCGTGGTGAAGAGGTGCGTCCTTTTAAATGTGGTCCTGACTACATTGACACACAGTTTCACTGCATTGCATCCGGTCGAGAGTCAGTCAACCTCGACAGCTATATGGCTTCCGGGCAATATGTCAAGAACCTGTATATGCGTCGTAGTTGTGGAGGCACGGTGAGTGTGGTGGAAGGTGTCATGGGAATGTTTGACGGTTACGAGCGTATGAGCGGTAGCAGTGCCGACATGGCCATATTGCTCGGCCTTCCTGTGATTCTTCTTGTCAATGCTGCCTCGACAGCCTACTCTGTAGCTGCTATGATTCATGGATTCAAGACATTCCGTCCGGAAGTGAATGTCGTAGGAGTGGTGTTCAACCGCGTATCGTCAGAGAGGCATTTCAGTTTCATGAAGGATGCCTGTGCCGATGCCGGAGTGGAATGTCTGGGTTACATACCGCGTTCGGTTGGATTGCAGACCCCGTCGCGACATCTTGGACTAACCATTTCGGGGCGCGAGGAGATGGAGCGATTTGTTGTGGCAGCCGCCGAGGCTGTGTCTTCTCATGTTGACATTGACCGTTTGCTTGAAATCACATCACGCACATCCGTGAAGGAATATGATTTTGAGAAACAGACAGATGCAGATAAGCGCGTATTGCGTGTGGCAGTGGCCCGTGACGATGCTTTCAATTTTATCTATCCCGAGAATATAGTGGCTCTCGGTGTTCACAATGTAGAATATTTCTCACCGTTGCATGATACTGCTCTCCCGGCTGATGTAGACATAGTATACCTTCCGGGAGGCTACCCCGAGCTTTATGCAGCCGGACTGGAGGCAAATAAGGCGATGAGGAGTGCGGTAAAGGAATATGTAGAGCGCGGTGGAAAACTCATAGCCGAGTGTGGCGGCATGATATATCTCACCCGCGATATCGACGGAGTTGAGATGTGTGGTGTCATTCCGACTTCGACCACAATGAAGGATGCAAGACTCACTCTCGGCTATAGGACAGTGGAGCTTCCGGGTCTCACAATTCGCGGACATGAATTCCATTATTCACGCCTCACGGAGCCTGGTGTCTATGAATCCGCCGCACGTCTCACCGATGTCAAAGGTCGTGAAGTGGCCACTCCGTTATATCACTATAAGAATACCTATGCCGGTTATACCCATCTGTATTGGGGTGATTCGGACATATTGAAACTCTGGAAATTATGAGAAGAATATATACTCGTACAGGCGACCGGGGCACTACGGCTATCCACGGAGGCGCACGAGTGGCAAAGACGGATATACGCATTGAAGCCAACGGTTCTCTTGACGAACTGAATGTGTCTGTCGGAATGGTACGCTCCTTCATGGAGGCCGACGATCCGCGTCAGAGTTCTCTCAGAGAGATTCAGATGAATCTTATGACTTTGATGAGCCTTGTCGCCACCGAAAGCCACCGTAGGGACGAGAATCCAAATAGTCTGCCATCGTCGCTGGTTGCCGATGTCGAGAGTCTTATCGACGATGTGACTCGCGAATGTGGAGAGTCGGGCTATTTCATTCTGCCTGGGGGGACCAGGCTGGCGGCCATGCTGCATGGAGCGCGCGTAGCTGCCCGCAGGGCTGAGAGAAGGCTTTGGTCGCTCGATGCCGTAGATCCGGTACCCTCGGAAATACTTCAATATATAAACCGCCTGTCCGATCTGTTTTTCGTCATGGCGCGCTCCGAGATGGAGTCGGGAGCAGCCGATGAAGAACGGTGGAAGGCCTTTTCATATAAACGTACACAAAAAAAATGACACGACGACTTTCCCCCATAATGTTTGCCGGTACCGGCAGTGATGTGGGCAAGAGCCTTATAGCTGCAGGGATGTGCCGTATTCTGCTTCAGGACGGCTATAAGCCTGCTCCCTTCAAAGCACAGAACATGGCTCTGAACTCATTCGCCACTCCTGACGGATTCGAGATAGGACGTGCACAGGCAGTACAGGCCGAGGCGGCAGGAATTCCGTGTTCGACCGACATGAATCCCCTTCTGCTCAAACCTTCGAGTGATCACACCTCGCAAGTTGTGCTCAACGGACGCCCGATAGGAAACCGCGATGCCTATGACTATTTTCGTCGCGAAGGCCGTGAAGAACTGCGCAGGGAAGTGTGTGCGGCCTTCGACCGTCTGTCACAGCTCTACAATCCCATTGTGATGGAGGGCGCGGGGAGTATTTCTGAGATAAATCTGCGCGATAGCGACCTGGTGAATATGCCCATGGCCAGACACGCCGGAGCAAAGGTGATACTTGTTGCCGACATTGACCGAGGGGGTGTATTCGCGAGTGTGTACGGGTCTGTCATGCTACAGATGCCTGAAGACAGAAAGTTGATAAAAGGTATCATAATAAACAAGTTCAGAGGAGATATGCGTCTCTTCGACGAGGGGCGGAAGCTCATGGAGGAAATCTGTGGTGTCCCGGTGCTCGGAGTTGTCCCTTTCACACGCGACATACATATCGAAGAGGAAGACTCGGTGTCGCTTGACAACAAGAGGAGACGTGCTGAGAAAGGAAAGGTAAACATAGCCGTAGTGCTGCTTCGCCATATATCCAATTTCACGGATTTCAATATGCTGGAGAAAGATTCTCGCGTCAATCTCTATTATGCCGGACATATACGCGATCTGCGTGAGGCGGATATCATACTTCTGCCCGGAAGCAAATCGACGCTTTCAGACCTCTACGAATTGCGTCGCAATGGTATGGCCGGGGAGATTCTTGCGGCGGCCAAAGAAGGAAAGACCGTGTTTGGAATCTGTGGCGGATACCAGATGATGGGACTTGAGGTGAGCGATCCCGACGGAGTGGAGGGAGACATCAGGTCTCTGCCCGGACTTGGTCTTCTTCCGGTGCGTACCGTGCTTACAGGCAGCAAGACCACCAGACAGGTGGAATTCCGGTTTGCCGATACGGCAGAGCGTTGTCGTGGTTATGAAATTCATATGGGTGAGACTCATCTTGAGAATGGGGCCGAGCCACTTTGTATGCTTGCCGACGGAACTCCCGACGGGTGTCGTGCCTCAGAGCGTGTGATGGGAAGCTATATCCACGGTATTCTCGACAATCCCTCTGTGGTCAACGCCCTTATCTCATCCTCCGGAAGCAGAGAAACACCGTTTGAGACACTGGATTATGAAGCTTATAAGGAATCTCAATATGACGCACTGGCCGCCATGCTGCGCAAGTATGTTGATATTGACAGAATATATAAAATTCTAAGCGAAGATGATTGAAGGACATGGCGACGACCTCTATCTTTACAAAGGTAAAGTGAGGTGTAATTTCAGTTCCAATATACTTGGTAATGTAGACCATTCCGGACTGATGGAATGGCTTGCCGGACAGCCGGGACTTCTTTCATCCTATCCTGAACCGTCTCCGGAGTCTGTGGAAAGGAGGTTGGAGGAGATACATGGTCTTCCTTGTGGGACAGTGTTGGTGACACCGGGTGTGACATCTGCAATCTATATGATAGCCGGTTTTTTCAGAGGCCTTCGCTCGTATATTGAAAAACCTACGTTCAGAGAATATGAGGATGCCTGCCGAATGTTTGGACACATATTCACACAACCGTGCGATGCCGATCTTACCTGGGTGTGTACACCGTGCAATCCTTCGGGGGTCGCTGTCGGTGGCGGTGAGGAAAAAGAGATGTTCAAGAAGAAGATAAGAGATTCCAAGAGTGTGTATGTCGTTGATGCGGCCTACTCCGATTATTCGGTGAAGTCCATCATGACGCCTGCCGAAGCATTGGAACTCGAGAATGTCCTTCTGCTCAAGTCTTTCACAAAGCGTTTTTCGGTTCCGGGTCTCAGATTGGGATATGTCGTGGGAGCAGAGTCTGTGATAAGCGATCTTAAGGCTACCCGCTATCCCTGGAGTGTGGGAGGAATGGAAATCGCTGCCGCCCATTATCTCATGGACCGGCGTGAGAGATATGAGATAGATGCCCACGGACTTAATGCCGAGGCCCGACGTGTAGCCGGTGAGCTTGAGAAGATGGGACTGCGGACGAGCCGGACCGACTGTAATTTTTTCCTGGCCACACTCCCATGCGGTACTGCCGCCTCTCTTAAGGCATGGCTTGTGGAGAAGTATGGCCTTCTCATACGCGATGCATGGAATATGACAGGCAATTCTGTCGATCTGCGCATTGCCGTACAGACTCCCGATGAAAATACTCTGCTAATATCTGCTATAAAAGAATGGTTGTCATTGTTCCGCTTCTGACAGGCTGGTGCATGGATCTTGTTTTCGGAGATCCCGCCCGTCTGCCACATCCTGTCGTTGGATTCGGCCGGTGCATATCTTTTTTTGAACATAGGTTGAACCGCGGTCCACATCGTGTGGCCAAGGGCGCCTTCACAGCGGTCACGCTGGTACTCGCTGTGTTTTTTCTCACATGGTTGCTGCTTCGCCTCCTGGCTCCGTGGACGTGGGCTCTTATGGTTGTCGAATCGCTCGCGGTGTTCTACTGTCTTGCCGGGACCACTTTGGCGCGGGAGGTGAGGATGGTATTTGAGGCCGCCGACCGTTCTCTTGATGAGGGGCGCCGTCAGGTGGCGAGAATCGTGGGACGCGACACTGCGTCGTTGTCCGACCGCGAAGTGCGCGTAGCGGCCCTTGAGACTCTTGCCGAAAACCTAAGTGACGGTGTAATAGCTCCTCTCTTCTGGTTTGCCCTTCTCGGAGTGCCCGGTATGATGGCCTACAAGATGGTAAACACAATAGACTCCATGGTGGGATACAGGAATGACCGATATCGCGATTTTGGTAGATGGGGAGCGAAGATTGATGATGTTGCCAACTATATTCCAGCACGTCTCACAGCTTTTCTCATGATTATGGTGGCCGGAAAACCCGGTTTGTGGAAGTGGGTCAGACGATTTGGCCGATGCCATGCCAGTCCGAACTCAGGCTATCCTGAAGCTGCTCTTGCCGGAATTCTCGACTGTCGTTTCGGAGGTACACACGATTATTTCGGTGAGGCTGTTTTCAAACCCTACATCGGGATAAATCCTCGTGTGCCTGACAGTTCGGATATGGAGAAGTCCATAAGTGTCAACCGCCGGGCTGAAGTTGTGATGGTTCTGCTTGCAGGCGTTGTCAGGACTCTTTTGTTTCTTGGGCTGTTCCTGATGCTGATGGTATAGTGACCCGGACTATTCCGCCATAAGGTGGTTGGTGGTCGAAGGCTTCCTCAACCCTCACAAGCCCGAGAGCTGTAAGTATATGGAGCATAGAGCCTCCGTGAGTGAAGATGGCCACCCGTCTGTAAGGCTTTTGGGAAAGTTGCGCCATGAACGATGCAATCCTTTCGCCATGTTGTATATATGACTCTCCTCCAGTGACGCATACATGGACATAGTCATCAAACCATTCCTGTAGCCGAGGGTCGGTAATTTCATCCCATCTCTGCATTTCCCAGTCACCGAAGTTCATCTCCATCAGGCGTGTGTCCTGTTCTGCATTTGGAAATCCGCAATAATCGGCAAGTAGTCGGCATCTGGAGAGGGGAGAGGTGAATACTATGTCGAAAACAGTTCCGTTGAGATCTCTCTTCACCTTTTCTGCCTCTGTCTCAAATGTGTCGTTGAGTGCGACATCTGTCTGTCCGTAGCAGATACTTGGCGCGACGGCCACGGAAGTGTGCCTTATCAATGTCAGTTCCATCATGCGAGTCGGTATATTGCTGTCACGGCCAGGAGAAACGACAGTTCGGACAATAGGAACACCGCTCCGCAGCAGTCTCCTGTATATCCGTCTATCTTGTTGCGCATGAACATAATGAGAAGAGAGGCTGTAATCACGGGAAAGAGAGTCGCCCATAGGCAAGAGACCGGAAGAAGGAGAAGTGGCAATGCGCCGAACAGGAAGCTGACAGTCCATTGTCCGGGTTTCATCCGGTCGTAGACGGTCCTGTTTTTCGCCTCCTCGCGTGTGCGTGAATACGGGAGGAGGTTTATGATCTGTGAGGCGCAGAATTTGCTCCATGGATCGGCGGCAAGTATTGCTATGCAGGCCGCTTTCATTGGCAAGGAGGAGACGGCTGTCACAAGAAGCATGAAGTATATTGTCAGTCCGATGACTCCGTATGTCCCTATGTGGGAGTCCTTCATTATGGCAAGTATCCGTTCCTTTGTGGTACCTCCTCCCATGCCGTCCATGAAGTCGGCAAGACCGTCTTCGTGGAGAGCGCCTGTGACGAGAAGCCTGACACTGATTGCGGCGATGACAGCAGTCAGTGGAGGGAACACGTGCCACGCCAGCCACAGCGAACCTGCGGTGATGCTTCCTGTGAGCCACCCGGTAGCTGACCAGAGGTCCACAACACGGCTGTAATATCGCGCCGGGACTTCAGTGATGCGCCAGAACGGAAGGCGTGTGAAAAAGATGAGGGAGGCAAGAAGTTTCATCAGAAATACTTTGTGACGGCCACTTTTGCAAACGAATCCATCTGATTTATCATATTCACGGCCGATTGCAGTATTGGATAGGCACATACCGCTCCCGAACCCTCGCCGAGACGCAGGCCGAGGAGGAGCAGTGGTTTGGCTCCGATGGCGGCAAGCATCAGTTTGTGGCCCGACTCGTCTCCCTGGTGGCCGAACACGGCATAGTCGAGTACCTCCGGACAGAATCGGGCGGCGGCGGCCATACAGGCTGTCATTATGAATCCGTCTACAATCACAATCATCTTCAGCTCGGCTGCTCTGAGCATCGCTCCTACAGCCATAGCGAGTTCATAGCCACCAAACCAGGCCAGTTTCTCTTCCAGGCTGTCGCTTCCGGTATAGTTGTCGAGCGAACGTTGCAACACGTCGAGTTTGTGGCTCACCCCGGGGTTGTCGAGGCCGGCACCTGCTCCCACACAATCACGCAGGGATATACCTGTGAGCAGATGCATCCACATCGAAGATGGAGATGTATTACCGCTTCCCATTTCTCCGAAGCTCACCACGTTGCAACCATCGGCATGAACCATGTCGACCACGCCGGCTCCACGGATTATGCACTCTTCCCATTCCTCAAGACTCATGGCCGGCTCGTGGAGGAAGTTGCCTGTGCCACGTCCCATCTTGAGGTCAATGATTCCATGGCCCGAGGGGATGTCATAGTCTACTCCGGCATCGACAAGAACCAGTCGGAATCCGTGTTGGTCACACAGGAAGTTGATGCCGGCTCCTCCACGGGCAAAGTGGCCGAGCTGCTGCCATGTCACCTCGCGAGGAGACACGGTGACTCCCTCGCGCTCTATACCGTGGTCGGCTGCGAAGAGTATGTTGCAAGGTTTCCGTAGTTCCGGACTGAGAGTCTGCTGTATCATGCCTATCTGCAGTGCCAGCTCTTCGAGACGTCCAAGAGAACCCTTTGGTTTTGTAAGATTGTCGATTTTGTCAATGATGCTGCTGCGTATCGCCTCGTCCGGACGATGGATATCAAAGTTTTTCATTTAAGTTTCAGTTCTAACCCCGACACCATTAGATATGCTTCATGGCATCGCGATGCAATGTATTGGTTTATTTTCCCCTGGAGGTCGGCGAAATGCCTCTGCATGGCATTTTCGCTCACTCCTCCGAGTCCTATTTCGTTTGTGACAAATATATAAGTGGCCTTATGTGAGGTGAAAGTGTCAAACTCTTGTTTCAGTTCCTCGAGAGCATCCCGGATATTTTCGTTGTGGGCGAAGAACATATTGGTGGCCCAAAGGGTCACACAGTCCACAAGCACCACTCGCCCGGTCAGATCGAGCGATGACAGATGCAGCGTCTCTTCGATATTAGTCCATTCCGGACCGCGTCGGGCTTTATGTGATTCCACGCGGGCACGGAAATCATCGTCCCACACGGTGGCCGTGGCCACATACACCGGACACGACGACAGGGATAGAGCCTTGCGCTCTGCCCACTCGCTTTTGCCCGACCTTTGGCCGCCGGTGACCATGATGATTTTTCCGACTTGTTCCGTATCTTTTTCCACGTCTGCAAAGTTAACGCTTTTAGACAATAAATTCCCCCTTGACAGCGTTATTTTAAAGTATTTTTTCCCTTGAAGCACAATATGAGCCTCTTAGATATATTCCGCAAGAGAGAGCCTTCAAAGCTCCCGTTTACCACCGATATTCATTGCCACATCTTACCAGGGGTCGACGACGGTTCCCCCGATGCAGCCACTTCCGCCGATCTGGTGGAGAGGATGGCGGGATGGGGAATAAGTCGAATCATTGCTACCCCCCATGTCACCGAGGCTACATTTGAAAACACTCCCGACATCCTTGACCCCGCTCTCGAAGAACTTCAAGATGAGCTCAGACGGCGCGGTATTGACTTGCCGGTCACTCGTTCGTCTGAAAACCGCATCGACGACTTCTTTCGCGATCAACTCGACAAGGGGCTCATCACGCTAATGCCCAACAATTACATACTCGTGGAGTGTTCGTTCATTCAGGAGCCATGGCAGCTCGACCGTTTTCTGTTTGACTTGAAGATTAAGGGGCTGCGTCCTATTCTTGCCCATCCTGAGCGGTATTTCTACTATTTCGAGCACAATAGCTCTCGCTATGACGAGCTGCATCGTGCCGGAACACTCTTCCAGGTTAATGTCCTCTCGCTTGCCGGAGCCTATTCCAAGGTTGAGAAGAAAACAGCCGAAGAACTCATCAAGCGCGGTTATGTAGACTTCCTCGGCACTGATCTACACAACCATCGCCACGCCGACTGCATCGATGCATATCTCGCTTCGTCAGATGCCCGTCGCCATTTCCAGGCACTTTCAGGCCGTCTGCTCAACGACAGCGCTTTCATCTGACCGGCTTTATATCTCATATCACACAAGCCCTATTTCTTGAAACTAAGAAATAGGGCTTGTGTGATATTCCTCGGTCGGTTCAGCTGCCAGGCGGGTTGTTTCGGGATATTCAGCATAGTCATAGGGGATGTAGAGTGGGTGGTCGAGATTTCTACATTCGTCGAGATACCTCAGCACAGCGCTGACACACATTCCCGGATTTTTGCTTATATCGGTCTCCCAGAAGCGGAACACCTTCCATCCCTTGCTCTCGAGTTTGCGGGTCACTTCCCGGTCACGCTGCATATTGCGCTCTATTTTGGCTATCCAGAAATTGCGGTTGGACTTCAGCTTAGTGCGTCGTCGCTCCCAGTCGCGTCCGTGCCAGAACTCCCCGTCTACAAAGATTGCCAGTCGATACTTGCTTATACAGAAATCAGGCTTTCCGGCCACGCGCCTGGAATGTTTGCGATAACGTATGCCGCAGCTCCACAGCAGCCTGCCCAAGGCCAGTTCAGGCTTGGTGTCACGGCTTTTGTTGGCCTGCATACATCGGCGGCGCTGTTGTGGCGTGAGAACATCCATACATATATAATAACGCCTATATGGCGAGTTTATGCTCTGTCTAACGAAAAAATATGGTAAAAATTCGTAACTTTGCGAGAAAAATTACCGACCAATCATGCATACCCGCCAGGAAAAGATAGAGGCACTCGGGAGAGTGATCGACACGCTTGACATTCTGCGTGTCAAGTGTCCCTGGGATGCCAAGCAGACCAATGAGTCGCTACGTCCCAACACCATCGAGGAAGTCTATGAGCTATGTGATGCCCTGATTAAAGAAGACGACGCCAATATCCGCAAGGAGCTTGGTGATGTCCTGCTCCATGTGCTCTTTTATGCCAAGATAGGTGAGGAGAAGGAGGCGTTTGATATCGCTGATGTCTGTGACGCACTCAACGACAAACTTATCTACCGCCATCCCCATGTATTTGGCGACACCCATGTCAACTCCTCCGCCGACGTGGTGCAGAACTGGGAGCAGCTGAAACTTAAGGAGAAAGGAGGCAATAAGACTGTCCTCTCCGGAGTGCCGGCCGCTCTTCCCGCCATGATCAAGGCCGAACGTATCACCGAGAAGGCTGCTAACGTGGGCTTTGACTGGCAGAAACGTGAGGATGTGTGGGAGAAAGTAGGCGAGGAGATTGCCGAGTTTGCAGCTGCTGCAGAGACCCGCACACCGGCAGAGATGGAGGAAGAGATGGGCGACGTGCTTTTCGCCATAATCAACGCCTCCCGGCTCTATGGCATCAATTCTGAGAATGCACTTGAAAAGACCAACGCCAAGTTCATCAGACGATTCAACCACATCGAGAGCCGGGCTCGTGAGGCCGGCCGAGATCTCCGCGACATGACTCTTGCAGAGATGGACGAGCTGTGGAACGAAGCCAAAAAGCTCGAACGAGAGGGATGACCTGCAACGACACAAACTCACATCCAAGAGACTCCAGGCTCACTTTTGATGCCGAGAGCCACACATACTTCTGCGACGGCAGAGAGTATATCTCGGTCACGACGCTTGTCGACGAGTGCTTTCCTAAGTTCGATTCGGTATACTGGGCTTCAAAGATTGCATTGCGCGAGGGGGTAGACCCGGAGGTTGTGCTCGACCGCTGGCAGCGCGAGGCCGATCGCGCACGCTCACTCGGCACAGCCATGCACGAGAAAATAGAGCGTTACTATCTTGGCCACGACGACGGGGACGACACAGACGCATTCCGTCTATTCCGACTCTTTGCCGCCCACAACCGTCTGTATCCCTATCGCACCGAGTGGCGGATTTTCGACGAAGACTACGGAGTGGCAGGCACACTCGACTTTCTGGAGCGTACGCCCGACGGCACATTCAATATATTTGACTGGAAGAGGTCCAAGAAACTCGTCGAGGCTGACGGGCGCATTGTCATGCAGTCGCCCTACGGAAAGCGGGCCTTGCACCCTGTGAGCCACCTGCACGACACATCCTACTGGCACTACGCACTCCAGCTCAGCATATACCGCTCCATTCTGGAACGAAAATACGGCATACGTGTGTCAGGCATGAAGCTTGGAGTGTTTCACCCATCGTGCTCTACTCCGTGGATTGTGGATGTCCCGTATCTGCGCGACGAAGTGGAGACCATTGTAAACTACCGACTTGCAGCTGTGGTTAAACAATGTTAAATTCACCTTTGCGTTGTCACTAATAAGAAAAAGAAACGTCACATTTGTATAAAATAATTCATCAACCAATTCATCAATATGAAAAAGCTATTTAATCTTGCAATGTTCTTCATGGCGGTGGTGACACTGCTCATGCCGGGCGTTGCTAAGGCTCAGGGCGAAAACCCCATGCTGGCACCTCTCCCGGTTGACACGGCTGTGCGTATGGGCAAGCTCCCCAACGGCCTCACTTATTACATCCGTCACAATGAGTATCCCAAGGGTCAGGCTGATTTCTACATCGCACAGAATGTCGGATCTGCTCTTGAAGAGGACAATCAGCGCGGACTCGCACACTTCCTGGAGCATATGTGCTTCAACGGAACCACCAACTTCCCCGGCAACCAGCTCCGCGACTGGCTGGCAAGCATTGGTGTGCGTTTCGGTGTCAATCTCAACGCCTATACCGGTGTCGACGAGACCGTCTACAATATTTCCAACGTTCCCGTGGCTCGCGAGAGTGTGCAGGACTCCTGTCTGCTCATTCTCCACGACTGGGCAAACGACCTCACTCTCGACCCCAAGGAGATTGACAAGGAGCGTGGTGTGATCCACGAAGAATGGCGTCGCTCCAACGTGGGCCAGATGCGAGTGCTTGAGCGTGTACTCCCCGATATTTATCCCACTACTAAGTATGGCCACCGTCTCCCCATCGGCACCATGGAAGTGGTAGACAACTTCCCCCACCAGGCTCTTCGCGACTACTATGAGACATGGTATCGTCCCGACCAGCAGGCTGTGGTTGTTGTCGGTGATATTGATGTAGACCGCATCGAGAACAAAATCAAGGAGATGTTCTCATCTATCGAGATGCCTGCCAATGCCAAGCCTCGTACATATGAGCCCGTGCCCGACCACAAGGGAACACTCTATGGCATAGGAGCCGACCCCGAGCAGCAGTCTCTCATAGCTCAGATGTTCTTCCTCACCGATCCCATGCCCAAGGAGATGAAAAACACCATGATGGGCTATATCAACAGCTATGTTGAGTCAGTAGCCGGCATGATGCTTCGGGCCCGTCTTGACGAGATCAGCTCCAAGCCCGATTCACCCTTTGCCGGTGCATCTGTAAGCTTCGGTGAGTATATGCTCTCTAAGAGCAAGGACGCCATGTCCGGTTTTGTTGCCGCAAAGGGCACCGATATAGTTGAGCCCCTCAAGGCTCTCTATCGTGAGATTCTACGTGCAAAGCGTGGCGGTTTCACCCACGGTGAGTATGACCGCGCCAAGGCCAAGTATCTCTCTGCAATAGAGAAGCAGTACAACAACCGCGCCACACGCGAGAATGAGTCGTATGTCAAAGAATATGTCGAAAACTTCACCGACGGTGAAGCCATTCCCGGCATTGAGATTGACTGGCAGATTATACAGCAGCTCGCAGCCATGCTTCCGGTCGAGGCTATCAACCAGGCCTTTGCTGAAATCGTAACCCCCGACAACCGTGCCGTCCTCGTGATTGCTCCCGAGAAGGAAGGCTACACTCTTCCCACAAAGGAGGCTCTTGATGCCGCTTTTGCCGCAGTTGACGGCGAGACCATCGAAGGATTTGTGGACGAGATGAAGGCTGAACCCCTCATTCCCGCAGCTCCCGTAGCAGGTAAGATTGTCTCGACAAAGGAAAACTCTGTATGGGGCACTACTGAATGGACTCTTTCCAACGGTGCTAAGGTGATTGTCAAGAAGACTGCCTTCAAGGACGATGAGATTCTCTTCGGAGCCACAGGTCTCGGAGGCTACGCAGGATGCCCCGCCGACTATGCCAACTCCATAATTTCCATGCCTCTCTTCATGGGTTCATATGGTCTTGGTACCTACACCCGCAATGATCTCGACAAGTATCTTGCAGGCAAGCAGGCACACATCGGATTTGATATCGATGCCTATCGCACCACAATAAACGGTACCACCACTCCCAAGGATCTCCCCACCCTCATGGAGCTTGTATACATGGGCTTCAAGGATGTGCAGTTCTCCGAGGAGGAATTTGCAGCACTTCAGACCGCCTATGCCGGATTCCTTTCCAACCAGGAGAGCAACCCCGAATACATTTTCGAGCGCGATGTCAACAAGGCTCTCTACACAAGCCCGTTCCTCCAGGTTGTAAGCTCGGCTACCATTGAAGGAGCCAAGCGCGAGCAGATCATCAAACTTGCTCACGACGTGACCGCCAACGCCGCAAACTTCACATTCTTCTTTGTCGGCAATGTTGACACAGACGTTCTCAAGCCTCTTGTAGAGACCTACATCGCATCGCTCCCCGGCAATGCCAAGACCGCTCTCGGCCAGCCCAAGTATGACCCCGCATTCTTTACCAAGGCCGGATCGGGCGTGGATACCTTCACAACCCAGATGGCTACTCCCCAGACCCAGGTGCTCATCATTGAGAAGAGCTCGACTCCCTATGACGCGAAGAACGCTGTTCTTTCCGACATTGCCGGTCAGATTCTCACAAAGCGACTTATCGAGACCGTACGTGAGGAAATGGGTGCCGTATACTCCATCCACGTAAGTGGTTATCCCTCACGCGAGGGCCTCTGGACAGCAAACATCATAAGCCAGTTCCCCATGAAGCCCGAAATGAAGGACGATGTTCTCACATTCATTAAAGGACAGTTCAAGGATATGGAGAAGAACGTCAAGGACGACGAACTCGCTCCTGTAAAGGAATATCTCATGAAGGCTTACACCGAGAACAAGGAGAAGAACCCCTCTTGGCTCTCAGCTCTCATGGGTACATCAATGAACGGTGTCGATACTTTTAACGGAAATGTTGAGCGTGTCAACTCCATTACTACCGCTGATGTGATGAAATTCATGAAGGACATCAATGGCCAGGGCAACTACCGTGTAGTTGTGCTTGACCCCGCCAAGTAATTTCATCTGACACATATCTTACTTTAAGCCACCCTCTGTCAAATGTGCGGAGGGTGGCTTTGTTTTCGGAAGGGGGGATTGGATACATATGACTATATTTATTTGATACATTATATTGGTTAAATAAAGTAAAAAAAGGTCAAGAAATTCGGGGAGGGTAAAATTTTAATTATATCTTTGTAGACCTATGGTTCCTTAGATGTAAAGGCGTTTAAAACCTTAGTTGATTTTAAGCTAACAAATTTTCATTACACATCATTTCACATTTTTCTATGTTATGCCACAAGCTTATTAAGGGCTATGTGTCCGTTTTAGCCTCACTGCCATTGTTGATTTCCCTTGTCTCATGTCAGTCCGACAGGCTCACCATCCCTCCAAAGGAAGAATATGCGCGTGAGTTTCTCAAGCAGTTCGGAGTCCCCGATATGGATAGCGGATGGAATGCCGCGTCACGTGTGAGAGGTGAGATTTCTCCGTCGTTACTTTCCGGAGCGGCAAAAGTTGAGATTCTGTCGTCATGGCCCTCGACACCTGGGTGCAAACGTGTTGCTTCTTTCGAAAGCCTGTCTGGAGAATTCCATTTCGATTATCCCCGTGACCTTCGTTATGCCTATGTGCAGATAACCGATAAATCGGGGACTGTAACATATGGAAGATACCACGAGATAAAGGATGGGATGCTCAGAGTAGGAACTGATGCGTCAAGAACAGGCGAAGGTGCCGGACAGATTATCTATGCCTATGATTTGACTGATCACCCTGCTATGGGCACTTTCCCTTTCGACGAAGACTACAACCGTGAGTTCTGGAAGAAACTCGGTATCTGGAAGGAACCTGTTGTCGACTACGGACCCGAAGATCTCGATACAGGGACAATTCATACAGTCTGGACAGGAGAAATAAAGTTGAATTGGTCACCTGATTGGAGTGTGAAAAATTCTTTTGCTGAAGCCCAGAGCAATGTGATTGAGCTTATTGTAAAATTCAGAATAGATAATTATTCCGAAGGACCGCAGTTTATATTCTGCGACGGCGATGGTGTGGATTATGATATAATAGGGTCTGGTGTATTGCAGTCAGATAGTTACCCGATAGGCATAGAGCACGAAATCAGTTTGAAAGCCAACTCATTTCAGACGGCAAAACTTAAGAGTCTGGCACTGCTCAAAGGTACCGGAATCACACTTCTTGAGATTGCATATAGAAATCTTCCATACGAAAAGGTTGTCTCGCAGAATAGGGCTGACATATCAAGTCTTTTCCATCTCTACGGTCTCACAAACAGGGTAAAGGCCGGTAGCTTTGAGGAATTCCGCAACAATGCTCTCGGTCCCAATCACGAACTTGACAAGACAGGCTACTCTGTGGCTGACCTTGTTTCGCTCGTCGGTCGTGAGAAAGGTGTGATGCACGAGGAAATTGATCAAATCACCCACCAGTGTAATCTCATGCGTTTCCGCGACGAGCTTAAACCGCAGGATGGTGTCGACTATCAGCTTGCCGAAGATGGTCCTGTGACGATTGACTATTTCTTCGGTAGTGCGAGCACGTTCAATTGTCTCGGCTATTTCTACTATTCCGACGAGGAGGCACATCTTGGACATGAAGAATTTGTAGAAATGCTTTTGAGAAAGCCCAAGTTCCTCATTGTTTACCGTGCTTGTCCCGGCTATAATGTCCACATAAAGAGGACTGAGGACAGTGAATGGGAGGAGCAGTCCAAACTCGCTGATTTTGTGAATCCTGATGGCACATTCAATGGTGATAACATTGTTCTTGATCCTGGCGAGAATGAGGGAAAGGACATGAGTGACAACTGGAAACACTGTATGGAGTTCACCAGTCTGGTAGATGAAGCCGAGGATATAATCAGTGCCGGAAACCCAAAGCCCGAATATCCGCGACTGCGTTCGGCAAACTATCGTCTCACATATTTTGACCCGTCTAATTTCGAAAAGGAGGAGGACGGCAGAATCCGGTTGAAAAATACTGACGTGGTAGGTTCCGACATCTTCCCCAAGGGCACCCACATTGCGTTTTTTGTAATCAACGGTGGGCAGTATGCCTTCCGTCGCAATGGTGAGGCCGGTTTCAAGCTTGACAACCGCCGTATCTCCTTCTCGCGTCCGTTCCTCAACAAGTATCTTGGCAACGTGTTCAATGAATTCGGTCACTCTCATCATCCTCACAGTGATCCGGATATGCCGTCGGTCAATGTCCCCGGCATCGACGCGCATGATGCGTGGACTCCTTTTGTCACTTATTCATGGGCTGGAAGAATAACCATGGGAGTCGAGGATTATTTCGCCCGTACTCAAGATGGTATCAACGGTGGCGACCATGACATGAACGACATGATTTTCTCCGTCAACGGCAAGTTTGAGAGAGAACGTCCCAACATCGATCCCAACAGGCCTGAATATCCCTCCTGGATTGTGGCTTGCGAGGACCTTGGCGGAACTTACGACTTTGATTTCAACGATGTGGTGTTTGGTGTATCTCACGTAGCCGGATCCACAACAGCCAAAGTGACAGCTCTTGCTTCCGGTGGCACATTGCCGGTGCATATCCTCAGTAAATATCCTACTGTCAACAAAGGTGAGAGCAGCAATGTCACAGTCGGCGACAAGAGTTTCTACAAGCTCATTCCGGAGGGGAGCAATGATGGTGAATTCCATTCATGGTGGGGTGCGTCACGTCCCCACAACGCCGCTATCAATGTCGATCGTGAGTGGGTAGAAGGAAGGAGTGTCGAGATTTCCGTACCGGAGGATTTTTCAGTTTCATCCGGAGATAAATATACTGGAAATGTCATCGATGCCGATGGCAATATGGGAGGCTTCCGTGTCCTTGTGACCAGAGACGGAAAGGAATACAACGTCATAAAGGCTCCGAATCCCGATGCGGATAATGTAGATATCGAGTTCCCGCAGATGTTCCTTGTCGACAACAGTTGGCTATGGCCTGTCGAGAGGCAGCACATACAGGATGTGTATATGGACTTCTTCGAATGGAAAGGTTCATGGTGGACCAATCGTAACGGCCTGTCGTCAGACAACGTAATACATCATAAATGGGCACCAGTGATTCCGGATCATGAGTAGTGACGGACTCGGTAAATGTGTTGTGCCTGCAAGCTCATTTGCGTGATAATTAAAGTGTCGGGAAGTCCTTAGTGGATTTCCCGACACTTTGTCTGTCATTACCTTTGTGTGATGCTGTTATTTTTTCCAGAAAGACGGGGTGAAGATGACAAGCACGGTGAAGAGTTCCAGACGACCTGTGAGCATTATGAAGGCCAGAAGCCATTTCCCTGAGTCGGGTACAAGTGCAAATGAACCTCCATAGCCTGTGACACCCGATGCAAGGCCGGTGTTGCTTATACAGGTGAACGTCGAGAAAAACGAGTCAACCAGAGGCATACCCATTGCTGTCAGCACGATTCCACCGACAATGATTATGAACATATAAAGACACAGGAATGCAGTGACCTTTGACACCGTCTCGTGTGGTATCACCCTGCCGTTTACTCTCACGGTGAGAATATTGTTGGGATGGATGCAGCGGTCTATCTCATTACGGCAATTCTTGAGCATATAGATCAGGCGGTCCAGCTTTGCTCCACCGCTGGTAGAGCCGGCACACGCACCGAAATACATAAGAAACATGGACAACGCTATTGTAAACGTACCCCAGTTGCCAAAATCGCCCACTTCGAAACCTGTAGAGGATATCAGTGATACAATCTGGAAAAGCGGGTCGAGAGTCCATGACTTGAGTGTGGTGGCCTGTCCCTTTAGGAATATGTTAGCCACGAAAAGCACATAGAAGAACGCTATGATGAATAGGTAGAATTTGAAGACATCATTGTGCCAGATGGCACGGAAGTCACGATTGACGGCACGATAGATGAGCGTGAAGCTCACACCGCCTATGAACATGAAGAATGTCGTCACCACCTCTATATAGTCGCTGTTCCACAGACTCAGACCCTCGTCGGAGGTCGAGAAGCCGCCTGTCGACATTATGGAGAATGAATAATTTATGGCATCGAATACACCCATCGGACCTGCCACAAGGAGTGTGAAGAGCAGCACGGTGAGGGTGATGTATATGAGCCACAGACTCTTGGCTGTCTGTGATATGCGAGGCCGCAGTTTGTCGTGGGTAATTCCGGTCACTTCGGCGTTGAACATCTGCATTCCCCCCGAATGATTGAGCATTGGAATCACGGCAAGTGTGAAGAGTATGATACCCATACCTCCTATCCACTGCATGAGCGAACGCCATATCACCGCACCGTGGCTCAGGTGGCTTATTGAAGTCATTATTGACGCTCCTGTTGTAGTGAACCCCGACATTGCTTCAAAGAAGGCATCCGAGATACTCAGCGGATTGGTAGAAGCGGTCATGAACGGTATCATACCGAATATCGAGAAGAACACCCACACAAGGGCTGTGAGTAGAAAGCCTTCTCGCTTGCCCATCGACGAAGACCGGGGGTGGATCAGAGTCATGGCTCCTCCGCAGGAGAGGCTCAGGCACAGAGTGAGGAGGAATGACCGCCAGTCGTCTTCGCCATAGTAGAAACAGGTGGCCATGGGGATGAGAAGGAACACCGATTCTATCACGAGAAGAAGACCTATGACGCGGAGCACCACAGGAAAGTTTATGAAAGGCATATTGAGCCTAAACCGACGCAGGTCTGAACCGTTCATGAGAAGAGTTTCTCGACTTTATGGATTACTCCGTTGAGGGTGAATACCACCACTCTGTCACCTGGCTGTATTTCTGTATTACCGCTCACGAGATGGCCTTTGCCGTCACGGATGAGTCCGGCTATGGTCATGTAGTGGGAGAGATGGAGGTCCTTGATGGGTGCACGGGTGATTTTTGAGCCCTCTTTTGCCACGATTTCGGCCACCTCTGCATCGGCAAGTGCAAGACATTTGGAGGTAGAGGTGTCGCGGTCGAGCAGCATCTGGAATATGCGGGAGGAGGCGAGAAGTTTTTTGTTGACGATAGTGCCTATATTCAGACCCTCGGCCTCGGATATGAACTGGATGTTTTCCACCTCGGCTATGGTCTTTATCACTCCGAATTCTTTGGCCGCGAGACAGGTGAGAATGTTCGACTCGCTACTATCGGCCAGGGCTATGAATGCGTCGGTATCCACGATACCCGCATCGCGTAACGCATCCGTATCGCGGGCGTCTGCGTTGATTATAAGTGCGTCAGGGCACTGTTCGGAGAGTTTGACACACACGCTGTGGTCAGGGTCGAGAATCTTTATGTTGAATTTGTCGCCTACCAGGTTGCAGAGCCTGATGGCTATGCGGCTTCCGCCCATTATGATGATGTCGCGTATGCGTCGTTCGGTCTTGCCGCAAAGTGGGATAAGCTGTTTCACATTGGACGGCAGCGACATGAAATATACTATATCGTTGGGCTCGATACGGTCGTCACCGCCGGGTATGATGGTTTCGTGGCGTCGTTTGATAGCTGCCACGTGGAAGTCGTGGGTGGAACGTCCCAGGTCCTTGAGCTTGATACCTATGAGGGGTGCGCCCTCGCGTAGTTTCACGCCCACGAGTATCAGTTCGCCGTCGTGGAGCTCGAACCAGTGGCGCACCCAGTTGTGGTTGAGCGCGTTTATGATTTCGAGTGCGGCGAGATATTCGGGATATATTGTGTCGTCGGCTCCTATCGAGCGGAAAAATTCACGGTTGGCGGGGTCCTTGTATTCGAAGTTGTCCACTCGTGCCACTGTCTTGGCTGCTCCGAGGCTTTTTGCTATCGAACAGGCCACGATGTTGCGAGTCTCGAACGGCGTGACCGCGATGAAGAGATCGCAGTCTTCCACTCCGGCTTGGCGCAGAGCTTTGAATGAGGTGGGGCGTCCGTGAGATGTGAGAAGGTTGTAGTTGGCATCGAGCATGGCCAGCTTGGCACGGTCTTCGTCCACTACGGTGATGTCCTGTTCTTCACGCGAGAGGAGTTTGGCAAGATGACATCCCACCTCTCCGCAGCCGGCAATGACAATTTTCATTTCCTGTCGGTTACGTTGGCAATAGTATTGTAGATTCCCTCTTCGTCAAACCCGCAGAGATGTTGCAGTTCTTCAGGCTTTCCCTGAGGAATGAATCGGTCGGGGACTCCGAGACGTGTCACCTTGACATTGTGCCCGTTCTCGGCCATCCATTCCAGCACGGCTGCTCCCAGTCCGCCGTTGACAGTGCCGTCTTCTACGGTGATTACCGGGCAGTCTTTCGAGGCTACTTCGGCAAGCAGGTCGTTGTCGAGCGGTTTTAGATATATCATGTCGTAGTGGGCCACGCTGACACCGAGTTCTTTGCCTGCTCTGTCGATGGCACGGGCTGCTGTGTCGCTCACAGGGCCTATTGTAAGAACTACAGCATCATTTCCGTCACGCAGTTTCTCTCCTTTTCCGAGCGGGAGGAGAGCTGTTACATCCGACGGTTTGGCGGAAGCATTGCCTCGTGGATAGCGAATGGCAAACGGGCCGTTGAAACCGTGGGCCGTATACATGAGCCGTCTCAACATATCGGCATTGCGTGGAGAGGCCACTGTGAGACCGGGGATGGAGCGGAGATATGAGAGGTCAAACACTCCGTGGTGGGTTGCGCCGTCCTCGCCGACAAGTCCGGCGCGGTCAAGGCAGAACACAACAGGAAGACCTTCGATAGCCACATCGTGGATGATGTGGTCGTAGGCTCGCTGGAGAAACGAAGAGTAGATGGCTACATATGGTTTGAGATTGTCCTTGGCCATACCGCCGGCAAAAGTCACGGCGTGGCCTTCGGATATACCCACGTCGAATGTCCGGTCGGGGAATCGTTCCTGCATCATGTTGACCGATGTTCCCGACGGCATTGCGGCGGTTACGGCCACTACCCTCGGGTCTTTCTCGGCAATCTCTACGAGAGTGCTTCCGAATACATCCTGCCACTTCGGTGGTTTGGATGGATCCGATTCCGGACGTTTGCCGGTGGCCGGATCGAAGAGTCCGGGTGCGTGCCACACAGCCGGATTCTTTTCAGCCGGTTTGTAGCCTTTGCCCTTCACTGTGCGCAGATGGAGTATGCGTGGTCCGCGATAGTCCTTGATGTCATTGAGCACCTTGATTATTGTGGGCAGGTCGTGGCCGTCAAACGGACCGAAATACCTTATATTCAGTCCTTCGAAGATATTCTGTTCCTTGTTGATGAGTGACTTTAGGCTGTTGTTGAACCGCATGATGCGTCCTTTGCCGTCCGATGAGAAATTGAACAGCGATGAGAGCTTGTATCGCAGATTATTGTAGGACTTCGATGTGGTGAGGTGTGCCAGATAGGAGTTGAGCGACCCTACATTGCGGTCAATCGACATATCGTTGTCGTTGAGTATTATGAGCAGGTCGCTCTTTGAATTAGCCGCGTTGTTGAGCCCTTCAAATGCAAGGCCGCCGCTGATTGATGCGTCGCCAATTACGGCCACCACATGACGGCGAGGCTTTTCATCCTGTAGCTTTGTGGCTACGGCCATACCGAGAGCCGCCGAGATTGAGTTGGAGGCATGGCCGGCCGTAAAGGTGTCATATTCACTCTCTTTCGGCGACGGAAATCCCGATAGTCCTCCGAGAGTGCGGTTGGTGTGGAATGAATCTCGCCGTCCGGTGAGTATCTTGTGGCCGTAGGCCTGGTGGCCCACATCCCACACGATGCGGTCATACGGTGTATTGAATACGTAGTGGAGGGCCACGGTGAGTTCAACCGTGCCCATTGATGAGGCAAAGTGTCCCGGACGGGTAGAGAGTGAATCGATGAGAAACGACCGCAGTTCGCCACACACCTCGGGCAGCTTTCCCTCGGGCAGCTTTCGCAGGTCGGCGGGAGAGTCGATATGGCTCAGCAAAGGATAGCGAACTTTGTTATCGTTCATCTTTTCGTTTTCCATTCTTTATATATTTCTTATATAGAGGCACCCACACCACTATTCCTGATGCCACGACTATGAACAGCACTCTCAGCGTGAAAGGCTGTGTGGCTACAACCAGGAAGCACAGAACGAGCCATAATGCTCCCAGAAAGACGAACCGTATAGTGGTGGGGGTGTCCATTGTAGAGATTTTCCGGATAGGCGGTTTTTAATATCCTGTATAGGTGTGCGGGGTAACGGAGCGCATCTTTTCCTTCACTTCGGGAGAAACCTCGAGGGTGTCTATGAAGGCCGAGATGCTTTCGGCAGTCACTGCCGAGTTGGTACGTGTGAGTGCCTTGAGGGTCTCATAGGGGTTGGGGTAGCCTTCGCGACGCAGGATAGTCTGGAGGGCTTCAGCCACCACGCTCCAGGTGTTGTCGAGGTCGGCATCGATGGCCTGGCGGTTGAGCAGGAGCTTGTTGAGTCCCTTCATGGTCGATGCGATGGCTATGAGGGTATTGGCCATGGGCACTCCGATGTTGCGGAGAACGGTGGAGTCAGTGAGGTCTCGCTGGAGGCGCGAGATGGGGAGTTTGCCCGAGAGGTGGCGGAAGAGGGCGTTGGCTATGCCGAGATTGCCTTCAGAGTTCTCGAAGTCGATAGGATTGACCTTGTGGGGCATGGCTGATGAGCCGACCTCTCCGGCCTTGATCTTCTGCTTGAAGTATTCCATCGAGATATACATCCACATATCGCGGTCGAGGTCGATGATGATATCGTTGATACGGGCGAGGGCATCAAATATGGCAGCCAGGTTGTCATAGTTGGAAATCTGGGTGGTGTACTCCTCACGTTCGATACCGAGCTTTTCCGAGAGGAAGTTGGCTCCGAATTCGCGCCAGTTGGTTTCGGGGAATGCACACAGATGGGCGTTGAAGTTACCGGTGGCTCCGCCAAACTTTCCGCTGATGGGCACGGCGCGGAGAATGTCGAGCTGGCGGCGCAGACGGTAGCTGAACACGCGGATTTCCTTGCCCAGGCGGGTGGGAGATGCGGGCTGTCCGTGGGTCTTGGCGAGCATCGGGATATCGGCCCATTCGTCGGCACGACCCTCGAGATGGTCGATGAGCTCTTGCAGGCGGGGATAGTAGACATCGTTAAGCGCGTCGGCTATCGACATAGGCACCGATGTGTTGTTGATATCCTGTGATGTGAGGCCGAAGTGGATGAATTCCTTGTATTTCTCAAGTCCGAGCGCGTCAAATTTCTCTTTGATGAAATATTCCACAGCTTTTACGTCGTGGTTGGTGACGCTTTCTATCTCTTTGATGCGGGCGGCGTCATCGACGCTGAAATTGCGGTAGATGTCGCGAAGGTGCTCAAATTCTGATGCGGGGAAGCCGGCAAGTGGAGTAAGGGGAATCTCGCAGAGTGCGATGAAATACTCTATTTCAACCTTTACGCGATAGCGGATGAGGGCGTATTCCGAGAAATATTCGTCGAGAGTCTCGCATTTTGAGCGGTAGCGTCCGTCAACAGGGGAGATGGCAGTAAGCTCGGTGAGTTTCATTGTGAATTGCGGATAATTGATTTGGATTATGTGCAAAATTACAAAATCTTTCCGACATTCTCACAGTTTTACTCTCCTATATTGGTTTTGGAGAATCATTATGTGTAAAAATATGTTAAATATCACAACGTTGCAAAATTGTGTTTCAATTGTAACGAAGATGTAACATTTATATTCTAATTTTGCAATGTGAACATAATAGTATTGCTCTCGTCAGAGAGACTTGAAGATATAGAATCAATACCAAACCAAAGAAAAATACGGTTGCAAAAATAGTTTTTTAGCAGACAAAAATCATAAACCGAAAACATTATCGCATTTCTGAGGGGTTGTCGATAGAGACAATCCCTCAGCTTTTTTATGATTCTGAAGCCGGTGGTGAGAAATTTCCAAGTAAAGATAATAAAGGCCTGTCGTTCTTGATGCAACGGCAGGCCTTTCGGTCATTATGTCGGTTGTGTTGCCTCAGAGTTCCGAGAGGATGTGCATTCCCTCAAGACACATACGTGAGTTGTGGTAGGGACATTTCCAGAATCCGGCCTTATCGTCCTTGCGGTTTATCTCGCCCGATGGAGACCTGCGTGACCAGTACCACTCTCCTTCGGGGTCGACAAGGTTGGCTGTTATATAGTCCCACGATTGTCTGGCAGCCTCAAGGGCGGCCGGTCGATTGTGGAAACGTGCGAGATAGAGCTGGCCTATGACGTTTTCAGCCTGCACCCACCAGTGCTTGTCATTGTCATAGTGTCCCGAAGGGAGATGGCGTTCATACACCATCGAACCGTCCCAGCATCGACCCTGGAGTCCGGCCTCGGCTATTCGGAGTGTATGGTCCAGAGTTTCGGCTGTGAGGCTGTCATCGCCTATCACCTGGGCTGTCTCCAGGAGCAGCCACGAGGCTTCGATATCGTGGCCGTAACTTTCGGAGTCGTCGAGCTTCTCCCAGTCATCGTTGAAGAAAAGAGTGAGATGGTGGGTCTGCGGGTTCTCTATACGGTCAAGGAATATGCGCAAAAGATAGCGCGTGGCCTCTTCCACATCGGCTATTGCCTTGTGGCCCGGAATCCGTTCTTTGAGCGCGCGGAGCAGATTGGTATATCCCTCGATTATGTGGAGGTGGGTGTTCATTGTCTTCGAGGCATTGGCATCCTTGTCGCTCAGACGCATATCGGCTATTGGCTGCCAGTCGCGTGTGGCAGCTTCGAGATAACCGTCCTTTTCGCGGTCGCGTGAATGGGTCTCGATGCAATAGAAGAGTTCCAATGCCTTGGCTATAGATTCCTCATCGCCGGTGGCGCGGAAGTATTCAGCCAGTCCGTAGATCATGAAGCCTATGGCGTAGAACTGTTTCTTAGTATCTTCTGGGAGTCCGTCGGCACCGACGCTCCAGAATGTACCTCCATACTCATGGTCAATGAAGTGCTCCATTATATAGTCGCGGGCGCGGGTCGCAGCATCGAGATACCCTGGAGTACCGAGTGTGCGGTAGGCCGACGAGAATGTCCACAGAATGCGTGCATTGAGTATGGCCCCCTTGGGAGCATCTTCATACAGGCTTCCCTCCCCGTCGCGACGGCCATAGAAGCCGCCGCGCGGATCAGTCATTTTCTCCATCCAGTAGGGGAGGATATTGGTGGTGAGATTGTCGAGAAGCTCTTGGGAGAATCCGGCAGTGTTCATATTTGTCAGTGTAGTTGTTGGGTTGTATCAATCAGGTTCGACAATGCGGGCCTCCGCGGCCTTTACTGAAGGATCGACCACGGATTCACGTCGTGCGTGAAGCTCTGTCACGATGCGGTTCATCTCTTTAGAGTCAAGCGGATAGAACCATACGATAAGGAGCGATATGAGAGCCACACCGGCAGGAATAAAGGTCATGAGCATCCACAGACAGTTGATGGCACTCTCGGGCTGTGTGATGTCGAGCGTGGCGTTAGCTTCTGTACGCTCCATATATCCGCATCCGCTCAGGAGCCACATCACGGCTGCACCACCGATGGCACCGCCGAATTTCTGTGCCATAGAGGCCGACGAGAAAATAAGGCCGGTGGACGCGGTGTTGGTTTTGAGTTCCGAGTAGTCCGATACGTCGGCATACATCGACCAAACCAGCGGAGCCATGACTCCGGTGAGCACCGATATGATGATCTGAAGCAGGAGCATGAGTATCAGTCCGGCGTTGGAGGCAGGGGAGAGGGTGAAGAATATCACTGAGAAGATTATGAGAAGGGCATCCACCAGAATAAACGTGGGCTTCTTGCCTATTTTGTTCGTCACCGGTACCGCAAGAGCCACACCCACCATATTGGCCACCTCGCCGACACCAAGGAAGAGACCCGAATAGAAGAGTATCGACAGGCTGAAGATTACGATATGCTGTTCGCCGCCTATGATGTCGGCGAAGAAGAAGGCCACAGTGGCGCCACGAACGGTATTGAACAGATTGAAACAGAGCGAGGCACCGTTGAGCAGCCACCAGGGTTTATTGGTGACAAGCGCCTTGAGGTCGCTGCCGAGCGAAGCCGAGCTAACTGTTGCAAGCTTCTCCCGGGTGAGTGAGAAGCATAGCAGGAATAGAATGAAGCAGCAGGCGGCTATGATGATCATGGCAAACTGCCAGGAGCTTTGAATCGAAAAACCTAATGAGTCTTTGAACATATTGCACAGAGGATCCCATGCAAAGAGGGCGATAAAGGAACCTGCGTAGGCAAAGAACATACGGTAGGACGAGAAGACGGTCTTCTCGGTGGAATCGTCGGTGATTACACCGAGCATCGCGCCATATGGTACATTGATGCCGGTATACACGGTCATCATGAGGATATAGGTCACATAGGCCCACACGAGTTTGGCCGCATAGCCCCAGTCGGGGGTGGTGAACAGGAGTATGCCGCATATTGAGAACGGTGCCGCCACCCAGAACAGATAGGGGCGGTATTTGCCCCAGCGGGTCTTTGTGCGGTCGGCCACGACTCCCATCATGGGGTCGGACACGGCGTCCCAGATGCGCGTCACGAGCAGGAGAATGCCCGTGTCGACCAGTGAGATGCCGAAAACATTGGCGTAGAAGAAGGGCAGATAGTAGCTGAAGACCTTCCAGAACATGGATGAGGCCATATCGCCGAATCCGTAGCCTACTTTTAATCTTAGTGGTGCTGACATGGTAGTGGAATTGGATTGATGCTGAAAGACGGTGAATTGCGGGAAAACGAATGAAAATGACACCAGGCCATTTTCATTCGTTCAGACAGCGTCGATTATTCGCTTTACTTATTGAGTTTTAGGTTGTTGTCGATAAGACTGTTGATGGTGCGGACAGAGGCCGAAGTCGTCAGTCCGTCCTGGGGTGTGTTGAGGCAGTAGTCCACGAGCTGGTCGATGGTTGAGGTGGCTACGTGCATACGGGTGTCAGACGAAGCATAGTAAATGAACACTTTGCCGTCCTCGTCGGCAATCCATCCGTTGGCAAACAAGACGTTCATCACATCGCCTGTATATTCTTCGCCCACTGGAGCCATGAGGTATCCGCCGGGAGAGGCTATCTTCTTCCACGGCTCCTCGAGAGAGGTCATATACATATAGAGCACATAGCGCAGGCCTGAAGCGCATCCGCGCACACCGTGGGCGAGGTGGAGCCATCCGCGTGAAGTCTTGATCGGGTGGGGACCTTCGCCGTTCTTCACCTCTTTGATGGTGTGGTAGTAGCGGGCGTCAATGATGATTTCGTCCTTGACCTCGGCGTGGGTGATATCGTCGACAAGTGCCCAGCCTATACCGCCGCCACTGCCGGTGTCGATGAACCCGTCTTGCGGGCGGGTGTAGAGGGCATATTTGCCGTTGACAAACTCGGGGTGGAGCACCACGTTGCGCTGCTGAGACTTACTGATGAGATCGGGAAGACGCTCCCAGGTTTCGAGATCCTTGGTGCGGGCGATACCACAGGCGGCTGTTGCGGCAGAGAGATCGCCGGGGCAGGAATCATCGTGACGCTCAACGCAGAAGAGGCCGTAGATATAGCCGTCTTCGTGGGCCGTGAGTCGCATATCATATATGTTGGTGGCAGGGTCGTCCGTGTCAGGCATAGTGATAGGACGTTCGCGGAAGCGGAAATTGTCAATACCGTTCGGACTTTCCGCGATGGCGAAGTAGGACTTGCGGTCCATTCCCTCTACTCTCACCACGAGAAGATACTTGTCCTTCCACTTTATAGCTCCCGAATTGAGTGTGGCATTGCAGCCTATACGCTCCATGAACCAAGGGTTGGTCTCGGGATTGAAATCATATTTCCAGGTCGGAGGCACCATATCGGCGGTGACGACTGGATGGGCATAGCGGTTGTAGATTCCGTTGCCTTCGAGTTTGATGTTGGGACGTGTTACCAGTTCCTCGTAGCGGGCGAGGACAAGGTTCTTGCGATATTCAAATGTAGTCATTTGTGGCTATATTGGGATTTTCTCTATTTTACAAAGATGGCGTTGGATGTGTCGTGGAATTTCTTGAAATCCTGCTCGGACTTGTGGCCGGGATATGGCACATAGAAATGATTTGGTTTCTCGCTTTCTATGGCATTGCGCCACACGCACACATATGCGATTTTCAGCGAGTCAACCGACGGCATAAGCACACGTGTGTACCAGTCGGCCACGTCGAGGCCTTCGAGACCGGTCTCGGTGAGGGCGGCTATCTTGCCACGCTTTTCGGCCTCTTCCACCACAAAAGGCATCTGTGCCTTTACACGGTCGCGGTATTGT
>CAJUGS010000010.1 GCA_910586305.1 uncultured Duncaniella sp.
GCAGAGGCATTTTTGCTTGTTACTCTTAACAATTGTTATGAAACACCCTCTAAAAAAACGAAAGGCTTCACCCGGTGTCATATTCCGGGCGAAGCCTCTCATTTCTATATGTCGTTGTTTAGCGCTCAGGCTTCATGTCGTAGGAAAGCATTGCCAGGGTAAACCCCCAATAGATAAACGCAAGCGAGGTGAGGAAACTTGTCATAGCCATATCCTGTACCCATCCGGCCTCGATGAAGAAGAAGCCGATGAGAAGAAGCAGAATGCCGTTGATGAGCTGAAGCCACCAGTATTTGCGCTGACTCTGCTGCACTACGGCACACAGGGCGCTGATGCCCCAGAAAATAAAGATGAAGGCAAGGAAATAGGGCAAGACCGCTTCCGAGAGAACCACGCTGCGGACCATGAGAAAACCGATGAACATATCAATCACTCCTCCTATGAGCCACCAGCCCCAGCCTCGTCCTGAATGTGGGCCAGATGCCTGAAGAAGCTGAATGATACCGACGAGTATGAGTAGCCAGCCAAACAGCTGTGAGGCCACCGCATATCCTGCTACAGGCCAGAACCAGTAAGCGAAACCGCAAATGACCATCAGGATACCTGCGAGGAGCACTGCCCACCAATAGCGGGACTCTCCCATAAATTTTGAAAATAGCGCTTTCATAATAGTTGTTTTTATATAGTTGATTTGTGAAACTTCTCTTATGTTGATTTCATTAATATAACACATCGTTTTTAATAATTGTTGAACTCTGCCCTCTTTTTTATTCCGTAGCCCGTAAATATTTATTATCTTTGTAGTCAAACGTTTTTTACCTTCCCGCTGCCATGACAAAAATATATAAATCGAGAGTGGACCTGTTCTTCTATGCAACCGCTCTGGCCATTGTCTTGAGCTTGTTTATTCCGATACCTTTCATCTATCGGGACATTCTTCCGCTCACGGTACTTCTTGTCTCAGGTTTGTTCACAGTCGCAATACTCACCGATCTGTACCTTCACACTGACTACCGCATATCCGACAACAAACTATATATCAGAAGTGGTTTTCTCATACAGATGAAAATACCTGTTGAGAAAATAACCGAAATCATACATCGGGGCACGTGGCTCTCCTCGCCAGCCCTATCACTGAAAAGAATAGGTCTGAGATACGGAAGGACAAATGTAGTCTACATCTCCCCCGACGATATGGACGGGTTTATAGCCGATCTCCTCTCTCTCAATCCGGGAATCACGGTGAAGTAACACCCCGTTGTTCTAAGACAGAGCTTTCCATCGCCCTTTCCTCACTCTCGCTGCCGCCCGACGTTCGGCACGAGTGAGCCTACGCGACGGTTTCTCGGGCTCGGCGGAGAGTGAGCTATCATAATCCTCACCACTAAAGCCCATGGATTTGAGCAGATCATTCACAAAGTCACGCCGTGCATTCCGCCCTGTATTCCCCTCTCCGGAGGCCTTGCGTCTCGCGGCTCTCTCCCTGGCTCGGAGCGAACGGGCCATGGCCCTGTCAAGCTCGACACGCACCATATTGAACGCAATCATGGCCATCGCGTCCTGACTCTCCGCAGGCCCACCGTAGATGTAGGCATCGACAAGACGCATTGCCTCGGCGACACTCTCGGGCATATGGCCAAGTGAAAGTCTGATTCGTTCCGATATGTCGGAATACACTTTTTTTGATACAGGCAGTTTTCTCATTTCAGTTGTTTTTCTGCAAAGTTACAGTGAGGAAAACCGGAAAAGGTGCGATAATGTCGCACGCGACATAATAAAATCGCTATATTTGCAGACATTTTTCAATGCAGATTCAGATGCAAAATCTTTTCAAAGCTGAAAATATGTTAAATCTGCATGGCTAAAGGCCGCACGGCCAAGCCTATGCAGTCAAATTCAACTATGGCAAAGAAAAAAAACAATAATAAAAACGGCCAACAGGTCAGACTCTCACCCGAACGCTTCATGCGCGAAAAGGCAAGGACTCTCCCCATCGGGAAATGCTACATCACTCCGGGGCGCGAGGAGAGCGGGATGGCCAGGATAATAGTCACCAGAGTGAGACCAAGCGGGAATCTCACCGTCGGCATATTTCTGACAGATATTTTCTGCACTGGAGTAAGGGAGGCGGCGTGGGATTCCAATGTGCCTTCCGATGAATTCGAAAATCTAATACAGAAGTATGACAGAGGTTCGGGTTTCGAGGAGATAAGCTATAACGAAGCCCACAACATTATATATGGAGCCATAGGATTTGCCGAAGACGGCGGTATAAAGCCGGCAAAGGACTTCAACATAGCCGGATTCGTGCTTGAAGAAGATACAGATGATATACCGTATATAGAATATCAATTCGGGAAAAACGGCCGTCATTTCATTACTGTAAGCCGAGACCGAAAAGAGATGCCGTTTCTCCGCACACTCAGAGATAATCTGGGCGTCGATTTCGACTATATTATAGAGGGAGAGGATGAGTCAGCATCGGTCTTTCCGGAAGACGGAATGCAACGTGCCATATCAAACATGAAAAGGAGGATGGAAGAGTCAAAACGCCATCCCGACGAGCCATTCTCCTACCGCTATCCGAAATACCCGAAAACAATCAGGGTGAAAAAACGTTTTATTGCCGACGCAATTCTGTCGACCGACAATATAGCGTCGTTGCCCCGCGAAACTATCGAACGCATCCTATCACTCGCTCCCGACGAGGCCGCCGCGGATATCAGCAAAGTGGTTTTCTACGAAATAGGCCGGACCTACAAGGAAATAAACGACGAGACCATAGGTCCATCCGACGAGAGCGCAATAATCCACTCCCTGCTGCTGCTCTCAGCCCTCGGTAGCGAAAAGGGACTGAAAGCAGTTCTGGAGATAATGAGCCAGAACAGAGAGTTCATAGAGTTTCACCTCGGGGACCTGGCCTTTGAGTTTATTACCCCCGCCCTATACGCCTGTGGAAAAGACAACATCCCGACTTTGGAATCATATCTGGTCAAGACGGGCCACGATTCCTATCTGAGATCACAGGCTTCGGACGCATTGGTCATGACGGCCACACTGCATCCCGAACGACGCAATGAAATAATCGAAGTATACCGACGGATTCTCACATCCATGGCCACTCGTCTGCCAAAACTGAAGGGCTGTGACGGAAAATTCGCCGGATTTCTGATGCTGGACCTTATCGATCTTAAAGCCAACGAGCTGATTTCAGAAATTAAGGCCGTATACGCAACCGACTGCGTAGACAAATCAATCTGTGGAGACTACGAAAAAGTAATTTCGGAAATCAAAAACGAAAACTGCACAGACAACCGGGACAAGTACAGAATCTCTGACATCTACGAAAAATACGACTATATGGCGCGGTTTACGGACTGATTCCCTCACCCGCTTATCCGATCTATAACAAGCCGGCCTGTGTCGAGTGAAATACTTCGATACAGGCCGGCTTGGTTATGGTTATATGTTTGTGTATTTACAGACTATTGTCAATAGTTCTCGTCGTCTCCCTGGGGAGCTTTATCAATGAGTTCGAGGAACTGGTCGAGTTTCGGAGTGATAATAATCTCGGTGCGACGGTTGCGCTGGCGACCGAGTTCGGAACCATTGTCAGCAATGGGGTTGTACTCGCCACGGCCGGCGGCTGATAGGCGCGAAGGATTCACGTCGAAATCGTTCTGGAGCACCTGCACGATTGAAGACGCGCGCAGTGCCGAGAGATCCCAGTTGTTGCGGATATTGGTGCGATTGATGGGCACATCGTCGGTATTTCCCTCCACGAGCACATCATAGTCACCGTAGTCCTTGATAATCTTTGCAATCTTCTCGAGAGTCTGCATAGCCCGGTCGTTGACTTCATAGCTGCCCGACTTGAAGAGCATATTGTCGGCAAGCGAGATATACACTACACCCTTGAGCACCTTCACGTTGACCTCTTCAGCCTCGGTGGATGTGAGCGAGCGGGTGAGACGGGTTGTGAGGGCAAGGTTGAGAGAGTCGGACTTCGACTTGGCATCCACAAGCTGCTTGATATAGCGGTTGGAGGCATTGATCTCGTCTACAAGCTTGGAGATGTTCACGTTGCCCTGTGTGTTCTGCATGATGGAATTGTCAAGCGACTTCTGAAGATTGGCATAGTTCTGCTTCAGCTCGGCGTTGTTGCGCTTAGCCTCTTCGAGGAGTGCCTCAAGACTGCGGCCGTTGGCATCACTGTTTGCCTTGTCTACCTGCAGGGTGGTATAGTTCTGCATGAGAGCATTGTGTTCAGCCTGGAGGGCTGCATACTTCTTGTTGCTCACGCACCCAGTCATAGCAAGCGCGCCTGCGATAAGGAGAATGGCTGATTTTCTCATAATCAAACGGAATTGATGTTATAGTTATAACCTATATCTGTCACTAAGTGTTCGGAAACGATAAAACACCGGAGACGCATCCCCGGGCCTCTGACAGGCGGGGAGGCGAACCTCCGGTGATATCGGTATAAATTCGGTTACAGTCCGGTGATATTAGCCGCGGATAGCTGCGATTCCGGGAAGCACCTTACCCTCGATAGCCTCGAGAAGGGCGCCACCACCGGTGGATACGTAGCTCACCTTGTCGGCGAGGCCGAACTTATTGACACAAGCCACGGAGTCGCCACCGCCCACGAGGGAGAATGCGCCGTTGGCTGTAGCCTCGACGATGGCATCAGCGATAGCACGTGAACCGGCTGTGAAGTTGTCAAACTCAAACACGCCTGCAGGACCGTTCCAGAGGATGGTCTTGGCATCCTTGATGGCGTTAGCGAAGGCCTTGCGAGTCTCGGGACCGGCATCCATACCTTCCCACTCTGCAGGAATCTCCATGCACGATACTACCATTGTGTTGGCGTCGTTGGAGAAATCGTCGCCGGCAACGCAGTCGGTGCCGAGAACGAGGTTCACACCCTTTTCCTTTGCCTTCTTGATGATATCGAGAGCGAGATCGAGCTTGTCGTTTTCGCAGATTGACTTGCCCACGTTTCCGCCGAGAGCCTTGGCAAATGTGTAGGTCATACCACCGCAGAGAATGAGGTTGTCAACCTTGTCCATGAGGTTCTCGATGATACCTATTTTTGTGGACACCTTCGAGCCACCCATGATGGCGGTGAAGGGACGCTTGATGTTGCTGAGAATGTTGTCAACAGCGTTTACCTCTTTCTCCATGAGGTAGCCAAGCATCTTGCTGTCAGCGTCGAAGTAGTCGGCGATGACTGCTGTGGAAGCGTGGCGACGGTGAGCGGTGCCGAATGCATCGTTGACATATACGTCAGCATAGGATGCAAGAGTCTTTGCAAACTCCTTCTGCTTTTCCTTCATTTCCTTCTTGGCGGCATCGTAGGCGGGATCTTCCTTGTCGATTCCGACGGGCTTGCCCTCTTCTTCGGGGTGGAAGCGGAGATTCTCGAGCAGAAGCACCTGTCCGGGCTTGAGAGCAGCGGCCTTTTCTGCAGCCTCGGCGCAGTCAGCGGCAAATTCTACCTCTGTGCCAAGATATTTGGCAACGGTGTCCTTGATCTGGGAAAGAGACATCTTGGGGTTGACCTTACCCTTGGGCTTGCCCATGTGGCTCATGATGATGAGGCTGCCGCCATCGGCAAGAATCTTCTTGAGGGTGGGGAGGGCACCACGGATGCGGGTATCGTCGGTGATTTTTCCGTTTTCGTCGAGGGGAACATTAAAGTCCACGCGGACAATGGCTTTTTTGCCGTTGAAATTGTACTGGTCGATAGTCATTGATATGATATTTTTTAAGTCAGTTCATATTGAATGGCGCAAAATTAAGGAAAAAATTCCTTAATGCAAAGTTTCTGACAGAGTTTTCACTTCTGTATTTCTTCCGGGACAGGCAGATCAAGTGCTTCGAGAAAACGCCTCACTGTGCGCGGGTCTCCGGTATACTTTCCGTGGTCCTCGCTCAGCTTGCAGGTGAGACAATAGAACGGCCATGATTCCGTGATTTTCACCGCAAGGAGCTTCACCACAATATTCATTGGCTTCACTCCTGGAAAATCGTTGGTAAAGTGTGTGCCTATGCCAAACGAAGGTATACATTTTCCTCTGGCGTAATTGTTGACGGCTATCGCCTCGTCTACATCAAGACCGTTGCTGAACACTATCTGCTTGCCACGCGGATCGATGTTGAGACTGCGGTATTTCTCCACAATCATGTCAAGCTCCCTGTAGTTGTCACCACTGTCAACCCGCAGTCCTTTGAACATATTGGCATAATCCTCGGAAAAGTTGAGGCTGAAAATGCGCCAGCCATAGGTGTCGTAGAGAAATGTTCCGAGTGCCCCGCGATAGGTCCTCGCCCACATCTCCATCACCAGATGGTTGGCCATCTGCGGGCCATACATTCCCGCTACGGCACACACAAGCTCGTGGGCCATGGTTCCGACGGGGGTGAGGTCGTACTTCATTGCGAGATATACGTTGCTCGTGCCTATGAAGCGCCCGGCCCCCGACGACATGGAGTCACGACACTCCTTCATGGCCCTGACAGCTACATCCTGAGCCTCGAAAGAGGCGCGGCGGCGTGTGCCAAGGTCGCTGAACACACATCCGGCCTCTATGAGACGACGTGCCTTCTCGGCCGAACGCCTGTAGTGTGCGTCATAGTCGAGCATGGCGGATTCGCCGGTCATCATATAATAAAGTTCGGAAATTATGGCAAGTACCTTGACCTCGAGCAGAATGGTACAGCTCCAGCATCCTTCGAACTCCACACTGAGATGCCCCTCCTTGTCCTGCTCTACCCTCACCCATTCCCGCTTGTAGCGGAATCCCTTCAGAAAGCTGTAGAACCAAGCAGGTATGTATCGGCACCGGCGGCGCATAAACTCCACTTCATCATCGGTAATCACCACATTCTCAAGCATCTCTATCTGCCGGTGCAGCTCGTCGGCAAAGCCCGGAGGATAGACGGTGTTGTCCCGGTCGTTGAACTTGTATTTCACCCGGGTGCGCGGATAGTTTTCTATCACGGCGCAGCACATGGTGAACTTATAAAGATCGTCGTCTGTGAAGTGGCTGATTATCTGTCGCATGATAGTCGGAATTTTGAAATTATGGAATCGATAGTCTCACCACCGTCGATCGAAGGTGTGAAACGGGTGAGAACATTGAAAAGATCCGGACCGAAAAGGTTTATCCCATCACGAAGCGTATCGGCCACACACACATCTCCGGCTATACCACACACATCAACCACGTCGGTCCCGGCGACAAGGCCGGCTATACGGCGCGAGGCGGCGGGACTGGCGAATATCGAATATTCCTCCCTCTCGGCATCTTCACCCTTGTGAAGGAATGTGACCGGACACTGACAGGCATAAAGGGCTTCCATAAGCGGAGGCCACACTGCGGCACCAACCGAATCGTGCAGACAATGGCGCGGCCACCGGCCACCCTCATCTCGGAACGAGCAGTGAGCAAACGGGTGACGGTCGGCAGTCACAATGATGTGGCTGTAAGCACCGGCGTTGCAGCCGATATAGGCGGCAAGGGAGTCCATGGCCTCCCTCGCTCCGTCGACGGCAAGCGATCCGGTGATAAAATCGATCTGCGGGTCAACTATCAGTAGTGCTCTCTTCATAATCATTCAGTGGCGACATGGTTTTATTTACCTCTTCTTCAATTCTCGCGAGAAGACCCGGGTCGACAGTAGCTTCAACCAGACGGACTGCATAATCCACAAGTCCACGTGCCTCCCGTGTGCGCAGGTATCGCGGATCAAGCCCATATCTGCCAAGCCTACGGCGGTCAAGTGCATCGGCATCCTTAAATATCTCAAAAAGAGTGAGAACCCGTTGAGCATCACCGCCAAATTCCTTCTCGATGGCCTTTCGCCCAATGAAGTCGTCAAGGTCATGGTAGCGCATCAGCACGGCAGCTTCGGGATAGAATTTAATCCCGGGATTCCGGCGGCAATAGTCGGCGTAGTACACTGCAGCCCTTGCCCCATGGCCCGTGTCGAGATAGTCGTCCAGACGGCGTGTATCGTGAAACACTGCGGCATGGGCAAGCGCGACGAGAGAATCGCAGTCCACAGATATTCTCTCACCCAGGACCAATGCATAGAGCAGCACCCTCTCACAATGGCCTGTTGCATGAATCTCACTGTCGGGCATATTGAATATCACACAATTGTGGAGAAAATCGTTCCACCTCAGGAATTCTCTTCTCACAAGGGGCCGGAGCATATCTATTTCAGATTGTGGCACTTTCATTGCAGCAGTTGTTTGGGTGTAGTCTGTTTGTAAAAGTCTTTTCGTTCACCGTAACTGTTTCTATACTCTAACAATCACGCAGAGGGATATGTTGGCACCGGCCGACAAAAGGCCGGGAGGAAAACTCCATGAAAAAGACTCCGCATATATTATTTCAGTTCAATATTTCTTCATCATGACGCGCATTGAGTTCAATACCGCCAGCAGGGCCACGCCAACATCGGCAAACACCGCCGCCCAAAGTGAGGCATAGCCCATGGCACCAAGTGCGAGAATGAGCAGTTTGAAGCCTATGGCACCCACGATGTTCTCTGTGACGACAGCACGGGTGGCGCGCCCTATCTTTATGGCTGTTACAAGTCGGGAAAGTCTGTCGGTCTGTATCACCACGTCTGCACTCTCAATGGCTGCGTCAGAGCCAAGACCTCCCATTGCCACACCCACATTACTGAGCGCGAGCACCGGGGCATCGTTCATTCCGTCGCCCACAAAGGCTATACAGCGTCCGGGAGTAGCGGCTATCTCTTCAACATACGCAGCCTTGTCGCCCGGGAGAAGGTCTCCGCGGGCTTCCCCTATTCCAAGCTTGCCGGCATATTTCTTCACTGTTTCCGTCCTGTCGCCCGAGAGAATCACAATCCTGTCAATCCCAAGCCGGCCAAGTGAAGCCACTGTTTCGGCGGCATCGGGTCGGATGGTGTCGGCCAGTGTGACGTAGCCGGCATATTTCCCGTCGACAGCACATATTATCATTGTGCCGTCCATTCTGTCGAGCCTTTCAGGATACTCTATTCCATCGGCCCGCAGCATTCTGAGACTACCTGCCATCACGGAGTGTCCATTCACAGTGGCAACAGTGCCATAACCTGCTTTCTCG
Source organism: uncultured Duncaniella sp. (assembly GCA_910586305.1). Classification (GTDB taxonomy): domain Bacteria; phylum Bacteroidota; class Bacteroidia; order Bacteroidales; family Muribaculaceae; genus Duncaniella. Next base: position 9,129 of record CAJUGS010000010.1, read on the forward strand.
CTCATTTTCACTGCCTCAGGGACGGCTATACCCGATGATGCGACATAGTCGCACAGAGCTTTGGCGAGCGGATGGGAACTGCCGGCCTCGGCCGCAGCCATCGCTGCAAGCATCTCGCGGTCGTCCATCATACCGCTCTCCACGGTATCTACCGTAAATCGGCCTGTGGTGAGAGTTCCCGTCTTGTCGAAAGCCACGGTATTGACATTGGTAATGGCTTCGAGGTAATTGCCACCCTTGAAGAGTATGCCAAGACGCGAGGCGGCACCGATACCGGCGAAGTAGCCGAGAGGGACACTGACCACCAGGGCACAGGGACATGAAATGACGAGAAACACAAGCGCGCGATAGAGCCATTCGGAAAATACAAAATGGAACCCCGGATAAACCAGGCTCACAATTGCCGGTATGAGAACCAGCAGTGTGGCGAGAACAATGTCAATCGGAGTGTATACACGGGTAAATCTACGTATGAACAATTCCGAACGTGCCTTGCGAGAGGAAGCGCTTCCCACAAGCTCAAGAATGCGCGAGAGGGCACTCTCGCCATACTCGCGCGTCACCCTCAGACGCACATTGTTCTGCAAGGATATCATTCCGGCAAGCACTTCACCACCCTCGGGGATGTCTCGCGGCACACTCTCGCCGGTCAGGGCCGATGAATCGAAGAGTCCGTCACCGTGCTCCATCACTCCGTCGAGAGGCACACGCTCGCCCGGACGTACTTCTATCGTCTCTCCGACACCCACAATACCGGGGGAGACGGTGAGGGTCTTGCCATCACGTATCACCCTGGCTTTTTCACCTCTCACATCAAGGAGGCGCGAGATATTGCGCGTGGCACGGTCAACAGCAGCGTGTTGCAAAGTCTCTCCGACAGTGTAGAACAACATCACACCAACAGCCTCGGGAAGTTCGCGGATGCAGAAGGCACCGAGGCAGGCTATCACCATCAGTGTAAACTCATTGAAATAATCTCCGGCAACTATTCCCTCGACCGCCTCCTTTATCACAGGCAGTCCGACCGGCATGAACGCTACTATATACCAGGCATATTCAACCGCTGCACTTGAGAAAAAAACAACATTGAAATAGCTCATGAGAATCCCTGCAACGAGCATGGCAAAGGATATGGCGGGAGCTATGAAAGATTTAGCTCCGCAAGCATGGGAGTGGTGTCCGGAGTGACCGTCGGAATGGCACGAACATCCGTGCCCGCTATGATTATGACCATCTGAATGGCAGCATTCTTCGGCCCGGTGTGATTTCTCTGTCATGATAAATTCTTCTTAATGATGCAAAGTTAAGAAGAATTTTGTGCAACCAGGTGTCAAAAATAGCTATCTTTGCACCTAAAAACCGGGAGCCCATGCACTCCGACCCTATCGATATCCTGAACGAGGCGGGAGTGAAGCCGACCTCCAACCGCGTGATTGTGCTGAAGACATTGCTATCGGCACAATCGCCAATGAGCCTTATCGAAATTGAGAACGAACTGCAGACTCTCGAACGGTCGAGTATCCAGAGGGTACTCACACTGCTTGCTGACCACGGAGCCATCCACACCATGGAAGACGGGCGAGGAGTGGCTAAATATGAAGTGTGCCAAGGCGAAAACAACAATTGTCCGACCAATGATATGCACGTGCATTTCTATTGTGAGAAATGCGACAAGGTGTTCTGCTTCAAGGACCGCCACACCCCTCACATCGATATTCCAGAATCGTTCAAGGTAAAATCGGTCAACTTCATGCTTAAAGGCATCTGCCCCGACTGCGATAAAAACCAGGGAGAATAATCAACGGCGGTCACAAAGTCACTTTCTGCGTGGCTTTGATGCAACAGATGCAGCTGCATTGCCGAGGGAGAGACGCGACATGGCTATTTCGTAGGCGTTCAGAGCTGTCAGGACGGAGGCTCCTGCAACCACAATCCAAGTCACCATGCTAAAGTCGACACCCGAGGCACCAAAGACATATTGCGAGAAAGAAGCCGGAAGCGATATCCACAGACTGTCCATATGCGACATGACAAGCGTAAGAACCACACCGACAACAAATCCAGTCAATGCGGCAATGACCACTGCCACCCGGCTCCTGCGTTTCAGAGCAATATTCTGCTCCTTTACCAGTTCGACAGCATCAATTGCGCGCTGCAATCCGGACATGAATTCATAGTCGGGAGTGAGGTCGGGGTTGAATCCTGCAAACAGATTCCTTATTTTGTCATCTTCTTCCATTTTTTCACATTATTAGATGTTATTATTCCTCTCCCAGCAACTCGCGCAGATGTCTGCGCCCACGGGAGAGATGCTGCTTTACGGCATCCTCGGAAGCATCGGTGATCAACGACACCTCCTTGACGGAATAACCCTGCATATAAAACAACAGCACCGAGGTGCGTTCCTTGGGCGGGAGACGGTCGAGGGCCGCATATAGCGACTGATATCTGAAAGAGTCATCGGCACTGTCGGACGCCGCCATCTGGGGAGCATCCTCATAGCCCACAGTAGGGCGGACAACCCTCTTGCTGTTCAAGAAGGTATTATAGGCTATCCTGTAGATCCACGACTTGAAACTTTCTGTATTGCTGAGCCCGTCGGAAGCGAGATAGGCTTTCAGAAGCGTCTCCTGGGCTATATCGTCGGCCGTATGGCTGTCACCACAGCAGAGGGCTACAAGGAAGCGGCGAAGCGCACCTTGCACACCCTCCACATGGGCTATGAATTGCCTGCGGTCCATCTGTGTTTATTTCTCTTCCTTGTTGACAACCTGTCCGCGGGACACGAAATAGACAATGAGATAGCTGAGACCGACGGCAATGGAAGCACCTCCGAACACTCCCGGCACCGTCACAGGATCGGCCGACGGCTCGGTGCCCATACAAATCTGCACAATGGAGAAAATCACCATAAACAGACCTACGAGCGAGAAAATGCAGCCACGCAGCAGACGGGAGTATAGCACCTCGTACCTGCTTTTACGCGGAATTGCCAATGTCTTTGCAAGTGACTCCGCATCAATCTCATTATTGGCCTCGATGGCCTTTATGAGCACTTGGGTGCGACGATTGTCATTATTAATCTTGCGGTAGGAGGAGATTGCCACTATGAGAACCGGGAGTACTACACAGATAGAAACGGGAACTATGATATTGTTCATGATTTCTTATTTTTTTATGTTTGATATTGATTTAGTTTCTGAGATATCTCGCATACAAGACACTCTCGAAATCCAGAAGGTGACATCAATATCAAATTTTTTTGCAAAAATAAGAAAATTCCCCAATCCGGACCGCCGATTGACCGGTCTTCGAATCACCACCCGGGATTCTGTGTCAGATTCAGATTGCGCTCCATCTCAACAAGAGGGATGGGCCATAGTTCGTGGCGCTGCTGATAAGAACGTGTATACATGAGATCTCCGAAAATATCGGTGGCATCGCTGACCGACTGCTCCAGCATTCCCCATCGACGGAGGTCCCAGTAGCGCTGTCCCTCACCGGCGAGTTCGAATGCGCGTTCACGCCGTATTCTCTCGGCCATTTCCTCCTTGCCGCCAACGGCAAGCCATTCCGGTCCGCTGTCAAGTCCCGGCATTCCGACACGCTGTCTCACCTTGTTGACTTCGGCTATAGCCTTGTCGGTAGCCCCCGTCTCGTTGTAGGCCTCGGCAAGCATGAGAATCACATCGCCCAAGCGAATAAGCGGAAACTCGTATGGAGTGCGGTTATACTCTCCCCAATATCCGTCGAGGTTGCCGGTTGGAATCCATTTGCGCCAGAAATATGAGTTCCAGCCTTCTGAATTACGCATAAAGGCCATAGCCTCCATAGGCGCCCCACCCTTGGACGGGTCGGCAAGGACAAACTGCTTCTCCATAGGGGTCGAACCGGCATCTGTGCCGAGATATCGCGAGTAGGGAGTGATGACATTAAGACACAGGCGCGGGTCGCGCAGACGGTAGGCATCCATCACCTTTGTGGTGTCACACTCAAGCAGGTCGGTCACACAGGTACTTCCCTGATCGATGGCCACACTCATACATCTGCGTCGCATCTGCGAATCGCCCTCTGCAAAACCGGGGAAGACGTCATCCCATACAAACTGTGAACCGTCGAGATTCTCATACATATCCACGAGCGTTGTAGAGGGCACGATGCGGTTGCCGGCAATGAGTCGCATGGTTGACTTATTACCGAAATACGACACTATGTCGAGAGCATATCCGGCCGTATTGCCGTCGATGGACTGAATTGAGAAAATCATCTCCGAGCTGTGTCGGCCGTTGTAGAGGCGAAACAAATCGTTGTAGTCGGAATGCAGCGCATAACCATAGTCATTGGTCTTGTTGTAGACAATCTCCTCAAAGTCGGCCGCCGCCTTTTCCCACTCACGATTGAAGAGATAGACCTTGCCTCGCAGAGCATAGGCCGCTCCCTTTGTGGCACGACCGAGGTCGGCTGCATCCCAGGCTACAGGAAGCTTCTCTATAGCCTCGGTGAGGTCGTCGAGCACATGACTCCTGATCTCTTCAGCAGTGCTACGTGGAGCATCGAGAGATGCAAAATGCTCGTTTATATCGCAGGTTTCATCGTAATACGGCACACCACCCCAGCAGTTGAGCATACGGAAGTAGGCCATTGCACGAAGAAACTTTGCCTCTCCCGTGACGCGGTCGATGGTCTCCCGGCTGACTGGCATATCCTTGACTTTGCGTATGACGGTGTTGGAACGATGCACCAGTTCATAGAGATACTGCCAATGGTTCTGCACACCTTCACTGTTGGAGGCAAAGGATGTGCCACGAGATATGTCGGCCCATGGACTTGTACCGTCGGCTATGTCACTGCACATATCAAATGTGAATTCCATACCGAAACACCATGGTGCCTTCATGGCCGCATACAGTCCCACGGCTGCCTGGCGGGCATGGTCCTCGGTCTGCCAGAAGGTCTTGTCGGACATCTGGTCGCCGGGGGTGAAGTCGAGACTCTCGCATGATGACGACATGAGCGAGAAAGCGGCAATGAGGCCGGCTGCATATACGGTATATCTTGTCTTCATATTCTCTTAAAATGATACGTTTATACCCACGGAATACTGACGGACGGCGGGATAGCCCACATTGGCGCCCACTTCCGGATCGAGTCCGGGAAACTTGGTTATTGTGAACAGATTGTCGATACTTGTGTAGACCTTCAGGTTCTCCACAAAGAATTTCTTTGTAATATTGCGCGGAACGGTGTAGCCCAGGCGTAGGTTCTTGCAACGCAAATAGGCGGCATTGTGTACGAATGCGTCACTGGCTATGTTGTTTCTGCCGTCGGCATTGTTGCGGAGCACGGGATACTTGGAAGCGTAGCGGTTCTCGGGAGTCCAGGCATTGTCGGTGATATCCTTTATGAGCGACTGTCCCATGACGGTGACAAATCGGAAAGCCTGGTTGTTGTAGTAGACCTGATGGTTGCCCACACCCTGGAAGAGAATGCTGAAATCAAAATTGTTCCATTCAAGGCCGAGACTTGCACCATAGGTGAATCTCGGGACAGTGCCGTGGCCGATTTCCACACGGTCGGCTGTGTCAAGCTTCCCGTCGCCGTTTGCATCACGATATAGAAAATCGCCAAGTTCGGGACGCTGATAGGTGGAAAAATAGGATGGGTTCTTGTCGACAAGCGACTGCACATAGTCAAGGTCGGCCTGGTCTCTCACGATGCGATCGACCGTGATGACATAAAGCTGGTTGATAGGTTTGCCCTCCTGAGTCTTGTAGACTCCGTTGATCGACGATACATCGCCCTGGAAACGGGTGACTTTGTTTGTAACGAAACCCATATTGAAACCGACATTATAGGACACCTTGCCAATTCGGTCGTTCCAGGTCACGTCAAACTCGATTCCTTTATTGTTTACCTCTCCAGCATTCTGGTTGGGCACCGTCGATGTACCGTGTTCGAGCGGGGCCGGAAGCGAGATGAGAATGCCCTTGGTGTCCTTGCTGTATATATCCAACGAGCCGCTGAGACGGTGGCTGAGGAAGGAGTAGTCGATACCGACGTTGGTCATATAGGTCTTCTCCCAGGTCAGATTGGGATTGGCAAGAACCGTCTGTGCCAGGCCGCCTGCGATGCTGCCGTTGAGCACATAGTTGGCTGTCGCAAATAGCGACTGATACATATAATAGCTTGTGGTGGCGTTATTGCCGAGCGAGCCATACGAGGCACGTAGTTTCAGCTGGTTGATCCACGGAACAGAGTTGAGAAATTTCTCCTCCGACACGCGCCATCCCAACGATACCGACGGGAAATAGCCCCAACGGTGGCCGGGAGCGAACTTCGAAGAGCCGTCGGCGCGGAGATTGGCCTCAAGGAGATACTTATCGTCCCAGTTGAGATTCACGCGACCGAAATAGGAACGCATGGACCATTCGTTGTAGTTGCCGGTGATACTTCCGTTGGTCATTCCAGCATCGATTGCTCCAAGCGAGGGATCAACGAGATCATACTTTATATAATAGTCCTGGTCGTATTTATTGTATTCCTGGCTCAAGCCTGCAAGCACCGAGGCCTCGAGTTTGCCTGCAGTGAAGTCATAGCGGGCCGTGAGTTCGGACGAACGGAACGTATTCTTGTAGTTGTAACGGCGTATGTATGTGCGCACCGCACCCTCGCGTATCAGAACAGGGCCGTCGGCTGTGAAGCGAAACAGGTCTCGGTCGGTGAGATGGTGCTCTACATTGCGCTCCCACTGATTGTAGGAAAACGAACCTTGAAGTGTAAGTCCTTTCAGAGGCGAGAGGCGGGCGTAAAGCTTGGTGACAGAACGCTTTGTCTTTGTGGGATACTCGGGCTTGTAGAACCACTGGCGACGGTAGGGATTGAAATTGCTCACATTCTCCTCCTCGGGGTTCTGTATGCCGCCATAGAGACCGGTGACGGGATCGTAGAGCGTCATACCGGGGACAGTGTTGAACGCACCGGACCCGAATATAACGTCGCCGCCTGCGGTGGCATTCTCCGACGACGGATTGTTCTTGTCAAGATATCCGAATATATTGGCTCCCACTCCGAGCCAGGGCTTGATGTTTACCTCTATATTGGAACGAAGCTGGTATCGCTTGTAGTCGGTGTAGTAGATCATTCCGGGATTGTCGACATATCCGGCACTGAGATTGTAGCGTACAGTCTTTGACCCTCCGGTGACCGAGAGGTTGTGGGTCTGCACTACCGACGGATTGCGATATATATGGTCCTGCCAGTCGGTATTGGGATATATCGTCGGATTGCGTCCGGCATCGTTGCGCCACTCGTCAATCTTGCCTTGTGAGAATCGCGGAGCCTGTCCGTTGACAATGAGTCCGGCATTCTGAATCTCCATGAAATCGGCATAGTCGGTGACAAGATTCAGACGCTTGGCCACTGTCTCGAAAGACACATTGCCACTGTAGGTGACACGCGGAGCCTGCTCCGAGCCCTGGCGCGTGGTGACGAGAATCACACCGTTGGCCGCTCTGGAGCCGTAGATTGCCGACGATGCGGCATCCTTGAGGATAGATATGTTCTCGATATCGCCGGGATTGATATCACTGAGCGCTATTCCGGTCATTCCGTCGACCACCACGAGAGGCGCGGCGTTGTTGAGTGTTCCCTGACCGCGCACGAGTATGCTCTGTGCCTCGTAGCCCGGAGTGTTTCCGCCCGAGTTGCTGACGGTCAGTCCGGCAGCAAGACCGGCAAGGGCGTTGGTGGCATTGGTGAGCGGACGATCCTCGAGAGCATTGATGTTTACCGAGGATACAGCACCGGTGAGATCGGCTTTCTTCTGGGTGGCATATCCCACGACAACCACTTCGTCGAGCTGCGACACATTGCCGTGAAGCATGATTTTATAGAAATTCCGGTCGCGTTTGAGCGGTATGTCTATTGTCTTGAAACCAAGGTAGGACACTTGCAACACATCCCCGTCACGCAGTCCGGAAAGATTGAAACGTCCTTCGACATCGCTCACGGCAGCGATCTTAGGCTTGCCTTTGGCAGTGATTGTCGCACCTATCACCGACTCACCGGTGTCATCGACCACCATTCCGCTCACAGTCCGTGTTGTGGGAGGGGGCGACACGGCAAGCGAATCGGACTGAAGTGACTCGGCCCGAAGAGACGGAGCGCAGGCAATGAGGAGGAGAAGCAGCTGTGGTAAGATGTGTCTCATAATGTGAATAATTGTATTTTCTGACAAATGTATGGGAAAGAGCATTATTCTCACAACAATTGTCGATAAACGGCGTAAATGTATAAATAAACGGGTTGAAGATGAATTACTCAATAGTTTTCAGCAGCGAACAAAAAAGTCCTGTGACACACATGGACCTGTGATGAATTACTGAAATCAATAACACACTACCTTGTTTCTTAGTTCACACGACCGGGTACAATAGGACAAGCATCTAAATCCGGCCAGGATTGCAATATGTAGAAAAAACTCCTCGCCAAAGGAATGTCTTTCCCTTGGCGAGGAGTATGATTTATAAAATGTCTGTCAACCGATTAAGCCGTCTGATGTCTTCACTCAGACCATCTCGTCATTTCAACGAACGGCTCTCGTTGTATACACGCCATTTCTCTATAAGCGCGGCCATGTCGGAAGGTATCGGAGCAGTGAAGAACATCTCTTCACCTGTCTTGGGGTGTACGAACCCGAGAGTGCGGGCATGAAGAGCCTGACGAGGACAAAGCTCGAAACAATTGGTGATAAACTTCTGATAGCTTCCGGTGCGCTCGCCTCTAAGAATCTTGTCACCTCCATAACGCGCGTCCGAGAAAAGAGGATGGCCTATGTGGGTCATATGGACTCGTATCTGGTGTGTGCGTCCGGTCTCAAGGACACATTTCACCAAGGCCACATGACCGAAACTCTCGAGAGTCTCATAGTGGGTGACGGCGTGTTTGCCTGTCGGGTCGTCGGGCGGAAGGACAGCCATCTGCAGACGGTCCTTGGGATTGCGCCCGATATTGCCCTCTATCCTGCCCGACTCCGGACGTGGCTGTCCCCACACGAGAGCGTTGTATTCGCGCTTGGTGGTCTTGTTGAAAAACTGTCGGCCAAGATGAGTCTTTGCATCGGGAGTCTTTGCCACCACGAGCAGGCCAGAAGTATCCTTGTCGATGCGGTGTACAAGGCCGAGTCTGGGGTCGTTGACGTCATAGTCCGGTGTGTCACGGAAATGCCAAGCAAGGGCGTTGACAAGTGTACCCGAGTAGTTGCCATGACCGGGATGTACAACGAGTCCAGCCGGTTTGTTGACCACCAGGACAGTATCGTCCTCATATACAATGTCGAGCGGTATGTCCTCGGCTATAATCTCAAGCTCGTAGCGCGGACGGTCCATCACCACACTCACCACGTCGAATGGCTTCACACGATAGTTGGACTTAACGGGCTTGCCGTTGACGATGATGCACCCGGCCTCGGCGGCCTGCTGCACACGGTTGCGCGACGATTTCTGAAGTCTTGCCACGAGGAACTTGTCGACACGGAGCAATTCCTGCCCCTTGTCGGCAACGAAACGAAAATGCTCATATAGCCCCGGTGCGGCTCCGGTGTCTATATCGGCAAGCTCGCCCGATTCCTCAATTTCGAAATCCTCCGGTTCCATCTCTGTAAGGGCCATATCAGAAGAGATCAAGTTGTTCCAAGCTGTCGTTCCCTGACGAAGCGGCAGAGTCTGGTGCGAAAATCTCAGGCACTCCCTCTCCCACCTCAAGCTCTATGACGGCATTAACAGGCACACGCGCACCGGGTTGCAGACGTGTTCCCTTGTAGCGTACTCCCAATACAAGATCCTTGAAGTCACTGGGGACACGCTTCTCCACAACATTCTTCAATTCCAGACCTTCAAGAATTGAACGTGCCTGGCGCACGGAAATATCGGTGAGAGTGGGCAGCGACACCATCTTGGGCGAAAAAGCCACAATGGTGAGAAACACTTCGCGACCTTCCTTCACCACAGTTCCGGCCTTGGGATTCTGCTCAATCACCGTGCCTGGAGCCTTCCCGGTGTCGTAGACCGAGTCGCTGACAATGGCGTTGAGTCCCTCGGAAGAGAGAGAGGTAATGGCGCGTTCATAGGGAAGAGCCTTGACCAGCGGCACATCCACAGTCTCGCCGTGGCGGGTCCAGTAGCGAAGGAAAATCATGGACAGCCAGCCGATGAGTATACCGACCACCACCATGAGAAGAATGTTGAGGGCTATCTTTTTCATTTCAGAGCTATTTCAAAAACCTCGTCGACAGTTGATACATAGTGGAAGTTCATTCCTTCGAGATATACCGGACGGATGTCCTCTATATCCTTGCGGTTGTCCTTGCAGAGCACTATGTCGGTGATTCCCGCACGCTTGGCGGCAAGTATTTTCTCCTTTATGCCACCCACAGGAAGCACCTTGCCACGGAGCGTGATCTCGCCGGTCATAGCGAGACGAGGCACAACCGGGCGACCTGTAGCGGCTGAAAGAATCGATGTACACATGGTGATTCCGGCCGAGGGACCATCCTTTGGAATGGCTCCTTCGGGCACATGGATATGGAGCTGGTGATTCTCAAACCAGTCTTCGGCCACACCATATTTCTCAGCACCGGCCTTGACTACCTGCGAAGCTATCACCGCCGACTCCTTCATGACATCGCCGAGGTTGCCGGTGAGTGTGAGTTTCTCACCTTTACCCTTGGTAAATGAAGACTCTATGAAAAGAATCTCACCTCCAACGGCTGTCCAGGCCAGGCCGACGGCTACTCCCGGTATGTCGCTCACCTCGTAGCGCTCGGGCGAATAACGGGCCACACCGAGATAGTCGGTAAGGTGTTCGGGGAGGACGGTGAGCGAATAGTCCAGTCCACGCATCTTGCGAAGTACAATGCGGCGTATCACTTTGGCAATCTGCTTTTCAAGCTGTCTCACACCGCTCTCGCTCGTATAGCTTTCCACGATGGCCGTGATTGCCTCGGGGGTAAATTCCACCTCGTCGGCCGAGAATCCGTTTTCAGTAGCCACACGCGGTACAAGATGTCTGCGCGCTATCTCTATTTTTTCCTCCATGAGATAGCCCGATATGTCAATCACCTCCATACGGTCGAGCAGCGGACCCGGGATTGTTGAGGGGGTGTTGGCTGTAGCTATGAACAACACTCTCGAAAGGTCGAAGTCGACATCCACATAATTGTCGTGGAAGTGGCTGTTCTGCTCCGGGTCAAGAACCTCGAGCAGTGCCGAAGAAGGGTCGCCCTTGTAGTCGCTTCCGGTTTTGTCAATCTCGTCGAGCAGAAGCACCGGATTGATTGTTCCGGCCCTACGGATAGCATCAATTATGCGTCCGGGCATCGCTCCTATATATGTGCGGCGGTGTCCGCGGATTTCAGCCTCGTCATGAAGACCTCCGAGCGAAACACGCTGGTATCCGCGACCGAGGGCGCGGGCCACTGACTGTCCGAGGGACGTCTTGCCCACACCGGGCGCACCAACCAGGCAAAGTATGGGTGATCGGCCTTCTGGGGTGTTCATCATCACGGCAAGCTGTTCGAGAATACGCTCCTTCACTTTCTCCAGACCGTAGTGATCGCTGTCAAGGATGCGTTCGGCCTCGGCAAAGTCACGATCGGTCTCGGCCTCCTTGCCCCATGGCAAGTCGGTGAGAACGGTGAGGTATGTGAATTCCACGGAGTAGTCGGGACTCTGTGGATTGAGACGGCGCAACTTGTCGAGCGACTTGTTGAAAGTGTCGCGCACGGCCTTTGGCATACGTATGTTTTCGGCCTTCTGCTCAAGGGCACGACAGTCGTCATCGTCGCCATACAGCTCCTCGCGCAGAGTATCAAACTGCTGCTGAAGGAAGTGTGTGCGCTGCTGGCGGTCGATGTTGTGGCGCGTCTTGCGCTGTATCTCGGCCTTTAACTCGGCTATCTCCTCACTGTAGGCAAGGAGGGTGAGAAGCATTGTGGCACGGTCCTTGAGCCTGCGCTTGGCCAGAAGTCTCATCTTGTCGGCCACGTCAAACGGGGAGTGGGTGGCCACCATGTTGATAAGCATCTCGGGCGTAGGAACGTTTTCCACATTGAAGGCAAGATCGCCCGGTGTGGCCTCGCCCTCCTTCTTGAGTATTTCGAGTGTGGTGCGACGTATGTCGGCACACATCACGGCAAATTCCTTGTCGGTGGGACGCGGACGCTGTTCCTTTATTTCGGTCACTGTGAGTGAAAGTGCTCCCGGAATAGTTTCTCCCGGGCCGGCTCCGGTCTTCTTCACCTTGCCACGGGCCGAGATGATGGCCGTGTGCGAACCGTCGGGAAGGTCGAACACCTTCAGCACATCGGCAATTACGCCATAGTCGTGCACGTCGTCGGGGCCGGGCTCGTCGACCGACGAGTCCTTCTGGCAGAACACTCCCACCACCACCGACTTCTCGGAAGCCTCCTTGACGAGGCGGCGGGTGGACTCGCGCCCAAGTGTGATCGGGAACGTGACTCCCGGGAACACCACGAGGTCACGCATGGGAATGACGGGGAGGTCGGTGAATATCGGCTCACTCTTGTCTCCACCTGTCGAGATGTCAATCTGTCCTAAAGACACTATCTTGGTTTCTTCCATGTTTCTGTATAATTGCGCAAAAGGCGACCCCAAAGTTAGCAATTTTTCACGAATTTACGAAAACCAAATGGCCACCCGGCATTTTTTACATATTTTATTAAAACATTAGTCGTGATTTTAGTAATTTTGCAAATTAAAACCAAGAATAAACCATCAGAAAAGAATATGTCAATAGACAGTATCGTAGCGCAGGCTGTAGCGCGCGCCGTGAAAGAACTCTACGGCATTGACACTCCCGCAGACAAAATTGCCCCGCAGGCTACCCGCAAGGAGTTTGAGGGCAACCTCACCGTTGTCGTGTTTCCCTGGGTCAAGGCTGCCCGTAAGTCTCCCGAGGCCGTAGGTGCCGAAATCGGCGCCTGGCTCGAGGCAAACGAACCGGCAGTTGAGAAATACAATGTGGTCAAGGGATTCCTCAACCTCACCATTTCTCCGCGGTTCTGGAACTCGGTACTTAGCCACATTGCAGAGACACCCGACTATGGCACCGTGGCGGTGGCCCCCGACGCTCCTCTCTATATGGTGGAATACTCTTCGCCAAACACCAACAAACCCCTCCACCTCGGCCACGTTCGCAACAACCTGCTCGGATTCTCGCTTGCCGAGATTCTCAAAGCCTGTGGCAACCGTGTGGTCAAGACCAATATTGTCAACGACCGCGGCATCCACATATGCAAGTCAATGCTTGCATGGCAGAAATGGGGCGAGGGTGCAACTCCCGAATCGGCCGGAAAGAAAGGCGACCACCTCATAGGTGACTTCTACGTGCTTTTCGACAAGCATTTCAAGGCCGAGACAGCATCGCTCATGGAGCAGGGAATGACCGAGGACGAGGCCAAAGCCGCATCGCCCCTCATGAAAGAGGCTCGCGAGATGCTCGTGAAATGGGAAAACAAAGACCCCGAAGTGCGACACCTTTGGGAAACCATGAACTCATGGGTCTACGCCGGTTTCGACGAGACATACAAGCGAATGGGAGTGGATTTCGACAAAATCTACTACGAGAGCAACACCTATCTCGAAGGCAAGGACAAGGTGCTCGAAGGTCTTGAGGCAGGGAAGATGTATCGCAAGGAAGACGGCTCAGTGTGGGCCGACCTTACCCCCGAGGGACTCGACCACAAGCTGCTGCTGCGCGCCGACGGCACCTCGGTCTATATGACACAGGATATAGGCACCGCCAAGCTGCGCTATGAGGACTACCCCATCGACAAAATGATATATGTGGTGGGCAATGAGCAGAACTACCACTTCCAGGTGCTCTCGATACTTCTCGACCGCCTTGGATTCAAGTGGGGCAAAGACCTCGTGCATTTCTCCTATGGCATGGTGGAACTGCCCGAAGGCAAGATGAAGTCACGCGAAGGCACCGTGGTGGACGCCGACGACCTCATGGACGACATGGTGGCGACAGCCCGCACTGTCTCGGCTGAACTCGGAAAACTCGACGGACTCTCAGAGGCCGAGACCGAGGCTATCTGCGAAATGGTGGGACTCGGAGCTTTGAAATACTTCCTGCTCAAGGTAGACCCGCGCAAGAACATGACCTTCAACCCCAAGGAAAGTATCGACTTCAACGGCAACACCGGACCCTTCATACAGTATACCCACGCACGTATCTGCTCGGTGCTCCGCAAAGCCGCTGAGGAAAACCTCGACGACAAGGCCGACTACTCGGAAGTGGTGCCCGGCGAACGCGAAATCACCCTCATCCAGTCGCTGGCCGACTTCCCCGCCGTGGTGCAGAATGCAGGAGCCACCTACAGCCCCGCACTCATAGCCAACTATGTGTACGACCTGGTGAAAACCTACAACCAGTTCTACCACGACTGCTCCATACTTAAGGAAAGCGATCCCGCCGTGCGCTCGCTGCGACTCCAGCTCAGCCGCCAGACAGCCCGCGTTATTGCCACCGGTATGTCCCTCCTCGGCATCAAAGTGCCTGAAAGAATGTAGGATTAAACTATCCGGGCTTTAAATTGTCTTATAAGAAAGAGAACAAACATTACTGACTAAAATATGTATCAGAACCAAACACCTCCTCCCTTCCGTGGCTACACACAGGCCGCGCAGATTGTCGAGACGACCTCCAACGTCATGAAGAGAGTATATCTCAAGATGACACTCGGTCTTCTCGTGACAGCCCTCGTCTCCTTGTTCTGCGCCGGCTCCCACGGCTATATGTCGTTCATGCTCACCAACTCATGGTTCTACTGGGCACTTTTCATAGCTGAGATTGTGCTCGTCATGACCATCTCCGGGGGCATCAACCGCCTGTCGTCCACCACTGCCACCCTGCTGTTCTATGCGTTCTCGGTGGTCAACGGTCTGGCACTTGCTCCGATCTTCATTGTCTACACCATGACCTCCATAGCCAAGACATTCTTCATCTGTTCCGGCACATTCGGAGCCATGAGCATCTATGGCTACTTCACCACAAAGGACCTCACCAAGTGGGGCAATTTCCTTATGTATGCCCTCTTCGGCTTAATCATAGCCTCGGTGGTCAACATCTTCACAAAGAGCTCCACATTCGACTGGATTCTCTCCGGCATCGGTGTGCTCATATTCGTAGGTCTCACTGCATGGGACACACAGAAAATCAAGGCCATAGCCGAGTATACCCCCTCAGACCGCGTCGGCCATCTGGCCACCATCGGAGCGCTCAACCTCTACCTTGACTTCATCAACCTCTTCCTTCTCCTGCTCCGTTTCTTCGGAAACCAGCGTGACTAACCCCTCTAAAACCTATATATGGCTAAAGTAGTAATCATCGGAGCCGGCGGTGTGGGCACCGTAGTGGCTCACAAATGCGCCCAGCATCCAGAGGTATTCACAGAAGTGGTCATCGCTTCCCGTACACGCAAAAAATGCGAGGCTATCGTGGAAGAAATCGGCAAACCCCACTTCTCTGCCGACGTGGTTGATGCCGACAGCGTTCCACAACTTGTAGAGCTTTTCAACCGCCACAAACCCGCGCTCGTAATAAACGTGGCACTCCCCTATCAGGACCTTACCATCATGGATGCCTGCCTCATATGCGGAGTGAACTATCTCGACACAGCCAACTACGAGCCCAAGGATGTGGCTCACTTCGAATACTCCTGGCAGTGGGCCTACAAACAGCGTTTCGAGGAAGCCGGCCTCACAGCCATCCTGGGCTGCGGATTCGATCCCGGAGTATCGGGTGTATTCACCGCCTATGCGGCCAAGCACTATTTCTCCGACATGGAGTATCTCGACATCGTGGACTGCAACGGCGGTGACCACGGCAAGGCCTTCGCCACAAACTTCAACCCCGAGATCAACATTCGCGAGATTACTCAGAACGGACGCTACTACGAGGACGGCAAGTGGGTGACCACCGGTCCGCTCGAGATACACAAGACCCTCACCTACCCCAACATCGGCGAGCGTGAGAGCTATCTCCTCTATCACGAGGAGCTGGAGTCGCTTGTGAAGAACTATCCCTCCATCAAGCGCGCCCGCTTCTGGATGACTTTCGGGCAGGAGTATCTCACACACCTCCGTGTGATTCAGAACATCGGTATGGCCCGTATCGACGAGGTAGACTACAACGGACAGAAGATCGTGCCCCTGCAGTTCCTCAAAGCCGTACTCCCCAATCCGCAGGATCTCGGAGAGAACTACCACGGCGAGACATCCATCGGATGCCGCATCGAAGGCCGTGACAAGGAAGGCAAACACCTCACCTACTATATATGGAACAACTGCTCGCACGAGGAAGCCTATAAGGAGACCGGAATGCAGGCAGTGAGCTACACCACAGGTGTTCCTGCAATGGTGGGAGCCATGATGTTCCTGACAGGTAAGTGGGTGAAGCCCGGCGTCAACAACGTCGAGGAATTCGATCCCGATCCATTCCTCGAGGAGCTCGCCAAGGACGGTCTGCCCTGGAACGAACAGTTCAACATCAACCTCGAAGTATAAGCCTCCAACCCCTATACTCCGAATACCCATATGATACCTCCGGCATATCTGTCGGGGGTATTTTTATTAAGTAGGCCGACAGGATTATCTGACAGGATTATCACACCCATCGGGAATTTTTTTTCAGAAGAGTTTTGCTTTTCGAAAAATAGTTATTACTTTCGCAGTATATAATCAAAACGTATATTATGATATTCAATTTCCGCATTGTCTCTGACGAAGTTGACAATTTCAAACGCGAAATACAGATTGATGCTGATGCCACATTCCTTGATCTCCGCAACGCCATATGCGACAGTGTGGGATATGACAAGGGACAGTTCAGTTCTTTTTTCTTATGTGACGACGGATGGGAACGCAGCCAAGAAATAAGTCTCGAAGATATGGGTTCCGACTCCTCGGAGGATGTTTATCTCATGGAAGACACTCCGCTCAGCGACCTCATCGAGGATGAAGGACAGAGACTTGTGTGGGTATTTGACTATATGACCGACCGCTCTTTCTTTATAGAGATGAAACGCTCTGTTCCCGGCAAACATCTGCACGACCCTCTCTGCTCTATATCCATGGGCGACGCACCGGCACAGTTTGTCAACCTCGACGATTTCGACGCAAAGATAGATGCCAAGGCTGCCGCACAGGCTGCCGCAACCGACCTCGACGACGAATTCTATGGCGACACCGACTATAATGACGACGAATTTGACGCAGCCGGATTTGACGAGATGACCTTCGACGAATAAAGACTACAAAATATAATTATAATATTTCAGCCATATCTTCTTACTTCCCCATATATACGGGGCAAACGAAGATATGGCTGTTTCTTTATACTTTCTTAAAGTACGAACGATGACTTGGGGGTGAGAACACAGCCCACTTCCTCCTTAAAGTCACACAATCCCAACGAGGGTATGCCGTCGGACGACGATGGTCCGACATCGACAATGGTTTTCTTTCCGGCAAAGTATTCAAACACCTTGTAGGCAAGAAACCTCATGGGGCGTAGAGCGGAATAGCCCGGGACATCACCCCAGTATATAATCTGCACTATTTCCGGCGAGACATCAAAAGCCTGAACGGCAGCGACATCCTCACCCTCATAACTCATCACCATGAATGTGGCACCGACAACTTCTGTCGTAGCCAGAACATCATCAAGCGACATTCTGAGCGGATAGCCGTGGCTCTCACGATTCTTCTTAATCACACCGTAGGCTCGGGCTATGTCGTCGGCCGAGTTGCCAAGTACTTCAAAACCAAAACCGGCCTTGCAGGCCTTCCGGAACTTTGTCCTCTCATCCCTCGGCAGAAACTCGACATATGACTGAAATCTCTCTGTCGGATAGTGGTAATTGTACTCAGTGGCCACCCTCCTCGCACCACAGGTGAGAAGCGCACACAACAGTTTCTCGACATTTCCGTCGCGGTCATAAATATGGGGAGGAAGTGTGAGACGAATCTCCTTTCCGAGAGTCTTTACGTAGGCACTCAGCGAGTCGACGAAATCGATATACTGCCTCACCCTCTGCTGCTTTATCTGCTCTACTCCGCCGAAAGGCGCCGAGAACGGCGACGCAAGCACATCTCCCCTCTCGCCAAGGATAAGTCCGAGTCTCGGCTTGCCATGTTCGTCTTCACTGATAAGATAGTGGATATCGTCACACTTATGTCGGTTCAGTTCGTTGAACGCCACTGAATTATATATATGCGATGGTTCACCGAACAGCTCCAGGTAGTCCTGTGGCGTGA
This sequence comes from uncultured Duncaniella sp., assembly GCA_910586305.1. GTDB lineage: Bacteria > Bacteroidota > Bacteroidia > Bacteroidales > Muribaculaceae > Duncaniella. The sequence goes on from CAJUGS010000010.1 coordinate 27,470, forward strand.
TTCTTCTTATGTTCATGTCAACAAAGCTCGCCTTTCCCCTCACGGACTATTTCGGGATTACGGCTGTCTGTTATGTCGACCACTGTTGAGGGAATTCCCTCACCCTCTCCTCCGTCGATGAGTAGCGAGGCCACTCCCTCATATTCGAGTGCCACCGTTGCCGGATCAACACCATCCTCGTCCTGGGGTATAGAGGTAGAAAGCAGAGGATGTCCGAGCCGATCGGCAAGGGCTGACGCTATAGGATTGGCCGGCACTCGTATTCCCACCTCTTTGCGTCCCTTGAAAATCTTAGGGAGCGTGGTGGAAGCCGGAAGTATGAATGTAAACGGACCGGGGAGATTTCTGCGCAGTATTCGGAAAGCCTCGTTGTCCACACGTGCATACTCGCTGGCCATGGAAATGCCTGAGCACACCACCGATAGAGTCTGTTTACGCGGGTCCACTCCCTTGATTTTGCACAGACGCTCTATGGCACCGTTGTTGAGCGCGTCACATCCGAGCGCATAGAGAGTGTCGGTGGGATATATAATCACACCACCCTGTTCGAGACATTCCACGGCCTCGTCGAGATACCGGTCGTTGAGACTGGTAGGATACATTTTAAGTTGTTTCATGCGCTCAGATATTTGACTGTTATATTTTGGGCTGAAGCAAAACGCTCAAGCAAGTCGGTGACAAGGCCGAGGGTCTCATCGACAGGCATCTCTTCGCCATAGATATTGATACACATCAGAAGGCGAGATGTCTCCATGGTGAGTTTGGTGCGTTCGTGGTCACTGGTGGGAGTACCGATTCCACCGGTTGAGTCACGATAGACGGGCAAGCCGGCAATATTGAGCTGTCCCCGACCTATCGCCTCAAAAGGCTCTCCTTCAAGGCCTACGCCAAGTGAAAGAGACTCTCCATCAATGCTGTCGATATCAAAACCGCCTATAGAGTAGCCAGACTGGAGAGAGACAAGATTTATCAGATCCACAAGAGTGTTGATGCGATATAGGCCCATGCCTTTCACCACTCTTCTCGACAGGGCCTCGGCCGAAGGTCTATAGCGGTTGGGCTCCTTTCCGAAAGCCTTATATGCCTCGCGGGTGGCACGTATTGCCGGACGCTTGTTGACGTCGGCGAGTTCCGTCACCATAGCCACATCGGAGGCCGCGCGCTCTATCAGGGCCCACAGCTCATCGGAAGTCTCGGAATTCTTAACATCGGCCTCTACGACTGCTATCCGCAGGCCCGGGACAGTTTCTCTGACAATATCTTCGATTGTAATCTCCATCTTTCAAAGCTTTTCGTCCGCAAAGGTAGCTAAAAATCATGATTTTTCGTCTCCGAACCGCAATAAACTCACTCTTTTTCCGTACCTTTGCGGACGAAAAACCAACAATATCGCCCACCTTCAACAAAGAGATATGCCCTATCGCCTTTTCAGGTATTTTCTTAAATTCATATCTTATATCCCGTTTACGGTGCTCTACGTCATTTCGGACGTATTGGCTTTTGTCGTATACCATATAGCCCGCTACCGTCGCAAAATTGTAAGACGTAATCTCACAGAATGTTTCCCTGACAAGAATCCCACAGAAATACGCCGTATAGAGAAGGGATTCTACCGTTTTTTCACAGACAACATAGTCGAAACCTGCAAGATGGCCCATATGTCTCCTGAGGAGATGAGCCGCCGCATGAAATTCACTAACATCGACGAAGTCAACACCCTGCTGCGCAACGGTCGCTCCGTGTCACTATTCCTCGGACACTACGGCAACTGGGAGTGGATATCGTCCATGCCTCTCCATCTGTGCAAAGAGGCCGTGGCCGCACAGATATACCACAAACTCCGGAACAAGGAGATGGACAAACTGATGCTGGAAATGCGAGGCAGAATGGGCGCGACCAACGTGGAGATGGGACAGACAGCCCGATTCATTACCCGCCGTGTCGCGGCCGGCGAGGTCTGCATCGTGGGATTTATAGCCGACCAGTCGCCCCACTGGCACGAGCTGCATCACTTCCTCCCCTTCCTCCACCACGACACACCGGTGATGACAGGACCTGAAAAAATCACCAAGCACTATGATTTCGAAGCCCGCTATGTGAATGTCCGACGAGTGAGACGCGGATACTACGAGGCGGAATTCGTTGACATGGCCGACAATCCCCGCTCCATGCCCGACTTTGAACTGACCGGCATATACTACCGTATGCTGGCAGACTCCATCAACCGTCAGCCAGAGTTGTATCTATGGTCCCACAACAGGTTCAAACACGCCAGGCCACTGTCATCGCCTGACAAAAATGCATGAAACTCTCATGGAAATAGACTTTATAGTGACCTGGGTCGACATGAACGACCCCAAATGGCAGAAAGAGTTCGCCAAATACTCCGCCAAGAAGACCAACGAAAAGAACGGTGTGTCCGACGCGAGATTCCGCGACCACGGGTTTCTGAAATACTGGTTTCGCGGAGTGGAAAAGTTTGCCCCGTGGGTGCGAAAGATTCATTTTGTCACCGGAGGCCAGACACCGGCATGGCTTGACACTTCCAATCCGAAGATCCACCTCGTGGACCATGCCGACTTCATACCGAGTGAATTCCTGCCTACCTACAACTCCGTGGTGATCGAGCGGTATATGTATCGTATTCCCGGACTTGCCGACCACTTTGTCTACTTCAACGACGACTTCTATATCACCAATAATATCACTCCGGAACGGTTTTTCCGCAACGGCCTGCCATGTGATATCGCCACATTTCTCTATAATCCTTCGTGGTCGCAATGGTACCGTCGTATCAAGAACAATCTCCGCATCATAAACCGCCACTTTGACAAGAAGGAGGTGATGGCGCTCCACCACGACAAATGGTTTGACCCAAGCTACGGCTCCCGCCGTTTCTGGAACTACGTGCTCAAGCCCTACGGAAAATTCATCACACTCCGCACGCCCCACAATGCCCAGCCCTATCTGAAATCGACATTCGAAGAAGTGTGGAAAGTGGCTGAGAAAGAGCTCACTGAAACATCGGTCAACAGATTCCGCTCACACACCGACTATACTCCCGAGCTTTTCCGCACATGGCAGATATGCCGTGGTAATTTCGAACCATACAATACTTACTCGGACACAAAAATGTTTCCGCTCATGATCAAACCCGAACAAGCCATCAGGGCCATCAACGAGCAGAAATATTCACTCATATGCCTGAACGACAACGTCCACATACGTCACTACGACCGGCTGATGGAACGAATCAGAGAGGCTTTTGACCATATATTGCCAGAAAAATCAAGCTTTGAATTATGAACAAGGTAGCTGCCGAGATTATAGCCGGACTTATCCCCCGCAAGATGGCGCGCAACCGCTGGAGAGGAATACTCCGCTTCGGTCTCATCAACGCGCTAAAACTGAAGCGAAGGCTCAAGAAAGACACTACGTCGCCGGGCTGCTATCTCGCAGTGTGTGCAATCGCCAAGAACGAAGGCACGTATTTCAAGGAATGGATTGAATGGCACCTGTCGCAGGGAGTGGAGAAATTCTATATTTATGACAACGAGAGCACCGACTCCACACGCGAGGTGCTACAGCCCTATATCGAGGCCGGTGTTGTCGACTACACCTATTTCCCAGGCTACAGAATGCAGCTCGCGGCCTACGACGACTGTCTTGACCACCACAGACTCGAATCGCGCTGGATTGCTTTTATTGACCTTGACGAATTCATCGTTCCGCGCCGTCATCAATCCATACCGGATTTTCTTTCCGGATTTGAGGAGTTCCCGGCCGTGGAAATCAATTGGCTTATATATGGCAGCGGTGGTGCCGAGAAAAGAGAACCAGGCGGAGTGATGGAGCGGTTTACCAGCCATTCTCTTCCCTCCCATCCCCTAAACCGCCATGTCAAGAGCATCGTCAATCCTCGCCGTGTCTATTCAATGATAGGCTGTCATGAAGTAGCACGTATATCCGGCAAGGCTGCTGACTCACACGGAGAGCCTATCACACGCAATTTCCGCGAACGCGAACCACAACAGGATGTGATACGTATCAACCACTATGCCGTGAGATCGCGCGAGGAATTCATTGAAAAGCAAGGGCGCGGACGTGCAAGCGGCACGGAGCGCACTGTCAGATCGGAGTATTTCGACCGTTACGACCTCAACGATATCAGAGAAGACTAAGAGGTTGTTTAATAACAACCTCTTAACGTCTCTTTTCCAATTGTCAAAAAGTCTGCGGTAATCAGAATGTCCGCACCGGCCTTTCGGCAGTTATTTCTCAAACTGTGATGGATTTGGGAAACGGCTCTCCATGAACTGTCTGGCTCGGACACGGTCCTTGTCTGTGGCAAATTCCGAGTCGTTCATACAGAAAAGTATGGGATTGTATTTAGCCAGTTTTCCATAGTGCTTCTCGTTCTGTATATGTACTCTCAGAGATTCGCGCTGAGTGACGTAACGCGGATGTGCTCTCTTCTCGGCCAGTGCGACATAGGTGAAAAGACTGCGTTGCACGTCGTCCGTGCCACGCACATGATTGCCATAGGTACGCTCTATCTCCTCCTTGAATACCTCCTCGGCATGAGCGAGATCACTTCGGAGATATGAGTCAATATTATGGTGCATCTTTGCTCCGAAGTATTTACCATAACGCTTTTCCACCAGTTCGGCGGCTATCTGGATAGTGCGGTTGTAGTTGCTTCTCTTGCGTCCAAGCACTTTCTCTCTGAACTTTAGCACCAACTTGCGGAAAGGCCTGCGGTTAAGTCGCATTATAGGCAATCCGTCGGGAGCGAAAAATGTCTCGGGGGTCACCGGACGATTGATATACATATCGTCGTTAGCATAAATGAACCGCTCGCTGAGCCCGGGAATACGACACAGGAAATGCTCTATTATGCATGAGTTAAAGCATGGCAGACACTCGGCCGGCATTATCTCACTGTGATCCACAATCTGAATCTTTGGATTAGATGTATCGAGCCACTCGGGCACCTGATTGTCAGTGACAATGAATATACGACGTATCCAGGGAGCATACATCTCTACTGAACGCAGGCTGTATTTCAACTCGTCGTTATCGGCATAGCGTCCTTCACAGTTCATGGCCAGTCTTTCAACCGGCTTTCCTACTGCTGCATTGCGCTTGGCCTGCCATACCGGGTCGTTGCCGTTCACCCATAGATAGACCATATCTATCTCTGAAGAGATGTGTTTTGTATCCATATTTAGACAAGAAAGATTAGAATGATGATGTGCCTTAAATCCTGTTCATGGCTAAGCCTTGACATCCGGAACAGTATATCCGATACGTTCGGCCACTTCCGGGTAGTGTCTCAATACCGACAAGAAGGCCGATGAATTGCGGTCGGTACCCGACTTGAAGTTGACAGTCTTGAGCGAGAGAGCTTTCGGTTTTCCGAGTCCTCGTGGCTTGTTCCGCCCGAACGGCACCGGTATTATCTCTGTCCCGTTGGCCACGGCAGCCGCCCAAAACCATATGTCGTCCATGGTCGGGGCTATCGCGCGGAAGAGTTTCTCGTCGAGCATATCGCTTTTCAGACAGCCCGGAGGATAGAGCACACCGCCCACTCCGGTCTGAATATTTCCATAGCCTCGGTGTATTCTCTTGAATAGAAAGTCATACCAGCGATATTTGCGCCATTTCCTATATGGCTTCTCGGGGCTTATACGCTTGGCACGATGAGCAAGCACGGCACACGGGAAACGTTCGTGGAGTCTGAGCAGGTCGGCAAGCATATCGGGATGATAGGCTACATCGTCGTCGACTGTCACAATCACAGCGTCAGGGAAATCCTCAAGAGCCGGGATGAGTTTACGATATGAGCGGATCTCGCTGTCGTAATTTCGTATCTCAAATATGGGATTGTTATCGGCAAGCTTTGTCAAGTCGTCGGGAATGCCTTCATCGCCAAACTGTGAGAAGGTAAGATAAAGCACCACCTTGTCGGGTAGCACAGATCCTGAAAGAATTGACGTGACGGCTCCGGCCACATATGGTATTGCGGCTGGAAAAGATGTCAGTGACACGACAACCTGTGGTGTTTTTTCCATGGTGGATAGTTGGCTTTTTCTGATGCAAAGTTAGGCAATTAGTCAATAAACCGCAAGTTTTCATTCTTTTTTCATAAATCCGGGCACACCTGCGGTGTGCCCGGATTTATGTGTCATGACATTATCGCAATGGCATCTTGGAGAATCGCATCTTGGACTTGAGTAATGGGAAAGACACTGTGAGAATCGCACCGTCCGTGATATCGGCATGGATATCCTCACTAATAGACTCAAAGGAGGAATCGACCCACTCAAGGTCATAGTGACCGATAAATATCGTGGGGGTGAGTCTACCTTTCAGCATCATAGGCTCCCATTTATCAGCATAGGTCTGCGCTCCGTCTACATATATTATATCGTATTCTCCACGCTCGTTCTTAACTGTAGCGAGCAGATATCTTCCTCCCGGACGGGCATATTCAGGATCGTTCTCTCTGTCAAGATATTTCCAAAACCCTTCGGCCTGATCGTCTGAATTCTTTATTCGCTCAGCTAAAGACTCCATGGTCCACATGGTAGCCATAACCGCTCCGGGACTTCTGAGACTCTCACAACAGAATAATGACATAGTTCCCTCACCGCCACAGACGGCCACGTCTGCCGTAACGGGTTGGAACGGACCAATATCCGTCTCTGCCAAAATCTTTCCAGCCTTCGAACCTCCACTCACGAGCAGATGACCACAAGCATCAAGCTCGGCTGAAAGGGTGTTGTAGAATCCCGAACCGGGGGCAAACCCTTCGACCTCCTTTTCAACCAAAGCATCACCTTTGCGAGAGATTGTCAGCCGAGTGATGCGTCGGTCAAGTATGTCGCCGAAATCTGTATTACCGTGGTGCAACTTCACGGCCAAAGTGTCATCAGGCGACGAGAGTCGAAGCTCCCACCAAGCAGATGCCATCCCCTGACGCTCCGGAATAGACTTCATAGCCACCCTTGCCTCAGCCCTGACAGACTCCAGGCCGCCGGAGACAAGTTGAATGGTGGCAGAAGAATCGGCAAAGGTGACAGGCGCGTCATGATACACTCTTTCTCCACCAAGCGGAACGAGCGACAGAAATATGGGAAGGAGAGATGAAACCATGGCTTTCAGCGTTTTTCAGAGTGGCCTTCATAGAAATTGATATAGGCACGGTTGACAAGCCTTGTTCCTCCCGGAGTGGGATAATCGCCTGAGAAATACCAGTCGCCGGGACATGACGGGATTGCATCATGAAGACCGGAAAGTGTCTGATATACAATCTCCACCTCGGCCTTGATTTCACCGTCGGCAGTGAGCATCTCTACCATCTTCCGAGAGATTTCCTCCTGTGTGAAGGGGGCATATATTGCTTTGACACAGTTGACTATCTCGAAATCGAGCAGAGCTTCCTGTCTCTTGCAGTTCTCATATGTTTCGGCAAGAACATTCTCCATACCTCGGTCCTTGAGCAACTCGACAGCTGCACGGAATGCGATGAACTCGCCCATGCGGGACATATCTATACCATAACAGTCGGGATACCTCACCTGCGGAGAAGAGGAGACAACCACTATCTTGCGCGGATGCAGACGATCGAGCATCCGGAGTATCGACTGCTTGAGCGTGATGCCTCTCACAATTGAATCGTCAATTACAACGAGTGTGTCCCGGTTGTTCTCCACAAGGCCATAAGTCACATCATATACATGGGCGGCGAGGTCGTTGCGTGCTTCACCCTCGGCTATGAATGTGCGGAGCTTTATATCCTTTATAGCCACTTTCTCTATCCGCAGTCTGCGCCCCATTATCTCTTTCAGACGCTCGGCATCAAGAGTCCCGGCCAACTGTGCTTCAAGTATACGATCGGCCTTGACATTGTTGAGTTGCTCCTCAAGCCCCTCACACATACCGATGAAGGCCACTTCAGCGGTATTGGGAATGAATGAAAACACCGAGTGGTCAAGGTCGCCGTCTATACTCTTCATTATTCCCGGCACAACATTGCGTCCCAAGGCCTTGCGCTCGGCATAAATGTCGGCATCACTTCCACGGGAGAAGTAGATACGCTCAAATGAGCATCGCCGGTTGCTGTCCTCGCCGAGAATGTCGGCCACGCTCACATGACCTGCCTTAGTGACTATCAGGGCACTGCCGGGGACAAGCTCTCTAACATCGCGACGAGGCACATTGAGCACCGTCTGTATCACAGGCCGCTCTGACGCAAGCACAACAATCTCATCGTCGGCATAGTAGAAGGCCGGACGTATACCGTGACGGTCGCGTAGCGCAAACATATCACCGGAACCGGTCGCCCCACAAATGACAAATCCGCCGTCCCATTCCGGAGACGTGGACGATAGCACACGACACATATCAAGATTGTCCTCTATAGTGTGGGAGAGCTGCGGATCCACCTGTGAGTCGCGATATTGGCGATAGATGCGGTGGTTTTCCTTGTCAAGAGCTTCACCGAGCTGCTCGAGCAGAATCACGGTGTCGCTATAGATGCGAGGATGCTGGCCATGGGCCACGACGCGGTCGAAGACCTTGTCGACATTGGTCATGTTGAAATTGCCACACATCAGCAGGTTGCGCGAACGCCAGTTGTTGCGCCTCAGAAAAGGATGGCAATAGGAAATTCCGCTCTTTCCAGTGGTGGAATATCGGAGGTGGCCCATATAGATTTCACCCAGAAAAGGAGCGAAGTTCTCAACCTCGGCCGGAGTGGCATCGGAAAGTCCGAAAGAGGCTATCTTTGAGTTGACCTCACCAAATATCTCCTGAATAGCATCCTTGCCGAGTGCTCTCTCACGAAATACATACTCGTTGCCTGGCACCGGATGGAGCTTAACCACCCCTATTCCGGCCGCCTCCTGCCCACGGTTGTGCTGCTTCTCCATGAGGAGATAGAGCTTTCCGAGGCCATAGGTCCAGGTGCCATATTTTTTACGGTAGTACTCCAGCGGTTTGAGCAGGCGTATCATAGCCACGCCACACTCATGTTTAAGAATTTCCATTGCTATATGTCGTTTACACATTATTCTCTATAGTACACTCTCTTCACCCTGTCGGACACCGACGTGAGCACTTCGTAGGGAATCGTACCGAGCGTGTCGGCCAATGTCTCGACTGAAATGGTCTCGCCGAAGATTTCCACGCGGTCGCCGACAGTAACGCCCGGCACATCGGTGACATCGATCATGCAGGCATCCATACATATGCTCCCGACTGTGGGACAAAGCACGCCTCTGATTCTGAATCTGGCGTTTCCGTAGCCGAGATGGCGGTTGAGGCCGTCGGCATATCCCACCGGAACAGTAGCTATCACCGAACGGCGTGTGAGACGCCCGCGTCGGTTGTAGCCTATGGTGGTTCCTTCAGGCCACTCCTTGAGCGATATAATTATGGTGTGTAGAGCCGATACCGGGCGGAGTCCGTCCTGTGACCCGTCCTGCATTGTACGCACTCCATAAAGACCTATTCCAAGACGCACCATGTCGAGCTGATGGTCGGGGAAGCGTATGATACCGGTGGAATTCAGGATATGGCGGAGAATCTTTTTACCAGGAAAAGCCGGAAGGAACATCTCGCAGCAGCGGTCGAAGTATTCGAACTGACTGCGGGTATAGTCATCCTCCATCGGATCATCTGCGGCACAAAGATGGGTAAATATCGAGCGGGGTACAACAGCATCGGTAGAGCGCAAAAGCTCGATAACCTCCGGAAGTGTCTCGAGCAGGAAGCCGAGACGATGCATTCCTGAGTCTATCTTGATGTGTACAGGATAGTCCTTCACTCCATATCTGCCAGCCTCGTCAATGAGTCGGCGCAAGAAATCGATGCTATATATCTCAGGCTCAAGACGATTGTCAAACAGAGCTTTGAAATTCTCCACAGCCGGATTGAGCACTATGATGGGCATGGTTATTCCGGCCTTTCGCAAATCGGCACCCTCGTCGTGGACCGCCACGGCGAGATATGATGCACCCTGGGTCTGGAGAGTACGTGCGAGTTCGTGAGATCCAGCCCCATATCCCGAAGCCTTGATCATACAGCACATTCCTGTGGTTGGGCGTATGTGCGAGCGGAAATAGTTGAAATTGTCGACTACCGCGTCGAGATTTATTTCAAGCACAGTGCCATGCTGACGTGCCTCGAGCATTTCAACAATCGGTGAAAAGTCACCGGCACCCGAACCCTTGAGCAATATCAGCTCGGAAGAGAAATCGGTGGGGAGTGCGCTCTTCATAAAGTCTCCGACCGACCGATAGAATTTCGAATCAGCCTGAAAAGCCTCGGCATGAGCGGCTATCTCCTCGCCGATACCTATCATACGCTCCACACCGCGTGAGGCCAGCAAGGATGCAACAGAGCTATATAGAGCGGAACGATCGGCTGAAGAATCCTCGCCAAGGGATCCGAGAATGACTGTCTTCACAAGTCCCGGAGCATCTCTCCGACAGGTGAAGTCGAGAGCCTGCGCAAGAGATGTCAGATCTGCCGTATAGGTATCCTCAACAAGCATACACCCGTTGAGCCCCTCTATCACCTCAAGACGTGTATCCACAGGCTTCAGCCCTGGCATTCTTTCAGCCACAGCCTCCGGTCCGGCACCAAGCAGAAGCATGACGGCGAGCGAATTCAAGGCATTTTCCAAATCTATATCAGATGTACACGACATAGTAAAAGTCCCGGTAAATCCTCCAGGCTTCCAACTATACCGGACCGACATCACCCCGGCAGTTTTCTCTACCGACGATATAAAAAGCGGTGCGTCAAGGTTGGAACGCGACCAGCCAACCCTCTCAGGTCCTTCCGGGATGGAGGATGATATCAGAGGATTGTCGGCACAGAACACCACGGACTTGCAATTCTTTAAAAGAGACGCCTTTTCGTGACATTTCTCCTCAATGTTTGCAAATCCCTCGCTGTGTACTCCCCCTATATTTGTGAATACTCCTATCTCCGGTCTGATTATAGACTCGAGACGCTCCATCTCGCCCGGACGGGATATTCCGGCCTCTATTATTGCGAGATTGTGGCATGAGGGATCGAGCTGCCACAACGAAAGCGGCACTCCTATCTGGGAGTTGAAGCTGCGTGGCGAACGAACAATTGAAAAGTCGTCGCGCAACAGGGCGTAAATCCACTCCTTTACCGTGGTCTTGCCACGGCTTCCAGTGATGGCTATAACAGGCATTTCAAACCTTCGTCTGCACTCCGATCCAATAGCATGGAGTGCATCGAGTGGAGAACCGACTCTGATAATCGCCGCATCTTCCAGTCCGGGAGGAACCTCATAACCACTTTCCACGACAAATCCACGTACACCCTTTGCATATAAGGCGGGGATGAAAGCATGGCCGTTGCCACTCGAAGTGCGAAGTGCGAAAAAGAGGGTTTCGGCAGGTCGGAGAAGAGAACGGCTGTCGGTGAGCAGAATAGACAGACGAACGGGAGAGGATGAGTGGCATGACACGCCGAGTATATCGGCTATTTCATTGATACTATACTCCATGTGACATATATTGTTGAAATGCCTCGTTTAATTCTGGATGGGACTGTATTATGGATACCTCCGGCCACGACATAACATCGCGTACAGCATCGGTGCGGTGGGCAAACCGCCTCGTGAGCTTTCTCGCCCCACGCGCAATGTCACGGGTAGAATCGGAGAAAAAGCTCTGCGAGAAGTTCTCATATATATAGTCAACCGCCATATCCGACGGATGGCGCATATCGGAAGCGTAGAAGCGATAATCCCTGAGATCATCCATCATTATCTCATAGGCCGGGAAATACACCGTCCTATCATACTGCGAGACGGCCTGTGACACAGCAATATGAAGGATTGATTTTGACAGAGTGTTGAGATGCGGGTCGCTACCCGGATAACGCAGCGGACTCACAGTGAAGATAATCGCGGCCTCGGGATTCAAGCGTTTGATTGTTAAAACGATATCGTTGATCATTAAGGAAGCCTCGGCAAGAGTGAGCCTGCTTTCGGCAAAGAGTTTGCCGGACTGCTTATGACAATTGGCTACAGCAATACCGTCGGAACAGAGTGTGAAATATCGCGTAGTACCCAGAGTGACTATCACGGCAGCAGCTCTTTCGACAGCTTTTCTCGCCCGTGCTACCTGATGCCTCAGGCACTCCAGCAGTTCCTCCGGACTGTTGCCCGATACTCTTGAATGTGCGTCGAAGGAGAGAAACCGCCCTCCAGAACTGCATACTCTCTCAGGCACTTCTCCACTCTCTATCATGCTGAAGGCTCTGAGAATGGATAGCGGATTGTAGAGCGGACCGAACGGGTTGACAGTGGCTTCGAAAAGATCGTCGGCAAGTTGACGACCGATATTGTCGGAAAAACAAGATCCGACAAGAAGCACCGGACGGCCATGGGCAATAAGCCCCTGCCATCCGCCAAGTGGTGGAATTTCAGTGCGGAACTGCATCACATCGGCGCATACACCATTGTGGGACCTCCGGCATAGGGATATAAATAGAGATATCCCCCGCGTATCGCCCAATCAAAGTCCCATGTCTCAGACGCAAGATAGACTGTGAGCTGGTTGCCGTATGTCACCCACTCTATATACTCGCTTCCATATCCGTCGTCGGCATAATACAGTCCTGATCCGTCGGAATAGAACTCAAACTCGTTGTAGATCACTCCTGGGGAGTCGACGAGATACCATCCACCCACAATGGGAGAATAGTCATAGTAAGGATCGTCGGCAGCACACGATGTCAGCCCGATGAGTGTCAGAATAAGCAGTAGCGCCGGAAACGTGAACGGTCGCTTCGTGGTGAGTATCTTTTTCATATTCTTATAACGCGCAAAGGTAATAATTTGTCAGAAGAGATGCAATTTTTTCTTCCATGAACCGGGTATTCACACTTACTGTTCACTGTTCACTGTCCACAATGTCTCCTCGCTGCTTTCAGCACCAATGGCGAGGAGCGTAGAGAGCGGTATGGTATGCCGGCGTTGGCGAGTTCGGCGCAATAACGGTCATGTCGGCGCAACGTCAGATCACTGCTAAGCATCACACTATCGGGACGCAGGCGTGATGCAAGTGACACAATATCTCCACGAAATCCCCTACACACCACCAAGTAGTGGAGAGAATCGACAAGATACTGCCTTCCGGAAGATACAAACTGTAACCGCGTGCCATGGAAGCTCACCACGTTGTCGATACGCGCCAGTCCGTCACCGTGATATCCGTCGGCAAGTACATCAGGCCCGCCCAGCCCGCGTCTGAGTTTATAGAGAGAATATCTTGACGAATCGCGCGCCATAACACTCCGCAACATCGATGGATGGGCCGTGGTGTAGCACATCAGTCGGTCTCCGTGACTCATCACGGCTGTAGTCTCGGAATGTGACCTTGTGACATACAGCTCATCCTCGCCCAAGCAGCGCCTGCCGACCATCACAGGCAGTAACAACGTGAATATCCCGACGGCCACAGAAGCCAAAAGATATACAACCCGACGCCGATGCAGCCAGAGTGCGAAGAGTGCTAACGCAAAGAAGTAGGCCACGACCACCCGGGATTCAATATACACACCGGTGACCACTGCTCCGGGGAGCTCTGACACACGCTCTGACACACCGTGAAGGATACCATACAGGAAATCGAGAACACCATCAATCCACCCTGTCGGGAATCCTGCCAGGCCGACAAAAGCCTTGACAACCCCGCCGCCAAGCAGGACAGGAATCACAAAAGAAACCACAATATTGCCTGGAAGAAAGTAGACCGGAAATGAGTTGAAATGAAACATCGTCACAATCCCGGTGCCAAGCATCGCCGCGACAGGCACGGTGACAAGCATCATGCCCCAACGGCGAATTGAACCGCGTTCATCAATAAACGGATTGAGCTTTCCAGAGAATACTATGATACTGACAACCGCCACAAAAGACAGTTGAAAACCGATTGAGAAGACCGCATAGGGCGTGCCTGTGAGAATAATGACAGCGGCAAGACAAAGCGCGTTAACAGGCGACCACTCCCGCTGTAATAAAAATGTGAGAATAAACACACTGCACATAATCACCGCCCTTGACACAGAAGGCGACAATCCCGTCATTACGGCAAACATACCCAAGACCAATACAGTCAGTCCCCCGGCCAACCACCTCATTCCCAACAGTGACAGCGGAAACAAAACCATTGACAGCACAAATGCGATGATACCTACATGAAGTCCGCTCAGCGCAAGCAGATGTGCCAGTCCGGCCGATGAAAACAAGTCGCGATGCGCCCTCGAGAGAATGTCACGCTCTCCGGCCAAAGCCGCGATGAGAAAATCGGAAGCCTCGGCCGACAGAGTCCCAACAGCAAGGGAGGCGGCGACATCGCAACGCCACCGACGCACTTCGTTGAGCCAACCGGCTTCGGCGGTGACTCCCTTCACACTGTCAGGCACCACATAGCACTCCCCCACCACACCCCTGCGGGCCATTGATGCGTTATAGTCAATCTCATCAGGCAGATCACAACTGTGGCTGAGAGGCTTTATGGCAGCCACAAAACGGATACGGTCACACTCTTCGACCGCTATACCGAGAGTCGGCAAAATAGCCTTGACAGTGAATGTCGGCGACGGTGTCCCGCCACAAGAGTCTATCCTCACCTCCATTATCCTCATGGAGCCACGCTCGGTCTCGGCCTCTATTACACCGGAATATAGCCGGTCTCCGCCAATCTCAGCGGGAAGACTATTGGGCGATCGCAACATTGCCACCATATATCCGGCCATTCCTGCAAACAGAATAACGACCAGAGTCTTGTAAAGCCGCAAAACAACACCGGCCACAGCCACACACACAGATAGTCCGGCAAAAAGCAATCCCGTCTGCCCGGTACCATAGTATGCAAGGATGCCAAGAACAAACGGGACTGTAATTATCAGGAGAGGGATACGTGACATCAGTCAATCGTGGCCATGACCACAAAGAAGCTGCTGACACTGATTATAATCCACAGCGCGACAGCCAGCACAAAAGGTTTGACACCCACAGCCTTGACTGTCTTGACCGACAGACCTGCTCCGATGAGGAAAAGCGTGAGCACAAGCCCCTTCTTGGAGATATAGACCAATGTGGATGTAAGCCATTCCGGAAGAGGAAGATAGGTGTTCATTACCATGGCGAGAATAAAAAGGAAGATGAACCAGGGAATGGAAATCTTGCCTTTTCCGCCATCCTTCCTATCACGGAATATAAACATAGTGAAGAGCGCCAAAGGAATAATCCACAGCGCACGGGTGAGTTTTATCAGAGTCGCTATGCGCAGCGCCTCAGGGCCGTAGGCGTCTCCGGCACCCACCACCGACGAAGTGTCGTGGATGGCTATAGCCGCCCATGTGCCAAACTGGGTATCACTCATATCGAAAAGATGCCCGAGCGGAGGAAAAAGAAACAGCCCCACAGCATTGAGTACGAACACCACTCCAAGCGACACAGCCATCTCGTTGTCGTCGGCCTTAAGCACAGGAGCCACTGCCGCAATAGCACTGCCACCACATATGGCCGTACCTGACGAAATGAGGTAGGATGTCTTACGGTTTATGCCAAGCCAGCGACCTATAAGGACACCGAGAGCCATGACGCTGACGACAGACACCACTGTGAAAAGCATTCCATCGCTGCCGCTCTTGAGCGACTCTATAAGATTCATTCCGAAACCGAGTCCCACCACTGAGGCCTGGAGCAGATATTTGGAAGTCTTCTTATTGAACTTGGGGTAAGGGCATTGGAACACCATGGCGTAGACAAGCCCGAGAAACAGCGCGAACCACGGCGCAATGCTCACTCCGAATGGAAGCATATCAAACGGGAGCACTACCATTATGACGAGAGCGATGTAAATAATCCTGGCAGGAGACTTAAAGAACACATCGTATCCCGTCAGAACCCCGTTTTCTGCATTCATAGACTGATGATTATTGATTTATTGTGATTTGAAAAACTACTTATTCCAGATTCTCCACGACTCAAAGGCCTGGAGCAGGAGCATTTCAAGCCCGTTCTTTGTCTCGGCACCGTTTGCAGCGGCTTTTTTCATGAAAAGAGTCACGTCGGGATTATAGAGCAGATCGTAGCACAGATGTTCGGGAGTGAGGCATTCGTAGGGGATGTCGGGACACTCGTCGACATGGGGATACATACCCAAGGGTGTCGTGTTGACTATTACCTTGTGCTCAGTCATAATCTCGGGGGTGAGATCGGAATAAGTTATGACTCCTTTTCGAGCCGAGCGCGACACAAAGAGATATTCGACTCCGAGTGTCTCAAGACCACGCGCCACTGCTTTCGACGCTCCTCCGGTGCCAAGAATCAAAGCCCTTTTCCTCACAGGATTAAGCAGCGGGGATATGCTGTCGCGGAAACCTATCACATCACTGTTGTAGCCAATAAGATTGAAATCGTCGTCGCTGTCCCCACGCACCACTTTCACGACATTTACCGCTCCGATACGGCGTGCTTCCTCGTCAAGCTCGTCCATATAGGGGATAATCTGCTCTTTGTAAGGGATAGTAACGTTCAGTCCCGAAAGTTCTGGAGTCTCGTCAAACACCTCCATGAGATCTCCTATATCGGGAAGCTCGAAATTGACATATTCCGCGTCAATCCCTTCAGCGGCAAATTTGTCGTTGAAGTAACTTTTTGAGAACGAGTGAGTGAGGGGGAAACCTATCAGCCCGTACACCTTGTGATGCTCTATTTCCACTTTAAAATCCTTTTTTATCAAAATGCAAAAATACAAAAAAAGTATATAGTTGCAAAATTTATTTAACAAATCGTCACTCGCAAACCATCCATGCAAAGTAATAGCAAATATTTGTGATGTCAAATTTGAATAATCGTGTTAAAATGAGTACCTTTGACACGAATTTACGAAAACAACTCAGTAAACATCAGTCAACGTCTTGACTTACACCTTAAATATAGAATACTGTAAACTTATTATAGCAATATGGTTAATTTTTCACTTGAAGGCAAGGTTGCACTTGTCACCGGTGCTGCCTACGGCATCGGACTCGCAATAGCCCAGGCATTCGCAGAAGCCGGAGCCAAAATAGTATTCAATTGCTCGCGTCAGGAGACCGTTGACCGTGGTATGAAGGCCTACAAAGAGCTTGGCATCGATGCCAAAGGATACCTTTGCGATGTCACCGACGAAGAAGCAGTGAAAGCTATGGTGGCAGACATCGAGAACACCGTCGGCACCATAGACATCCTTGTCAACAACGCAGGCATCATCAAGAGAATTCCTATGGACGAAATGTCGGTAGAAGACTTCCGTCGCGTGGTGGACGTTGACCTCATCGCCCCATATATCTGTGCCAAGGCTGTGATTCCCGGAATGATCAAGAAAGGACATGGCAAGATTATCAACATCTGCTCCATGATGAGCGAACTCGGACGCGAGACAGTCAGCGCCTATGCAGCGGCCAAAGGTGGCTTGAAGATGCTCACACGCAACATCTGCTCGGAGTATGGCGAACACAATATCCAGTGTAACGGTATCGGCCCCGGCTATATAGCCACCGAACAGACCGCCCCCCTGCGCGAACTCCAGGCCGACGGCAGCCGTCACCCCTTCGACCAGTTCATTATCTCCAAGACTCCCGCCGCACGCTGGGGTACTCCCGAAGACCTCATGGGTCCGGCTGTATTCCTTGCATCTGACGCATCCAACTTTGTAAACGGCCATGTGCTCTATGTCGACGGCGGTATCCTCGCCTACATAGGCAAGCAGCCCAAGTAATCAACCACATCAGATAGAAACCCGCAATTTTGGAACAGGTTTTTTCCTACATAATAGGCCTCGGGGCTGCCGTGATGATGCCTATCATCTTCACCATACTCGGCCTCTGCATCGGCCTCGGATTCGGCAAGTCGCTGATGTCCGGACTCAAGGTGGGCGTGGGCTTTGTCGGCCTCTCGATTGTGACCGCACTGCTCACCAGTGCCCTCGGTCCGGCCCTCAACAAGGTGGTTGAGCTCTACGATCTCCAGCTCAAGGTGTTCGACATGGGATGGCCTGCTGCGGCAGCCGTAGCCTACAACACAGCTGTCGGAGCGTTCATCATCCCTGTGTGTCTCGGTGTCAACATCGTGCTACTCCTCCTCCGTGGCACACGCACCGTCAATATCGACCTCTGGAACTACTGGCATTTCGCCTTCATCGGCGCCGTGGTCTATTTCGCGTCCCAATCCATTGCTTGGGGATTCTTCGCAGCAATAATCTGCTATGTAATCACACTCGTTATAGCCGACCTCACAGCCCACAAGTTCCAGAACTTCTATGAGGGAATGGAAGGCATCTCCATCCCCCAGCCATTCTGTGCTGGCTTCGTGCCCTTCGCGTGGATTGTCAACAAGGCTCTCGACGCAATACCCGGCATGAACAAGCTCGAGATTGACGCTGAAGGCATGAAGAAGAAATTCGGCATTCTCGGCGAACCTCTCTTCCTCGGCATCGTAGTGGGTATAGCCATTGGCTGTCTCACCTGCGGTTCATGGAGCGAGATTGTCGACAAGATCCCCTACATCCTCGGCCTTGGCATCAAGATGGGTGCCGTGATGGAACTCATCCCCCGTGTCACAGTGCTTTTCATCGAGGGACTCCGTCCCATCTCCGATGCTACCCGCGAGCTCATCGGACGCAAGTTCAAGGGAGCCTCTGGACTGTCAATCGGCATGAGCCCCGCGCTCGTCATCGGCCATCCCACCACCCTCGTGGTGTCTCTTCTCCTCATACCCGTGACCCTTTTCCTTGCGGTGATTCTTCCTGGAAACGAGTTTCTCCCTCTGGCCTCACTGGCAGGTATGTTCTACATCTTCCCCCTCGTTCTGCCTTTCACCAAGGGCAACGTAGTGAAGACCTTTATTGTAGGACTCACCGTCATCATCATGGGCCTATATCTCGTCACCTATATGTCTCCATCCTTCACACTTGCAGCCCACGATGTGTATGCCAATACCCACGATGCGGCAGTGTCCATACCCGAAGGTTTTTCGGCCGGATCTCTTGACTTTGCAGGCAGCCCATTCTCGGGACTCATCTACTACTGCTGTGAAAACCTCAAGTGGATCGGTGCCGGTATCCTCGTAATCGGCACCTGCGCTCTGGTGGTATACAACCGCATCCGCATCGGACGCATCGAAGCTGTCAGTGAAAAGGACTGAATTCTCTCCACACAAAACAAAAACAAACTTACGAATGAAAAAGATATTCTTAACCGTATCTCTCGCTCTTGCCTCTCTCGCAGCCATGGCTCAGACTGAGTACACCATCCTCCGCGCCTGTCATCCCGACGACGTGAAGAACTACGACACCGAACAGCTACGTTCACGTTTCATGATGCCGAAGGTGATGGAGAACGACAAGGTGAATCTCACCTACTCCATGTATGACCGCATCATCTATGGTGGCACAGTCCCCGTCAGCAAGACTGTTGAGCTTGAGACCATCGATCCGCTCAAGGCCGACTACTTCCTGGAACGCCGCGAACTCGGTGTAATCAACATCGGAGGCGACGGTATCGTCAATGTCGACGGCAAGGATTACGAACTCCACTTCAAGGATGCTCTCTATGTGGGACGCGGCAACAAGAAGGTGACATTCCGCTCCAAGGATGCATCAAATCCCGCCAAGTTCTACATCAACTCCACCCCTGCCCACAAAGCCTACAAGACCCAGCTCATCACAATCGACGGGCGCAAGGGCTCAATCAAAGCCAACAGCTTCCACGCCGGCAAGATGGAGGAGAGCAACGACCGCGTAATCAACCAGCTCATTGTAAACAATGTGCTTGAAGAGGGCCCCTGCCAGCTTCAGATGGGTCTCACCGAGCTTATGCCCGGATCGGTTTGGAACACCATGCCGGCCCATACCCACGACCGCCGCGTGGAATGCTACTTCTACTTCAACGTACCCGAAGGCAATGCCATCTGTCATCTCATGGGTGAACCCCAGCAGGAGCGCCTCATCTGGCTTCACAACGAACAGGCCGTGATGTCGCCCGAATGGTCCATCCACGCTGCAGCAGGTACCTCCAATTATATGTTCATATGGGGCATGGGAGGCGAGAACCTCAACTATGGCGACATGGACAAGATCAACTACCTCGAAATGAAGTAGTCTCCCACACAAAACACTCTCTCCCCACCATAATCCCCCACTTTTACTTTCCAATATTTCGGGAAGAAAACATGAACGTAATCAAAGAAATAGTTCGTCATTCAGCCCACACGGCCGAAGTCGTCATTGAGTCTCCCTCGGTGGCTGCATCGGCCCGTGCGGGCCACTTTGTGATGATAAGATTCAGCGAGGACCTTCCCCGCATCCCGTTCACAATCGTCAACACCGACCCTGTGGCCGGAACATTCACAATCATCATCCACAAGGGAGCAAAGCTGACAGAGCTCATTGACTCCCTGTCTCAGGGTCGCGAAGTGCCAAATCTTCTCGGACCGCTCGGACAGGCATTCGAGATTCGCAATTACGGCACGGTGATGTGCATCGGCGACGGAGTGGGATTTGTGCCGCTCATCCCGGTGATACGCGAGCTCAAGAAAGCCGGCAACCGCGTCATCACAGTCGTGTCGGAATTCTCCGAACATAACGACTGTCTGCGCTCCATGGCCGAGAAGTATAGCGACGAGATTCTCAGTTCCTCCTCTCGCGAAGAGGCGGTAGAACGCCTCTCGACTGTGGCCGACCGCGAGAAAGTAGACCTCACAGTCATGACCGGACCGACCGACATGATGAAAATGCTCGCCGCAGCCGCAGCCGACCGAAAGATTCCCGCCCGCTGCATACTCAACATGATCATGCTCGACGGTGTAGGACTCTGCGGCATATGCCGTGTGATGGTCGACGGCAAGCGCAAGCTCACCTGTATCGACGGCCCAACATTTGACGCCCACCTCGTGGACTTCGACCAGTTATTGAACCGACAGCGCAATTACGTATGACACCCTCGACTGAAGAATATCCCAATATTTCCCGCACCACCCCTTGGCGCGAGAAACTGCGCGAAAAGATGACCTCAAAAGAGCGCACCGCTCTGCCACGCGTCAAGATGCCCGAACTCGACGAGTCGTTCCGCATCAAATGTGACGAGGAGGTCAACCAGGGCCTGTCGCTCCAGCAAGCTGTGCTTGAAGCGCGCCGATGCCTCGACTGCCCCGACCCGGGATGTATGAAAGGCTGTCCGGTAGCCAACAATATCCCGTCGTTCATAAAGAATATCGAGCGCCACCATTTCCGCGAGGCTCTCGACGTGCTGTCGCTCACCACCGTACTACCGGCGGTATGCGGCAGAGTCTGTCCCCAGGAAAAACAGTGTGAGGCCGGATGCATCTACAACAAGATGAAAAAACCACCGGTGGCTATCGGAAACCTCGAGCGCTTCGTGGCCGACTTCAACCGCGAGCTCTCGCTCCAGGGCCACAAGGAGGACACCGCGGTGCGTCCCGTCCCTGTATCGGTGCTTTCAAGCATCAAGATTGCCGTGATAGGTTCCGGTCCCTCAGGACTCGCCTTTGCAGGCGATATGGCCAAACAAGGCTACAGTGTCACCGTCTTCGAGGCTCTCGACCGCCTGGGAGGAGTGCTTAAATACGGCATTCCGGAATTCTGCCTCCCCAAAGACGTGGTCAACGCCGAGATAGCACGAGTGGCCGACCTCGGTGTGAAGTTTGTCAAGAACGCTTTCGTCGGCACTACAATAACCTACGAGGAGCTTCACCGCCAGGGCTTCATAGGAATATATGTGGCCACAGGCGCCGGCAAGCCACGCTTCATGGGCATCAAGGGTGAAAATCTACCCGGTGTCATGACCGCCAACGAGTATCTCATACGCTACAATCTCGGCAAGAGCGAGGTCTACGGACAGAACGCCATGTCGCTCCACCGCAAGAAAGTGGCTGTGATCGGTGCCGGCAACACTGCCATGGACGCAGTCAGAGCCGCCCGCCGTCTTGGTGCAGAGCGTGCCATGATCATCTATCGACGCGGGGAGGACGAGATTCCGGCCCGTGCCGAGGAGGTGAGGCACGCACTTGAGGAAGGCGTTGAATTCCTCACACTCCATTCTCCGGTGGAGTATCTGGCCGACGAGCACGGTATATTACGTGCAGTGCGTCTGCAACGTATGACCCTCGGCGAACCCGACGAGAGTGGCCGCCGCACACCGGTGGAGATTCCCGGCGCAATCGAGGAAGTGGAAATAGACCTCGCGGTAGTGTGCGTGGGATATCTTCCCAATCCGCCGGCACTCACAGGCGATGTGGAACTTTCGCGAAAAGGAATGATCGTAGTCGACTCAGATTCCGGCAAATCCTCGACTTCCAATGTCTATGCCGGAGGCGATATTGTGCGTGGCGCGTCAACCGTGATTCTCGCCATGGGCGACGGACGACGGGCAGCCAAAGCCATGAGTGACGCGCTGGCCGAACGTGTCAAGAATATACTACTATAATTCAAATTCATTACATACAACTACTAACCCAAAACAATCTTACCAATGAAAGTCGTAACTTTAGGCGAAATCATGCTTCGCCTCTCCCCTGCAGGATGCCATCGCTTCGTACAGGTTGACAACTTCGATGTAATCTGGGGTGGCGGCGAGGCCAATGTTGCCGTCAGCTGCGCCAACTACGGACACGATGCCTACTTCGTATCCAAGCTTCCCAAGCACGAAATCGGCCAGGCCGCTGTCAACGCTCTCCGTCGCTACGGTGTCAACACCGATTTCGTAGCCCGTGGCGGTGACCGCGTAGGTATCTACTACTGCGAGACCGGTGCATCCATGCGTCCCTCCAAGGTGATCTATGACCGTGCAAACTCCGCTATCGCCGAAGCAGATCCTGCCGACTTTGATTTCGATGCCATCATGGAAGGTGCCGACTGGTTCCACTGGAGCGGCATCACCCCCGCTATATCCGACAAGGCCGCCGAGCTCACCCGTCTCGCCTGCGAGGCAGCAAAGCGTCATGGCGTGACCGTCAGCGTCGACCTCAACTTCCGCAAGAAACTCTGGACTTCAGAGAAGGCCCAGTCCATCATGCGTCCCCTCATGAAGTATGTCGATGTGTGCATCGGCAACGAGGAAGACGCCGAACTCTGCCTCGGCTTCAAGCCCGATGCAGACGTTGAAGCCGGCAACACCGATGCCGAAGGCTACAAGGGTATCTTCGAGGCCATGATGAAGGAATTTGGCTTCAAGTATGTTGTATCCACACTCCGCGAGTCCTTCTCCGCTACCCACAACGGCTGGAAGGCTATGATCTACAACGGCGAGGAGTTCTACCAGAGCAAGCGCTACGACATCAACCCCATCATCGACCGCGTAGGTGGTGGCGACAGCTTCTCCGGAGGCCTCATCCACGGTCTTCTCACCAAGCCCAACCAGGGCGAGGCTCTTGAGTTTGCAGTAGCTGCATCCGCCCTCAAGCACACTATCAACGGTGACTTCAACCTCGTGACTGTAGCCGAGGTAGAGGCTCTCGCCGGTGGTAGCGCCAACGGTCGCGTTCAGCGCTGATTCGCCTGTATAGAATCATAAACCATAACAACAATGGCCACACGGACTTTCTCTCGTGTGGCCATTGCTATATTGTATGAACCCTGTATACCTGCGAGTCAATACATCATATAGTCAAATGTGAGTACCTGGAATTCAGTTCGTCGATTCACCTGGTCGGCAGCTTCCTGGTCCTCCTCACTGAGTGAGAGGATGTATTCCTCATCGAGCACCTGTCCCTCGGGGAACTGCGGGAACTCGCGGTTTATGCGCTTGCTCACCACCTTCGGACGCGACTCTCCATAGCCCTGTGCCTGAAGACGGTCGGCGGCTATGCCCGACTCTATCAGATAGTCCACCACGCTTTTGGCCCTGCGGTGGGACAGGTCGATGTTATACTCGTCCGAGCCGTGACGGTCGGTGTGAGAGGCCATCTCGATAGTGATGTTGGGGTTGTCGCGCAACATCTGCGCCAGTTCGTCGAGCGCACTCTTCGACTCTGGACGAAGGGTGGCCTTGTCAAAATCATAGAAGATATTCTCAAGTATGTTCGGTTTGGATAGTGAGGCGAGAATGAAGTCTATGCCATATTCCGCATCCTCCTCCGCGTCGTCGCTCGTAAATTCCTGTTTGGCATTGAGATACCCCTTGGCACCTGCAAGCATCACATAGCTCACTCCGCGACGTAGCGGGAAAGAGAACGATCCGTCGTTTTTCGCCACAGCCTTCTGGTTTGACCCGTCATTGCCCACGATGCGTATCACCGCGTTAGGCACAGGTTCTTCATCCTTGTCAAGGACCCATCCCGATATTAGAATCTTCAAGTCGGGGAGTTCGAACGAGTACAGATGGTCATAGCCGCGACCGTCGCCACGGTTGGAGCTGAAATATCCGGCCTCTTTGCCTGGGCTGGCATATGTGATGCCGAAATCGTCGCCCTCCGAGTTGATTGGACTACCCATATTCTCCACAAGCCAGCCCCCGGAGGGAGAAAGAGTGGCACGAAATATATCGAGACCGCCAAGACCGGGATGACCGTCGGACGAGAAGAACAGCACCGAGTCGGTGAGGAGATAGGGAAACACCTCATCGCCTGGAGTATTGATGGCCTCGCCGAGATTCTCGAGACTGCCGGCGCGCTCGCGAAGATTGATGCGCCAGAGATCCTTCCCTCCCGTGCCAGGCATATCGGACGAGAAGTACAGCCATTCGCCCGACGGACTGACGGCAGGATGGCCGTATGACGAGATGGTGTCGGCGGTAATCTCAAACTTGACAGGCGCACTCCACTGCGCGTCGCTGCGAGTAGACGTGCATATCTCCGTACCGGTGTTTGACCCCGCCTTACGTATGGCGCGTGTGAGATACATTGTGGAGCCGTCGGGTGTAAAAGAGCATATGCCCTCATCCCATTCGGAGTTCAGCTCTCCCTCCACAGCCTCGGGTCGTTGCCACACACCCTGCTCATTCTTCTTGGCCATCCAGATGTCACTGCGTTTCATACCGGTTATCTCACTGCGGTTGGTACCCTTGACCTTCTCATTTGTGGTAGTGAAATAGAGCACCTCGCCATTGAACATGGGCGAGAAATCAGAGCGTCGCGAATTGAAAAGCGTGGCGTTTTTCACCACATATCGAGTCTTGTTTTTCTTCAGTTCGGCCGCTTTGCGTGCTCCGGCCAATCCCCTCTGTGCCAGACGGTCGTCGGGATGAGCCGCGAGATATTCCTCGTAAGTGCCCACGGCCTGGGCATATGCACCCTGTCCGTGCTGGGCCTGGGCCAGACGGAGCATTATGGAACTGTCCGGATAGCCGTAGCGCAAAGCATTCTGATAGGCTGCCGCGGCACGCGCATCCTGCCCGAGAAGTCTGTGACACTCGGCCATTTTGGCTGCCACCTCGGCTCTCTCGGCACGCTGCTCTCGAGGCTTGAGTTTATTGTAGATCTTGCGGTAGGTTTTCGATGCATCGAAGTATTCGCCTCGGGCAAATTGCTCGTCGGCCACACTAAGCTTCGGTCCGCGACAACTGCCAAGGAGCAAAACAAACAGTGCGACATATATCGCGGGAGTAAAACGTTGTATACTTGCCATACTTTTTTAACGCCAAATTTCACCTTATATTTTATAATGTGTAAATTTGCAGTGAAAACACATACCTATATGGCGCATATCCTCATTGTCGACGACGATTCATCCATAATTCTCTCCCTGTCCATGCTTCTCAAGAGAGCAGGCCACACAATCGTGTCCGCTCATTCAGAGGCCGAAGCCGTCAAAATCGTGCGCGACAGTCTTCGCGGCACCCCATCCGACAAAATTTCGCTGGCACTGATGGATATGAACTACACATCATCCACCTCGGGCCGTGACGGTCTGGAGCTGCTTCAGAAAATCAAGATACTTCTACCCGCTCTACCCGTCATACTCATGACGGCCTGGGGTAGCATCCCGCTGGCGGTAGAAGGAGTGAAACTCGGAGCAATGGACTTCATCACCAAGCCATGGGACAACCGCGACCTACTGTCAAGGATAGATACAGCTCTCTCACTCAACTCAGAAAGCTCACCACTCTCTACCAATGACAACGGTGCTTTTGATGGCATAATCGGTGAAAGCGAAAATCTTAAAAGCATTCTCGACAAAGTGCGCAAAGCCGCACCAACCGATGCAGCCGTTCTCATAACAGGAGAGAACGGCACCGGAAAGGAGCTGATAGCACGCGCCATCCACCGCCTCAGCCGCCGGAGCAACGGCCCGTTCGTCACCGTCAATCTCGGCGGAATGCCATCGACGCTCTTCGAGAGCGAAATGTTCGGCTATGCCAAGGGAGCCTTCACCGGAGCAACCTCCGACCGCATCGGACGCTTTGAAGCGGCCGATAGCGGCACCATATTTCTTGACGAAATCGGCGATCTTGACACCTCCTGCCAGGTCAAGATACTGCGTGTGCTACAAGAGCATACCTTCGAGCGTCTCGGCGAGAGCGCGCCACGCCGCGCCGACATCCGCGTGGTCTGTGCAACCAACGTCGACCTGCCGGCTGCCGTGGCCGAGGGACGATTCCGCGAAGATCTCTTCTACCGCATCAATCTCATCACCATAAACCTGCCGCCTCTACGTGAACGCAAGTCCGACATTCCACTGCTCGTGAGACATTTTGCCGGAGAAAAAGCCGAATTTACCGACGATGCCATGCAGCTGCTTTCCTCACTGCCATATCCGGGAAATATCCGAGAACTCAAAAATCTCGTGGACCGTCTGACCATAATCACCGACTCACCGCGCATCACGGCCCGAGACATCCGCGGGTCAATAGGCACTGCCGTCCCGTCGTCCAATCACTCAGTCTCCCCCACCGCCATTCCTCTCACACTCGAACAGCTTGAAAAGAAGGCCATAACCGACGCTCTCGCAAATTTTGGCGGAAACCTCTCGCAAGTAGCCGCATCGCTCGGTATAACACGACAGTCGCTATACCGGCGAATGGACAAATTCGGAATACCGCAGCCATGAATGCAACACGCCTATTCGCTCTCCTGTGTCTACTCACATTAGCCATCGGAGTGACACTGCCCTTTGTCATGCCATGGGGCAAGCCACTCGCCATACTCGCGTCTCTGACTGTGGTAACGCTCATCACTGAGTTGGTGCTCTATCGCATCATAGTGCGCCCCCACCGCGTGGCCGAGATAGGCATGGACCTGCTGCGCGAACAGGACTACAGTACCCGACTGGCCCCGGTGGGACAGCGTGATGCCGACAAAATAGTCGCTCTGTTCAACGACCTCATCAGCCGTCTGAAAGCCGAGAAGCTCCACGCCGGCGAACAGAACCATCTGCTCAATCTTCTGATCGACGCATCTCCGCTCGGCATTCTGTCGCTCGACCGTGAGGGACGCATCCAGATTGCCAACGCCTCGTCGGCGCGCATTCTCGGAGGAGAAGTAAAGGGTAAGACCCTTGCCGAAATAGCATCGCCCATAGCTGCTAAATGCGCCACTCTTTCCAAAGGCGAAACGACAATACTGCGACTATCCGACAACATGGTCTACCGCTGTTCCCGTCTCTCGTTCATGGACCGTGGCGTGTCACATCCATTCTTTCTCGTCGAAATACTAACCGAGGAGGTTCTCATGGCCGAACGCGAAGCCTATGGAAAAGCTATCAGAATGATAGGTCATGAGGTAAACAATTCCATGGCCTCGGTAGGCTCAATCCTATCCCTGCTGCTCGACATCAGACCCTGGGGAGAGGAAGATACAGACATCTCCGAAGCTGTCAAGGCCTGCTCGGCACGAGTGGCCGGTCTCAGCGAGTTCATCTCGTCCTATTCCAAGGTGGTGAAGATTCCTCCCGTCAGAAAGGAAGGAAAAAACCTTGCCGAATTCATCACGCGCCTGCGCCCATTGCTCGGGGCAATGGCCTCCGACCACGCCATCTCACTCGACCTCAGCATCATCGATCCCTCGTCGGCCTCCATCGGTATTGACGTGCCACTGCTCGAACAGGCAGTAATAAACATCGTAAAAAACTCAGTGGAAAGCATCGGCGACCGTCCCGGAGGACATATAGAGATTTCGGTGACAGGAAGTCACCGCCTGACTGTGACAGACAATGGTCCAGGTATAGCCGACGAAGCCGCCGGACACATTTTCACACCATTCTTCTCCACCAAGCCCTCGGGCCAAGGCCTGGGACTGATGTTTGTCGCCGAAATCCTTCGCCGTCACGGTGCCACATTCTCACTCGCCACATCTACGGAAGACCGTCTCACGCGCTTCTCCATAAACTTTCCACGCACACCGTGGAATTAAAACAATTCCGGCCTAAGACACTTTTACCACGACTTTATTTTACACATAGAACCGTGATGTGCAAAAGTTTTAACAATAAAATTTAACATTATATTGTATTTTTTTGTACATTTGCATAATAATCTTAAATTATCACGTATTCAATCTTTATTTCACCAATTATTAATCACAATCCAATCACACAAGTTCTATGATTAGGAGACTAATTCTATTTACGGCCATCATGCTGGCGTGTCTGTCAGCCTTGGCCGGACCGAACGATGTCAAGTGTACAGGCACTATCATCGGCTCGGACGGCGAGCCTATCATCGGCGCCACTGTCTCACAGCCGGGCACTACCAATGCCACAGCCTCTGACATTGACGGTCGTTTTGTCCTCTCTGTGCCCAAGGGCAAAGATATCCACGTGAACTACATCGGTTACAAACCTCTCACCCTCAAGGCCTCTCCGGACATGGGCGAGATCACAATGGAAGTCGAGACCCAGATGCTCAAGGACGTGGTGGTGACACAGTCAATAGCCCGCACTCGCAAGACTCCCGTAGCCATCTCGTCGGTTGACGCAATCACAATAGAAACAAAGCTCGGCAACCAGGAGTTTCCCGAGGTGCTCAAAACCACTCCCGGTGTATGGGCCACCAAGGACGGTGGCGGCTATGGCGATGCCAAGATCAATATGCGAGGTTTCAAGAGCGAGAATGTCGCAGCCCTAATCAACGGTATACCCATCAACGACATGGAATGGGGCGGAATCTACTGGTCCAACTGGGCCGGTCTCTCAGATGTGACCGCATCCATGCAGACACAGCGCGGTCTCGGTGCGGCCATCGTATCTGTTCCCTCTGTGGGAGGCACCATCAACATCACCACAAAGAGCCTCGACGTGAAGAGAGGCGGCAACGTATTCTACGGCATGGGCAATGACGGTCTCAACCAGATAGGTTTCTCCGTCTCCACCGGTGTCAGCGAAAAGGGATGGGCAGTCACACTCCTCGGCTCACGCAAATGGGGCGACGGATATGTACAAGGCACCGACTTCAACGCCTACACCTACTTCCTCAACATCTCCAAGCGACTCAACGACAAGCACCAGCTCTCGCTCACAGCATTCGGCTCACCCCAAACCCACTACAAGCGCTCGTCGCAGGACGGTCTCTCAATCGAGGGATGGCAGAATGTACGCAACTACATGGACGGCGAGAGTATGTACAAATTCAACCCCACATTCGGTTACGACATGGACGGCCAGGTGCGTTCTTCCAATAAGAACGTATACCACAAGCCCCAGATCTCTCTCAACCACATCTGGCAGATCAATGAGAAATCATCGCTCTCATCAGCTGTCTATGTCAGCCTTGCCAACGGTTATGGCTACTCCGGACAGGGCCGCGGTACCTACAACGGAACAAACCTCAGCAACACAAGCTGGTATGGAGCGTCCAACGGAAAACTCAATACCCTCTTCCGCCGTGCCGACGGAACATTCGACTACGCAGCAATCCAGGAAATGAACATGGCCTCGACCACCGGTTCGAACATGGTCATGTCGAAGTCCAACAACTCTCACAACTGGTATGGCCTCGTGTCGACCTACAAGAATGAGCTGATAAAGAACCTCAACCTCACAGCAGGTATCGATATGCGCTACTACGTGGGCTTCCACAACAACAAAATCGTGGACCTCTATAATGGTGAGTACTTCATGGACGACAGCAGCCGAAAGGGTGTCAACCCCGCAAACAACGCTGCAGCAGCCGATCCCAACTGGAAATATGAGAAACTCGGAGTGGGCGACGTGGTATACCGCGACTATGACGGCCACACCGCCCAGGAAGGTCTTTTCGCCCAGCTTGAATACACCTTCCTCGACAACAAACTCACCACCGTGCTGGCCGGAGCGTTCTCCAACACCTCCTACTGGCGTGTGGACCACCTCTACTATGACAAGGAGCACGAGAAATCAGAGACTCTGAACTTCATGGCCGGAACCATCAAGGGTGGTGCCAACTATAACATCGACCGCCACAACAACGTTTACTTCAACGGTGGCTACATCACCCGTGCCCCCTTCTTCTCGGGCGGCGCATTCCTCCAGGCTGCTACCTCCAACGCCACCAACCCCAACGCCGTAAACGAAAAGGTCGGTTCTATCGAGGTGGGCTACGAATTCCACTCGCCCACATTCACAGCCACTGTCAACGGCTACTATACCAAGTGGATGGACAAGACCACTACCCGCTCCAGCGACCTCGGTGACGGAACCAAGTACTACTTCAACATGGAAGGTGTGGACGCACGCCACATGGGAGTTGAGCTCAACTTCGTCTACAAACCCTTCCGCTGGCTCGATGTCAACGGTATGCTCTCAATAGGCGACTGGGTGTGGGACAGCAACACCAAGGGATACTTCTACAACTCACTGGGCCAGCCCATCCAGAACACCAAGGACGGTGCGCTTGCATCTGGCGTATATGCCGAAGACCACGCTTCTGCCACCCTCAACCAGAAGGGACGCAAAGTGGGCGGTTCAGCACAGACTACAGGCTACCTCGGTCTCAATTTCAAGCCCGTAAAAGGTTGGCGCATAGGTGTTGACTGGACTTTCAATGCCCGCAACTACAGCGACTTCACCATCTCGTCGAGCGACTATGCTCCAAACGCTGTCATCAACGTCAAGTCACCCTGGGAAATTCCCTGGGGCAACCAACTCGACCTCCAGGCAAGCTACGACTTCAAGATCGGTGGTCTTAATGCCACCATTTTCGGCAACGTCTACAACCTCTGTGACTACAACTATGTCATGGATGCCTACACAGCATCAGGAGTCGACGGTACCTGGGAAAATGCCTTTCGTGTTTTCTACTCTTTCGGCCGCACTTACGCTCTGCGTCTGAAAGTGAAATTCTAATCCTAACAAATGATATTTTCCAGACATGAATATCGCATCAAAATACACACTCCTCGCCGCAGGTCTCGCCGTGGCCCTCACCGGCTGTGACGAAAACGCCTGGAACGACAAGCTCGACGGCTTCGAGGAACCACCGACATATTCCAAAGTCGAGACAGTGACCTACACACTCACTGCCGCCGACTATGCCACAATAGCCAAATCGTCGGACAACAAGGCGCTTGCAGAAGCAGCCGGAGAGGCCGAGGTGGAAGCTCTTGCCGCCATCGGCACAAACTGTGCCTTTGCCAACGAAGAGCAGGCACGCAAGTATATACCCGCCCTGCTGTCAAGCTCTTCTTTCCCCTACTTCTCCCTCAACAATGAGTCATCGGTCAAGGTGACCTACAATCTCTCTACCAACCAGCCCGAAGAAGTCAAGGCTGTCAACGATGCGGAAAACACCCTCTATTTCCGTGTCAAGGATGCCGACTACCAGGCAGCCTGGGGCAGCGAGGACGACTTCATCCAGGCTTTCGCCCCCATGACCCCGGCCGACGCCAACATCCCCTCCATACTCAAGGGAGCTTTCCCCGATGCTAAAGCCGGCAACTATGCTTTCGTCAGCTATAATGAAGCTGAGACCAACCCGGTGTTCGGCACAGTGGGCGGAGACGATTCCGACGAACCTGCCGACGGTATCTATCTCGATGCCACATTTGCTGACGGACAGGGCGACTTCGAAATCGAGAACACCGTCATGCCCTCACCCCTCACATTCGTATGGACAGCCGACTCCTACGGATATATGAAGGCCTCAGGCTACAAGGACAAGGTGGACTACGACACCGAGAGCTGGCTTGTCTCTCCGGCCTTCAAGCTCGGAGCAAAAACCAACGCCGTGCTCACATTCGAACAGGTGTGGAACTTCTTCAGCTCTCTCGATGTGGCTGCCGAGCAGGCCACTGTGTCTATCCGCGAAGTGGGTGGCACATGGGTGAAGCTGAATGTCCCCACTCTTCCCGAAGCCTTCGGCTGGAAGCCGTGGGTAGCATCTGGCGATATCGACCTCTCGGCCTTCAACGGAAAGAACGTGCAGATAGGTTTCTGCTACAAGAGCACCTCTGCAAAGGCCGGAACATGGGAACTTAAGAACGTGCGCGTTGTAGTAGGTCCCAAGCCCGAAGCAGCTCGTAGCCGTGCAGCAGCTACTCCGGTGCCTTTCAAGGCTAAAAACGCCATCTACCATTTCGACGGCACAGAGTGGACCGTACCCGCGTCCATGACCGTAATACAGCCTGCCGACTACACTTCAATGGGTTGCACCCACGGAAATTTCAGCGGCACCCAGGCCTGGGACTTTATCCCCGTCTTCCTCGGCCAAAAACTCCCCTATGCCGCCGATGATGCCGCCACAATCGTAATCTACCGTTTCTACGAGAACAGCGCCACCACCACACGCGCGGTAGAATACTTCAAGAGCCAGGGTGACTGGTACCGCAACACCGGAGCCACCACCGATCAGTTCACCAAGACCTCAAACGTATGGAACTACAATCCCTCGGTGGTCATCAATCTACCCTATGTCCGCAACAGCGATCCCACATCGACCTACTTCATGGCCGTGAAGGACTGGGTGTTTGAGAACGTAACCCTCAAGCTCTATCCCGACTCCAAACCTGCCGACGGCTCCAAGCCAGGTCCGGCATTCATCGACTACCGCAACAATGCAGAGTTCTATTCCGGAGCTTCTGCATTCTATGGCAACGTCGACATCCGCGCCGTGACAGCTAAGAACAATGCTCCGGAAGGCTACACAGGCTACGACGGCCTCACCGATGATGAAATCACACTTCTCATCAAGAAGCGTTTCAGTACCGAGACACTTCCCGGAGCACTCGCCGCCCTGCACCCCGATGCCACACCCGTGAAGGATATGGTAATCACCTATACCGTGACCTTCACCGCCTATGGAACAGCAGCCGCCGAGGAGACAATAGTCTACGAGGTGACAGCCCCCGGACAGTTCACCTATGCCAGCAGCACATGGGTTGAGGCTGGCGAGGACGCCGACTGGAAATAGTCCTACTCCACACAACCACTGACCCGATATATCCCGGGAGCGAAGCACCCACCCGCTTCGCTCCCGGGATTTTTTCATACATACACCTATATAATATAGGTAGCACGTCACAGATGACACACTTTTTTACAATGTTACTACTTTTTTCAAAAAAAAATCCGTTAAGTTGCACAAAATCGTAGCAAAATGCCTATCTTTGCAGGGTATTTCATTCCGGAAGGATAAACGCTGACCAGATGACATCCGCAAACAATATAAACAAAGAGGTGATTAAGTTCACCAAGATGCATGGTCTCGGCAACGACTACATATATATCAACTGTATGAGCCGTATGCCGGAAAGGATTCCCTCCCTCGCTCGCGAGATGAGCGACCGCCACTTCGGCGTCGGAGGCGACGGAATAGTTCTCATCTGTCCCCCGACTACTCCCGATGCCCACTTCACAATGAGGATGTTCAACTCCGACGGCTCCGAAGCCCGGATGTGTGGCAACGCCTCAAGATGCATAGCGAAATACGTCCACGACCACATCAACCCCTCTCTCAACCCCATAAACCTTGATACCCTCTCAGGAATCAAGGTTTTATCGCTTAATATAGCCGATGGAGAAGTCCGCTCAGTCACCGTAGATATGGGCTGTCCGGAGTTCAGACCGTCGGCTGTCCCGGTAGCCTCAGATCTTCCGCAGGTAACGGAGCATCCCGTCTCGACACCGTTCGGCGACTACCGTGTCACAGCTCTCTCAATGGGCAATCCACACGGCGTGATATTCGTCGAGTCAATTCCGGCCTTGGATTTCGACCGGCTCGGCCCGTATATGGAGCGACACCCTATGTGGCCTGACAAAGCCAACATCGAGTTTGCCCGCATCATTAACGAGAACGAAATCGAGATGAGGGTGTGGGAACGAGGCACAGGTGAAACACTCGCCTGTGGCACAGGTGCCTGCGCTACTGCTGTGGCAGCGGCCATCACCGGCCGAACCGGCCGACAAGTCACCATACACTTGCGCGGAGGCGACCTTGACATCCGCTGGGACGAAGAAGATGACCACGTCTATATGACCGGCCCGGCCACAGAGGTCTTTGAAGGAGAATACACAAGGAATAAAATATAAGGTAATAGTATCACACAGATTGTTTTATGTTCGCAGTCAACGACAACTTCTCCAGTCTGCCCGCCTCCTATCTTTTCAGCGAGGTGGCACGGAGAGTACAAGCTTACACTGAAGCCCATCCGGAAGCCGACGTGATCCGTATGGGTATTGGCGACGTCACCCGCCCGCTCTGTCCCGCTGTCATCGACGCGCTCCACCGCGCTGTCGACGACGAAGGGGCGGCGGCAACATTCCACGGCTACGGACCTGAACAGGGATACTCATTCCTCGCGTCCAAAATAGCCTCCCACGACTACCGCAGCCGTGGCATCGATATTTCCGAAGATGAAATCTTCATCAGCGACGGAGCCAAAAGCGACACCGGCAATATCGGCGACATACTCTCGCCGGACTGTCGTGTGGCCGTCACCGACCCTGTCTACCCTGTCTATGTGGACACCAATGTAATGGCCGGACGCGCAGGCACTCTGCAACCCGACGGACGATGGAGCAACATAGAATATCTCCCATGCACGACTGACAACGGCTTCGTGCCACAGCTTCCCTCCTCGTCGCCCGACGTGATATACCTTTGTTATCCCAACAATCCCACCGGCACTGTCCTCACCCGAGAAGAGCTGGAAAAATGGGTGGAGTACTGTCGTCGCAACGGCGCATTGCTCCTCTTCGACGCCGCCTACGAGGCCTTCGTCCGCACACCCGGCATACCACGATCCATATATGAGATAGAGGGAGCCAAAGAGGTGGCCATAGAGTTTCGCAGTTTCTCTAAAACCGCAGGCTTCACAGGAATCCGCCTGGGCTACACTGTGGTGCCACACGAGCTAAAAGGACGGGGAGCCGACGGCTCACCGGTGGCACTCAACCCCTTGTGGCGACGTCGTCAGACCACCAAGTTCAACGGAGCGTCATATATCACCCAGCGTGGTGCCGAAGCACTCTATACTCCCGAAGGCGAGAGACAGTCGCGCGAGACCGTAGACTACTATCTGGCCAACGCCCGTATCATGCTCGACAGTCTGCGCGAGGCAGGATATGAATGCACCGGCGGAGTCGACTCACCCTATGTATGGATCAAGACTCCAGACCATCTCTCATCCTGGGAATTCTTCGACCTGCTACTCAACCGCTACAACATCGTGGGTACCCCTGGAAGCGGTTTCGGTCCATCGGGCGAAGGATACTTCCGACTCACAGCTTTCAACACACGCGAAAACACAGTGCGTGCCATGTCGCGCCTCAGATTATAAGATATATATCAAAAACACTCATATTCATTACTTAACTTATCGTCTCTTATGGCAAGTCTACGATTCAAAGCAGTTGAAGAAGCGTCCAACCGCAAAGCGGTGAAGGTAGAAATACCCAAGGAACGCCCCGTGGAGTACTACGCCTCCAAAGTGTTCAACCGCGCCAAGATGTTCAAGTATCTCCCCCTTGACACCTACAAAGCACTCATCGATGCCATCGACAACAAGAAACCAATCTCCCGCAAAGTAGCCGACAGCGTGGCCGAGGGCATGAAGCAGTGGGCCATCGATAACGGCGCCCGCCATTACACCCACTGGTTCCAGCCTCTCACCGAGACCACAGCCGAGAAACACGACGGATTTGTGGAACACGACGGAAAAGGAGGAATGGTGGAGGAATTCAGCGGCAAACTCCTCGTGCAGCAGGAGCCCGACGCATCCAGCTTCCCCAACGGCGGAATCCGCAATACTTTCGAAGCACGAGGCTACTCAGCATGGGACATCTCATCGCCGGCTTTCATCATTGACAACACCCTCTGTATCCCCACCATATTCATCTCGTACACAGGAGAATCCCTTGACTATAAGACCCCTCTGCTGCGCGCGCTTTCGGCTGTCGACAAGGCTGCTACAGGCGTGGTGAACTACTTCAATCCCGAAGTGAAGCACGTGATCTCCAACCTTGGCTGGGAGCAGGAATACTTCCTCGTTGACGAGGAGCTATACTCCGCCCGTCCCGACCTGGTAATGACCGGACGTACCCTGATGGGCCACGAGTCGGCCAAAAACCAGCAGCTCGAAGACCACTATTTCGGCTCTATCCCCAAGCGCGTTGAAGCTTTCATGCTCGACCTCGAAATCGAGGCCCACAAGCTCGGCATCCCCTGCAAGACACGCCACAACGAGGTTGCACCCAACCAGTTTGAGCTCGCTCCCATATTCGAGGAGACCAACCTTGCCAACGACCACAATATGCTTCTCATGTCGGTAATGCACGAGGTGGCCCGCCGCCACAATTTCCGCGTACTCCTCCATGAGAAACCCTTTGCGGGTGTCAACGGCTCAGGCAAACACTGCAACTGGAGTCTGGGCACAGACAGCGGAACAGTGCTTTTCGCTCCCGGCAAGACCCCTCAGGAGAACCTCCGTTTCATCACCTTCGTAGCCAATGTGATGGCTGCCGTACACCGCCACAACGGCCTGCTCAAAGCCTCAATCATGTCGGCCACCAACTGCCACCGTCTCGGAGCCAACGAGGCACCTCCAGCCATTATATCTATCTTCGCAGGCAGCCAGCTTGCTGAGATTCTCAACAAAATCAAGAATTCCGACAAGGACGAACTTATCGCCATGGCCGGAAAAGAGGAGCTCAACCTCGGAGTGGCACAGATACCCGAACTGATGATTGACAACACCGACCGCAACCGCACCTCGCCATTTGCTTTCACCGGCAACCGCTTTGAATTCCGTGCCGTGGGATCGAGTGCCAACTGCGCGTCGGCCATGATAGCCCTCAATGCGGCAGCGGCCGAACAGCTTGCCGACTTCAAGCACAAGGTCGACGCCCGCCTCGAGGCAGGCGAGGAACTCAACCACGCGCTTCTCGCCGAGATAAAGGCACTCCTTCTATACTCCGAGCCCATCCACTTCGACGGCAACGGCTACTCGGACGAATGGAAGGAAGAGGCCAAACGCCGCGGACTCGACTGCGAAACCAACCCCACCATCATCTTCGATGCCTACCTGCGTCCCTCATCCATCGAGATGTTCCGCAAGACAGGTGTCATGACCCATGTGGAACTCGAAGCCCGCAACGAGGTGAAATGGGAAATGTATACCAAGAAAATCCAGATTGAGGCCCGTGTGCTTGGCGACCTTGCCATAAACCACATCATCCCCGTGGCAACACGCTACCTCTCAATACTCCTCGACAATATGGTCAAGATACGCCAGCTCTTCCCCGGCGACAAGGGAGTGGAACTTTCTTCGCAGGACTCAGTCACCGTCGAGAAAATTATGCACCACTGCTCCATAATCAAGGACGAAGTAAACAAGATGGTCAATGCCCGCAAGGATGCAAACAGAATAGAGAACGAGCGTGACAAGGCTCTTGCCTACTCTCTCAATGTGGCTCCCTGCCTTGAGACCATCCGCTACCACATCGACAAACTCGAGCTTATGGTCGACAACGAGATGTGGCCTCTTCCCAAATACCGCGAACTCCTCTTCATTCGCTAAACAACACCCAACCAACAGAACTGCCATCCCATCGATTTGGGATGGCAGTTTTTTCACATAAACAGGACACCCAAATCAATCAAAACAGGGATCTTACCCACCTAAAAGCCACACTCATTTCTATAATGCACGTCTTTTAGGTTAAATAATGTTACAAAAAACAAACCTTGTTGTACAGTTGAAATAATTAGAGTAAGTTTGCAGTCACTAATGCATTATGCGACATTAAATCCTTGAATCATTAATCCAACCAAAATAAACACCTTAATTCATCTCTATGAAGAAAATCTTTACTCTTTTCGCTGCTGCAAGCGTAGCTTGCGCTATCAACGCACAGACCGTTGAAACCTACAACTGTCTTGACGCAGAGGGAACTCCCAATGCAATCTTCGTTGCAAACCCCGATGCTACCCAGAAGTCTGTAGCTGACATCTCCACCGCTTCTGTAAAGGCTGAACTTATTTCAGGTCCCATCGCCAACTTCTCCGATGGATACGAGATTCCCCTCGAACCCGTTTATGACAATGCATTCGGCAAGACTCAGGACCCCGGTCAGAAAAACAACCCCTGGGTGTTCAAAGCTCCCAGCACCGATCAGATGGGCTTCTACTTCGTTCAGGGCAAAGGCAACCCTGTAGACATCACCAAGATGGCTTGGGATGAGATCATCACTGATGGCGAGCCCACCGGCAAGTATCGTGCCAACTGGAACGAATCTTACTATCAGCCCGACGGCTCAAAGGGTATTCCCAACAACGGTACCTATGCTTCTTTCACTCCCTCGGCTGACGGCGAACTCTCAGTGCTCTGCTGGATCAACAAGGGCAACCGTTGCACCTACGTTGTAAAGGCAAGCGACATGAAGGCTCTTGCTTTCGGAACCGACGTTAAAGCAAGCGGATGGGTACATGGTATGTCTTATACTGCAGAAGACGGTGTAAGCGAGGAGCTCATCGGCAAGAACAAGTTCATGGAGAACATCCCCACCTGCAAGGAGCTCAACCCTGAGACAGGAAACGCAAACCCCGAATTCATCCTCGGTGCTGGCAACCAGATCTGTCTTGCCTACCTCACTTTCAAAGCTGCTGCCGGTGAGACCTACATGATCTTCAACAACAGCGCTCAGATCGGTCTCAACAGCTACACCTTCACCACCGAGGGTGGCGCAGGCATCAACAACATCACTGTTGACGAAAACGCTCCCGTTGAGTACTTCAACCTCCAGGGCATCCGCGTAGCCAACCCCGAAAACGGTCTCTTCATCCGTCGTCAGGGCAAGAACGTAAGCAAGGTTATCCTCTAATCACATAGAGCAAACCTCCAAACAATATGAACACCTCGCCAAAAACGGCGGGGTGTTTTTTTGTTATGAGATATAACGACCGGTTGTATCTCATGACCATACTATATAGAAAAGCAGTCCGGAAGGCCCTGCGTAAGGGCATCTTCCGGACTGCGACTATCTTGAGATATTCTCCTTCTTATCAGTCGAGTTTGTGAATCACGAGTCCCGAGCGTAGCTTGGGTTCAAACCACGTGGTCTTTGGAGGCATGATATTGCCTGAGTCGGCTATATCCATGAGCTGCTTCATAGACACCGGATAGAGCGCGAGAGCCACGGCCATCTCACCGGAGTCGACACGACGCTTCAGCTCGCCGAGACCGCGGATACCACCCACGAAGTCTATGCGCTTGTCGGAACGCAGGTCATGTATGCCGAGAATGTCGCGAAGAATAAGATTGCTCGATATAGTCACATCGAGAACACCTATCGGATCATTGTCATCATAGGTTCCGGGCTTGGCTGTGAGTGAATACCACTTACCTCCAAGGTAGAGCGAGAAATTGTGCAGAGCCGACGGACGGTATTCCTCAGCGTCCACCTCCGCCACATCGAAGTTATCGGCCAGTTTTGCGATAAACTCCTCGGCAGAGAGGCCGTTCAAGTCTTTCACCACACGGTTGTAATCTATGATGTTGAGATGCGATGCAGGGAAGCAGACTGCAAGGAAAAAGTTATACTCCTCATCGCCACGATGTGCTGGATTGGCCTGTGCCTTTTCATGTCCCACAAGTGCTGCGGCAGCAGAACGGTGATGGCCGTCGGCAATATAGAGGTAGGGCATCTTCTCAAACTCGCGTGTGACAGTCTCAATCATCTCGGGAGAATCTATCACCCAGAAGTGATGTCCGAAACCATCGGGAGCCACGAAATCATACTCGGCCTCGCCACGTGTCACCTCGTCGATCACCTGCTGCAGAGCGGGATTGTCGGGGAAAGCAAAAAAGACAGGCTCGATATTGGCATTGTTGATTCTCACGTGCTTCATACGGTCTTCCTCTTTGTCGCGACGTGTGAGCTCGTGCTTCTTGATGCGTCCCTCCATATAGTCGGCCACATTTGCAGCTACTACAATGCCATACTGGGTGCGACCATTCATGGTCTGGGCATAGATGTAATAGTGTTCGCAGTCGTCCTGTACGAGCCATCCGTTGGCCTGGAATGCGTTGAAGTTCTCTACGGCCTTGTCGTACACCTTGGGGTCGTGCTCGTCTGTTCCCGCCTCGAAGTCTATCTCCGGCTTTATGATGTGATACAGCGACTTGGGATTGCCCTCGGCCTCGGCACGGGCTTCTTCGGAATTTAGCACGTCATAGGGGCGCGACGCTACGTTTGTGACCATCTCACGTGGTGGACGGACACCTCTGAACGGTTTCACTTTTGCCATGGTTGTCGGTGGTTTAAGGTGTATATTTAAGATGCGGGGTGTGCAGTATAATCCCTGACACACCCCACATTTTACATAAACGATCTGTTATTTTTTACGTTCGATAGTCTGCTTGCGGTCAGGACCGATGGAGACTATTGTTATAGGCGTGTTAAGCTCCTTCTCAAGGAAGTCGATATAAGCCTTGAACTCTGCCGGGAACTCCTCCTCGCTCTGCATTCCGGTCATGTCGGTCTTCCAGCCGGGGAGAGTCACATATACAGGTTCGATACCTTCGTCGATTGAATACGGGAAGCGGCGGGTCTCCTCGCCATCGATATTGTAGGCCACGCAAGCCTTGATTTCATCGAATCCGTCGAGCACGTCGCTCTTCATCATGATGAGCTGTGTGACACCGTTGATCATGATGGCATAACGGAGAGCCACAAGGTCAATCCATCCGCAGCGACGCTCACGCCCGGTGACTGCACCATACTCGTGTCCGAGGTCACGGATGCGCTTGCCTGTCTCGTCGAAAAGCTCGGTGGGGAAAGGTCCGCTACCCACGCGTGTGCAGTAGGCCTTGAATATACCAAACACTTCGCCGATTTTGTTGGGAGCCACGCCGAGTCCCGAGCAGGCGCCCGAGCACACAGTGTTGGAAGATGTCACAAAAGGATAGCTGCCGAAGTCGACATCAAGCAGTGTACCCTGTGCACCCTCGCAGAGCACACTCTTGCCCTCGTCGAGGAGGCTGTTGATGAGAAACTCAGAATCAACAATCTCAAATCCCTTGATATACTCGAGAGCATCCATCCATGTCTTTTCCAGCTCGGCGAGAGCAGCCTCGTCGGGGGTTGCGCCAAGAGCTGAAAGACGTGTGAGGTGGGCCGAACGGAGAGTGGCATACTTCTCGTCGAAGTTATGGAAAAGGTCTCCGAGACGCAGGCCGTTACGCGATACCTTGTCGGTATATGTGGGACCGATGCCCTTGCCTGTCGTACCGATTTTCTTGCCACCCTTTGCAGCCTCGTTGGCCGCGTCGAGCAGACGGTGGGTGGGCGCTATCAGATGAGCTTTCTTGGATATGCGCAGAATGGAGCGAAGGTCGATACCGCTCTTTTCAAGTTCCTCTGCTTCCTGGCGGAAGAGCACGGGGTCGAGCACCACGCCGTTGCCGATCACATTGACCTGGCCATGCTGGAAGATGCCCGAGGGGATGGAGCGGAGTACATATTTCTTACCTTCGAATTCGAGAGTGTGTCCGGCATTCGGGCCGCCCTGAAATCTCGCTACGGCATCGTAGCGGGGAGTCAGCACGTCAACAACCTTGCCTTTTCCTTCGTCGCCCCACTGGAGCCCGAGAAGCACGTCTACTTTCATTTCTATTGTCTTATAGTGAGTTGTGTGAACTGGTTTATTTCTTTCTTGTGCGTCCAGCTCCCCCTCGGCAACGGGAACAAGTGCCGCTGACGTAGAGCTCGAAGAACGTCGGTGAGAACGATGTGAACCGTTTTAGCGAGAGCAGTCGTGCCAGTTCGGAGTCTTTAAGCTCACGCACCTTTCCGCAACGCGAGCACACCAGCCTCACCTTCAGATTGCCGGCTGCGGCATCGGCCATCTCCCACCTGTCGGCACGTCCGTCAAGCCTCACCTTTCGGCAGAGGCCTGCGTCGGCGAAAAGTGTCATGGCGTTATAGACAGTGGCCTTGCTCACCCGGAAGCTACCGGCCTCTACCCGGCGCTCCAGCTCTTCAAGGGCGAAAGGCGACTTGAGGTCCATTGCCGCATCGAGAATGGCATATCGCTCGGGGGTGCGACGCTTGTGGTTCCGTTCCAGATATTCATCCAGCTGACGGGCCGCCCGCTGCTTGCGCTTCTCTTCGTTCATCACCTCACAAAATTACTACCAAATGCCGTATTTTCCAAATTTTTCAAGGTGTTTCCCTCTCAATCCATCCTTATTATGCCCCGCGAGGTGAGAATGCGGAACACAAGGTCCTTGAGGAGCGCATATTCGTTCTGGCGCGAACCTATGCCCTTGCTGCGGGTGTCAAACTCCCTGATAGCCGATATGATTTCAATGGTCTGTCTGACGTTATAGGCACGGGCCGCGGCTTCATAGGAACGCAAGGCCCATGCAGACTTGAGTCCGAGAGCATCCATATATCCAGCCTGCG
The DNA here is from genome assembly GCA_910586305.1 of uncultured Duncaniella sp. Classification (GTDB taxonomy): domain Bacteria; phylum Bacteroidota; class Bacteroidia; order Bacteroidales; family Muribaculaceae; genus Duncaniella. The sequence continues at coordinate 70,345 of CAJUGS010000010.1, forward strand.
ACTTGTCGCGCGTGTAGTGATAGATGAGAAGATTGGAGAAGCGATTGAACAGCATTCCCGAAGTCAGCACGGTAGGGTTGGCCTTCGGATTGGCTGCAAAGTAGGCCACGATGGCAAACGCCTTGGCAGCGTTGCGCGACTCGATAGCCTCCATCAGTTCATAATTATTGTAGTCCTTTGATATGCCCACATTGCGTTCCACGGCTTCGGGAGTAACCATAGCCCCGGGGCCGAGAATAAAGGCGAGCTTGCCTATCTCATTGTACAGTCGAGCCATGTCCGTGCCTATGAAATCACGTAACATCGAGAGTGCCTTAGGATCGACAGTCAGTCCTTTCTCCTTGACCAGATCGGCGATAGCAGGCAGAATGTTGCGCTCGGACACCTTCTTTGACTCAAATACAATACCGTTTTTTGTCACAGCAGCCACAAGGTCCTTGGCCTTTGCTTTAGCACCACGACAGGCTATGACAAGAATCGTGGTTGGATTGGGGTGTTCGGCATAATGGTGGATACGGTTCAGCTGGTCGGCACGCATGGACTGAGCCTCCTTTAATATCACCACCTGGCGCTCGGCCATCATGGGAAATCTCCGACACACATCCATCACAGCGTCAGCTCCCGACTCAGGCCCGTAGAGGGTGTACATATTGAAGTCGCGCTCCTCTTCAGGGAGGAGCGTCTCGAAACGTTTGACAAGTTCGTCGGTGAAATAGCCCTCCTCGCCGTGTATCAGATACACCGGGGCATACTGCCTGGCATCAAGCCGGCGAAGAAGCTGTGGATATGTAAGCGCGGATGAAGCTGGAGTATTCGAAGCCATTGCAAGCGTGTTTAAGCTGTAAAATTACAAAGAAATAATAAATATAGAAAGTTTTTCCGTAATTTTGCCCTATGCAACTGAATCTTCCCGATACCCACCTAAGACTGCGCCGAAGCCCCGACGGTGCAGCGGAGGTCTACGACCCGTTGCGGAAAAAATGGATTCGCCTCACTCCCGAAGAGTGGGTGCGCCAGCACTTCACAGCCTATCTCAACTCGGTGAAGGGAGTGCCTGTGTCACGAATGACCAACGAAACGACAATATCGCTAAACGGGACCGTAAAGAGGTGCGACACCGTCATCTACGCCCATGATCTCAGCCCCATAGCCATCGTGGAGTACAAGGCCCCGTCGGTGGCCATCACCAGGAAGGTGTTCGACCAGATAGCGCGCTACAACCTTGTGCTCGGCACACGCTACCTCATCATCAGCAACGGTCTGAGCCACTACTGTGTAGGCAACGGACGGCTGCTACCCGACATCCCGCCCTATTCCGATATGATCGCCGACCTCTGAGCCGCCACTATGGCAGGGAGTTCGGTGAGATATCTGACAACAACCGCTCCCTGTGAAACGTTCAGATTCTGCGGGTGAATATTCCGCCCTGCATCGAGGAGTATAACCGGCAGCCATCCCAAGGAAAGCGGAGTGTCTATGTCCTTGGCGGGATTATCACCCACATATATATAGCGCGCTCCAGGATTCATATCCATGATGTGGCGGAATGCTTTTCCTCCGGTCTTCTCCTCGCCAACCTCTTCCGAAACAAACATCATCTGCGGTTCAATGAATCTCTCAAGCCCGAGAGCCTCAATCTTGTGGCGCTGTGTGATGCTGCGCCCGTCCGTAACAAGTCCGAGCCGGTGGCCTGCATTGTGCAGAAGTGCCAACGTGTAAAGCGAGCTCCAAGGAAGCCTTATGTCGGGACGATGGGTGCGGTAGATTTCCAGCACTTCACCAATAGGGAGCCCAGTGGAATCAAACGCCTCGGCCGGCGAGCCGGCCGCCATCATCGGCCCGAGTAAATCCAGGCCGTGACGGCGGGCTATTGCCTTGTAGGCCGAGAGTACGTATTCGACCTCGGGAAACAGCGTATCGTCAAGGTCAAAGACAACGACCGTTTCAGAACTCATAGTCCACACAGGCTCTCGCCTCCTTGTGGCCGGCCAGGAGTCCCGCTGCAGCCACATGGGCCGGATGGCGTGCATAGACATCTACCGAGGCCATATCGGGCACAACTGCGGTAAGCACCACATCCCAGCTCTCAGAGGGATTCTCGTTGAGGCCGACTTCCATGGATTCCAGACACTCTATCTGCTCGGGGAGTGCCATCAAGGCATCACGGAATCGACGGGCCACTTCTCTGCGCTCATCCGGGGTGCCGGAGAGCTTAAAGGTTACAATGTGTTTTACCATAATCTGTTTTTAGTTTCATTTGTTTTGTCTCCGCAAAGTTAGCTAATTTCTCTGTAACATTTCATGCCGGGACATCCGATTCAGATAAAAGTTCGACAATAATTTTCACTATTGTTTGCATATCACAATACTTTTTTCTACTTTTGAAGCGGGAATAGTTTCAAAATGCACACAAAAAACCACTTTCTAATAGAAAAAGGTAATCAAAACATCATTTAGAAACACCATTCCGCAACCGATGCGATTCACAGTCACACCAATCAATATAAGCAATGAAAAAATTCCACTATTATGCCCTGGCTGGAGCCTTCATGCTCCTTCCAGCGACAGAAATTTCAGGAACTGTGCCATTCGAGAAAGGCAAGCATCCGATACAGCGTACAGCTGCATCGTCCGTCGCCAACACAAATGCCTTTGTGAAGAAAGCACCCGCATCGGTCACCGTGGTCAACGAGGATTTCTCTCGTTTCTCGGACGGCAGTGAAGAGGCTCCTGGCAGCGAGATTATAAACCCCGACAGATATTATATATCTCCCGATCTAACCGCTCAGCCGGGATGGACCGGAAAAGGACTGCATCCGGCAGGAGGCTCGGTGCTCGTCACTTCCTATCTCTACGATGCCGGCTACGGCGACGGTCCGGAGCTTACAGACGGTTACATATCAACACCACCCATGCCGCTCGGAGGCACGCTCACAATCACATTCCGCGCCAAGGCCCGCACAGCGGGAGCCGAGTTGTGGGTGGCACTGTGTGACGACTATTACGGTCCGTCGGACAGCGAGTCGTTCTATCCCGGCAACGAATGGGCTGAGTACACCATCGTGACGCGCGAAGCCTCTCTTGAGGATGACTCATATGTACAGTTCCGCGCCATGGATTACAGCGAGGTATTTATCGACGATATACGTCTTGACCTGGTACGCGACAAAGTGGCAACACCCACGGTAAAATATGCCACCAATCTTTCGGACACAGAGTTTATTGCCAATTGGGAAGAAAACGGTGCTCCGGAATATCTGCTCAGCGTGTGGAGCATTGCCAAGGAACTCAACCCCGAAGTGGGCCGTATAGGGACCGACTTTGACGGACTTACTCCCGACGCTGAAAACAAAAATATTCCCGAAGGTTGGACTATGAACTTCAGCGACAAAAGTGTCACTACCGAAACCGGTCAATACAACTCAGCGCCACAGGCCGTAGTGTTTGACAATCTGAACGATAAGATAGAATCGCCCGACACTCCCTACCCCATCACAGGAATTTCATTTTGGGTGAAGCCGTCTGCTCTCACCGACAACGAATATGAGATGTCGCTGCTCAGAGTAGAAATCTACGATGCCGACAAGGACTATTGGGAGCCGATAGCCCATCTCCCCTACTACTGGATGGAACCCGACGGAGGTTTCTACTCGTTTGACTCAGACGCACTGGGAAGCAGCACTACCCGCGTCCGCCTTAGCCTGATACAGAAAGGCCTGGTTGACTTCTACATTGACGATCTGACCATAGAGTATACCAAGCCAGGCAAACGCACCGATATCATGGTGGATGAAAAATTCACCTCTTCCGGCGTTACCGTGACCGGTATCGATCCGACGGCCGACACCTATTACAGCGTGAAAGCCTCCATTGGCGATATCACGTCCGCTCCAAGTCCGCGCGTATGGGTCGACGGTCTCACAGGCCTTAAAGTCACCACAAAAGAAGGAACCAATGTGACATCAGACTCCTTCACTGCCAACTGGGAAGCTCTCGGCCATGCCGACAGTTACAAGGTGGAGGTCTATGCAATGACCCACGCCACACAAGACATCGACGAGGTGGTGATTCTCGAAGAATCGTTCGACAACATCATCGAAGGCACCACCGACGTACCAGGCACTTCATGGGATTCTCCTTTCGACTTCAGTTCGAAAGGCTGGGCATCGACAGGATGGAGTGCCACACAGCCCGCATGGGCTACCGGTATGGCCGGAACAACCGGTACATCATGGTATGGCGGAGCCGGTCTGATCTATACTCCCATGCTTGATCTCGGCTGCAACGCCGGCGAGGGCTTTGACGTGGAGATGACAGTCTACACCACCGTAGCCGACCTTTCCGACTATGGCTCAAACGAAAAAGAAGGAGTATACGCTATGGTGCTCCGTACTCCCAATGACACCCAGAGCATGGCTGCCGGTTTGCTCGACACCCCGGTAGTAGGCCTCACCACCGGACGTATACACGTCGATACACGCCACATTGAAGATCTCTCCAATGTCATCGTTGCCTTCATGAACAAGAGCGGTCTTTCTTTCTTCGTGGACAACGTGAGAATCACACAGCCTCTCCTCAAAGGCGAAAAGCTCAACCGCCCATATGCTATAGCCACAACCGCTGAAACATCGATTGACTTCAGAACCCTCGAATCGGCCACGGAACACTCCTACCGTGTCACAGCATCGGCCACCCGTGAGTATATCACCTATACATCCGATCCTTCCGACCTTCAGGTAGTCCTCGCGACATCCGCGATTGAGGACATCAAGGCAACCGACAACTCACAGGTTACAGCAGCAAACGGCGTGATCACAGTAAGTGCCCACTCCGACTCAACCCCCTGGAGCATCTATACCCCGTCCGGAATTGCCGTTGCATCGGGCACAGGCTCATCAGAGACAGCAGTAACACCAGGCATATACATTGTGCGTCTCGGCTCATCCACCACAAAGCTCTGCGTAAAGTAAAGCTTGGATGAAATACCATGCATCCGGACATTTTCTTTCGGGAATGTCCGGATGTTTTGTGTTGAGATAACGATTATTTTTGTATTTTTGCACTTATGATAAAGTCACACCATAATTTCGACCTCTCGGCCCACAACACATTCGCCATGAAAGTGAAGTGTGGCTGTTTCATGGAATACGACTCCGCATCGGACATCCCTTTCATCATGTCGTCCATCCGCAAAGGGATTGACTTCATGCACATTGGAGCCGGAAGCAACATACTGTTTACTTCCGACTATCCCGGCATAGTGCTGCACAGTGCCATAAAAGAGATAAACGAAGTGGAACGAACAGGAAACGAGGTGCTCATCGAGGCCGGCTCGGGCGTGGTGATGGACCATCTCATAGCTCTCACCTGCGACCGCGGGCTATGGGGACTCGAAAACCTGTCGGGCATACCCGGAGAAGTCGGAGCGTCGGCCGTACAGAATGTCGGAGCATACGGCGTGGAAGCTGCCGATGTGATCGAATGTGTGAAGGCCTTCGACACAGTGACGTCTGAATTCGTCACGATACCTGTCGCAGACTGTTCCTACGGTTACCGCGACTCAATCTTCAAACACTCCAACTGCAAGGGTCGCTACATTGTCCACGCTGTCATCTTCCGGTTGTCATCCGCTCCACGACCTGTCACCTCTTATCCCGCTTTGCGCGACCGCTTTGCCACACCACCCTCCTCGCCGCTCGAGGTGCGCCGGGCCGTGACAGAGATCCGAGATACGAAACTACCCGACCCGGCTGTAGTGCCGAGCGCGGGAAGCTTCTTCAAGAACCCGGTGATATCACGCGAACAATTCGACAGGCTGGCCTCATCACCGGAATGTGCCGATATCACACACTACGACACAGACGGAGGAGTGAAGATTCCGGCAGCATGGCTCATTGACCGCTGTGGCTGGAAAGGATACAGCGATGGCTCCAAGGTAGCCGTGTGGCATCTGCAACCCCTCGTCATAGTCAACCCATGCCGTGAAGCCACTCCGTCCGATGTCATTAACCTTGAAGACAGAATAATAGCATCGGTCAAAGAAAGATTCGGCATAACACTTGTCCCGGAGGTCGAACACATTTGACCCTCCGTGTGTTAACAAAACATAACTATCATTCACCACCACAATAATATGAGCACATACATCATTGAAGGAGGACACCGCCTCCACGGAAGTATCACCCCTCAGGGAGCAAAGAACGAAGCTCTCCAGGTAATCAGCGCGACACTCCTGACATCCGAGCCGGTGACTATCCACAACGTTCCCAACATACTCGACGTTATGAACCTCATAGATCTTCTCAAGGCCATGAGAGTGAAAGTGGAACGTGTGGCCGACTCAAGCTGGAGATTCCAAGCCGACGATCTCGACGAAGACTATATATCCAGCGCTGACTTCGTGGCACGATGCGCGTCACTCCGTGGCTCAGTGCTCGTGGTGGGACCGCTTCTCGCACGTCTCGGACAGGCCTACTTCGCCAAGCCCGGGGGTGACAAAATAGGACGCCGTAAGGTCGACACACACATCACAGGCCTCTCGAAACTCGGCGCAATGATAGCCTACAATGAAGAGCGACAAGCCTACTATCTCGTGACCGTCAACGGGCTCAAGGGATGCTATATGCTTCTTGACGAGGCCTCCGTGACCGGAACGGCCAACATCGTCATGGCCGCAGCCCTGGCCGAAGGCACTACGACTATCTACAACGCGGCCTGCGAGCCCTATGTGCAGCAGCTGTGCAAGATGCTCGTAGGGATGGGTGTCACCATCGAGGGCATAGGCTCCAACCTTCTGAGAATCACCGGTGCCGAGAAGCTCACAGGCGCCGTCCACACAATCCTGCCCGACATGATCGAAGTGGGAAGTTTCATCGGTATGGCCGCCCTCACCCAGAGTTCTCTCACAATAAAGGATGTGTCCTACGACAACCTCGGCATTATCCCCGACTCTTTCCGCCGACTGGGCATCAACATAGAGCGTCGTGGAGATGACATATACATTCCGGCCCAGGAGACATATGAAATAGAGACCAACCTCGACGGCTCGATCCCCACCATTGCAGATGCGCCGTGGCCGGGACTCACCCCCGACCTCCTCTCGGTGATGCTCGTCACAGCCACCCAGTGCAAGGGCAGTGTGCTCATCCACCAGAAAATGTTTGAGAGCAGGCTCTTCTTCGTCGATCGTCTCATCGACATGGGCGCACAGATAATGCTCTGTGACCCACATAGAGCCGTAGTGATAGGCATGGACCACAAACTGCCACTCCGTGCCAATAAGATGCACTCGCCCGACATACGCGCGGGTATCGCTATGCTCATCGCCGCCATGAGTGCCAAAGGCGTATCGACAATCGACAACATCGACCAGATCGACCGTGGCTATGAGGCTATCGACACCCGCCTCAATTCGATAGGTGCCTGCATCTACCGCAGAGACTGAGGCTGAAACAGATTCCCTCCATTCTCCTCTCTCCTCACCCGCTTCCTCTCCTCCTCCGGGGCTAACCATATTACCATTTGTCAGCAATGAAAGATAAAATGCAGTCACTCTCCACATTCCGCCTCATAAGGCAGCTTGTGGCCGACATAGGCGACGTGGGCGGAAACGAGGATGTGGCAAAACTGCTCCACACCTACCGCCGGGCCAAGAAAGAAGGCCGGCTTCCGGACTCGGTACACGGCATCAACCCGGCCACCAGGGCTCTCCACACCGCCATCATGCTGTGCGAGATGGTCTCGCCCGACCGCAACATGGTGGTGGCCATCATGCTCTATGAGCTATGCGCCGCCGGAGCCGTGACTGTCGAGGAGACAAGGCGTGACTGGGACGAGGATGTGGCAAGACTCATCAACGGCCTGCTCAAAGTTACATCACTCTACGGCAAGCAGTCGGCTGTCAGAACCGACAACTTCCGCCACCTTCTCATGGCCTTCGCCGAGGATATACGTGTCATAATCATCATGATTGTGGACCGACTGTGCCTCATGCGCCTCATCAACCATCACCCAGACGAGAAATTTGTGGCCGACACCGCCTTCGAAGCCAGTTATCTCTACGCTCCTCTGGCCCACAGGCTCGGACTATACAAAATCAAAGGCGACCTGGAAGACCTATCGCTGAAGTATACATCGAGAGACACCTATACAAAAATCGCCCGCGAACTCAACGAGACAAAGGTGGCCCGCGACGCATATATCGCCGATTTCATAGCCCCACTGCGAGAGAAACTCGAGAAGACGGGGCTGAAATATGAAATCAAAGGCCGCACCAAGTCCATATTCTCCATCTGGAACAAGCTACGCAAACAACAGGTGGAGATGTCGGGCATATATGACCTCTTTGCCATACGCATCATCCTCGACGTCCCTCTCGAACAGGAAAAAGCCGAATGCTGGAAGGTGTTCTCCATCGTCACGGATATGTACACCCCAAACCCCAAGCGACTCAAGGACTGGCTGTCAATTCCAAAAAGCAACGGATACGAGAGTCTCCACACCACAGTCATGGGACCATCCAACAAGTGGGTAGAGGTGCAGATACGCACCCGACGCATGGACCTCGTTGCCGAAAAAGGCCTCGCCGCCCACTGGAGATACAAGGGTATAAAGAGCGAGGGCGACCTCGATGCCTGGATGAACAATGTCCGCGACATCCTGGAGACAGCCGAAGGCCCGATGGAACTGATGAAGAACTTCAAGATGGACCTCTATGACAAAGAGGTGTTCGTCTTCACTCCTCTCGGCGACCTACACCGTCTGCCGCTCGGCTCGACTGTGCTCGACTTTGCATTCGCAATACACTCAAAAATAGGATGCTCATGTGTCGGGGCAAAGGTGAACGGACGCAACCGCAAGCTCACACACAAACTCCACTCGGGCGACACGGTGGAAATCGTCACAGCTCCGGGCCAGTCGCCAAAACAGGACTGGCTCAACTTTGTCGTGACCTCCAAGGCCCGCAACAAAATACGCCAGACTCTCAACGAACGTGCCAACAGATCTGCCGAATTCGGACGCGAACTTCTGCAACGCCGTTGCAAAAACCGCAAGGTGGAGCTGGAAGAGGGCGCCTTGATGCGCACCATCAAAAAACTCGGCTATCGCACTGTCACCGACTTCTACAAGGCTATCGGTGACGAGTCGATTGACATCAACGACGTAATGGCCACCTACGACCTCATCGAGAGTGGCGACCGCAAAGCCGACGAACACAGATCGGCAGAAGAGTTTGAGCTTATCAACCCGACCGACCGACTCGCTGAAACAGGCGACGACATCCTCGTGATAGGCGACAATATAAAGGGACTCAATTACCGTCTGTCGCGCTGTTGCAACCCAATATTTGGCGATGATGTATTTGGATTTGTATCGGCCGAGGGCGTTGTCAAGATTCACCGGAAAGACTGCCCCAACGCCGCACATATACGCGAACGATACCCCTATCGCGTGATTCGCACACGCTGGTCGGGCAAAGCCGGAAATCAGTTCGCAGCCACTATCCGCATTGTCGGACAAGACGACATCAGCATCGTCACAAACATCACGTCCATCATCAATAAGGAAAAAGATGTCGCTCTCCGCAACATCTCAATAGAGAGCCACGACGGAATATTCTCCGGATTCCTTATACTCGGAGTCAACGACACCTCGGCCCTCTCGGACATAATCAGAAAAATAAAAACCGTAAAAGGCGTAAAAGATGTTCAACGCAGCAATTAAATACACCATATTATCTCTCCTGACCCTCTCTCTCGCCACCTCCTGCTCGGGCAACGGCGACGAGGCCAAAGCCCGCAACCTGCTCGAATGTGCCCGCGAGGCAGTAAAGGCAGGCGACTATGAGCGTGCGCTCACACTCACTGACTCGCTCAAACGCACATATCCAAAAGAAATAGACACCAGACGCGAAGCAATGCACGTGACAGCAACAGCCAACGAGCGGCTATCGCTGCGTATGCTTGAGACCGCCGACTCCACCCTCGCCGTCCTCGGCGTCCGCGGTGACTCGTTGAGCCGTCTCGTGAAATTTGTATCCAACCCCATCGAGGGTTACTATGCCGGTGCTTCAGCCAAGACAGCCGATTTCGCCGCCACCACCGGTATACAGGCCAGAGTGTCGCCAGGAGGCGACTTCTACATCGTGTCGTCACTGCCATCGTCAAAAGGCGTGAAAAGCACATCGGTAAAAGTGAGCTGTGAAGGAGAGAGCGCCTCTACAGCCAGTGTGCCGTTTGACGGTGAGCGCAACGACAGGTCGCTCGGCACAGAAATGATCACATTCATGGGAGTAGAGTGTGAGGACCTCGGAAGTTTTATATACGATTTCCGCCACAAACCGCTCACACTCTCATTCGTGGGGGAGCGCACACTGTCAGTCCCCCTCTCGCCGTCGGCTGCCGAAGAAATAGCCACCCTATACGAATATGCCAATACGATACGCCAGGCCAAAGTGGCTGCAATTGAGAAGGAGCGGCTCACACGCGCAGTCGACATAGCTCGCTCACAGGCCGCAAGGACATTCGTGGAAAAAGACTCTCTCTGATGAAACAAATCAAGGAAACATCCGATCCCTCAAAATCCGGCTTTTTAAAACGGCTGGTGAAACGTGCCACTGAGATATGGGAATACTGCTCGGACGGTGTGTGGACCGACCATCGCAACAACTTGCGGGTCAACACCGTCAAGACCCTCAATCTCACAGTGCGCACATTCATGAACGGCGACCTGCAGATGAAAGCCTACGCTCTCACCTATCAGACGCTGCTCGCCATTGTGCCGGCACTGGCACTCCTGTTTGCTATCGGACGTGGATTCGGGTTTCAGAACATCCTTGAGAAACAACTATACACCTACTTCCCCTCCCAGCACCGAGCCCTCGAGATGGCCTTCAAATTTGTCGACTCGTGTCTCGCACAGGCTTCAGAGGGCATCTTCGTCGGAGTAGGCATAGTCTTCCTGCTCTGGACCATCATATCCCTTCTCAGCAACGTCGAGATAACCTTCAACCAGGTGTGGGGTGTGGCCTACGACCGGTCATTCTTCCGCAAGATCACCGACTATATGGCCATATGCATCATTCTCCCGATTCTAATGATATGTTCGGGAGGTTTGCAGATATTCATGTCCAAAACCATCCAGATGCTTCTCCCTTTCGATTTCCTCTCGCCCGTACTGGAATTCGGACTCGACTTTGCATCACTGATGTTCACATGGCTTTTCTTTGCCGGAGCATATATGCTCATACCAAACACCAAGGTGAAGTTAAAGAACGCCATACTGGCCGGCATACTGGCCGGTACAGCCTTCCAGGTTCTCCAATGGCTATTCATCAACGGCCAGATGGGCGTGGCCAAATACAACGCCATCTACGGCTCCTTCTCGTTCCTCCCGCTCATGCTCCTGTGGATGCAGTTCTCGTGGCTCATCACACTTGCAGGCGCTCTGATATGCTGCTCGGCCCAAAACATCAGTATGTTCAGCTACGACAGACAGATACGCAACATCTCGGCCGACTATTTCCGCAAAGTCACCCTTGTGGTACTCACCATTGTGCTCAAGCGGTTCCGCGACAATAAAAAGCCTGCCAATACCACAGAAATATCCGAGGAATCCCTCATTCCCATCCGTCTCGTGCGCCTCGCCACCGAGCGCCTCATCGGATGCGGTATGCTCATCCATGTTGTCACCGACGGCAACACCGACGACCGCGAGGAACTGCCGCTTCAGCCGGCCATGAGCATCGACCACTACACAGTCGCATGGGTCATTGAACAGCTTCGCACCAAAGGCGACAAAGACTTCATCCCATCACTCGACAAACGCTATCCCAACATAGTGAAACAGTGTGACGACGTCACTGCCGCACTAAAGAAAGCAACCTCGTCCACCCTTCTCGTAGACCTTTAATTAAAACCCACTAATAACATCAAAAAATGAAAGAAGTAATCTCCACCACCAGCGCACCCGCAGCCATCGGCCCCTACAGCCAGGCCATCAAGACAGGCAACCTCCTCTTCTGCTCAGGTCAGATTCCCGTTGATCCTGCCACCGGAGCAATCCCCGAAGGCATCGAGGCACAGACACGCCAGTCGCTTGCCAACGTGAAAGCACTCCTCGCCGCAGCCGGCACCGACCTTTCCCACGTGGTCAAGACCACAGTGTTCCTCGCCGACATGAGCCTGTTCGCCCCCATGAACGCCGTCTATGCCGAGACATTCGCCGAGCCATTCCCCGCACGCTCAGCCGTGGCTGTCCGCGAACTCCCGAAGCAGGTACTTGTGGAAATCGAGGTCATCGCCTCAATCTAACCACACACTGTATAAAGACTGCATGACAAACGGTCTGAAACCGACCGTTAATTATAGAAGAGCCCGGTGTCGAATCGGGCTCTTTTCACGCAATTATAATAGCTTATTGGCAGAAACAAGAGATAATCACAAACAATTTGCTACTATTTTACACAAATAATTGACATTTTGTTTTGAAAAGTCAAATCTTTACAATAACTTTGCAACCATAACAAAACAACACATCCAACCACAACATCACCCCCGAACACCCGCCATGTCGCTCATAATTCCCCGGCAATACCGCCGCAAACTCCTACCCGAGACCACCGAAGTCGCCATCAAGATGGTCAAAGACGCTTTCCAGTCAACCCTTGCCAAGGAGCTCAATCTCCGTCGCGTCACAGCCCCACTGTTCCTCCTATCCGGAACCGGACTCAACGACGACCTCAACGGAGTGGAACACGCCGTATCATTCACCATCGACTCAATGGAAGGCCGACAGGCCGAAGTAGTCCACTCACTGGCAAAATGGAAACGATATAAACTGGGAGCCTACGGTATCCCCCCGGGCTACGGTCTCTATACCGACATGAACGCCATACGCACATTCGAGGAACTCGACAACCTACACTCACTGTATGTCGACCAATGGGACTGGGAAAAGACCATACGGGAAGAAGACCGCACACTCTCATACTTGAAAGATACGGTACGTACTATATATAAGGTGGTACGCGAAGTGGAGCACGTTGTCTACGAACGGTTCCCGCACATCACCCCTCGCCTACCAGCCGAAATCACATTTATCCACGCCGAAAGCCTGGCACGTCTGTATCCCGACCTCACATCAAAAGAACGCGAGGCAAAAGTGGCAAAAGAACACGGGGCAGTTTTCATCATGGGCATTGGAGCCGAGCTGCCAGACGGAAAACCCCACGACGGACGCGCTCCCGACTATGACGACTGGTCTACCCTTAACGAGGAAGGCACTCTCGGCCTCAACGGCGACCTCATCCTCTGGGACTCCATACTCGAGATACCGTTCGAACTATCATCGATGGGCATTCGTGTCAGTCCAGAGTCAATGCGCCGTCAGCTCGAATTGCGAGGAGTGCCTGAGAAAGCAAACCTCAACTTCCACCGTATGCTGCTATCGGGGCAACTTCCATATTCAATCGGCGGAGGCATCGGACAGAGCCGTCTGGCAATGTTCCTGCTCCACAAAGCCCACATCGGAGAAGTCCAGGCCTCCATATGGCCGGAAGATCAAATCCAGAAATGTGCCGAGGCAGGCATAGAGCTTCTCTGAACCGAGACAGACAACTCTGTCATTAATGTCAGTATGAATCGGCCATAATGTCACACTATGGCCGATTTTCCTATTGTTGCAGATGTTTATTTTTCAATATGTTAGAACTGCCACAACTTTTTTGGCACAAAATTTGTTTCTTATAGTGACTGCAGGGCGCAACCGTCGACACCCCGACAGTCTGTCGGCCCAGCAAAACAAGAATACAGAAACAAATAAAATAAAAACAACATAAAACACTCTCAACTATGGGAAAGATTATCGGTATAGACCTTGGAACAACCAACTCATGCGTCGCTGTCCTTGAAGGCAACGACCCCGTTGTGATTCCCAACAGCGAAGGACGCAACACCACCCCCTCAATCGTAGCTTTCGTTGACGGAGGCGAGCGCAAAGTGGGTGATCCAGCAAAGCGTCAGGCCATCACTAACCCCAAACGCACCATCAACTCCATCAAGCGATTCATGGGAGAAAGCTGCCAGCAGGTATCCCAGGAAATCCAGCGAGTACCTTATAAGGTGGTATGCGGCGCCAACGACACTCCCCGTGTCGATATCGACGGTCGTGAATACACTCCACAGGAAATCTCGGCAATGATTCTCCAGAAAATGAAGAAAACTGCCGAAGACTACCTCGGACAGAGCATCACCGAAGCCGTCATCACCGTCCCCGCATACTTCAACGACTCCCAGCGCCAGGCCACAAAGGAGGCAGGCGAAATTGCCGGACTCACCGTGAAACGTATCGTCAACGAGCCCACCGCTGCAGCCCTTGCATATGGCCTCGACAAGAGCGACAAGGACCAGAAGATCGCAGTATTCGACCTCGGAGGCGGCACATTTGATATCTCCATCCTCGAGCTCGGCGATGGCGTATTTGAAGTAAAGGCCACCAACGGTGACACCCACCTCGGCGGTGACGACTTCGACCATGTAATCATTGACTGGCTTGCCGATGAGTTCAAGAAGGAGGAAGGCATCGACCTCCGCCAGGACCCCATGGCCCTCCAGCGTCTCAAAGAGGCTGCCGAAAAGGCCAAAATCGAGCTCTCTTCAACAACATCCACCGAGATCAACCTCCCCTACATCACTGCCACTGCTACCGGACCCAAGCACCTTGTGAGAACACTCACACGCGCACAGTTCGAGCAGCTTGCCGACAAGCTCATCCAGGCCACTATCAAGCCCTGTGAGCAGGCCCTCCGTGACGCAGGCATGACTCCCAACGACATCGACGAAGTGATTCTCGTAGGCGGTTCGACCCGTATCCCCGCAATCCAGCAGATTGTAGAGAAGTTCTTCGGCAAGGCTCCCTCGAAGGGCGTAAACCCCGACGAAGTCGTAGCCGTCGGCGCAGCCATCCAGGGAGGCGTGCTCTCAGGCGATGTAAAAGACGTGCTTCTTCTCGACGTTGTGCCCCTGTCAATCGGTATCGAAACCCTCGGTGGCGTGATGACCAAGATGATCGAGGCCAACACCACCATCCCCACACGCAAGAGCGAGACCTTCTCAACAGCCGCCGACAACCAGCCCTCTGTTGAAATCCACGTGCTCCAGGGCGAGCGCCCCATGGCCAAGGACGACAAGACACTCGGCAAATTCCACCTCGACGGCATCGCACCCGCTCCCCGTGGCATTCCTCAGATCGAGGTAACCTTCGAGGTTGACGCCAACGGCATCCTCAACGTATCGGCCAAGGACAAGGCTACCGGCAAGGAGCAGAGCATCCGCATCGAAGCTTCCAGCGGTCTCTCCAGCGAGGAAATCGAGCGCATGAAGAAGGAGGCCGAGGCCAACGCAACAGCCGACGCAAAGGAAAAGGAAAAGATCGACAAGCTCAACCACGCCGACTCTCTGATCTTCCAGACCGAAAAACAGATTCAGGAACTTGGCGACAAGATTCCCGCTGACAAGAAGGCTGCTATCGAGAACGACCTCAACCGTCTCAAGGAAGCCCACAAGGCTCAGGACATAGCCGCAATCGACTCTGCAATCCAGGCCATCCAGAACACATTCGGCCAGATTCAGCAGGAAATTCTCAATGCCCAGCAGGCAGCCGGCGCACAGCCCGGAGCTAATCCCGGTGCAGGCGCATCAACCGGCGGCAACTCTGACGGACAGGTTGACGACGTAGAATTCGAGGAAGTGAAGTAAGTCCACGAATAAACAAATAAAAAATGGAGTGTAGTCCAACGAGCTACACTCCATTTTTTTATTGTACATTTCTATAAGGACACTTGTTTCATCTGTCCTTAAATTCCCATCCAAACAAGAAACTACCCCAAGTAACCGATGGCATTCTTCTGAATTTATAACCCGATATCCGCACCATGCCACACCATACCATAGCTATTTTTCACAGACAAGCAGCCGAATGACAACAAAAAAGTTGGCAGACCGAAAAAAAATCACTATCTTTGCAGCCGAAAAATGCGCCCGTATAACAACCGGACGCTGAAACCAACTCAAATCACTAATAATTCACCTAAAATGAATCATTACGAAACCGTTTTCATTTTAACTCCCGTTTTGTCTGACCAGCAGATGAAGGAAGCGGTAGAAAA
>CAJUGS010000011.1 GCA_910586305.1 uncultured Duncaniella sp.
AGCAGAAGCTCGTCGACACCGCAGGTCGCGTGGACAAGTTCATGAGCCGCTACGGCAACCGCAAGAAGAAATAATCGGTCTCTGCTCATTTCCGTTCATAACCACAGAGCGGAGAAGAACTGAAACAAGCCGCATCCAAGATGATGAGCGATACAGCCCGTCGTATTGGATGCGGTTTGCTGTGTCTGGCCACCTGCGTGCAGAGTAGGTTATATTGAGGATTTTCGACATCTGTTTGGTGAAAATTCGTTTAAAATGATTAACTTTGTAGTCAAATGAAAAACCAAACGTAGCTATGTTGTACTCGATGACAGGTTTCGGCAAAGCCACCGCCGAGACACCCGGGAAGAAGGTGACAGTGGAGGTGAAATCCCTCAACAGCAAGCAGGCAGATATTGCAGTGCGTCTGCCGTCATCACTCAGGGAATATGAACTGGCCATCCGCACCCGTGTGGCCGAGTCCCTTTTGCGTGGCAAAATTGATTTGACAATATCTGTGGAATCCACTGCGGCTGAGACTTCTCAGACCATCAACATCCAGGCTCTCAAGGGCTATAAGCAGCAGATTGAGAATCTCGGACGAGAGCTGGGCTTGAGTTCGCCCACTGATTCCGAATGGTATACACTGCTGATGCGTTTCCCTGATTCCATGAAGTCAGCAGAGTCGGCCCCGGAGGTAGATGATGCCGAGGTGAAAGCCGTCATGAGGGCTCTTGACGATGCTCTTGTCGCTCTCACCACCCACCGTCGTGCAGAGGGCGAGAAACTCGAAAATTTCTTTGCTGTGAGAGTGAAGCGTATTGCCGACCGCCTTGCCGAAGTGCCCAAATACGAGGGAGAACGCGTGCAGAGAGTGCGTGAACGCATGGAGGAGGGCCTTGCCAATATCTCAGGGATTGATTTCGACCGTTCGCGGCTGGAGCAGGAACTGTTCTTTTATATAGAAAAATTCGACATCAACGAAGAAAAACAGCGATTGGCCCAGCATCTTGAATACTTCATTGATACTATGCGCGAGGAAGGCTCTCAAGGTAAAAAGCTCGGATTTATAGCACAGGAGATGGGCCGTGAGATCAACACCCTCGGGTCGAAAAGCAATCACTCCGAACTACAGAAGCTCGTGGTGATGATGAAGGACGAACTTGAGCAAATCAAAGAGCAGGTGCTCAATGTGATGTGACAATGATATGAATGGAAAAATCATTATAATCTCCGCTCCATCAGGCTGCGGCAAATCTACTATAATCAACGCTATTCTCGAAAAGGGCGAACTGGACCTGCAATTCTCTATCTCGGCCACCAACCGTCCTCCTCGCGAAGGAGAAAAGGATGGTGTTAACTATTATTTTCTGTCCGACGAGGAATTCCGCAACGAGATAGACCAGGATGCGTTTGTCGAATATGAGGAGGTGTATCCGGGTCGTTTCTACGGCACTCTGAAACGTGAAGTCAGACGAATTGTCGAGGAGGGTCATAATGTGATTCTCGACATTGACGTGAAGGGTGGGGTGAATGTAAAGAAGCTCTATGGCAGCGAGGCCATGAGCATTTTCATCATGCCTCCGAGTGTCGGAGAACTTAGAAATCGACTGGAGTCGAGAGGTACGGAGACCGCCGAGTGGATTGAAAAGCGTGTGGAAAGAGCCGAACTCGAAATGGGTTATGCGTCGCAATTTGACCGCACTGTGGTGAATGACTCACTTGCTGAGGCCATATCCGAGGTCGAGATGTTGATGAAGGAATTCATGAAATGAACATCGGGATACTCGGAGGGTCGTTTAACCCTGTGCACATAGGCCATATGATGGTGGCAAGCTATCTGCGACAGTTTTGTGGATTTGACGAGGTATGGCTCATGTTGTCGCCTCTTAATCCTCTTAAGGTCAATTCCTCGGAGCTTATACCCGATGTGATACGTCTGAAGATGTTGGACATTGCGATAGCAGGTTCGGAGGGTATTCAGGTATGTGATATCGAACTCTCCATGCCACGTCCTTCATATACGATAAATACGCTCAGATATCTTGCCAAGCGTTATCCGCGTCACACCTTCAAGCTCATAATCGGTTCGGACAATTGGAAGATATTCTCGCAGTGGAGGGATAGTGAGGCCATTCTCTCGGAGTTTGGCGTGGTCATATATCCTCGTCCTGGCTATCCGCTCGGTAATATCTACGATGACAATGTCGATGTGGTCAATGCTCCGTCGGCCGATATCTCAAGCACTTTTATTCGCAAGGCCATAGCCAGAGGGAAGAATATGAACTATTTCCTCCCGGAAGGTGTTTTTAACTTCATAAACAATAACAATCTCTATGGGACTAAAGCCTAATACACTCGCCTTTATAGGTCTATGCAATGAATACTGCCAGTTGCTCGAAGGCGCTTCTGAAACAGAGGCCGCTACATTTGTATCTGAGGCTCTGCGGTTGCTTCCGCGTATATATATATCGGCTACAGACCTTGACGTGGTCGCTATAGAGGAGGATTATCCCGAGGTGGACTGTTATCTTGAAGAGGAATACTATGAGTCCGTGCGCCGTAATGTGGAGAATCTGCTTGGCCCTGACGATGTCTACCTCGAGGTGTTTGAGAAAGAGATGAAGTATTCCGACACTCCTATTGGCGCGAGTGTTTCGGAAGGGCTTTGCGACTTGTTCCAGGTGTTCTACAATCTCATTTCCACCATCAGGTATGCCGATGAATCGACAATAGAAGCCGTGCTTGTGGGTGTTAAGGAAGATTTCACTTCCTATTGGAGCCAGATCCTTGTAAATATACTGCGTCCTCTCAACAACATCCGCTATAACGTGCTTGAAGAGGATGACGAATGAATCAATCAACCGTGTTTTCTCACACATAAATTAACCCAATTACATATATGTCAATTCTTAAGTCTAACGTGCCTGTGGGGTTTTGCAGCGACCATGCCGGCTATGAAATGAAGATGGTACTCGAAGGCTATTTCGAGAGCCAGGGAATAGAATTCAAGGATTTCGGAACTAACAGTGCCGAGAGTTGTGATTATGCAGATTTCGCCCATCCGTGTGCGGAGGCCGTGGAAAGAGGTGAGTGCTATCCCGGAATAGCTCTCTGCGGTTCCGGCAACGGAATAGGAATAACCCTTAACAAGCATCAGGGTATCCGTGCCGCTCTCTGCTGGAACGTGGAACTTGCCGAGCTTGCCCGCCGTCACAATAATGCTAATGTGCTCGTGTTGCCGGCCAGATTCATAGATAACGTTACTGCCATCAACATCGTTGAGACTTTTCTGTCCACTCCGTTTGACGGCGGCCGTCATGAACGCCGTGTGGAGAAGATTCCTGTTTCGGGATGCGGATGTAAATAGTCAAGCAGTGCTGCGATTTTAACTTTCTGAAATCGCAGATAAAATTAAAAATCCCCGTCATGTTGGAAATGAAACATGACGGGGATTTCTGTGTCTATGGATAGTCTTGCCAAATCTTTATTTCTTCTTGCGGCAAGCTGCTTTCTTGGACTTTGCTGATGCCTTTTCCTGGGCTTCTTTTTCGCGGAGGAGGTGTTCCTCGTTGAAATGCTCGATGTTCTTGCGCATTGATTCGGCTTCCTTGTTGAGCGCTTCAATCTCACGTTCCTGATTTCGGATTGTGGTGAGGAGCGATGACAGTTCCTCGTTGTCGATGCTCATGGGGTATTGCTCCTCTACGCGCACGATGAAGTCGGCGAGAACATTCATGTAGTTTGTAAACGCGTCGAATGGAGTGTCGTAGGGCGAGAACTGCGAGTGAACTGAACCGTCGTGCATATTCTTCGTTGACATATAGAAGAAATGATCGGCAGCCTGCAGGTAATTCCAGTCCTGTTTGAGGCGGCGGTCTTCGCAGAGACGTACACGCTCGCTGACTGAATAGAGCTTATTGAAGGCCTCGTTCTGAAGCTTGTTGCCAAGCCATGCAGAGGTGTCGCGTGCCTCGTCGGCCCAAGAGATGGGGTGAAGAACCGAGAGAACGTCGACGGCCTTGAGTTTGCTGACTGCGGTTGTGGGAGTCCAGAACTCTATGCCTTTCTCGGCTGCAAAGCGGGGAAGTGCTTCGAGGAACTGGAATATGCCTGTCTCACGTGGCTGGAAGTCACCGAATACTTCAAGGTTCATGAAGAGGTTGATAATCTGCTCCTCGGCAGGTGTGGAAGCTACCCAGTTGATGTACTTGTCGGCAGTGAGGGGATACTCGTCCCAACCGGTGTTGGAGAAACGGTCGGAGATATCGTCGGAAAGTTTGTCGTTTTTCAGCAATATCTTGAGATTTGGAGCAGAGGCTGCACTATAGATATAGTTGGGCGATTTCCAACCGAGGATGTGCTTTGCTCCCTCTGTGATGACGCCCTTGTAGCCCATTTCGAGTATCTGGGGTGCGAGCTCGTCGCAATAGATCAGCTCGGTGTTGCGGAGCACCTGCGGAGTCTGTCCGAAGAGGGCCTTGATTTTTTCGTCGTGGGCTTTCACCTGGCTTACAAACTCATCGGGGTCGGCAAGAGAGGCGAGAGAGTGAGCGTAGGTTTCGGCGAGAAATTCCACGCAGCCTGTATCGGAGAGCTTTTTGAGAAGGTCGATAAACTCGGGAACGTACTGTTCGAGCTGCTCAAGGGCAGTGCCGGTGATGGAGATGGCACATTTGAACGCTCCCTTTGTGTCTTCGATCATGCGGAGCAGGCTTTTTGCCGCAGGTATATAGCTTCGCTCGGCTATGCGGGTGATGATGTCATCGTTGGCGAAGTCATCATAGTAGTAGTGGTCGTTGCCTATGTCGAAGAAGCGGTATCTTTTCAGACGGAATGGCTGGTGAATCTGAAAATAGAAGCAGATTGCTTTCATATCGTGTGTGGAATTGATTTTAAATTTGGTATTGAGATGTCTTAACGGTTGAGCACCTTGTTGTAGATGTCGATTACCTTCTGTCCGGCCTTGTCCCATGTAATCTGGTTTACTTCGGCAAGTCCGTCCTCGCGCAGCTGGTTGTACATTGCGGGGTATGTGACAATCGAGTTGATAGCGTCGGCCATTGCGTCGATGTCCCAGTAGTCGGTTTTTATGACGTTGGTGAGAATCTCGGCACATCCGCTCTGCTTGGATATGATGGAGGGGACGCCCATCTGCATTGCTTCGAGCGGAGAGATGCCGAAAGGCTCTGATACTGAAGGCATGACGTATACATCGCTTGCCTTGAGCATTTCATATACCTGCGAGCCTTTTTGGAATCCGGGGAAATGGAACCGATCGGAGATGCCTCTTTCTGCAGCAAGAAGAATCATCTTGTTCATCATATCGCCGCTGCCGGCCATGACGAAGCGTACGTTGGGATTGTTTTTGAGTACCTTGTAGGCTGCCTCGACAAAGTATTCCGGACCCTTTTGCATGGTGATTCGTCCGAGGAATGTAACAACCTTGTCTTTCGACTTGTGCTCGGGCACGTTGAGCTGTTCGGGGGTCAGGGGAGTCACGGCATTGTGAACGGTAGTCACCTTGGACGGGTCGATTCCATAGTTGTTTATAACGGTGTTGCGTGTGAGGTTGGACACCGTAATGATATGGTCGGCGTTGTTCATGCCGTCCTTTTCGATGCCGAATACCGTCGGGTTGGGTTTGCCTCTGGAGCGGTCGAATTCGGTGGCGTGTACGTGAATCACGAGGGGTTTTCCGGATACCTGCTTGGCATGGATACCTGCCGGGTAGGTGAGCCAGTCGTGAGAGTGTATCACGTCAAAGTCGATGGTACGGGCAACAACACCGGCGCATATGGAATAATTGTTGATTTCTTCGACAAGATTGTCGGGATAACGCCCAGAGAATTCTATGCAGCCGAGATCGTTGGTGCGCATATAGCTGAAGTCGGCATATATGTGGTCACGGAGGCGATAGTAGAAGTCGGGATCCATGACGTGGCCGATTCTCTCTTTGACGTAGTCGTAGTTTACGTCACGCCAGGTCACGGGGACCTGTGACATACCTATGATGTTGGCGAAGTGGCGCTCTTCGTCGCCGAAGGGCTTGGGGATTACAAACGTTATATCCATGTTGCCACACTCCCACATACCCTTAGTGAGACCGTAGCTGGCAGTTCCAAGACCGCCGAGGATGTGAGGTGGAAATTCCCACCCGAACATTAATGCTTTCATGGGTGCGAGTGTGGTATTAGTCCATTGTGAATTTTTTCAGAGTGGTGAGGGTGCGCAGTACTTCGGCCACGTTAGTTACATGGCTGATAGCTCCACGTCCCACATAGGGCGGATTGCCGTCATAAAGCTGCGAGAGCGAGCCGATGCATCCTTGTGTCATCTCGTCTTCAAAGCCGATGAGCATACGGTCGATGTAGCTTACTCCGCTCATGCCGAATACTTTGAGATAGGCATCCGAGTAAAATCCGATGAGCCATGGACGTGCCGGACCGTTGTGGAGAGCCATCTCGCGGTCCTCGGGCGAACCGAGATAGTTTGGACGATAGCCGAAGCTCTTTGGTGAGAGTGTGCGGAGTCCTTTGGGGGTGAGAAGCTCACGGGTGACGATATCGAGCACGCGCTTGCGCTGGCGACGGTCGAGAGGGGAGTAGTCGAGTCCGACGGCGATGGCCATATTCGGGCGTACAGACGGGTCGGCATATGTGCCGGCAACATAGTCGTAGAGGTAGCCGTAGTCGTTGAGGAATGTCTGGACAAAAGGTTCGGCCATCTTGTCGGCTGCTGCCTGATACTTGTTCTGTTCGTCGCCTTCGGTTAGACGTGCTGCAAACACAAGTGCGTTGTACCACAGCGCGTTGAATTCTACAAGGTAGCCTGTGCGTGGCACTATAGGGCGGCCTCCGAGCGATGCGTTCATCCACGACATAGGTTTGTCGGTGCCATGGGTGTAGACCATACCGCTTTCCGGCTCAACTTTGAGGAACGGATGTTTGCCTGCGAGAATGAAGTTGAGGATACGTTTGATTTCTCCCAGGTATTTTTTGGCACATTCCTCGCGGGAATAGGCTTTTCCATATTGCTGGAGTGCCCACACAGTCCATAATGGAATGTCCGGAAGGTCTATGCCCTGAATACGCTCGTCGAGATTTCCTGTCTCCATGAATCGATCGAGAGCGCGGAGGGCTGTAGCAGCTATCTTCTCAAAGTCCTCACGGTGATTAATTGCGATTGTAGCTCCGGGAAGTGCCATGAATATGTTGCGGGCGAGAATCTTGCCCCAGGGATATCCCGACACGAGATACATATCGTCGCCATCTTTGAGGTAGCACTGCTTCACAGCGTTTTTAAGGCAGTTGAAGAAGGATGTGCGGCAAGTACGCTGGGCTATCTCTTTTTCATACATATTTGCAAGCGAGCTGGGAGATACTTCGCTTAGACCGGCTGAAAAGATGAGGCTTTCGCCCTTCTGTATGGGCACATCGAAATATCCGGGCACCCAAAGATCTTCGGTGTAGGGGACACCTCTCTCAAGGTCTTTTACATATTCAAATCCGTTGTACCAGTGTGGGTCGTAGGTCCACTGTGGTTTGTGGGAGAATTGCATGAAAAGCCTGGGGTATCCTTTGTATAGACAGGCGGACACGCCGTTGTCTATTTCAGGTATCTCGGTGTTGATTGCGTCGTTGGCTATGCATAGCTCGTTGGCCTCGCGGAATGCGAGCACGGGACGAAAACGCAATGTTGTGGGGGAGTGTGCTTCTACGAGTGTGTAGCGTATGAGGATGCGGTTCTCGTTGGATATGAATATTTTCTCCTTGGTGAGAATCACGCCGCCCACGCGGTAGGTGGTGCGGGGTACGCTCTCGCAGTCAAATTCACGGATGTACTTGTGGCCGTTGGGATTCATTACGCCGCCGCTGTAGCGGTGAAGAGCCAGATTGAACGGCGCGCCGTGCTGGTAGACGGTGGTGTCGAGCGATGATAGCATGACGTGCCACGAGTTGCCAAGTTCGGGAACGGGCACCACAAGAAGGCCGTGCTGCTTGCGTGTGTTGCAGTCAACTATCGTCGTGCAATGATAGGCACCTGACTGATTGGTCCTGAGCATCTCTTTGGGAAGAGACTGCTCAAGGTTAATCATGAGGTTCTTATCAAATTTAAGATAGCTCATTATATTCTAAAGGTTTTATAGTTAGATTCCGAAAATCAGATTTGACGAATTTTCATGAAAGATGCAAGGAGAGATGAGAAGAGCGGAGAAGAGTAGAGTAGAGTAGAGTAGAGTAGAGTAGAGTAGAGTAGAGTAGAGTGTGTTCGTAGAGATTGATGTTCACCTGCGATTTTTAAATTCACGAATTTAGAACTTTTTGGTGAGATGAGCAAATATAATGGCTGAAAACACGAGATGTTTGACAAGTTAGCTTCTAAAGTATGTTATACAACATATGTAGCAATGGCCGTATGTGTGAGATTTACTCTTGCATACGGCCATTGTTTTTAGTTGGTCAATATCAATATTTGAGCTGTTGTCAGCCTCCGAAGTTGTCGTAGTGTACGGAGGTGGGATCCACGCCGAGGTCGTCGAGCATTTTGTTGACGGCGGCACTCATAGGGCCGGGTCCGCACATATAGTATTCGATATCTTCTGGATCGGGATGGTTCTTGAGATATGTCTCATATATGACCTGGTGTACAAAGCCTGCTGTGTATTTCACTCCGGC
This sequence comes from uncultured Duncaniella sp., assembly GCA_910586305.1. Taxonomy (GTDB): domain Bacteria; phylum Bacteroidota; class Bacteroidia; order Bacteroidales; family Muribaculaceae; genus Duncaniella. The sequence continues at coordinate 8,658 of CAJUGS010000011.1, forward strand.
TGCGTCGGCGGCCGGGTCGGGACGGTCGAGCGCGAGGTGGAAATGGAAGTTGGGGAAGTCTTTCTCGAGCTGGAGGAAGTCGTCGAGATAGAACACTTCGTTGAGCGCGCGGGCTCCATAGAAATAGTTCATCACTCGGTCGCGTGTGCCGAGTGTCTTGGTCATATGCATTATCTGTGCTCTGAGCGGTGCCATTCCGGCGCCACCGCCGATCCACATCATTTCGGCCTTGGAGTCGAAGATTGGATGGAAATCTCCGTAGGGCCCGCTCATTCTCACTTTGTCGCCGGGCTTGAGTGTGAATATATAGCTTGATGCTATGCCTGGCATCACATCCTGGAATCCGGTCTGAGGTTTGGGGCGGAATGGAGGTGTGGCTATACGGACGGTGAGCATTATGCGGTCTCCTTCGGCCGGATAGTTTGCCATGGAGTAGGCTCTCACAGTGGTCTCGGTATTGCGGCATTTTAGGCCGAACAGTCCGAATTTCTCCCATGCGGGAAGATATTCGTCGCCGATGGAGGCTTTGTCGATGTCCTTGTCGTAGTCCATCTCGTATTCCGGGATTTTTATCTGGGCGTATGAACCCGGTATAAAGTCCATGTGAGCACCTGGAGGGAGGGCGACTATGAACTCCTTGATGAATGTAGCTACATTCTTGTTGGAGATAACCTCGCATTCCCATTCCTTGACATCGAGTGCCGATGCGGGTATGCCGATATTGATGTCCTCTTTGACCTTCACCTGGCAGCCGAGTCGCCAGTGATCCTGCTGCTCTTTGCGTGAGAAGTGGACTTTCTCGGTGGGGAGTATGTCGCCGCCACCGGTGTAGACCTGGCATTTGCACTGTCCGCAGCTGCCTTTCCCGCCACAGGCCGACGGGAGGAAGATGTTGTGGTCGGCGAGGGTTGAGAGGAGCGGTTTGCCGGAGTCGGCGTCGATCACGGTGTCATTGTTTATGGTGATTTTCACCTTGCCCGAATGGACGAGATATTTTTTGGCGATGAGCAGGATAATCACGAGCAATAATGTGATTGCCAGGAATATGCACACGCCTGTAAGTATCGTCAGCATTGGAAATATGTATTTTTACGTGTTAACTTGTGGATTTGATTGTCGTTAGATCTTGATGCCGAGGAAGCTCATGAAGGCTATGCCCATCAGCGCGGTGAGGATGAAAGTGATACCAACGCCGCGGAGTGGTCCCGGAATGTTGGAGTAGACCGCGAGGCGCTCACGTATAGCCGCTATGGCTGTAATGGCAAGAAGCCATCCGAGACCCCATCCGCCACCGGCGCAAACCGCTGTCCAGATGCTGGGAAAATCGCGCTGCTGCATGAATAGCGAGCCTCCGAGAATGGCGCAGTTGACTGCGATGAGAGGCAGGAAGATACCGAGCGACGAGTATAGGGCGGGGGAGTACTTCTCCACAGCCATCTCGACGAGTTGGGTCATGGATGCAATCACTGCAATGAACATAATGAGCGAGAGGAAGCTGAGGTCTACCGAGGCGAACTCTTCGCCAAGCCAGCTCAGCGCGCCGGGACGAAGCACGTAGTTCTCGAGAAGGTAGTTTACAGGGAGAGTCACCACCAGCATGAATGTGACGGCGATACCGAGGCCGAAGGCGGTCTTCACGTTCTTTGATACGGCAATGAATGAGCACATTCCGAGGAAGTATGCGAATATCATGTTGTCGACAAAGATCGACCTGATGAATATGTTGAGATTTTCCATATTGTGTCAATTTGTGTCGGGTGGGGGTTACTGTTCCTGCAGGTCCTTGTTGATTGAACGCTGCACCCAGATGATGCAGGCTACCACAATGAGGGCCATGGGGGGAAGAATCATTAGGCCGTTGTTGACGTATCCGGCATCATAAAAGCTCTGTGGAATCACGCGCAGTCCAAGGAGGGTGCCACTTCCGAGAAGTTCGCGGAAGAAGCCGACGATGACGAGTATGACGGCATAGCCGAGGCCGTTGCCGACACCGTCAAGAAACGAAGGCCATGGTTTGTTGCCCATAGCGAATGCCTCGAGACGGCCCATGAGGATGCAGTTGGTGATGATAAGTCCGATAAACACCGAGAGCTGCTTGGATGCATCGTAGGCGAATGCTTTGAGCACCTGGTCGACGATGACCACGAGTCCGGCCACCACCACAAGTTGCACGATGATGCGAATGTTGGTGGGAATTGTGTTGCGGATGAGCGATATGATGACGTTGGCGAAGGCCAGGACAGCTATGACCGATATGCCCATGACGATGGCCGGTTCGAGCTTTGCCGTTACCGCAAGCACTGAGCAGATGCCGAGCACCTGGACGACTACGGGATTGTTCTTGGAGAGCGGGTTGAACAATACTTCTTTATTACTTGTTTTTTCTGCCATGATAGCTGAATTGTTGTGGGTAGTTGTGAGGTGTATTCGGTTTATTCGCTAAGTTTCTGGAGGAAGCGACGGTAGGGGGTCAGGCAGTTGTCGAGCATTGCTCCTACACCTTTAGATGTGATAGTGCCTCCTGATATTCCGTCCACGTAGTCTTCTCCGTTCATAGGCTGTTGTCCGGCTTTGACGACGGTGACAGGATGGAAGCGTCCGTTCTTAAATACCTGTTTGCCCTTGAACTGGTCGGAGAATGCCGCTTTTTCAATCTCCGCACCGAGTCCCGGAGTTTCTCCCTGGTGGGCGAAGTATGCTCCATAGATCGTGCTTCCGTCAGAGTCAAAGGCTACGTAACCCCAGATTGGACCCCAAAGGCCGGCTCCGTAGACCGGAAGGATGTACTTTGTGGCGCCGTCGGGGGTGGTGCAGACGAATACCGGAAGTTCTCGGCGGTCGGCCGGAAGCTTGCTTTGGTTGGCAATGTTTACGTCAAAAGCCTTGACTCCTTCAATCGGGTTGCCTTGTTCGTTTACCACGAGCTGGGTGGTGATATATTTATCAAAGTCAGCTACGACTTCTCCTTTGGCCGGGGTGATGAGTGCGGCCGCAAGAATCTGGCCCATTTTGTCGGCGTTGACATTCTCCTGCTGTTTGTCCTTGAGGGCGAGCGAAGTAGCCGCGAGGGCTGTCCCCACCAGGACCACGAGCACGATGATGTAGATTATAGTATAAGTGTTGCTTTGCTTGTTCATAGTTCAAAGTCAGTGTGATGTGGAGGTGAGGTTCAAGCGCGGGCACGCAGACGGCGGCGGCGACGTGAGATGTTGGACTGGACCACGCAGTAGTCGATGAGCGGCGCGAGTGCGTTGGCAAGCAGGACTGCAAGCATCGCTCCTTCGGGATAGCCGTTGTTGTAGGTGCGGATAAGCACTGCTACTACGCCGACAAGGAACCCGTAGACGTATTTACCGGCTCCGGTGCGAGCGGCTGTCACGGGGTCGGTGGCCATAAATACGGCAGCGAAGGCGAATCCTCCGTAGAGCAGCTGGTCAATTGGGGAAAGGAATGATGCGGGGTAGGCTGGGGTGTGGAAGGTATTGGCTACCCATCCCATCAGCAGGCCGCCCACGACTACGCTCAGCATAATGCGCCATGACGCAATGCTGGTGAAAAGGAGTATGGCGGCTCCGATGAGTATGCACAGTGTGGATGTCTCTCCGAACGATCCCGGTATAAGTCCAATGAATGCGTCCATGGCTGAGATGGCATCGCCTCTAAGATTGAGCAACTCGAGCTTGTCGCCGGTGAATGAGGCGATTTGGCCGAGAGGAGTGGCTCCGGTGAAGCCGTCGGGAAGGTCGTTGCCAAGGCCTAAGATGCTGCGCGATGCAACGAATACTTTGTCGCCGCTCATTTGTGCCGGATATGCGAAGAAGAGGAAGGCTCGGGTGACAAGTGCTACATTAAACACATTGTAGCCGGTTCCGCCAAATACTTCCTTGACGAAAATTACCGAGAATGCTGTGGCTACGGCGAGCATCCAAAGAGGGGTCTCGACCGGGCATATGAGAGGAATGAGTATTCCTGTTACAAGAAATCCTTCCTGTATTTCCTCTCTACGCCACTGGGCTACGGCGAATTCTATACCAAGGCCTACGACGTAGGCCACGAGGATACGGGGGAGTACTGCCAGAAAGCCATAGGCCATAAGCTGCCAGAAGGGGAACTCCGTGGCTCCGGCTGCAAGCCAGTTCTGGTAGCCGGTGTTGTACATACCGAAGAGCAGGCATGGCATGAGGGCAAGCACCATTATGATCATGATGCGTTTTGAATCGAGGCTGTCGTGGATATTTACAGCTCCAGGCCCGGATGTTGTATTTGGGGTAAAAAGAAAGGTTTCAAACCCGTCGAACACGCTTTGGAAGCTTTGGAGCTTGCCGCCAGGCTCGAAGTTGGGTTTGATGTTGTTCAGATATTTTCTTAACGTTTTCATTTTGTTTTTATTGGAATGAAGGGGAGAGCTGCTGTTACACTTCACTGCGCAGATAGTCCAATCCCTGGCGCACGATACGCTGGAGCTCTATTTTGGATGGGTCGGCGTATTCGGCAAGCGCGAAATCTTCTGGCGCTACCTCATAGATGCCGAGTGCTTCCATCTGATCGATATCCTTGGCAATGACGGCTTTTATGAGATATTCCGGCAGAATGTCCATGGGGAAGTATCGGTCGTAGATTTCCGACATTATCATGGCTCGGCGGCCACCCTGGAGGCGTGCGTCGGGAGTGAAGTTTTTCCCAAAGAAACGGCCAATGAACGACGGACTTACGCTCATCTTGCGCGGACTAACAGAGGCCCATCCCATAAATTCGTCGGCATCGCTTCCCTCGGGTATTACTGTGACCTGTCGATAGGGATAGCGTAGGAAGCCGTCGATACCTTCGGGAGAACCTGTCAGTACATTTCCGGAAATCACGCGCACGGGATGCCCGCTATTGGATATGTCTGACTTAACAAGGTCTGCGAGGTCTGCGCCGGGTACGGTCTCTACTACTTTTGTCTCGACAAGTTCGCTACCGGTGAGGGCTACGGTGACTTTGGGGCTGATGGTTCCGTTGGTCATGAGCGATCCTATTTTTGCAAGAGTTATCGCGTCAAGGGTCCATATTGTCTCTCCCTTGCTCACGGGAGCGATGTTTGCAGCTTGGACTCCGGCGTTGCCGGCGGGATGGAGTTGGTTAAATTCCACCATTTCCGCGCCGTCGATGTCTGGCAAGCTGGAACCTTTTTTTACACCTATATATATATGCCCGTCTGTGAGGCGGGAGAGCGTTTTCACTCCAGCCTTGAGATTTTCGACATTGATTATCGAGGATTTCTCCATGTCGAGCGCGAGCGGCGCTGTGTCCATAGCTGTGACAAATATGTCACGTGGCACGGAGTCGCCGGTCGGGACGATGTCGTAGGGCCGCTGGCGAAGCATGGCCCATAATCCGGCGCGCTTGAGTATGTGTCTTGTCTCTGCCGGAGTTGTCGGGGTAGGGTAGGCGATTGGTAGGACATCCGACGAACCAGTTTTGATAACCACGCGCTCTATTTTGCGTCTTGCTCCTCGGACAATACTTTCGACGGTTCCCTCTACGGGCGAGACAATTGTGATGTCTGTGTCGGTCTTGTCGTGCATGATAGGCTGTCCGATTCCTACGGTTTCGCCTTCGGCCACGTCAAGCTTTGGAGTAAACCCCGGGAAGTCGTCTGGAATGACAGCTATCCGCGATGGGTATATGTCTGTCTTGACCTCGGTCGATGACAGACCTCCCGCAAGGCTAAGATTTAAGCCTTTCTTCAGATTGATGGTCCTTCTCATTGAGATGTTTTGAAAAATGTACCTGTTGAAATAGTATGATGTGTCAGTTGTGGATTGTGCCGCGAAAATCATTCAGATGCGCGACGCAAGTCTTTTTTTCGAAAGAGATGTTGCTACGGACGCACCTCTTCTAAAACAAGTAGCAAAGATAATGAATATATTTAAATATTTTTAAGTTTGTTAAGTGAAAAATATCAAATGAGGAATAAAAACAATAATAACCCTCAAATCTTTGCTTATTTTAGGAGAACGATGAGAAAAAAAGAATGGAAAGTTTTGGAAACATCGAAATATAATTTTAATTTTGCATATCGTTTTGAAGTCACTCCATGCGGAATGAGATTAAATCGATACCATGTGAATAATAATATGCATTACTAACCCACTTATCTGAATCAGTCACAATTATTACCTCGCTCATGTCTGATCCGCTGTGTTGGACTTACCGGCGCTTCGTCGCGCAGAAGAGAATCAATGAATGCGGCTATTGAAAACACACACTCGATGAACGACAGCAGAGCGCAATCAAGAAAGAATCATCAAAACTAATAATCACAACTAATAAACCTCTAAAAACAGTAATTTTTTAAAGAAAATTATGGAAGCTCAAAAGACCTCCGCAAAGCCTGTAAAGGCAGAAAAGCAGGGCAGCAATGTTGCCGGCATCAAGAACGCCTTCCTCGTGATCCTCGCTTGTCTCGTAGTGGCAGTTTGCCTCTTCGTGTTCTGGTTCGGACATGAGTCTCACTTCGAAGAAGGTCATCCCATTGACCTTTGGGGTACCATCTACAAGGGCGGTTTCATCGTGCCTATTCTCCAGACTCTCTTCCTCACTGTAATCGTTCTTTCTGTTGAACGTTGGATCGCCCTCTCTTCCGCTAAGGGTAAAGGCTCAATCGAGAAGTTCGTAGCAGGCGTTAAGAAGTGCCTCGCCGCCAACAATATCGCCGGAGCCAAGGAACTCTGCAAAAACCAGAAGGGTTCAGTTGCCGCTGTAGTAGCTGCCGCTCTTAACTCCTACGAGGAAATGGACAAGAACACTGTTCTCACCAAGGAGCAGAAGATTGCCAACCTTCAGAAGACTGTTGAAGAAGCTACCGCTCTCGAAATGCCCGCTCTCCAGCAGAACCTCCCCATCGTGGCAACTCTCACCACTCTCGGTACTCTTGTCGGTCTTCTCGGTACTGTAATCGGTATGATCAAGTCGTTCCAGGCTCTTGCTGCTTCTGGTGCTCCTGACTCAACCGAGCTCTCTACCGGTATTTCCGAGGCTCTTATCAACACCGCCTTCGGTATCGCCACAGGTGCTTTCGCTGTAATCTCCTACAACTTCTACACCAACAAGATCGACAACCTTACCTACGCTATCGACGAGATCGGCTTCTCTATCGTGCAGACTTTCGCCGCCAGCCACTAATCCCCTATTACATATCACTATAACACATTCTATCGATAACGTAATATGGGAAAAGTAAAAATTAAGAGAAAAAGCACCCTCATCGACATGACGGCGATGAGTGACGTGACTGTGCTCTTGCTTACTTTCTTCATGTTGACATCGACCTTCCTTCAGAAGGAGCCTGTAACAGTGCTTACACCTTCTTCTGTCTCGGAGCAGAAAGTGCCTACTGCCAACCTGGCATCGGTGCTTGTCAGCCCCGAAGGTAAAGTCTTCATCTCCATTGCCGGCGATGCCGACTCCGATACAAAGGATACATGGGGATCAGAGGCTCTTCGCAAGACTATCCTCGATGAAGCAGTAACCCTCTACAATAAGCAGCATCCGAACAATCAGATACAGCTTACAGCACAGGACCGCGAGTCATTCTCGAAAATCAATATGTTCGGAGTTCCATTCCAGGTACTCCACCAGTTCCTCAATATGTCGCAGACCGAACAGGATAAGTTTATCTCCGACATGACCCAGAAAGGTGTTGGTATTCCTATCAACGATAATAAGGATATGGACCACCTGAACGAGTTTCAGATCTGGATGCGCGCTATCTACAACTCAGGTAACGACAACCTCCAGAAGGCAATGAAGAAAGGCGAGGGTATCGCCGTCAAGGCCGACAAGGACACCCCCTATGACATTGTTCATGACGTTCTTGACAATCTTCAGACCCTTAAGATGAACCGTTTCAGCATCATGACAGCTTTAAAAACTGAGCAAGAATAATCATTATGGCACAGATTGAACAATCAGACAACGGCAAAAAGAAAAAAGGTGCCCAAAAGAAAATGTCGATCCATGTGGACTTCACCCCCATGGTGGACATGAATATGCTTCTGATTACATTCTTCATGCTTTGTACCACTATGATTAAGTCTCAGACTCTGACCATCTCCCTTCCCTCTAATGATAAGGTAGAGCAGGCCGAGAAAAACAAAGCTAAAGAATCGGAAGCCATCACACTCATTCTGACTACCGAACGCAATGCCAACGGCGAAGTTAAGAAAGACGACGCCGGACGCCCGATGAACACCGTATATTTCTATGAAGGTATGCCCGAAATAGCCGATGCCGATGGCGACGGTCTTATCGACAATACCAAGCTCAAGGCTGAGCATTTCATTGGAAACGACGGCAAAATCAAGCAAGGCATCCGCAAGATCCTCCATGACCGTAACAAGCAGGTGCTTGAGAAAATCGAGGTGGAAAAGACACGCTGGCGTAATAAGGAGTTTGCTCCCGGCAACTCCGAGGCCAACGACTCTATCTACCAGGCTCGTGCCCGCGAGATTCGCAACGACTCCACTCTCACCCGTCCTGTTGTTATTATCAAGGCCGCTCCCGAGGCTTCATGGGAAAGCCTGATTTCCGCACTTGACGAAATGCAGATCAATCAGATTTCAAGATATCAGATTGACAACATCAATCAGGTCGACTCAGTGCTCATTCTTGATTATCTCAAGAAGAATCCTTCGAAGTAATCTGTCGATGAAAGTAATATATTAACCTGAAAAATCGCTTACGAAATATGGCAAAAGATGTAGATCTTTCATCATCAGAATGGATTGACCTTATATTTGAAGGAAAGAACAAGGAGTTCGGCGCATACGAGCTCCGCAAGGCTTCGGCTAAGCGCCACAACCGCGCTATGCTCGTTATCCTCGTCGTTCTTCTCATTGTGGCACTTCTGGGCCTTCTGGCCAACACCGTTCTCCAGCAGAACGATGCTCGCCCCGAGGACCAGGTAGAGCAGGCTATCATTGACTACTCCGCCGATGAGCAGGAAGAAGAAGAGGAAGAAGAACCCGAGCAGCAGCGTGTTGAAGAGCAGCAGCCTGAAGCTCTCCCCGAAGAAATCCTCAATACTGTCAAGGCTACTGAGCTCCAGATTACCCGTGATGAAGAGGTAGTCGAGGAAATCAAGTCGCAGGACGACCTCAAGGAAACCGATACCGCTATTGGTAATACCGACTTTGACAAGGGTACCGATGACCTTAACGTGGTCCGTGAACACAAAGAGGAAGTCATCGTTGAAGAGAAGAAGCCCGAACCCGTTGACGACAATCGTGTCTTCGACGTTGTAGAGCAGAAGCCCCAGTTCCCCGGTGGCGAGGCTGCACTTCTGAAATACGTGGCTGAGCATATCCGCTATCCGGCCATGGCTCAGGAGAACAACGTTCAGGGTCGCGTGGTTGTACAGTTCGTCGTTACCAAAACAGGTAGCGTTGGCGAAGTTAAGGTTGTCCGTGGAAAGGATCCCGACCTTGACAAGGAGGCAGTTCGCGTTGTTAAGTCGCTCCCTGCTTTCGTGCCCGGCAAGATGAACGGTCATGCCGTGAACGTATGGTACACTCTTCCAATCCAGTTTAAACTTCAGGGAGTATAATCCCAAAGTGATAACCTGTTAAAAGTATCCCCGGTGATAAGACTTTTTTAAGTCAGAATCACCGGGGATACTTTCATTATTTTTTTGTTGGATTTTTAGGCGCAGAGTGATATTCGAGTTGTAATTGATGCATTGAGGCAATAAATGAATTTTAACATATATATGTTGTTAAACATATATTTTAATTTGTATATCACAGAGATAAGCGTTAATTTTGGGCCATAAATTATGAGTGTTGTTTTTACACTCATATAAGGAAACCAACCTCAATAATTCAAACTATATTATCCATGAAACATCACGTTTTAATCCTTGCAGTGGCCTCGGCCTCTCTTGTTTTGGCTTCGTGTGGCGGCCAGAAGACCTCTGCCACCCATAGTGCCTCAGGTATTGATGCCGCAAAGTTTGCAGACACTCGCGACGGTAAGCCAACCGCACTCTATACCCTTCGCTCTTCCTCTGGAATTGAGGCCGACATCACAAATTATGGCGGACGCATTGTTTCGCTCATGGTGCCTGACAGAGATGGCAATATGCTTGATGTCGTGCTGGGATTTGACAGCATTGCAGCCTACTATCCCGAAAACAACAAGACAGATTTTGGCGCAGCCATCGGTCGTTATGGCAATCGCATTGATCACGGACGTTTGGTGATTGACGGTGACAGCATTCAGCTTCCTGTGAATAATTTCGGGCATTCTCTTCATGGAGGTCCCAACGGTTGGCAATATCAGGTCTACTCTGCCGAGCAGCCCAATGACTCCACTCTTGTGCTTACAATGGACTCTCCCGACGGCGATAACGGATTCCCGGGCAATATTCATGCCGTCGTGACCTACACGCTTCTTCCGGGCAACAAACTTGATATAGCTTACTCGGCTACGACCGATCGCCCGACAGTCATCAACCTCACCAATCATTCCTATTTCAACCTCGGTGGCGATGCCTCCAGGGCTATTCTCGACCATGATCTTGAGATAAACTCTTCGGGTTTTACCCCGATTGACTCTACATATATGACCACGGGAGAGATTCTGCCTGTCGAGAATACACCCATGGATTTCCGTTCGGCCAAAGCTATCGGATGCGAGATTGACAATTTCGAGTACGAACAGCTCAAAAACGGCAACGGCTATGATCACAACTGGGTGCTCGATACCAAGGGTGATATCAATACCATTGCCGCCACTCTCTCTGCTCCTTCTACCGGTATCGGCATGAATATCTACACCACAGAGCCCGGCATCCAGGTTTATTCCGGCAATTTCCTTGACGGGACAGTCACCGGAAAGGGTGGGGTTGTTTACAACCAGCGCACCGGTATAGCTATGGAGACACAGCATTATCCCGACTCTCCCAACAAGCCGCAGTGGCCTTCTACTCTCGTCCGTCCGGGTGAGACCTACTCAAGCCACACTGTTTTGGAATTCTACAACTTCTAACTTACCAATTTATACCTTAAAACCTAAACAATTTATCAACAATGGGATTTCTTGACTGGATCGTTATCGCGCTATTCTTTGTAGCGTTGGTCCTCATCATCGTCTGGGTATCCAGACAGAAGCAGAATACTGCTTCCGACTACTTCCTCGGAGGCAAGGATGCGACATGGATTGCCATCGGTGCGTCGATTTTCGCATCTAACATTGGTTCGGAACACCTTATCGGTCTTGCAGGTGCCGGCGCATCGAGTGGTATGGCCATGGCTCACTGGGAGATTCAGGGCTGGATGATTCTTCTTCTCGGCTGGGTGTTCGTTCCGTTCTATACTCGCTCAATGGTCTATACCATGCCTGAGTTCCTGGAGCGTCGCTATAACGGTGCGTCGCGTACTATCCTCTCTCTTATCTCCCTTATCAGCTATGTACTCACCAAGGTGGCTGTAACTGTCTATGCCGGTGGTCTTGTGTTCCAGCAGGTGTTTGGAATCGAGACACTCTGGGGAATTGATTTCTTCTGGATTGCCGCAATCGGACTTGTACTCCTTACAGCTGTCTACACCATTGTTGGAGGTATGAAATCGGTGCTCTACACATCGGTGCTCCAGACCCCCATTCTTCTGCTTGGCTCGCTTATAATCCTTGTCCTCGGTCTCCGTGCTCTCGGCGGATGGGACGAGATGATGAGAGTGTGCTCTATTGTAGAAGTCAATGAGTATGGCGATACAATGACCAATCTTATCCGTGACAACCGTGATTCCAACTATCCCTGGCTTGGAGCTCTTATCGGTTCATCTGTCATTGGTTTCTGGTACTGGTGTACTGACCAGTTCATTGTGCAGCGAGTTCTGTCGGGTAAGAATGAGAAAGAGTCTCGTCGAGGCACTATCTTTGGAGCCTATCTCAAGCTTCTCCCCGTGTTCCTCTTCCTCATACCGGGTATGATAGCATATGCTCTCAGCCATGAAGGTATCGTGGTCAATGGCGAGACATTTGTCCTCTCCACTCCCGATGCTGCTTTCCCAACACTCGTGGCCAAGCTTCTTCCTGCCGGTGTGAAGGGTCTGATTGTCTGTGGTATTCTTGCCGCGCTCATGTCGTCGCTCGCGTCTCTGTTCAACTCATCGTCCGCACTCTTCACTATTGACTTCTACCAGCGTTTCCATCCTGATACCGACCCCAAGAAACTTGTGCGTATCGGCCAGGCTGCCACAGTGGTCATTGTGTTCCTCGGCATCATCTGGATTCCCGTGATGCGTTCGATGGGTGATGTCCTTTACAACTATCTGCAGGAAGTTCAGTCGGTTCTCGCTCCCGGTATTGCCGCAGCCTTCCTTATGGGTATCGTATGGAAGCGTGCTACTGCCCAGGGTGGTATGTGGGGCCTTATCACTGGTCTTGCCATCGGTATCACTCGACTGAGTGCAAAGATTTGGTATGACTTCAACCCCGTTGAAGGCGACCACAACTGGTTCCAGTATATGTTCTATGATTGCAACTGGTTGTTCTTCTGCGGATGGATGCTTCTCTTCTGCCTTGTCGTGGTGTTCGTTGTCAGCCTGTTTACCAAGGCTCCCGATCCCGCCAAAATCCAGGGTCTTGTATTCGGCACATCCACACCCGAACAGCGGATGGCTACATTCAACAGCTGGAACCGCTGGGATGTGATCCACTCTGTCATTATCCTTGGCATTACAGCTGCATTCTACATATATTTCTGGTAATGAAATTTTCCCGACAGTGAGCTTCTACAGTGAAAATCCGCGTTTTTTTGTAGCTGTTGACTGCATTATCTTCAGCGTGGTTGAGGAGAAGCTGTGCCTTCTCCTCACCAAGCGAAGATTTGAGCCGGAAATGGGCAAGTGGTCCCTCATGGGAGGATTTGTCCAGGAGGATGAAAGCACCGACACGGCTGCCCGTCGTGTGTTAAAACAGCTCACCGGACTCGAGAATGTCTATATGGAACAGGTCAGCGCGTTTGGTGAGATCGGACGAGATCCTGGCGAAAGAGTAATCTCTATTGCCTACTACGCCCTCCTTGGCCCCGGTGAGTATATTCCCCGTCTGCTCGCTGAGTATAATGCCGAATGGGTACCTCTTGATTCGCTCCCGCCACTTGGTTTTGACCATCCGGATATGGTGGAAAAGGCTCTCTCCAAGCTTAGAGAGAGCATAGCTGTACGCCCCATAGGTTTCAATCTCCTTTCCGAGCTTTTTACGCTCACTCAGCTTCAGACGCTTTATGAGACAATCATGGGTCATCCCATCGACAAACGAAACTTTCGTAAGCGTATAGCCGATACTCCTTGTATCGAGAAGACACCGTATATCGACAAGACCTCGTCTCGACGCGGCGCGTCACTCTACCGTTACAACGAATCGCTATTCAATACTTTATCCAAATTCAAAATCTGATACAATCATGCTCGAAGAACTTAAAGAAAAAGTCTATAAAGCAAATATAGAGCTCGTGAAACACGGACTCGTCATATTCACATGGGGAAATGTCTCCGGAATAGACCGCGAGAAGGGTCTTGTAGTCATCAAGCCCAGCGGTGTTGACTATGACGATATGAAGGCTGAAGATATGGTTGTTGTCGACCTCGCCAGCGGCGAAGTGGTCGAGGGCAATCTTCGTCCTTCTTCCGATACGCCTACCCATCTTGCCATCTATCGTGCGTTCCCCGAGGTTGGGGGAGTGGTGCATACCCATTCCACTTACGCTACCGCGTGGGCGCAGGCCGGATGTGACATCCCCAATATCGGAACCACTCAGGCCGACTATTTCCACGATGCGATACCCTGTACCCCCGATATGACACGCGAGGAGGTGATGGGTGACTATGAACTTGAGACAGGCAATGTCATCGTGCGCCGTTTCGACGGAATAAACCCGATGCATACTCCGGCCGTTCTTGTAAAGAATCATGGTCCGTTTGCCTGGGGCAAGACTCCTGCCGATGCTGTCCATAATGCAGTGGTGATGGAGCAGGTGGCCAAGATGGCTTTCATTGCCTACCAGGTCAATCCGAATCTCACAATGAATCCGCTTCTGATTGAAAAGCATTTCGAGCGCAAGCATGGCGCAAATGCCTATTATGGTCAGATAAAGAAATAAAAAACATACAGTAAAAAACTCTAACCAAATCAAAAATAGAAACAATCATGTTTGAAAATTATGAAATATGGTGGGTGACAGGTGCCCAGCTTCTCTACGGCGGTGATGCAGTTATATCCGTCGACGCTCACTCCAAGGAAATGGTAGAAGGTCTTAACAAGTCGGGTCGTATCCCTGTAAAGATAGTCTACAAAGGCACTGCCAACTCTTCTCGCGAGGTGGCCGACATCATGAAAGCCGCTAACAATGATGATCGTTGTGTGGGTGTTATGACTTGGATGCACACTTTCTCTCCTGCCAAGATGTGGATTCACGGTCTCCAGCAGCTCAACAAGCCTCTTCTCCATTTCCACACCCAGTATAATGCCGAAATTCCCTGGGATACCATGGATATGGACTTCATGAACCTGAATCAGAGTGCACACGGTGACCGTGAGTTCGGACATATCTGCACACGTATGCGTCTGCGTCGTAAGGTAGTCGTAGGCCACTGGACTGACGCCAAGGCCCAGGACCGTATTGCGGTATGGGCTCGCGTGGCTGCCGCATGGGCCGACTCGCAGGATATGCTCATTATCCGTTTCGGCGATCAGATGAATAATGTGGCTGTTACTGACGGTGACAAGGTGGAGGCTGAGCAGCGTCTCGGCTACCATGTCGACTATACTCCGGTTTCGGAACTCATGGAATATTGGAAGAAAGTCGATGCGGCAGATGTAGACGCTCTTGTAGAAACATATTTCAAGGAGTATGCCCATGATAAGGCGCTCGAAGAGAAGGAAAGCGCCGGTTACAAGTCGGTGTGGAATGCAGCTCGTGCCGAACTTGCCCTTCGTGCGATCCTCAAGGCTAAGGGAGCCAAGGGCTTTACCACCAACTTTGACGATCTTGGCTGCGATGACATCAACGATCCCAACTTCGTAGGTTTCGACCAGATACCCGGTCTTGCATCACAGCGCCTTATGGCTGAAGGCTATGGCTTCGGTGCCGAAGGCGACTGGAAGAGCGCTGCTCTCTATCGCACTGTATGGTTTATGTCTCAAGGTCTTCCCAAAGGCTGCTCGTTCCTCGAAGACTACACACTCAACTTCGATGGAGCCAACAGTTCAATCCTCCAGGCCCATATGCTTGAGATATGCCCCCTCATTGCCGAAGAACGTCCTCGTCTCGAAGTTCACTTCCTCGGCATCGGTGTCCGTAAGGCTCAGACCGCACGTCTCGTCTTCACCTCCAAGCCTGAAAAGGGTGTGACTGCCACTGTGGTCGATCTTGGAAACCGTTTCCGTCTCATTGTCAACGACGTAGAGTGCATCAAGTCCAAGCCCCTTCCCAAGCTCCCGGTTGCATCGGCTCTATGGATTCCCATGCCTGACTTCGAGACCGGAGCTGCAGCATGGATTCTTGCAGGTGGCACACATCACTCCTGCTTCTCATATGACCTTACTTCTGAGTACTGGGAAGATTATGCCGAGATTGCCGGAATAGAGATGGCCCACATCAATAAGGATACCACAATTCCGACCTTCAAGAATGAACTTCGTTGGAACGAGGTCTACTATATGCTCAACAAATCACTCTGCTAAGATATGTCGGACCTCATCAACGCAAAAGCCACAATTGAGACAGGTAAGGCCATCCTTGGTATCGAGTTTGGCTCTACCCGCATCAAGGCAGTTCTCATTGACGAGAACAACAATCCGATAGCACAGGGCAGTCACCAGTGGGAAAACCAGCTTGTTGACGGTCTTTGGACTTATAGTCTGGAGGCTATCTGGGCAGGAGTGCAGGATTGCTATCGCGACCTGCGAGACAATGTCCTGTCGCTCTACGGGGTTGAAATCAAGACTCTTGCCGCAATCGGAATCAGCGCTATGATGCATGGTTATATGCCTTTCGACAAGGACGGCAATCTCCTTGCTCCATTCCGTACATGGCGTAATACCAATACGGGAGAGGCTGCGGCAAAGCTTTCCGAACTTTTCGTCTACAACATACCTCTGCGCTGGAGCATTTCGCATCTCTATCAGGCTATTCTTGATAAGGAATCCCACGTGAAGGATGTGAACTTCCTCACCACTTTGGCCGGATATATCCATTGGCGACTCACCGGTGAGAAGGTACTCGGTGTGGGAGATGCGTCAGGTATGCTGCCGATTGATCCGGCCACCAAGGACTTCTCGACCGAGATGATTGACAAGTTTGACAATCTTGTGGCTCCCGAAGAATATCCGTGGACTCTTCGTTCCATTCTTCCCAAGGTGCTGCCGGCCGGAGTACGTGCTGGTGTGCTGACAGCTGTTGGTGCGACACTGCTTGATACCACCGGACATCTTCAGGCCGGAATTCCTCTCTGTCCTCCCGAAGGCGATGCGGGCACCGGAATGGTCGCTACTAACGCTGTAGAACAGCGCACAGGTAATGTTTCGGCAGGTACGTCGTCGTTCTCGATGATTGTGCTTGAGAAGGAGCTCTCTCGTCCCTATGAGGAAATAGACATGGTTACCACTCCCGACGGCAGTCTTGTAGCTATGGTGCATTGCAACAATTGCACATCCGACCTGAATGCCTGGGTGGGACTCTTCCGTGAATATACCGAGCTTATGGGACTTCCTGTCGACATGAACGAGATATATGGCAAGCTTTACAACTGCGCTCTTGGCGGTGACGCTGACTGTGGCGGTCTGGTGGCTTATAACTTCTTCTCTGGTGAACCGGTTGTCGGTTTCTCTGAAGGAAGTCCTCTCGTAGTTCGTTCGGTTTCCGACAAGTTCAGTCTCGCCAACCTCATGCGTTCTCACCTTCATGCATCTGTTGCCGTGCTAAAGATTGGCAACGACATTCTTTTTGACAAGGAGAATGTGAAGGTAGATCGCATCACTGGTCACGGCGGCCTGTTCAAGACCCCGGTAGTGGGACAGCGTATCCTTGCCGCCGCTCTCAACTCGCCGATTTCCGTAATGGAGACCGCCGGTGAGGGTGGTGCATGGGGTATGGCGCTGCTCGGAGCCTTCATGGTCCATGGTGGAATGTCTACACTTCCTGCATGGCTCAACGAAGTTGTGTTCCGTGGCAATGCCGGTACTGAAATCGCTCCCACTCCCGAAGATGTATCGGGTTTCAACGCCTATATAGAGAACTATATGCGCCGTCTCCCCGTTGAGCGCGCAGCTGTTGACACCAACCGATAGTCTGATTACACTACCCATATACCGGGCGAGGTTTCCGCAAGGATTCCCGCCCGGTTTTTTCATCTGTATATCAAGGTTAAAAATTAAGAAATATTATCCGTAATGCCGTCTTGATTGTTATCTTTGCAGTCATTTACTATTATAACTGATTGTTTGATATGTCACAGACCGGCAATAACGAGAGGGCGGTTTTCGCCACAAGGTTTGGCGCGATAGCCACTACTGTAGGCTCGGCAGTGGGACTTGGGAATATATGGAGATTTCCCTACGAGGCCGGAATACATGGCGGAGGAGCTTTTATGATATGCTATGTCGCTTTTGTATTTCTGATAGGAATCCCATTGCTATGTGCCGAATTTGCCATGGGACGTGGAACTCGAAGTAACATCTTCGGAGCCTATAAGAAACTACGTCCTACCCACAATTGGCATCTTGCCGGCTACATAGGCATTCTTGCGTCGCTTCTCATTCTCAGTTTCTACTCTGTAGTGGCCGGATGGACGGTGGAGTATTTTATTTCATCAGTGTTCGGTAATCTCAATTTTTCTGATGCAGAGGCCGGACACCGGTTGTTTATGGAGCTTACTACCGGTTGGCGTCCGCTTGAATGGACTATTGTCTTTCTGGCTCTGAACTTTCTGATTCTGATCGGTGGTGTAACCAAGGGAATTGAGAGAGCTTCCAATATTCTCATGCCACTCCTTTTTGTGATTCTTATTGCGTTTTGCATCAATTCGTTCACTCTTCCCGGTTTTGGCGAGGGAATATCCTTCCTTTTTCACCCTGATTTCAGCAAAATTACTCCTTCGGTGCTTCTTGGTGCACTTGGCCAGGCTTTTTTCTCTCTAAGTCTTGGATTGGGATGTATGATGACCTATGGGTCTTATTTCAAATCTGACAACCGCATTGCAAGAACTGCCACAACTACGGCTGTGCTTGATTCTCTTGTAGCTGTCCTTGCCGGAGTCATTATTTTCCCGGCCGTTTTCTCGTTCGGCCTTTCGCCTGAAGCGGGCCCGGCACTGGTTTTTGAGGTGTTGCCTTTTATTTTCAGTCATCTTGTTGGTGGGGGAGTATGGTCGGCGTTGTTCTTCCTGCTTCTTTTTCTTGCTTCGCTTACCTCTACTGTGTCAATGAGTGAGATATCGATTACATATTTTTGTGAGGAGAAGAAGTGGAGCAGGCGTAAAGCCACAATTGTCTCGTCTCTTATCGCCCTTGCCGGAGGTGTGTTATGTGCTCTCAGTTTCGGCCCTCTAAGCCATATGAAGATTTTCGGAATGACGGCTTTCTCTCTATTTGATTACGTATCGTCAAACATATGCCTTCCCGTCGGCGGCTTTGTCTGTTCGATTTTCGTAGGATGGTTTGTGGATGTGCGTTTTCTCCGTGGCCAAATCAAGATGCATAGCACAGCGGGCAGGTTTGTATTGCGCTTATTGGTTTTCTGTCTTCGCTGGATATGTCCGATGGCGATATTGCTGATTCTGCTAAATTCGGTGGGATTTATCGGCTGAACCTTTGGCTGGTTGTATTTGTTTGGATGTCATAAGTTAAATTAAAGACAGATAAAAGTTATGAGTTTTCTATGGTTTATTATTATCGGTATTTTGTCGGGCTTCGTGGCAGGTAAACTGATGCGTGGCGGAGGTTTCGGACTCATTGTCAACCTCATTGTAGGCATCATCGGCGGTGTGCTTGGCGGATGGTTGTTCGGACTGTTCGGTATTTCGGCAGGAGGCATCATCGGAAGCCTCATCACATCAGTCGTTGGAGCTGTGGTTTTGTTGTGGATAGTCGGCCTTATAAGCCGGAGCTACAATCGGTGAGGCTTGGCCGACATCATTTCATACATAAAAGCCTGTCGCACTTTTAACGCGACAGGCTTTCATTGTTACTTGTGACGATGTTCGAAGAGTCGGTATATTTCGCCTGACCACAGAACAAGCGAGGTGACTCCGATGATTATCAGCCAGTCAGTTATGGGGAGCGGAACTACGTTGAAGAATCGGCCTCCAATCTGAACAATAGCTATCTGTCCCACAAGGATAAACAGGGCTATGAGTTCAAACCCTCCGCAGTCTTTAAGGTCAAACGCAGTCTTCCCGGTGGAGAAGGCCTTTGCGTTGAACATATTCCAGAACTGAAGAAACACGAATGTGGTAAAGAAAACAGACAATTCATAAGGTGAAAGTCCCTTGCTTTCGCCTATTGGAAGACTTCCGATCTGCATGAGCGATGTGATTGGCGTGTGCTCGAGATAATAGAGCAGGCCGAGAAGCATCACAAAGAACAGACCGCCTATTCCAATGATAAAGCGCCACATGGACTTGCTGATAATAAAGGATGTGCGTGAGCGTGGCGCGTCAAGCATGACCGATTCCGACGGAGGCAGTGATGCAAGTGCCATTGCGGCAAATGTGTCCATGATGAGGTTGACCCATAACATCTGCGTCACCGTCAAAGGCGATTCTGTTCCCATGAAGGCTCCGGACAGCACTATAAGACTGGCAACAACATTGACTGTCATTTGAAAAAGGATGAAACGCTGGATGTTGAGGTATAAAGATCGTCCCCACATGACGGCTCGTCCGATTGATGAAAACGAGTTGTCAATAATTGTAATGTCAGATGCTTCTTTTGCCACAGATGTACCGTCGCCCATTGAGAGTCCGACGTGGGCTGCCTTGAGGGCGGGAGCGTCGTTGGTGCCGTCGCCTGTTACTGCCACCACCTCATTGTTGGCCTGGAGGGCTTCCACGAGTCTTTTTTTGTCCATCGGACGGGCTCGAGCGATTATTTTCAATTCTCCCACCCGCTGTCGCAGTTCGTCGTCACTAAGTCCTTCAAATTCTGTGCCGGTTATTATATTCCGCTCACTGTCAGTGTTATCATTCCAAAGACCTATCTGTCGGCCTATCTCCTTGGCAGTACCCGGTGTATCGCCTGTCACTATTTTGATTCCGATTCCGGCCGTTGTCACCTCTGCAACTGCATCGGGAACATCGGGACGAACCGGGTCTGATATAGCCGCGATTCCCAGGAATGTGAGGCAATCGGATACAACGTGCCCGTTTTCGATAGCATTTTCCTCTTCACCAAGCTCTTTGTATGCAAATCCCAGTGTGCGCATAGCCTGGTTCTGATACTCAAGAAGTTGGGCGTCAATCTCTGCTTTGCTGACGCCGGCTGTGTCACTGCACATACCATACACTATCTCCGGCGCTCCTTTCACATACAGTATCTTCCTTCCTGTGGCAGATAATACGACTGTTGCCATATATTTGCGCTCTGTGGTGAACGGGAGTTCTTCTATGGACGTAGCACTCTCTTTTAGTTTTGCATAGTCGACACCGCGTTCTCTCAGCCATAGGAGCAGTGCGCCCTCGGTAGGGTTGCCAAGTACTTTCGGAGTGTCATCCGAGAGATCGAGTTGAGCGGTGGAGTTGGTCGCTATTCCTTCGTATAAAATGGTTTCTGATGGGTTGCCATAGACGTTTGTCTTGTAGACCTGCATCCTGTTGCGGGTAAGGGTGCCGGTTTTGTCGGTACATATCACCGTGGTGGCGCCCATGGTTTCGCAGGCGTGCATCTTTCTCACAAGATTGTTGGTCTTCAACATTCTTCTCATTGAGTATGCGAGGGAGAGTGTGACAGCCATTGGAAGTCCTTCCGGTACCGATACGACGATAAGTGTCACAGCTATCATGAATGTCTGTAGCAGGTAGGTTACAAACGATATCCATTCAAAATCATTGTTGAGGAAGTACATGAGCACTCTTCCGGCCACAATAGCCACGGCAAATGCATAGCTGATACGTGAAATCAGCAGTCCGAGACGGTCGAACTGTTCGCTGAGTGGGGTCTTGACACTGTCGTCGATCTGAGCAGCTGTAAACACCTTGCCGTTTTCGGTCTTGTCGCCTACGGCAGTCACTTGCATCATGCCGTGTCCTTCCATCACTTTTGTGCCACGCATCACTTGGTCTGTGGGGAATGTCGCTTCCGGGTCGGCCTGTTCAGGATCGGTGGATTTGTGGCATATGGGTTCGCCTGTCAGGGTAGACTCGTCCACGTTCATGGAGACTGCCTCGAGCAGCAGTCCGTCAGCCGGGATTTCCTCTCCGGTATTAAGCAGCACTATGTCACCGACGACAACATCTTTTTTCGGTATCTCTGTGACCAGGCCGTTGTTGCGTATCACTTGCACGGGTTCCTCGTCGTTTACCCGGTTGAGTACTTCAAATTCTTTGTCGGCCTTCATTTCGAAATAGAATGACAGGCCTGTTGCAAGCAGAATGGCAATGAATATTCCTACAGGTTCGAAGAATACCCCCGAACCCTCGTCAAGTCCCCAGTACTCATAGCACGAGATTCCCACCGAGAGAACTCCTGCCACAAGAAGGATTATGATAAGCGGGTCGCGGAATTTATCGAGAAACTGGCGCCACAGAGGTTCCTTCTCAGGAGGCGTGAGGAGGTTCGATCCATATTTTAGACGGCTTTCCGTCACTTCCTGCTCTGTTAGCCCTGCATAGTGTCGTTTGTCGTTATTCATGTCATTTCTGTTTTCGAGGCGCAAAGTTACGACTTTTTTTTGCTTTTTTAGCACCCGCCGCAGGACAGTGATATTGCATTTTTGTTAAATTTCAGTTACCTTTGTATATTTGTTATGATACTGAGAATATTCACTCTTTTTCTGCTTGTGTCGGCACTTCCCGCGTCGGCTGCACTGGAGTGGTCAGGGACATCCCTTAAAGTACTGAAAGAGGATGTCGCCGCCTCGACAGGGCTTGAGGCTGTATATGTAGCGCCATCTCTTCAGGACCTTTCCGTTAGTTATGTCGGTGATGGTGCCGGCAGTGCTGTGTGGTCGCGGTTTTCTTCTCTCGGAGGCGGATATGCCGAGCCTGTCGCGACAGGACCTTCTATTTCCGATCTTCAGCCCGATATGGGATATATTGTGGAGGTAGCCGGCCAGCAATATGCATTTTGGTTGGTAGACTATAGCCTTCATGAATTAACTCTTCAAAGCCTGTCACTTTCGGCCGAACAGGATTGTGGCCGAGTGGCTTTAGATGTGGTCGGGAGTGGCGATGAGATAGCCTATTATTCTGTCAACGGACGGCGACTCACATTGTCGCGAGACATTGAATTGGGTTATAATACTCTTGTTTACGATAATGAGAACCATACCTACACTGAGACGGCGACCACGGAAAAGCTGGATTATATACGACCTGTAGTGTCGGCTCCGGCTCCTCTGTGTGCCACGGAGTTCTCCATATCCGGAGATAAGTTTCTCCGTGAGTGGGGCAGGGAGGTATTAGCTACTTCAGAACGCTGTGAGCCACATTCGGTGGAGGCCCGCACAATGGCTGAACAGGAGTCGCGCGAGGCTGAGAATGAGGTTAACAATCCGTCCGGCACTTTCGGAGGATCGGCACCGTGTGTCGTCAATTTCGAAGCTGCTGTGACAGATGCCGCAATATTTCGTGAGTGGCAGTTTTCGCGCACACCGGATTTTGAGGACATATCGCTTCGCATGAGCGAGCTGGCCTTCTCCTATACATTTGAGGAACAAGGAAACACCTATGTCAGATTTTATTGCGCTAATTCCGACGCATCTTGCGACTATTATGGCGAGACCTACGACATATCGATAGGAGAGTCGTTTATAAAGTGTCCCAATGCATTCTCTCCTTTTAACGAGGATGGCGTCAATGACGAATGGAGGGTTTCCTATAGTTCTATCGTCAGTTTTGAATGTACCATATTCAATCGTTCGGGACGCAAAGTAGCATCGTTTTCTGACCCTTCGGCCGGATGGGATGGGAAATATAACGGCAAATTTGTCCCATCAGGCGTTTATTACTATGTTATAAAGGCTCGTGGTTCGGAAGGTCGTGAATACAACCTTTCGGGCGATATAAACATTGTAGATTATAAATAACATCTTTCCTCTCACATATCAACAAGACACATGAACTTCTACCGCAAAACCTTCTTTGCATCGGCTATCGCACTCTCCGCTTTTGCCTTTGCGTTGTCATCTCTTCCTGTTCAGGCTGAGCCGCGACGTTCCGACGAGTCGAAATCCCATGCATCTTCTCCCTCTCCTGTTGTCGCTCCTTCTGTCCCAGAGAATGTTACATTCGCCGGTGTGAAAATATCACTTGATCCGGTGAATATGTGGGAGAGACTTGACCGGGAACTGACGGCAATGTCATATACCCACACCAATACGCTCCTCGCCATAAAGCGTGCCAACCGTTACTTTCCGGTGATTGCGCCGATACTCAAGAAAAACAATATTCCGGCCGACATGGTCTACCTCGCCGCGATCGAGTCAACAATGAATCCCAAGGCTATATCGGGCGCCAAGGCCGGAGGTCTGTGGCAGTTCATGCCCGCTACAGCTCGAGAATATGGCCTTGAAGTAAACGATAATGTCGACGAACGTTTTGATCCGGAGAAATCCACCGAAGCTGCCTGCAGGTATCTGCGTAATGCCTACGCTAAATATGGAAACTGGGAATCAGTTGCCGCCAGCTATAACGGAGGTATGGGGCGTATCTCCGGTGAGCTTTCGTCTCAGCAGGTTTCATCGGCTTATAACCTGTATCTTGCCGACGAGACAATGCGCTACATTTTCCGTCTGCTTGCCATGAAGCTCATAATGGAGAATCCTTCCGACTATGGATTCGTTCTCACAGCCGACAATCTGTATCAGCCTCTCGACTATAAGATTGTGGAGGTATCAACACCTGTGGAAGACTGGCCTACATGGGCCATAGCGGCCGGGATTGACTATCTCACATTGCGAGAACACAATCCGTGGATTAGGTCCAAGACGCTGCCCAACAAGACCGGCAAGACCTATCGTGTCAAGATTCCCACTAAAGACTCGCTTTCACGTTCGTCGTCTAAAAAGAGTGTATATGACCCCCGATGGGTGGTTGACTGAACCGAAATGCATTGTTGAATGACTGATAACAAGACAATTCAAGACACACAAGATTCGCCCTCGCTCCAGGTACTTGGTGCGAGGGTTCATAACCTCAAGAATATCGATGTCGAAATTCCCCACAACGCTCTTACGGTTGTGACCGGACTGAGCGGAAGCGGGAAATCCTCGCTTGCATTTGACACAATATATGCCGAGGGACAGCGTCGATACATAGAGACATTTTCATCCTATGCCCGAAATATGCTTGGAAATCTCGAGCGACCGGATGTCGATAAAATCACCGGCCTTTCGCCAGTTATAGCCATTGAGCAAAAGACCGTCAATCGTAATCCACGAAGCACCATCGGCACCACGACAGAGGTATATGACTTCCTGCGACTACTCTATGCCCGCGCAGGAACGGCTGTGAGCTATATCACCGGCAAGCCTATGATTAAGTACACGCGTGACCAGATTGTCTCTCTGCTCCTTGAACGTTATGAAGGCCATCGCGTCTATATTCTTGCCCCGGTAGTGCGCAATCGAAAGGGTCACTATAAGGAGCTGTTCGAGAGTATGCGTAAAAAGGGCTTCCTGTCTGCCAGAGTGGATGGCGAGATACGAGAGCTCACACTCGGCATGAAGGTTGACCGCTACCGCAACCATAATATCGAGCTCGTCATAGACCGCCTCAAGGTCTCGGCCAAAGATCTCAGTCGACTGGAGTCAACTGTGGCCGACGCCCTTGTGCAGGGAGACCGTCAGATGATGGTCTACGATGCCGACACAGATTCCGCCGCATATTTTTCACAGACTCTGATGGATGCCGAGAGTGGGATATCTTATCGTGAGCCTGCACCTCACAACTTCTCTTTCAACTCTCCTCTCGGTGCCTGTCCGTGTTGCAAGGGACTTGGCTATGTCAATATCATTGATCGTGATAAAATCATTCCGGATCCGTCACTATCCATCCATCAAGGAGCCATCCTCCCACTTGGGAAATACCGTAATCTGATGGTGTTCTGGCAGATTGATGCCATATGCAAGAAGTATGGCTGCACAATAAAGACTCCAGTGAAAGATCTTCCGGAGGAGGCCATGAGCGATATTCTCAACGGCACTACCGAACGGCTTGTGATAGAGAACGATACCATGGCCACAAGTAATTATTTCCACACTTATGAGGGAATAGTGAAATATCTTGAGATGCAGAATGGCGAGGAAGCCTCTGCGGCGGCAAAGAAATGGAGCGAGGATTTTTTTACCCGGGGTGAATGTCCCGAGTGCCACGGAGACCGGCTCAACAAGGAGGCCCTGCATTTCTTTGTTGACGGAAAGAACATAGCCGATCTGAGCCGGATGGATATTTCCGACCTCTATTTATGGTGTGTCGGCCTGGAGGACCGTCTTGATCCAACGAGCCGTGTTATAGCGTCAGAGATAATGAAGGAAATACGCAGCCGTCTGAAGTTCCTTTGTGATGTCGGGCTGGACTATCTCCAGCTTAACCGCGCCTCGGCTACCCTCTCGGGTGGTGAGAGTCAGCGCATTCGTTTGGCCACCCAACTCGGAAGTCAGCTTGTCAACGTCCTCTATATACTTGATGAGCCGTCCATAGGGCTTCATCAGCGTGACAACCGTCGACTCATTAATTCTCTCAAAAATCTGAGGGATGCGTCGAATTCCATACTTGTTGTAGAGCATGACAGGGATATCATGCTCGAGGCCGATCACATTGTCGATATCGGCCCTATGGCCGGTAGAAAGGGCGGGGAAGTGGTCTTTTCGGGCTCTCCTGCCGAAATGTTGAAAACATCCACGCTCACCGCCCGTTATCTGAAAGGCGAGCTATCGGTGCCTGTGGCGGCAAAGTACCGTCCGGGCAACGGCAAGAAGCTTGTTCTCAAGGGAGCGTCGGGCCATAATCTCAAAAATGTTGATCTTGAACTTCCTCTCGGCAAACTTGTTTGTGTGGCTGGTGTGTCGGGGAGTGGGAAATCCTCGCTTGTCAACGGCACTCTGCAACCGATACTGAGTGCCAAATTTTATAGGTCACTCACAATCCCGCTTCCCTACCTTACGATAGAGGGAATGGAGAATATTGATAAAGTTGTGACAGTCGACCAGTCTCCGCTCGGTAGGTCTCCACGGTCCAATCCGGCCACGTATACAGGTGTGTTTACTGCCATTCGTGATCTCTTTGCCTCGCTGTCCGAAGCCAAGATTCGTGGTTACAAGCCGGGCCGTTTCTCGTTTAATGTGGCCGGAGGCCGGTGTGAGACTTGCTCAGGTAACGGATATAAGACCATAGAGATGAACTTCTTGCCTGATGTGCTTGTGCCATGTGAGACCTGTGGTGGCAAGCGGTATAACCGAGAGACTCTCGAGGTGAGATTCAAGGGCAAATCGATTGCCGACGTGCTTGATATGACAATCAATCAGGCGGTAGAGTTTTTTGCGTCTGTCCCGGCTATTCTCAACAAAATAAAGGTTCTTCATGAAATAGGACTCGGTTACATCAAACTCGGACAGCCGTCGTCAACCCTTTCGGGGGGAGAAAACCAGCGAGTGAAACTTGCCACCGAGCTTGCCCGACGTGACACTGGCAACACTCTGTTCATTCTTGACGAACCGACTACGGGACTTCATTTCGATGACATCCGTGTGCTGCTCGGAGTGCTCAACCGTCTTGTAGACAAGGGTAATACTGTGCTTGTGATAGAACACAACACGGATATACTCGCGGTTGCCGACCATATCATTGACATGGGTCCTGGTGGCGGAAAAAACGGTGGCTTGATTATGGCTTCAGGCACTCCCGCGGAGATAGCGGCGGGAGATTCTCCCACCGCACCATACGTCAGAGAAGCTTTGGAGGCGTCTAAGACGGTGATGAAGAAAAGATAATGAGTTTTTTTATCTTTTTTAACTGTGATTTGTTTTTTATTGCAAAACAAAGAGCGTAAATTTGCATGATATTTTAAAATAGTGCTTTACAACATTGTTTCCGAACACCAATGATAAAGAGTGCGATTGAACAGGTAATCACAGAGGACCTTTCCGAGATATGGCAAATCCTCAGTGGCGAGGAAAAACGCCTCGTCATTGAGAACTTTCATGTACATCATTATAAGAAAAACCAGATTATCTATGCAGAGAAAGATGATCCGGAATACCTGTGGTGCCTGCTGGAAGGCAAGGTGAAGAAATACAAGGACGGTATTGGCGGTCGGGTGCAGATTATCCGTCTCATAAAACCGGTACAGTACTTTGGCTACAGGGCCTATTTTGCCGGTGAACCATACGTGTCGAGCGCGGCCACTCTTGAACCGTCGACACTCGGCACTCTGCCAATGTCGCTTGTAGAGGAGATGATAGCAAAGAACAACAATCTGGCTATGTTCTTCATTCATGAGCTGTCGCGCAATCTTGGCTCGTCGGACACAAAGATTGTCAATCTCACTCAAAAGCACATACGCGGTCGTCTTGCCGAAGCTCTCATTGTCCTTCTTGACAACTATGGCTACGAAGAAGACGACAATATGACACTGAAAATATATATGGGGCGTGAGGATCTGGCCAATCTCTCGAATATGACCACGTCCAACGCCATTCGAACTCTCTCCAATTTTGTCAGTGAGCATATCATTGTAGTTGATGGTCGAAAGATAAAGATTCTCAACGAACCTATGCTCCGTAAAATCTCTAAATTTGGCTAATCAAACAAAGTTTTCGTCCCGTATAGGGATAATAGCCGCCACTGTCGGTTCGGCGGTGGGACTTGGTAATATCTGGCGGTTTCCCGCCGAGGTACAATCTGGAGGAGGAGCCGTGTTCCTTCTCGTCTACATTCTCTGTATTTTTCTGTTCGGCATCCCTGTGATGACTTCCGAAATGGCACTTGGCCGTGGAGGCGACTCGGATGCTGTAGGCGCGTTTGGCAATGTCACTCCTCATCGTCGCGGATGGTGGATGGTTGGTGCGCTTGCCATCCTCTCCTCCTATCTCATTTTGTCATTCTATATGGTGGTAGCAGGCTGGACTTTCGAGTATCTCGTGCAGTCTGTTACAGGAGACCTCTATTCTCCGGAGCACGGAGAGGGTGAGGCTGCGTTTATCGACCGAATGGGAAGTTATATAACTGGTACTTACCGACCAATAGTGATGACTCTTGTCATGGTTGCCGGTAATCTCTATGTGCTCTTGCGCGGAGTGCAGGGGGGAATCGAGAAGGTGTCGAACATAATGATGCCGCTTCTGTTTGTGCTTCTTGTCGTGTTTTGCGGTGTTTCGCTCTCTCTCCCGGGAGCAGCTGCCGGACTGGAGTTCTTTCTGCGTCCCGATTTTTCGGCCATGACACCATCTACGGTAATTGATGCGCTCGGACAGTCTTTCTTTTCGCTGAGCCTTGCCATGGGTATCATACTCACATACTCCAGCTATTATCCTGCATCGACCAAGCTCACCCGCACTGCTGTCACGGTGTCGCTTCTCGATCTTCTTGTGGCGTTGTTGATGGGTGTGATTATTTTTCCTGCGGTGATGACCTTCGGGCTCTCAGACGCTAATCTTGCCGGATCGTCGCTCGTGTTTGTCACTCTTCCGGAAATATTTGCTCAGATGAGTGGCACACGTGTTTGGTCGTCGCTCTTCTTCCTGCTTCTTACAGTTGCCGCATTCACATCTACTATATCGCTTGCCGAGGTGTCGGTCGCGTTTATGCAGCGTAGGGCACGGATGTCTCGACGCAAGGCCTGTATGGCGGTTTTGCTGCCATTGGCTGTTCTCAGTCCGGTATGCTCTCTTTCGGTTGGCCCTTGGAGTGATTTCAAAATAGGAGGCCTCACACTCTTTGATTTCCTCGATAATGTGACTACCAACATCATGTTGCCTCTTGGCGGCATACTGTTGTGTATTTATCTCGGATGGGTTGCTCCAAAAAACTTCCTTGAAAATCAGCTCACCAACGGAGGGCATCTGCGCTCACGATTTGCCGGAACCATCCATTTTATTGTCAAGTGGATAGCCCCGGCCTTGATAGCGGTGATACTTGTGTCAGGTTTACTCTGATGCTTTGTCGCCTTCAGGCATTACGCCGGGATAGGTGATAGCCTCGGTAGCTATGGTGTAGGTTAAGACCGTGTCGAGCATCCTCAATTTGTAGTAGAAGTTATCTCGTGTCACTGCATATACGCCGCGTTGCTGTTCTGTGGCTTGAAGGAAAGAGTAGAGCGACGGCGGAAGCTGGTCGTAGATTAGCACTTCGGGAAGTGTGACTCCCTCGCCGTCGATATCAATCCACTTGTTCTCTTTGTCGAAAACGATAGTAGCACTGTTTTCCAATACGGCCTTATGTCCCCCGTCGGCTATGGGAGTCCAGCTCTTAACGCGCACGTTTGGGAAATACTGTGTGATAAATCCGGATACTGACGATGGGGTATCGTCGATAGCGTCGGAGGCACATGATGTCGCGCCAAACATGAAAAGCGCGACAATAAGAATGAGAAGACAATTGACAGACGATTTCATGAGTAATGTGTGTTTTTGATACTATTTTAACAACCGCTCCGGTTAAAAAGTTTAAATTTCAGATAATTAAGCAAAAACTACACAACCCTTGAAACGACATGGCGGTTTTATGTTCATAATACCTAAAAGCGAATTGTCATGGAAAGAATCGTCAAACAGTCGGCAGTAGAAGCCGTCGTTAAAAGTGCATACGAGAAATACAAAGACTACAAGGTGGAGGGTTCGGCAATCGACCCGCGTAGGAAATTCTAAAACCGCACAAGGATAGCATAGTGGGTCTCACGCTCATTGCGTGGGCTGCTATTGTTACATCTGTGCAAATGGTTTCCTACGACCTTCAAACTACGACGTGACATAGTTGGCTCACGTATTCTTTTTATAACTAATCTCTCCATTGAGCCAATAGAGAAACATCACGAACATGAAGAAAATCACTGACTATCTGCTTGTGGTTGTGATGCTTTTCGCTTTATAATGCTGCTCAAATGACGATGAGCCCAAACATATAAATCTATGACTTTTGAATAACCATCGCAAATCATGGATTCTTTTGTTCAACAATCAGTATATAGTATATTATGCATATAAATTTTTCAAAAGCCTCTTGGCTTCGGTTTAAAATTGCTATTCTTCTATCAGTGTCTGTTCTGGCAGTAAGTTGCGATAGGGAAGAAGATGATTTAATTCCTCAGCCAACCGAAACAAGTACAATTATATCCGGTCATATCGAAACGCCTGAAGGAAAACCGTTGTCGGGAATTTCGGTATCGGTTGACTTCAAAGTCACAGGGCTATTCGGCACATCCGTAATTCACAAAGCCAAAGGCACGACTGATAAGTCGGGTTTTTACAAAATATTCTTTGATGCAAGTAATGAAATTGGTCAGGGAATGCATAGTGGTTATGTTTTTTCAGTAGATTTTTCTTCCCTTTCTCAAGATGACTATATTATCTCTGAAAAGCTCGATTATGGCTTTACCGCTATAAAAGGAGAATGGAGTGGGAGCACGATTAAGTGTGACTTTACCATCCCACACAAAAAGCTCGTCAATGTCACGGTGGCCAACAGTGGTATTTCTATACTCAATGGAGAATATGCTGTTAAAAACGAGTTCCCCTATCTAACAGTTGCAGGCTATCTGCTTGATGCCAAGAACCCATGGAATGACGTAGCTATATGGCACATATACGAAAGCGTAGAGATGCCGATGAATGGAACAATCTCTGTGACAATGCCTTGTGCCCTTAACGGTAAAAATTCACTCAGGCTTGTTTATCATGGTGACGAGTCAATCGGCTATCCGAATGGTATCCCCGCCAGTGAAGCTAAAACAGTTGAAATAACAGATAAATTCAACGACACGATAGAGTTAAATTATAGAACTCCTGACCCTGTCAACCGTTGGGATAATTAATCATTTTCCTCGGCAATCGCCGGGGATTTTTTTTGTACTCATCGCCCCGATAACGGTTTTCATATGGATTCCACATAATTTTAGGCTGAACCATTGGAATACACTCACTCCGTCAAAAGTCAGAATGAAACGGTGCTTCTCTTTCGGGTCGCGTTCGAGTTTTGCCTCGAGAATATTGCTGATTGTGTTCCGGAGACATAAATGCCCCACGAAGAGCAATCGTATCATAATACAAGATGCCATGCTCCAATCCCAAACGAACCATTGCCGTGGAATAGGTGTCTGCTTTTTAAAAAGAATCGTTTTGGTGAACAAAACAGACTGTCTGTTTTTTATTTTTTTATAACTTTGCACATTATAATCATCACATGAGACGCCTACTGTTAATCTCAATACTCACAATCTGTGTGTCTGTCTCTGCCGTTGCTGGCAGTGGCTTTAATCATGGCGATGAAAAGGCCTCGCGATTCAGAATAGGAATGAATCTGCAGTTCACATCCCACAGCTCGTGGCAGATAGATTTCGGATGTCACTATATGCTCAGTCCTTATGTCGGGCTTGGTGGAAGTGTGGGTGGATGGAGGCAGTTTCGTTCTCCCATCTCTCCGGAAGGACCGAATTGGTGGGTGCTTAGAAGCGACAGACACCCATCTAATGTGTTCTTGCGACCGTCGGTACTTCTGATGACCGGTGAGTTGATAAGGATTGGTAAGGTGGGATTTGGACTGACTGCCTGTCCGGGAGTACAGCTTAATGTGCCGCATCAGAGGGTGGCTATAGAAATTGCAAATAACTGGGACTATACCGACAATGTGAAAGTGAGCACTACAAAAGGCGAGTGGATTGCCGTAGATTGCCGCGCAGGTCTATATATGCACGCCGGTCCGGTCTATCTCCAAGCGGGCTATGTGGCTTCGAGTCTGAACATCTATGGTATGTATCGCAATCTCGAGTACAATCACGTTTCGTTCAAAGAGTTCTATCCTCACAGCAGCTGGCTGCAAGGAGGTTATGTCACAGTATCTTACAATTTTTAATATGAGTGCAACCGACAATATATCATCATTCTTATCCCGAGTCGGACTCACGGCCAAGAGTCTGGTGAAATTGGCCCTTTCTTCAAGGAAGTGTGACATAAAGCCCGTGGCTGTAGGCGACGAGAGACTGATAGTGATGGGTAACGGCCCATCACTCAAGAAAAATATAGAGGAGAATATGAATGTTCTCACTTCGTCGCCTACGATGGCTGTAAACTTTGCCGGCAATGCTGATGAATTTACACGTCTGCGTCCGGATTTCTATATCCTTGCCGATCCGCATTTTTTTGAAGGAAGAGGAACGGATCCCAATGTCGACCGTCTGTTCTCGCGTCTGGCCTCCGAGGTTGACTGGGATATGACTCTGTTTATTCCCGTCGGCCGAGATTTGCATAATCTTGTCGGTGAAAACGGTCATATCCGCATCAAGCAGTTCAATCCCGTGGGGGTAGAGGGCTTCAAAATTGTCGAGGATTTAGCTTTTCGCTCGGGTAGGGGGATGCCTCGTCCTCGCAATGTGCTTATTCCTGCGATTATGGTTGGAATGTTGCTTGGATTCAAGGAAATATTCATTGTAGGAGCTGACCACACATGGACACGTACTCTCGAAGTCGACGAAAATAATACGGTGGTATCGGTCCAGCCGCATTTCTACAAGGACAACAGTGAGGAGAAGGCGCGTGTGACAAGTGTCTATCGCAATGTCAGACTTCACGACATACTTCTCTCGATGCATCTCGCGTTCAAGAGCTACCACGCCATAGCCCGTTATGCCGGGGATACGGGTGTGAAGATATTCAATGCCACCCCCGGCTCATTTATCGACGCATTTCAAAGAAAAAATATATGATTGAACCAGGAACCAAAATCCCAGACCTCCTCGGAGTTGACCAGGACGGTCGTGAAGTGAGACTTAGCGAATATCCGGGTCGTAAGATCGCGCTCTATTTCTATCCCAAAGACTCGACATCAGGATGCACTGCACAGGCCTGCAATCTACGTGACAACTATCAATCGTTGCTTGATGCTGGCTACCAAGTGATAGGTGTAAGTGTAGATTCTGCCGATTCTCACAAAAAATTTATAGCCAAGAATTCGCTCCCGTTCCCTCTGATTACCGATGGTGATCACAAGCTTGTTGAGCAGATGGGAGTGTGGGGTGAGAAATCAATGTATGGCCGTAAGTATATGGGTACATTCCGCACTACTTTCATCGTAGACTCGGACGGTACCGTGGAAAGGGTCATAACCCCCAAGCAGGTGAAGACCAAGGACCATGCAGCCCAGATTTTAGGCTGACAGGAACCAAGTAACACACAGTATGTCCGGAAACGCCAGGTCGATAGACTTCGGGGCACTTCCGGACATATTGTTGTTTATCCCTGTTGGACTTTATCGGTTGTAGAATTCCAGTATTCTTCGTCTCAAAATCATCTCATATTTTGCCTGGACTTGCTGTGACAGTGTGGTGATATAGGTGGAGCGTGTCTGTTCCCACTCTGTGGCGTTGGCTTTGCCATAGGTGTATTTCTCGGTCATTGCATCCAGCGCTGCTTTGGCTGCTTCGACAGCTGTCTTTGAGGCCTCATATTTTTTCTGTGCTCCCGTAGCCTGGCTGTGGGCCTGTCTGATTGTCTTGAGCAGGTCGTTCTCATTGCGGTCCAGCTCTATCTGTGCCGCTATGCGTCGCACACGTGCCTGCCGGATGTTGTTTCTGGTCTGGAAGGCATCGAATATTGGTACGGATACCGTGAACCCAAGCGTTTTGGCAAAATTTTCACGCATCTGTCGTCCGAATGAGATGTTTTCCATTCCCGACAGTGTGTAGTAGTTGCTTGATAAGCCGGAATTGAAATATACTCTCGGGAAATATCCTGTCTTGGCCACCGAGATGGCATGGTCGGCCAGTCCGACCTGTGCACGGGAGGCGAGTATGGAATTATTGTTTTCGAGCGCACGGGCATATACGCTGTCCGATGTAGGAAGGACAGCCTCGTCGGTTTCATCCACCGGGGTTATGTCAAATCCGGCTGTATCCTCGAGTTCAAGGGCTCTTGTGAGATCTATCATGGCAAGCTCGTAGTCATTGCGGGCATTTACGAGTCTCACCTCGTTGGTCGCTACTTGCGCCTTGGCCTGGAGCACGTCCACTTCCGGCACTTTCCCTGCCTCAAGCAGTGTGTTCTGGCGCTCGAGTTGCACGGAGGACAGGCGAAGCTCTTCTTCGGCCACAGCTACGAGCTCTCGGTTGTAGAGAGCCTGGAGATAATAGGCCATGACGGAGAGTGTCACCTGGTCGCGGGCTGCATCCACTCCGAGATTGAGAGCGGCCAGTGAGGCCTGTGCCTGCCGTAGCTGGCGCAGCGCGCTGAGTCCTTGGAAGATGGGAAGTGAAAGCTGGGCATTCCACCCAAACGATGACGTATTACGGTTGGCATATGTGTTGTCTGATGTAAGACCACGTCCGAAATCCCAGTTTTGAGCAGCATTTGCACTTACTGTCGGAAGGAAACGGTCTTTAGCCTCGGTCACCGAGAGGTCGCCTTTGTAGCGTTCAAGCAAGGCCGATCTCACATCGACGTTGTGGTCCACGGCATATGCGATACAACTGTCGAGACTCCAAGAAGTGGCGGCAGCTCCAAGACTAACAGCCAGTGAAATAGCTGTGACAGAGTTGCGAAGGAATGACGTATACATGATTATTTCGTGTTGACAGCAATACCACGCAGACGTGATGTCGCTGTGATTCCTGATTTTATTTGTATATTGATACCGTCCGATGTCCCGGTGGTGATTGCCTGTCGTTCGAATTTTTGAGACTTTACTGAATCAGTGAGCACGTAGACATATGTGCTGTCTCCTGTCCATTCTATCACGCTCTCTGGAATGGTGAGCACATCTTCGACTTTACTGAGCGATACTGTGGCGTTTGCGCTGTATCCGGCTCGGAGCTGCCGGTCTTCGGGCACAGTGATAGCCGCCTTTATCTCAAATGTATTAGCGCCATTGGTCTCTGTGCCTTTGGGCGCGATGTTCTCAATAGTAGCATTGAGACTAAGGTCGGGGAGTGCTCCGATTGATATCGTCATAGGTTGTCCCACAAAGAGAAGGCCGACTTCTGTCTCGTCGACTTTGCCTTTGAAAATCAGATTGTTCATATCTGCCACGGTTGCTACTGTGGTTCCGTCGTTCATTGTGTTTGCCTGTATCACCGACGAGCCTACCTTGACAGGGACATCAAGCACCAAGCCGGTTGTAGTGGCTCGTACAAGTGTGTTGCTTTCTTTTGCGTTATTTTTAGAGAAACCCTCCTTCACAATGGAATATTCATCCTGAGCAGCGGCAAGTTCGGCTTTTGCCTGTGCGAGAGTCGTGGCCGAAGTCTCCTGCTCTTCACGACTGATTACTTTCTTGTCATACAGCATTGTGTTACGCTCATGCTTGGCTTTGGCATCTTCCAACGCTATTTGGGCCGATTTGATACGCGCAACAGCCTGTGATAAGGAAGTCTCGTTGGGAACGATTTTGATTCTGGCCACTACATCACCCTCTTTCACCATGTCGCCGGCCTCCACGTTGATTTCGGATATGATTCCCGATACTTGCGGCTTTATTTCGATTTCGTCGCGAGGTTCTATTTTGCCTGTGAGCACCGTGGTGCGTTCTATATTGCCAAGTGTGGGGCTGACAATCTCATATGTTGTCTCCTTGGGACGTGAGTTGAGGTAGAGATAGACGAATGTGCCTATGAAGATGACTGCAATAATCACCCAGAGCATAATCTTCGCAAACTTTTTCATATTATTATATCTTCAGTTGGTTTATTTGTCGTTTAGCGCTTCGATTGGTTTGATTCTCATTGCCTTCACGGCCGGTATGATGCCTGCGGCTGTTCCAAGCACGAGAAATGCAGCAAGGATCTCGGCTGCCTGTCCGAATGAAAGCTGGAAGGCTACATAAGTGTCATCTGGTCCGGTGAAAGCTTTTTCGGCACCTGCCAGTATGAGCACGGCAAATACAATTCCTCCGATTCCGGCTATTGTGGTAAGTACCATACTTTCGGAAAGAATCTGCACTATTATATCGCGTGGCTTGGCCCCGATGGCTCGGCGTATTCCTATTTCATGGGTGCGTTCCCTCACAATAATCCACATTATATTTCCGACCCCTATCACTCCTGAGAGGAGGGTGCCAACTCCCACAAAAATAGCGAGAAGGCTTATTCCGAGAAATACGTTGTCGACCATTTCGAATTTCTCAGACACGTCAAAATATAGGATGGCCCCACTGTCTTCGGGATCAATCGGATGGTTGGAGGCAATCAGCCTGCACACGAGTTTCTCGAATGCTGACGGAGAATATCCGCTTTTTAGTGTCATCATGAAGAAGTCCACATCGTTGCCGAGATTGTAGCCTCGGCGCATTGTGTTGTAGGGAAGGAATATCGATTCGTCCATCTTTGCTCCGATGTTAATTTCGGAAGTCTGACCCACTACTCCTATCACCTTATAATAGATGCCGTTTACTTCAATCTCCTTGCCCGAGGCACTCTCGGAACCGAATAGTTCGCTGGCCACTTCCTTTCCGATTACGCATACCTTCCTGTAGTTTGAGTTGTCGGCTTCGTTGAGGAATCGGCCTTCGTGTATTATAGGCTCGAAGATCTTGTCGTAGTTGCTTTCGACACCTGTCACCTGGGCGCTTTTCTTTTTCTGTCCGTACATTGCGTTGGCCCATTGTGTCACCACTGCCGAAGAGTTTTCGATCTGCGGAATGGCGCGACGTAGGTTGCTCACATCCAGTATGTCGAGCTTCACTTCCATT
The DNA here is from genome assembly GCA_910586305.1 of uncultured Duncaniella sp. Classification (GTDB taxonomy): domain Bacteria; phylum Bacteroidota; class Bacteroidia; order Bacteroidales; family Muribaculaceae; genus Duncaniella. Next base: position 45,746 of record CAJUGS010000011.1, read on the forward strand.
CCCTTGTTGAATCCGGCATAGTTCTTTGTGGTGCGTCCAGGAAAAACTATTGCAACGTTTGTGGCAAAACCTTCGAAGTTTCTTGACATGAAGTGTTTGAGACCCTCCGATCCGCCTATGAGCAGTGCGAGTATGGCTGTGCCCCAGAATATTCCGAATCCTGTCATGAAGGTCCGGGTTTTGTTCTGGGCCAGTGTCGCGCCTATCTCACGCCAGTTTTCTATGTCAAATATTGGGTTTCGCATTGGGCTATTCGTCTCTTAGTGCTTCCACTGGTTTGATTTTTAGTGATTTCAAGGCCGGAAAGAGTCCGGCCAATGCTCCGGCCACGATGAGCACGACTGTGACTTGAAGGGCAATGGCTATATCTATTGTGGCGTTTTTCAAGAACATCCAGTCGCCTTTCTCGGCCAGTGAATTGATGGTGTTGGCTACAAGAAGTCCAGAAATGATGCCCACATAACCGAATATGGTGGTGATTGCTACGCTTTCAAGGATAATCTGCCGGAGAATGGCAAGCGGTCGCGCTCCGATGGCGCGTCTGACTCCGATTTCGTGGGTGCGTTCGCGGACGGAAACAAACATTATATTGCTGACTCCGACAATGCCTGAAAGCATGGTGAGCAGTCCGATAATCCACACTGCAAACTGCACGGCACCCATTGCCGAAGAGGTGGCGAGATGCTGATTATATCGGTTCCAAATCCACAAGGCGCTGCTGTCGGTAGGGTCGAAACGGTGCTCTCGGCCAAGTGTCTGGCGTAAAGCCTTTTCCGCTTTCTCTCCGTCGGCAAGTCCGTTAAGGTTTTTCACACCTACGGTTATACGGTTCACTTTGTCCGATCCTCCCGACATGGAGCGGGCGGTGGTGTAGGGAATGTAGCTCCGTTTGTTCCACTCATGGTCATATGTGCCCACTATTGTAAACGATAACTCACCTACCTTGACCTGCAGCCCCACCGGGTCGGTGTGCTTGCCGAAAAGTATCTCGGCATTCTTTTTGTGGAGCACTATGACGCGGCGTTCAGAGCGGATATCTGCCTCATTGATGAATCTGCCTCGTTCGAGGGTTGCTCCCTCGCTCCTCAATTCGGACGGATATACTCCTGAAAAACCGTCGCTTAGATAATCCTTTTGAGTAGATATAATAATGGTGTCGGAGTTGATGCGGGCAGTGGCCGATGTCACTGTCGATCCGTTCTTTGATTTCAGTATAGCCAGATCGCGGTCGCGCAGGGTGATCGGGCGGTCTTCCGACAGACCGTCGTAGGGTTTGTGAGCCCATCCGCCGGTAATGGTCATTGATTCGGTGTCATGGGCGGCAAACATTGTCTCCATGCCGTTGATGAGCCCCTGGGAGACACTTAGCAGGACTATTAGCAGGAAAATGCCCCAGGATACGGCAAAACCGGTGAGAGCTGTGCGCAACTTGTTGTGCTGCAGTGTGGCAAGTATTTCGTTTATGAGGTCAATCATTGGTGTTACGATACGATTCTTCCGTCGGAGATGCGGATGATGCGATTGGTCTGTTCGCCCACTCCTGGATCGTGGGTCACAATTACGATAGTGCGTCCCTCGGCATTGAGATCGCGGAACACCTGCATGACCTCTTTGGATGTTTTTGAGTCGAGAGCGCCGGTAGGCTCGTCGGCCAGCAGAATAGAGGGATTTGTGATTAGGGCACGCGCTATCGCTACACGTTGGCGTTGGCCGCCGGAGAGCTCGCCCGGAAGATGGGTGGCTCGATCGGCCATTCCCATACGCTCGAGTTGCTCCATGGCCATGGAGTTGCGTTTCTTGCGCGATATTCCGCGGTAGAATAGCGGGAGGGCCACATTTTCCAAAGCATTTTTGTAGTTGATGAGATTGAACGATTGGAAAACGAAACCTATCATATAGTTCCGAAGGTCGGCGGCGCGGTTCTCGGTGAGATTTTTAATGAGCACACCGTCGAGCAGATACTCACCGGAATCATAGTTGTCAAGTATACCGAGTATATTGAGAAGGGTCGATTTACCCGAGCCTGACGCTCCCATGATGCTTACGAGTTCACCCTTGTCGATAGACAGGTTGATATCTTTAAGCACATGGAGAGGTACTGCTCCCGGGTAGGATTTGTTGATGTCTTTAAGCTCTATAATCATGATGAATGCGTGGGGCTATAAATTTCTCATTCGCAAAGTTTGACGGAGTTTGAAGTGAAAAGTTTCAGTATAGAGTGATAACAAATGTTAATAAAATTAATTTTGACCTCTCGCGGTTTTTCACTAATTTTGTATTCTGTGATACATATTCCGGTCATAATGTACAGAGGGATTCTAATCGGAATCCTTGTGTCGGCTCCTATGGGGCCGATAGGTATGTTGTGTATCCAGCGGACTCTCAGTCGTGGACGTTGGCCGGCTTTCTTTACCGGAGTCGGAGCCGGAGTGAGCGATTTCACATATTGTCTCCTTGCCGGACTCGGACTATCGTTTGTCACTGATTTCATACAGACCAACCAAAGTCTGCTACAGCTTCTCGGCTCGGTGGTGCTCTTGGTCTATGCCGGCTATCTTTTCGGCTCCAACCCGTCTCGTTCTATCGGCAAAACGGCTTTGCAGTCAATGAGCTATTGGAAAGACTTTGTCACTGGATTCTTTTTCACGGTCTCCAATCCGCTCATTCTCTTCCTCATAATAGGCCTGTTTGCACGTTTCAGTTTTCTTGCGCCAGAGTTTGAGGCCTATCACTATGTCGTTGGTTATCTGTCTATATTTGCAGGTGCTGTGTTGTGGTGGTTTGGAGTGACATGGTTTGTCAATAAGGTGCGTGGTCACTTCAATCTGCGGTCCATGTGGCTTGTCAACAGGGTGCTTGCAGCCATAATAGTTGTGATGGGCGCCATCGGATTCCTCACAGCTCTCCGCGATCTTATAATGAGATAGTATATTTTATGATATTTGAATACAGGAGCCATAGATCAGATCTATGGCTCCTGTATTCAAATATCAATTGTGGTTTTAATTGTTTTTACTTTTGTTTGTCGCTTCTGAATGGAATCAGTGGCAAAAAGTTGCCTCCATGAAGTGTGCCGGGAAGAAAGTCGCGGAATCCGTATCGTACGGCCACCGGCTCTTTCACCTTCTCGCTTGACACCACGATCTCGTTGGTCTGCCAATTGAGACGGGCCTCATCAGCCGGGTAAAATATGCCGTCTTTACCGGCCACTTCGAATCCACGGATGTCATAGTTGCGACATATTCCGTCGTTGGGAGAGTCAATGGCCACCCAGGCCTCATTGTCTAAGAAGCGTGAGCTTTTATAGCGAGGGCTGCCGGCTAAAAACTCGTTGTGGTTATATGTCTTGTTGAGCGCAAGGTCGCCAAGACGTTTGCCTACATCCGACTTGTTGCCTGGATGTATGTTGTATCGTTCGTAAGGCTTCACCAAGTCGTTGATGCATATCATGTCGGCGTTCGGAAGCTTCTCTACGGCTTCCCACTGGGCTTCGCGCAAGTAGGGCGACTGTCCGGTCTCCGCCGGCTCTCCGTACTGGTAAGGAGCTATTTCCACTGCATAAAATGGGATGTCGCCAAGTCCGATGTCCTTTCGCCATCGTTCCACCATTGTATATAGTCTGTCGGCATATGTCTGCCACGATGACACGTTGGAACATCCTTGATACCAGATTATACCTTTGTATGTATAGTCCTTTACCGGATTGAACATTGCGTTGTACATGAGAAGCGGACGAAGATAGTGTGTCATTCCCTCCACGTCCTTCGGATCGAGCGATACATCAGTGTAGGTCTCGAGTATGTCTCTCGGAGTCCAGCTTTCCACGCGGGCACCTCCGTAGGCTGCGCTCACAACGCCGACAGGCACATCAAGCACGTCGGCGAGACGGTTGGCATAGTGCCACGCCACGGCGCTAAATTCAGCGGCGGTCTGTGGAGACGGGACTGCCCATTTGGCGGCTACCGTATCTACAGGTGTGTAGCTCTGTGTGAGTGGGACTGTGAAAAAGCGTATTCGGTTCTTTTTTTCACGGGAACGGGCAATCTCGTCATAGCCTCCGTCGACGCAGCATCCCGGGAATCCTTTGAGGGGCATCTGCATATTCGACTGTCCCGATGCGAGCCATACTTCACCGACAAGCACATTGGAGAGTGTGAGTTGTTCGCCGTCGGATATGGTGATGGAGTAGGGGGTAAAACTGCCTTCAGGTGTAGCTACTGATATATTCCATTGTCCCTCCTTGTCTGCCTTGACAGTGTATTTTTTGTTGTCCCATGATGGTGTCACAGTCACTTCGGCACCTGGTGTTGCCGTGCCCCATAGACGCGCGTCGGCTTTTTGCTGTAGAACCATATTGTCGCCTATAAGCGAAGCAGGTTTCACTTTCCCTTCTGCTGCCACACAGACCGAGACAAGTGCCAATGTCGTAAGAATTACTTTTTTCATGATGTTCGGTGTTCGGTTGTCTTGCAAAGATAACATATTTCAAACAAAAATGGCGCGGCTATTCATGGAAATGAAAAGTCGTGCCATAATCGGGTAAAATAATACTATCTTATTTCTATTGAGAGGGCGGAGGTGGGGTTCCACTTCGTCATTATGGTGAGAGTAGCTGTAGATTGGTCATATTTCCACTTGCGTGTAGGTTTCCCGTCAATTCTCACCTCCGACGGTTTGTGGTCCATAAGATGCACTTCGAATGTCAATTCTTTTTGAAAAGCCATTTCTGGATAGTTCCCTTCGGACGAGACTGATATGTCTATTCCCTCTATTCCAGCCTCTCCTTTAAGTTTCAGAAGTGTGAAATTTCCGGAAGATAGCGATGACGGGGAACGTAGGTCGTCTTCGTAAATAGTGCCTTCCGATGTGCCCAGATAAGGATAGTAGTTAATGGTGTAACGATCGGTGCGGTAATCTCCGGTATTGTCCATATCGTAATCGGCCAGAGGGATGAAGGCCCCGGCGCGTACAAATAGCGGGAGTACCTCGAGCGGAGCCGGATAAGTAACTGTGTCACCTCCGTGATAAAACTTCGTGGGGTTGTTATAGTCTATCCACAGTCCTTCCGGAAATACTATATCACGCTCTGTGGCACCCTGTTTCATTACAGGAGCTACAAGTACATCGTGTCCCCACAGATATTCGTCGGTTATATTGTCAAACTTGGTGTCTGAGGGAGTATAGAAGTTAAGCGGTCTCACAAGCGGGAGTCCCTGTGAGGCATTCTCCCATGCGAGTGTGTAGTTATAGGGGAGCCAGCGGTAACGTTCTTTGATGAGGGGCAGTATGATATGCTGCTGGTCGGGATATTTATAAGGCTCTGCTGTGCGCTGTGCGTGGGTGCGTAGCACGGGCGAGAATGTGCCGAGTTGAAGCCACCTCACATAGAGTTCCGGATCGTAGGGAGCAGCCTCGTCAATAGCGAATCCTCCGACATCGTGGCTCATATACCCCAGACCGGAAAGACCGGAGTTCAGCATGATGGTAATCTGTGGCTGTAAGCCTCCCCATGAACGGGAAACATCCGTAGACCATGGGAAAACACTGTAACGCTGAAGCCCTGTGGTGCCTCCGCGCATCATTGTCATGAGTCGGCGGTCTGCGAATTCTTCCTCGAAAAGTTGTGAGATTATAGAACTCCAGTCATTTCCATACAGATTGTGGTATTCTCGTGTGGTTTGTCCGTTTGCGTGCAGTCTGTTTTCGGGATGCACCTCAGGTTCGCCGAGATCGCCCCACCATCCGCCGACACCTTCTTCGGTCAGCTGTTTGTAGCGTTCTCGCAGCCATCGGCGTGTCTCGGGATTTGATACGTCAAACATTCCGCCGTTTCCTACCCATATGGTCACATCTCCGGTATTGCCGAGTGTGTCTTTAAGCAGAAGTCCTTTGGTCGACAGCTCGTTGTAGTTGTCAAGGCCTTTCCCATTGCGAAGCACGTATGGTTGGGAGATTATCACGGTGTTTACTCCTTTGTTTTTAAGCCCGGCAAGCATTGCGCGGTGATTGGGCCATTGGTCTGGGTCCCAGGCAAGACGGCCCATATCTTCTTCTTTGCCATACCAGTAGAGGTCGAGAACAATGCCGTCAACCGGATATCCTGCGTGCTTCAAAGTGTCGATCACTCCTTCGGTCTCAGATTGTGTGCGGTAGCCGTATTTAGAGGTGATGTAGCCGAGAGACCATAAAGGAGGCAGTTTCTGTCTGCCCGTGATAAGGCTGAGTTCTCCTGTGAGATCGGCCAGTGTCCCGGTAGAGTTTACGAAGTAGTAACTCACCGGGTTGCGTGCCTCGGTAGTATAGACCACAGGATTTGACATTATCATTTCGGCAGCAGCATGGTCGTCAAACACAAGCGCATATCCTTTGGACGAAAGGAAGAGAGGCATTGTGATGTTCATCTGCTTTATTCTCGGATCACCGGCCGTGTAGCCATAGTTTTGCTTGTTATACATAACGAGCGTGTCACCGGCGAGATTAAAGCTATAGCCTCTCTCACCGGCTCCGTAGAAAGAGCCACTGCCCATTGTTGAGATGCTGATTGTCTGACGGCCATTGTCGGTGGTTCGCACTCCGCTGTCGCTGATGGCGCGGTCGGCACCCGCGTTGATATCGACACCGCCGGTACGTGAATCTATTCTGACACTTACTCCTGTCTGTGTCAGCAAAGTGGTGAATTCTCCGCTTGTCGTTGTCTTGTATTCTGATTCATTCACAGGCTGTAGCAGTCCCGACTCAGGGAGTGTTTCACCCGGAGCGAGGTTGCTCACCTTTATGATGTTGTTGGTAATCGGGGTGACGGTGACGGTTCGGCCTTGTGGAGTCGTCACGCTCACTCCTCGTGATTCGGCATATGCAGCCGATGGAATAAGTGTAAATGTGGAAAGTAATAAAAAATGATATAGTCTCATGGTGGGTAATATTTTACGCACCACAAACTTAGTGAAAAAAACTGATTTAAACAAGACTATTGCCAGGTCTTTTCCAGGGCCTTTTCAATCTGAGGGAGCAACGGTGAAACACCGTCGTTGATTAGCTTTATTATGTGAGGATGCGGAGTGTCTACTATGGTGGATTCCTGGGCTTTTATACGGGCTATAACAGCTTCCTCCGTTAAAGCCGACCGGCGCATTACTCTCTCAATACGTAGCTCGGTCGGTGCCGACACCTCCCATACGCAGTCGACCATCCTGTCAAGACCGCTTTCATACAGAATTGCCGTTTCGACAAATGCTGTCTTTCTATCAAGTCCTGCCAACCATAGGGCTATGTCCTCTTTTACCGCACCATGCACTATGGCATTGAGGGCTGCGAGTCTTTCGGCATCTGCAAAGACGGTGGCCGAAAGAATTGCTCTGTTGATACCGCAGTCGCTTATGCACTTTGGCTCAACTTCCTCCGCAATTCTGCGATGGATATTGCGGTCGCGGTCCATTATCTCCTTGGCTCGTGAATCGCAGTCATATACTTCATAGCCCATGGCTGTCAATACACGGCTGGCAATGCTTTTCCCGCTTCCGATTCCGCCTGTTATGGCTATAAGTTCAGTCGACATTCTCTATGATATATTCCACGCTTGTGGGGTTGGACGTCAGATTGTGGTATATGTCGGGGATGAGAGATAGGTTTACGGGAAGCTTGTTGCCCGGGAGGCTCACATCCTTGTAGTCTACATAGGCCTTTACAGGATAGTCGTTATTATAGCTGCTCATTGGCACGAGATAGGAAATCTCGATCTTGGACGGGAATGTAACGAGTCTCTTGTCGGGAGGGAGGTTGGTTGTTTCAAGATTTATTGTGCGTTTGCGGGCTATCAAGGGTTCAACTGGAATAGTCACGTTGACCCTGTCAGGCACGATGCGGATTCCGGATATAGGCTTCACCTTGACCTCATATCGTGCTGTGTCTTTCAGCCCGGACTTGACGATAGGTTCGGTAGTGACTATGCGGAGCGAGTGGGGGATGTCTGTGGCCGAATACAGGGTCACGGAATCAACATCAGCCTTGGGAGCTCCCGACATAATATATTGTAACTGTGGGCGGATGTCGGCTTGAACCATCAGTTTTACTTTCACTCCAGGAAGAGTGGTGTAGGAAATCTTGACGGAATCCGGCCTGCATGACACCACTTGTACTCCTGCTCCAAAATAGTCTCTCATACGGGTGAGCAGACGGGTTGAGGAGAGATTGACGTAGTTGTCAGCAGCACAGTCCTCCCATTTGAACTTTACGGGCGACATTTTACCCCACATAAACCGTAGCAGCTGGGCATCCTTGCCCTTTACACTCACACTGAGCACTTCAGGAGGCTGGGTGATGAGTGTTACGCTGTCTGGTACATTCTGGAGTTCCACGGGGACCTCGAAATCACGCTGCATTTGTGTGTCAAGCGACATGAACACCCAGAATACAAATGCTACTGCTACAAACAACAGATATAGCAGAACATCCTTTCCTCTTTTGGAACGGACGGCTGCCTTGATGCGTGATTCTATGCGTCGGAATAAGTCACCCATGGAGTGAAGTTGTTACGGAGACAATTATGCAGAGGGGGCATTGTCGAAATGCTCCCTCTGCGTGATATTCGGAGTCTTTATCCTTTATTTGGAGGCGGCGTCCTTGTCGGCCTGTGCGGCAGATGGATACACCGATCCCTTGTCGATAGTGATCTTTACGTCTTTGGCAATCTCGACAACAAAAGTTGTGTCGTTGACAGAGCGGATCTTTCCATAGATGCCGCCAGCTGTTACTATCGAGTCGCCGGCCTTGAGACCTTCGCGGAACTTCTTGATCTCATTCTGCTTCTTCTGCTGCGGACGAATCATGAAGAGATAGAAGATTGCGATGAGGGCCACGATCATTGCGATATTGGCCCAGCCTGCGCCTTGCGACTGGAGAAGGATGGAGTTGAGCATGGTAAATTGCGTATTTTTGTGTTGTTGTTATTTTAGTTTTTTAAAAGTTTGCCCTCTTCTTTGAGATGGTTGATTACCGAGAAAAGGATACCGTTTATAAATGCACCGCTTCGTGGGGTGGAGTAGGCATTGGCTATCTCGATGTACTCGTTGAGAGTCACAGCAATGGGAATTGCCGGATAGTTGAGAAGTTCGGTCACGGCTGTAATCATGATTACGATGTCCATGAAGGCCAGACGGTCAGAATCCCAGCGTGTTGTGTTGACAAAACTGTCTATCATTTCCTTGTACTCTCCGTAGTGCTTTATTGCGCTCATGAAGAGGTCGGGACCGAAATTGCGGTCTTCATCGTCTTTGAACTGTGGCAGTATGGCAATATCCTCACCGTCAGCCTGGCTGGTGCCAAATTTTCTGATGGTTTTGAGAACGAATGTGCCAATTACGTGCAGGTCGTCATTCCAATATACCGACTTCGATTCGAGAGCCTCGTCAAGAGCATCGGACGAAATTATGATGTTCCTGAACAACTGGCGCCAGAATTCAGCATCCTCGGCAAGAGTGTGCTCTCCGGGGTTGGCCATATAGTTGGTGTAAATCTCGCTTGACGTGATTGATTGCAGGAGGCTTGACACCAGGTCGTCATCGGCATCCCATGAGAGTTTGCCGCTTTCGAGGAACTCTGCTATTTCAGGGTTGCGGGTAAGGGCCTTCACAAATGGGCTTTCGACAAAACGCATATCCGGGTTGAGGTCGGCATCTGTGGGGAGGAACTTGTGACGTGCGTTGTCTAATCGGAGTTCCTCTGCGCGGCAGATATGAATCGGAAGTGCCAGCAGACTCAGATAGAGTTCATAGGCCTTGTCGAGCGCGTAATCCAGTGAATTACGAGCCTGAATAAGAAGGGAACGGTTGTCTCCATATTCACTCAGGGTGCGTTCGATAGCCTGGGTGCCACGGGTGAAGCCGGCAAGAGTGAAACGGGGATTCTTGCGAGCGGCAGCCATGAAGGCCGGATTCTTAACTATGAGATTCTGGAATATCGAGAGCCAAAGGGATACATCGTCCTTGAGTTCAGGCTTCTTGATGCGAGAATAGGTCTTGAAGGCCGGAAGGGTGGAGATGGCCTCATATATCGACGGAATCACCGAATCGAAGTCCGAGAGATCCGCGCGGTTTTTGACGATTATCTCGCGTAGCTCCGTAAGGGAATTCAGCGACTTGGCAAGCTGGTTCTGATGGATGTGCTTGTTGAGGGCAAGTCCGTGGATGGGGGAGAGACGACGCTCGGTGTCGTGGACTCTGATGCCCGAGAGCTCGAGGATCATTAGAAGAAGATCCATGTAGAGCTCATAGCCGTATTTCTTGTCGCGTGAAGGGTTTTCGGCAGGTGACTCGACTTTGAACTCCTTGTAGGACAAGAAGTAGGAGTAGAGGAGCTGCACCACCTTGATTCTGATCAATACTCGGTTAACCATATTCTTAAAGAGCTATCATGTAAAATTCGCTACAAAATTAGAAAAAATATTTGAGATAAACGGATGGTCATGAAAAAATATTTGTACTTTTGTGGACCTTATCTCTTTCCGACAGTATCAATAGACAGAAAAACTCCATGCCCACTACTGATAGCAAAAACACCCTCAAACGGGTGGAGAACGACCGGCGTATTCTCGAGCTCCTGGCACAGACCTTCCCAACGGTTAGCGCTGCGAGCACGGAAATCATTAATCTTGAAGCAATCCTCAACCTCCCCAAAGGCACCGAACACTTTGTGGCTGACCTCCACGGAGAGCACGAAGCGTTCCGTCATTTGCTCAAAAACGCGTCGGGCAATATCAAACGTAAGGTCACCGAACTGTTCGGGACCTCGATGCGTGAGACACAGATTCGCCAGTTGTGTGCCCTCATTTACTATCCCGAAGAAAAGCTGAGGTCTATACACGACACTGAGCCAAATCTCGAAGACTTCTTTAATATAACGCTCCACCAGCTTGTCAAGGTGCTTCAGAGTGTCACATCGAAATACACTCGTTCAAAGGTGCGCAAGGCGCTTCCCGGCGAGTTTGCCTATATTATAGAGGAACTCCTCCATGAGTCGCCCTCCGACTACGACAAGCAGGCCTACTTCAACCGCATAATCGAGACTATTATATCCACCGGACAGGCCGATAAATTTATCACTGCCATGTGTGTGGTGATACAGCGTTTGTCTATTGACCAGCTCCACATACTCGGTGACGTTTTTGACCGTGGTCCAGGAGCGCATCACATAATGGAAACCCTCAGTCGATATGGCAAATGGGATATTCAGTGGGGCAACCATGATATCCTTTGGATGGGGGCTGCCGCCGGAAATGATTGCTGTATAGCCAATGTGGTGCGTGTTTCTCTGCGCTATGGCAACCTTGGCACTCTCGAGGACGGCTATGGTATCAATCTGCTTCCGCTTGCAACGTTCGCGATGGAGACATATGCCGACGATGATTGCGGTGAGTTCCGTTCACACGCATCTGACGAAGACAACACCCATTCCGAGAAGACTCTGCGCCTTTGTGCCAAAATGCACAAGGCCATGGCTGTAATCCAGTTCAAACTTGAAGGCCAGATGATAGCCCGGTATCCTGAATGGAAGATGGATGACAGACGCCTTCTGGATAAAATAGACTATGAGAAGGGGGTTGTAAATATAGACGGTGTCATTTACGAGATGACTGACACGCGGTTCCCGACCATAGATCCGACCGATCCCTATCGTCTCACTCCGGAGGAACTGCACCTTGTACATAAACTACACCGCTCGTTTACTTCGAGTGCCACGCTTCGACGCCACATAGACCTTCTTTTGTCCCACGGTTGTATGTATGGTGTGTTCAATTCCAATCTCCTTTTCCATGCGTCTATGCCCCTCAATGCCGACGGCTCTCTCAAGGAGGTGCTTGTGGGAGGCGAGGCTTTCAAGGGACGTATGCTTATGGAGCGGATTGGTATGCTTTTGCGTTCGGCCTACAATGACGACACCCCGGAGGCAGAGCGTAAGCTTGCCCGCGACTATTATTGGTATATGTGGTGTGGTCCCGACTCCCCGTTGTTCGACAAAGATCGCATGACCACTTTCGAGCGCTATTTCGTCAAAGATCCTGCGGCCCGTAAAGAAGAGAAAGGATGGTATTACAAACTCCGTGACCGAGAGGATGTTATTGATATGATTCTTGATGAGTTCGGAGTGGAGGGCACTCAGCGTCACGTTATCAATGGCCATGTCCCGGTACGCACGGGCAATGGTGAGAGTCCGCTGCGGGCCGGTGGAAAACTGATGGTTATTGACGGTGGATTTGCAAAGGCCTACCATAAAACCACCGGGATAGCCGGATATACACTCATATATCACAGCTCAAATTTTGAATTGGTAGAGCATGAGCCTTTTACTTCGGTGGAAGAGGCTATTGCCAACGGCACTGACATTGTCGGTTCTACCAAGATGGTGGAACAGACCGCACGGCGTGTCTGTGTCCGCGATACCGATATGGGACGTGTGCTGCAGGGGCAGATTGATGAGCTGTCCGAGCTCCTCTATGCGTTCCGGCATGGTGTCATAAAGGAAAGCAATCCTTATAAGGGAGATTTTAGGGGTATATGAGGCTGTCAATAAAGAATATGGTGTGTCGTCATTGTGCCGACACCGTCCGGCGTGTGTTCGACTATCTCGGTATTCCTGATGTCGAGGTGGAACTCGGGCGCGCCTACATTCCTGTGGAACTCTCTGCAGATTGTTTGGCCAAAGTCTCGGAGGCTCTGTGTGAAGAGGGCTTTGAGATAATCCAGTCGCGCGAGGCGGAAATTGTTGAGACTGTGAAGCACACTCTCATTGAGCTGGCACGTATGGAGTCAGATTCAAAACCAACGATAGCCGATGCTCTCACCTCCAGAATTCCGTTATCCTACCAGCAGATAAGCCGCACATTCACCGAGGTTGAGGGGCGTACTATCGAGAACTACTATCTTAATATTAGGATAGAACGTGTCAAAGAACTCATACGTTATCGCCGTCTGTCCCTATCCGAGATAGCCCACGAGACCGGGTTTTCATCCGTAGCCCACCTCTCTCGCCAGTTCAAGCAGCTCACAGGTCTGACTCCGTCCCAATTCAAGGAGATGGGCGAGCGCAGGCCTCTTTCCGAGGTGTGATGCAAAACTTTGAGAACATAGTATAACGTATTCCGGCCTCGGGGGATGTAACTTTGCGGTAAGAAAAAACTTATTCGCAATGCAGATTTTCTATACACTTTTGTTTATGCTCAACGAGATGTCTCCCTACATCCTCTTGGGCTTTCTTATTGCGGGTGTCCTTCACTCGTTCGTCCCGCGTCCTGCGATGGCCCGTCATTTATCCGGTACAGGATGGAAATCAGTAGCTAAGGCGGCACTTTTCGGCATTCCTCTTCCTCTGTGTTCGTGCGGAGTCTTGCCTACGGCGGTGGCTCTCCGTCGAGGAGGAGCCTCGAGAGCGGCTTCCACATCGTTTCTTGTCGCCACTCCACAAACCGGTGTGGACAGTATTGCGGCGACATGGTCTCTTCTCGGGCCGGCTTTTGCCGTGGTGCGTCCGTTTGCAGCCTTGGTCACCGCTCTATTTGCGGGAATAGCTGTCGGAAGAGGGGAGAAGTCGTCTGAAGAAACCTCCTGCAGTATCGGTGTGTCTGGAGATCCCGACTCCGAACGTGAGCCATTTGGCGCAAGATGCATCTCGGCTCTTCGTTATGGATTTGTCGATCTTGTTTCGAGCATTGGTTCGTGGCTTGTGGCCGGCCTCGTCATCGCTGCGCTGATCACCATATATGTTCCCGATGATTTCTTTGCGTCGCTTGGCTCTCACCCGCTGTTGGCCATGGTGGCAGTAGTTGTTGTCGCAGTCCCGATGTATGTATGTGCCACCGGGTCAATTCCCATAGCGCTCTCACTCGTGCTCAAAGGTCTCTCACCCGGCACTGCCTTGGTTTTACTGATGGCCGGTCCGGCTGCAAATTTCGCATCCTTCACCATCATTTCACGCGAGATGGGTAGAAAAGCCGCAGCGACCTATCTCGGTGCCATCGTGTTGGGATCCATGGCTTTCGGACTGGCGATAGATTATCTCATGCCTTCCTCGTGGTTCTCTCTTTCCGTGGCTGGGATGTCAGAGGATTGTCACCACGCAGGATTTCCTCTTTTCCCCACATCTTGCTCTGTTATACTTGTCGGGTTGCTTATCTACTCGTTTATTCACGGTCGTAAACATAATCATTTTGAAACTACAGATATGACACAGGAATTTATCATCAAGGGTATGAATTGCCCTCATTGCCGGGCTTCGGTTGTGAAAGCCATTAGTGAAGTGGACGGTGTTGAGGCCGTCGATGTAGATTTGTCCACCGGTCGAGCCATTGTACAGGGAGCCCCGGTTCACGCTTCGATAGTCTCGGCTGTTAGGGCCGCAGGATTTGATGTCGACGAATAGGCCGCCTCTGCTCACCTTGCTCAAACATTGATATAATCGGTGTTTTTAGAGTTACGGAGTAAATTTTTACAATAATTAATATTGCCGTTTTTCTATAAGAAATGCTCTTTTTGTAGAAAAACGGCAAATTTTATGTGACGCATTGTTTATTTTCTTGTAAAAAGTGAAATGAAAGTTTGTTTTTGTTAATTTTTATTTCGTATATTTGCAATCGGAAAAATGTTAACAGATTTCACACTAACTAAATTCTATTTACAATAAACCTATTATGAAAAAATCGAGCTTTTATGCTGCCTTGTTGCTGCTGACAGTCGGAGCTCCTTATGCGTCAGGATATACTGTCATGACGGTGAAAGCCTCTCAATCCAATGGGGAAGTGGCTTTTAAGCTTACCGATGAGCTAAGGTTTGACTTTGACCTCGACAAGTCGGAACTTGTGGTGAGAGAGGGTGATGAAAAGTCAACCGCCATCTCCTTCAGCAATGAGTCGACCATTACGTTCGGCAGTGCCAGTGGCATTTTTGATGTCACTGCAACAGATGGCCGATCAGTGGCTTTGCGGCAAAATCCAGTAGAAAGCCTTTTGGAATTCACATCTGCGCCCGAGGCAGCGTGTACACTCAGGGTCTATGCCTTACAGGGACAATTGTTGAAGTCAGTCAATGGCTGGCAGGGTGAGAATGTAGATGTTTCCACCCTTGCTCCCGGGCTCTACATCGTAAACTTTAACAACAATAGCATCAAATTCTACAAAAAATGAAAAAATATATACTCTCCTCGCTGCTGCTGTCTGTCTGTCTGAGCGGAACGTTCACAGCTGTTGCTGACAACGAGACAAGCACCAACCGTATGATCGTTGTCAACGGAAATGGTTCATACAAAGGATTTAATGTCGGAACTATCGATCATGTCGAGTTCGCTTCAGTCGAGGGTGAGGTTGCCGCTAACGTCAAGGTCCTTGAATTTGACCTTGAAAAAGCTGTCCTCGAAGTGAAAAGAACTCCCGAATGTTTCTCCTTTAAAGTCAATGTGATTCCCGGCGTAGTGGCCCATCAGCTTGAGGCCAATCCTTTGAGTGCGGAGTCTTGGCTTGATAGATACGGGTCTCCGGAATATGCAGAGGACTTTACTAAAGGCACACTCTCGGGTATCACTCTTGATTATGGCACCGAATATGCTGCCGTGACTCTCGGATATGATATGTATGGTGTAGCCTGTGAGTTCCGTGCCGACTATTTCACCACTGAAAGCGCTCCTGTGGTAGGCAATCCTATGGTCGATGTAAAAGTGGTAAATGCCGACTATACCACACTTGAACTTGATTTCATTCCCAATGAGGATGTTTCTTCCTTCTATTTCGTAATCTTCGGAGAGGGTGAGGCTGAATCTCAGTACAATATGTTTGCGCCAATGTTCGGCTTTAAGAACATGGGTGAGATGATACGGATGTGGGGTCTGGAACACGTCGGTAATTATTCGTACACATATAAAGATTTGGAACCCAATACCGTGCAGGAACTTTATGTGCTTCCGCTCGACGCCAACGGCAATCATGCTCCCTTGCAGGTGTTCAAAATGTCTACAAAGGCCAAGGGTGGACCTGGCGATGCTGTAGTGGACATCAAGATCGACTCATTCTCACTGACTGATTGGGATGGAGAGATGAAGCCCACACTGGCTATCAGCTTTACACCTAACGATCAGACCTGGGCCTATCGTATAGGCGTATACCCTGCTGAAACCTATGACAGCAATGAGGCTGAAATTCTTGCCGAGCTTAAGAGCGATCCCTGGATGCCTACTTCGGGATGGTGGCAGTTCTTTGATCTCAGCAGCGAGTATATGATTGATCCTGAAACAGCTGTAGTGATTGTGGCCGTTGCAAAGAATGGCGAAGGTGTATGGGGCGAGCCCAGCATCATGCGCTATACTACCCCTGCACTTGAGGGCGTAGCCACCAAGGCCGCTGCACCCCGTAATGGAGAGTTTAAAAAACGCAAGAATCCTGTCCGCAACATCCACCGCGCTGGTTTCGCTCCGTCTGTTTCGGAAAGAACGGTCCGTATGACTGGAAAATAATTGTCTGATTCTCTATACAGACTTGACAAGTGACACCCGTCTGACGGGTGTCACTTTTTTTTGTATGGAATATTAAAGAGTTAGGCGTGTCGCTTTGAACCCATGTGACTATGCAGTTGTTGCAATTATATGGATGCAAAGACAAGAAAAATTTCATCACTTGGACTTCTCGTCACACTTGGTATCGTTTTTGGTGACATTGGGACATCTCCGTTGTATGTCATGAAAGCAATATGCCATGCCAATCCGGCGTATTCCGCTGAATATGTGATTGGTGCTGTGTCGCTTGTAATCTGGACTCTCACGCTCCAGACCACTGTCAAATATGTCATGATTGCGCTTCGCGCCGACAATAAGGGAGAGGGAGGTATACTGGCGCTTTATTCGCTTGTGAAAAAGCGTGGAGCGCGATGGCTTTATCTTCTTGCCGCGGTTGGGGCGAGTATGCTTGTTGCCGACGGTGTCATTACACCGGCCATGACCGTGACAACCTCAGTAGAAGGTCTTAACGGTCTCATGGCCGATCCTCCTGTCGTTCCTGTCACACTTGCCATCATCTCTTTCATATTTATCGCACAGTGTCAGGGCACATCGGCAATCGGAAAGCTTTTTGGCCCGGTCATGTTGATATGGTTTCTTATGTTGGGAGTGCTTGGGGTTGCCAATATCGGCCTGTCACTGTCAATATTCAAGGCCTTTAACCCATGGTATGCCGTTAAAATTCTTGTCGACTATCCTGCGTGGTGGCTCATACTGGGAGCGGTGTTCCTGTGTACAACAGGAGCGGAAGCTCTTTACAGCGACCTGGGCCATTGTGGACGCTGGAATATCTCCGTAGCATGGATATTCGTTAAAATCATGCTGATACTGAACTATCTCGGACAGGGTGCATGGATTCTTTCAAGACCGGACGGAGTGGCTCCGGAAGTTAATCCGTTTTATGCCATTATGCCTGACTGGTGGCTTATTCCTGGAATCATCATGAGTACGCTGGCTTCTGTGATAGCTTCGCAGGCACTGATAAGTGGCTCGTTCACAATCTTTTCAGAGGCTGTCAACATCAGTTTCTGGCCAAGGCTGCGAATAAAATATCCTTCCACATCAAAAGGACAGCTCTATATTCCGTCAGTCAACATCTTTCTGTATCTTGGGTGTGTGGTCACGGTGCTTGTGTTTCGTAATTCGGCCAATATGGAAGGTGCCTACGGGCTTGCCATAACTGTGACAATGCTTATGACGACTCTTCTTTTGGCTGAGTGGCTGAAGCAGGGAGGTACACGTCCTTGGCTCATATGGGCCTTCTTAGCTGTCTTTATTCTTGTTGAGGGTACCTTTCTGTGTGCCAATCTGTTTAAATTTGCCCATGGGGGATGGTATACTCTGTTGATTGCAGGTATGATGTCTGTGATTGTGGTGATATGGTATAAGGCCACACGCATACGCGACAGTTATTTCAGATACGAAGATATACGTGATAGGATTGCAGTCATTTCTGATATAAGTGCAGACCGTGAGATTCCAAAGTATGCCTCAAACCTTGTGTATTTCAGTAATTCAGCCGGCCCCTATGGTGTGGAAAGCAAGATTCTCTATTCTATCGTCAACAAGCAGCCCAAGCGTGCCGACCACTACTTCCTTATCCGGACAGACTTTACCGATGAGCCTGACACTCTGGAATACTCTGTGTGCGAACTTCTGCCCGGTAAGGTTTTCAGCATAGCTATGCGTATTGGATTCCGGGTCGAACCGCGCGTGACAGTGTATTTCCGTCAGATTATTGAGGAGCTTGTCCGCGACAACCGTCTTGATCTGTTGTCTGGCTATCCGTCGTTGAGGGCGAGGAAGGTGCCGGGCGACTTTCGCTTCATTGTGATTCACAGAGTATTCTCCCCGTCGAGCGATTGCCGACCTATGGAACGATGGCTGATGACGATGTACGAGCGGTTGCGCCACATCGGGCCGGACACCCCGGAAGCCCTCGGGCTTGACACATCAAATACAACCGTGGAAAATGTACCTCTTATTCTTGCGTCGAAGAATAAACCGCGACGCATAATGCAAGTGTGAAAACAGGTGGCAGAAAGACGGACGGCGGGAAGTCTTTTTGTCGCTTTTTTAAGAATAATTTGGAAAATAAAATGAAAATACATAATTTTGCGATATGATGGGCGGTATAGTCCCATTGCAGATTAAAAAGTTTATGACACATCAGAATCATTTGTTCGCTTCACGACCCGTTTCTGCCATTTCGGTAAGACGACGGCCTTGGCGGTATGTGTCATAATGTTTTTACTCCCTGATTTCTTACCAAAAATGCTTCGTTGCCGTCCGGCAGGCTGGAGGTGTGTCTTGTCACTCCTTAAGCCTCTCCGGGTCAGTGCGGTTGCGCGCGTACATTGAAATTCTGGGACACTCTCTCCTTTTTCTAATTAACATTTGTCCGGTTTGTCCGGATATGACTTTTTAATCTGTGAATTATGATACCAAACAACAAAGTAAATATCGAAATCCTCTCCCTCTCTGTTCTTCCTTATTGTCCCTCGAGCCGCGCAGCCACGGAATTTCCGGCGTTCGGCCTCTTCTCCAATCGGACACAGTTCATCCCATTTGCCAGACAGTCCCATGTGGCTGTCAAGATTAAGACCCGCAATCTCACTTTCGGGAACTCTCGTTCAAGAAAAAGCCGCAAGACATTTTTTGTCAATATACGTGACCTTGCCATAGACGTCGTTGTGGCTTCGCGCACACTGTGTGTGGAGATGTCTCACGACGAGCAATTTAGGACTCTGCGCATCGACATTCCGTTTCGTCGGTCTCAATTAAATCCCGATCACGATTACTCGGTCGAAGTTGCCGTGCCCGGAAGTGATATGGTTTTGGCTGCTCACCCGTTGTCGTATGTGTCTGTGCAAATGCTCCCCACGCGATATTATAGTCCGGTATCGGCTTACGTGGAGGCTGCTGTTGCCAGTAGAGACGGTGATGACGTGGCTGAGATTCGCTTTGTCTCGATTTCATCTCTCGCCAAGGGCCGATCGGTGGTGTTTCTACTCGAAAACAATGTTACTCAGCTTGCTCGTCTTCCCGAGCTCTTCATCTCTTTTGTTAGTCGTGACGGACGTTCTGTCATGCTTCCTTGTTCGCTCGTGCCTCATGAATCGGGCGGAGTCAGATATGTAAAAGCATCGTGTCCTGTGCCGGAGGAAATTGATATTGACTCCTATCTGTATGTCGAACTGTTCTCTATGGGCTATCATTTCACCGGCGCGCTGTTTGACGCATCTGCCGGTTATGACGAGGAGGGGGAACTGTATGCTGAGGAACTTGGCGTTATCTCCAATCTGACAGTGGAGAAGGTCAGAAATGTGCTTGAGACAAGGCGTATGGACAGATCTAACTCTTCTTCCGAAACAGGCAGGCCTCATATGTCGCCGCTCGATTCGCTTGTGGGGCTGAAATCAGTCAAGGCCAGGCTTGAAAGCTGTAGAAAACTCATGGACTTCTACCGTCTGCGTCGTGAAGCGGGGCTCCCGGCGTTGTCTACGCCACTCCATTGCCTGTTTCTCGGATCTCCGGGTACTGGCAAAACCACCGTGGCCAAGGAGCTTGGACGGGTGATGCATGAATGCGGGGCTTTGTCGAGCGGCCATATGGTTATACGAGAGAGAGCTTCGCTGCTGGGGCAGTACTACAACTCTGAGTCAGAGAAAACCCTTGCTGCAATAAAAGAGGCTCAAGGCGGGATATTGTTTATTGACGAGGCATACCAGCTGCATCAGCCGTCCGACCCCAAAGACCCTGGTCGCTTTGTGCTCGAGACTCTTATGACGGCCTTGGCCGATACTTCCAAGCGTGACTGGATGTTAATTCTTGCCGGATACACGGAGCCTATGCTTGCCATGTTTTCTCTCAACCCCGGCCTCGCTTCTCGCATCCCCGAGAGTAATTTCTATAAGTTCGACGATTTTACCGAGGAGGAACTCATGGAGATAGCCACACGTTATCTTTCTTCAAAGAGATTTGTGTTGTCCGATTCCGCGCACGAAGCTCTGTCGCGACGGCTTTCCTCGGACTATGCTTCACGAAAAAGCGATTTCGGAAATGCCCGCCACGTAGTCAATCTTATTGAGACGGAGGTAATTCCGGCTATGGCCATGAGGGTCTCTGAAATTAAGTCGCCATCGCGGTCCGAACTTGTTGAAATCCAGCCGTCCGACATCCCCTCGCCGGCCATCGTGCGTATTCCCCCTCGTCGCATCGGCTTTGCTTGCTGATGTTCCCTTTGACGCGGTGCCGGCACGGGTATTTGTGTCCTACACCGCGTCAAATTTCTTTCTGTAAAACATGAAGTCTCTGCCCAGATACTTTTCCCTCACCACGGGATTTTCGGCAAGTTCTTCCGAAGTGCCTTGGAAAAGGATCTTTCCTTCAAACAGCAGATAAGCGCGGTCGGTGATGCGCAGTGTCTCCTGGGCATTGTGGTCGGTGATGAGAATGCCTATGTTTTTCTCTTTCAGACTGTACACTACCGACTGGATATCCTCTACTGCAATAGGGTCGACACCGGCGAACGGCTCGTCAAGCATAATGAATTTCGGGTTTATTGCGAGGCATCGTGCTATCTCTGTGCGACGGCGTTCGCCTCCCGACAGACGGTCGCCAAGGTTGTGGCGCACCTTTTCGAGACGGAATTCTTTTATGAGACTCTCGAGTTTCTCTTTTTGGTATTCCGCCGATGTGTCG
Source organism: uncultured Duncaniella sp. (assembly GCA_910586305.1). Lineage (GTDB taxonomy): Bacteria > Bacteroidota > Bacteroidia > Bacteroidales > Muribaculaceae > Duncaniella. Next base: position 66,977 of record CAJUGS010000011.1, read on the forward strand.
GTCATTTGGAGCACAGCTCTGATATTGTCCTCTACAGAGAGTTTGCGAAACACACTCGCCTCCTGGGCGAGATAGCCGATACCGTTGCGCGCTCTCTTGTAGACGGGAAACTTCGTGATGTTCAGGTCGTCAAGGTATATCTGCCCCTCGTTCGGGGTGATAAGCCCTACGGTCATGTAGAAAGTTGTGGTTTTCCCGGCTCCGTTCGGTCCGAGAAGACCCACGATTTCTCCTTGTGTGACATTGATTGACACATGGTTGGCCACTGTGCGCTTGCCATATTTCTTGACAAGGTTGTCAGTGCGGAGCACCATCTTCTTTTCGGTCTCTTCTTTCTTTTCAGTCTCTTCCATCTGTCGCTCAGTTTTTGCGCAGGCGCGATTCGATATAGTCGGTTAGGAGCTGGATTGCCACCACGTTGTTACCGCCTTGTGGCACAATGAGGTCGGCGGCCTTTTTCGAAGGTTCTATGTACATCTCATGCATGGGCTTAAGCACACTGATGTAACGGTCGAGTACCATCTGAGGGGTGCGTCCGCGCTCCACGCAGTCTCGGGCTATGACGCGAATGAGGCGCTCGTCGGCTTCTGCGTCAACAAAGACCTTGACATCAAGCATCTTGCGCAGTGTGGGGTCGGTAAGAACAAGAATCCCTTCCACAATAACAACTTCGCGAGGCTCAACCCTGATTGTCTCGGGCTGGCGGGTGCAGGTGAGATAGGAGTATGTGGGCATCTCTATTGCTTTCCCGTCCTTAAGGGTCTTGAGCTGTTCCACGAGCAGTGACCATTCTATTGAGGCCGGTTCGTCAAAGTTGATTTTACTCCGTTCCTCCACGGGTATATGGCTCGAATCCTTATAGTAGGAATCCTGTGGTAATATAGCCACCTCTCCGGGTGGCAAGGAGTTGATTATCTTATTGACTACGGTGGTCTTGCCGGAGCCTGTACCCCCGGCTATTCCTATGACTAACATTGCTATCTCTGTTTTTTACGCAAAGGTAGGAAAAAATTCATGATTTTTTGCTACCTTTGTGAAATATTGAATCGCAACACACCATTATGAACAAGATAGTATCCAAGGAGCATTTCTCCGACCATGTCGTCAAGTTTGTGGTAGAGGCTCCAATGATTGCGCGCTCACGTCGTCCTGGCCATTTTGTTATTGTGCGGGCCGGAGAGGGAGGAGAACGCATTCCCCTCACTATTGCCGATGCTGATACCGGTCGTGGCACCATCACTCTTGTGGTGCAGGAGGTGGGCGACTCCACTCGTAAGATTTGTGCCCTTGAACCGGGCGAGTGTCTCACCGATGTTGTCGGTCCTCTTGGACAGGCCACCCACATAGAAAATGTCGGTACCGTCGTGTGTTGTGGCGGTGGGGTGGGAGTGGCGCCTTTGCTGCCTATCATTAAAGCTATGAAGCAGGCTGGCAACCGTGTCATATCTGTCCTCGCAGCCCGTACTGCCGACCTGGTTATTCTTGCTGACGAAGTGGCTGAATGGAGTGACGAGGTGGTTATTATGACCGATGACGGTTCCCTTGGCCGCAAAGGGCTCGTCACCGATGGCGTAGAGGAGGTGATCGGACGTGAAAAGGTTGACCTTGTAGTGACTATCGGTCCTGCCATAATGATGAAATTCGTGGCTCTGATGACAGCTAAATACAATGTCCCGACAATGTGTTCGCTCAACACCATCATGGTCGACGGCACCGGAATGTGTGGTGCCTGTCGTGTCACTGTCGATGGCCGAACCCGATTCGTCTGCATTGACGGTCCGGAATTCGATGCTCATAAAGTCGACTTTGATGAGATGATGATGAGAATGAAAAGTTTCTAAACCAATTGGAATCCGCTATGAAACAAGATAATTCGCGTGATGCTTCTTGGCGAGAGTCATTGCGTAAGGCGATGTCTGCAAAGGAGCGCACATCCATCCCGCGCGTTGAAATGCCACATCTTCCGGCCGACTACCGAGTCACCTGCAACGAGGAGGTCAATTCAGGCCTTTCTGCCCCGCAGGCTGTCACTGAGTCGCGCCGTTGCCTCGATTGCCCTGATCCGCAGTGTGTCACAGGATGCCCTGTGGCCGTTGACATCCCGGGCTTCATAAAGAATATTGAGCGGGAGGATTTTCTCGGTGCGGCAGAGGTGCTCAAGTCCACCAGTGCGCTTCCGGCAGTCTGTGGTCGCGTGTGTCCCCAGGAGAAACAGTGCGAATCACGCTGCATATACAACAAAATGAAGAAACAGCCTGTCGCCATAGGCTATCTTGAACGTTTTGCCGCTGATTTTCAGCGCGAGTATGCCAAGGCGCATCCTGTTGTTCCATCGCGTCAGTCCACCAATGGACTTAAGGTCGCTGTAGCAGGATCCGGCCCGGCCGGGCTTTCCTTTGCAGGCGACATGGCCAAGCTTGGTTATGAGGTCACTGTTTTCGAGGCTCTCCACGAAATTGGAGGTGTGTTGAAATACGGTATTCCCGAGTTCCGTCTGCCAAATGAGGTAGTGGAAGCCGAGATTGACGGCCTTCGCGCCCTCGGAGTAGAGTTTGTCAGCGATTGCGTTGTCGGAAAGACGATTTCATATGAGGACATTGTCAACAGTGGTTACTCCGGACTCTTTGTCGCTTCCGGAGCCGGATTGCCACGCTTCATGGGCATACCCGGTGAAAATTACGTGGGTATAATGTCAAGCAACGAATATCTGACGCGCATCAACCTCATGGGGGCCGGTCGTGAAGGTCATGACACACCTGTGCTCAAAGGTCGGCGTGTGGCAGTGGTCGGAGGTGGCAATACAGCCATGGACTCCGTTCGCACCGCTCGTCGTCAAGGAGCTGAAGTGGCGATGATTGTCTATCGCCGTAGCGAAGAAGAGATGCCCGCGAGAGTAGAGGAGGTGCTCCATGCCAAGGAGGAAGGAGTCCGTTTCCTCACACTGTGCAATCCTGTGGAATATCTGGCCGACGAGAAGGGACGTGTATGTGCCATGAGGGTACAGCGCATGGAACTTGGTGAGCCGGATGCATCCGGGCGACGCTCGCCCGTGCCTGTCGAGGGTGCCATCGAGGAGATTCCTGTCGACTTGGTTATTGTCAGCGTGGGCGTATCTCCTAATCCACTTATTCCAAACGCAATAAGCGAGCTTGAAGTGTCTCGTAGAGGCACGGTTGTCGTCGACGAAGCCACCATGCAGTCATCCATTCCCAATCTCTATGCCGGAGGTGACATAGTGCGTGGAGGTGCCACCGTTATTCTTGCGATGGGTGATGGCCGTCGAGCCGCAGCAGCAATGCACAACAGACTTTCTGCCCTATGAGACAAGTGCTTTATTACCTTGCGGCAGTCATATCTCTGTCGGCTTTAAATGTCGCTGCAGACACTCCTTCTCTGAATGAAGCGGTCGAGGCTGCACGCAAAGCTCCTAAGAACCAGGCCCTCAATCGTGTTGCCGCCGACCTACTTAAGGATGCCGGACGCTATGCCGAGTCAATCACTTATTACATGAAGAGTGGCAATTCCGGAAATCTCGGTGCTGCCGAGGCCTCATATTATATGTATGATTTCGAGGGCGCGCGCGATTATCTCGACAAATACCTTGCCAAGCGTTCCAAGGCTGAGGCCGAGCGCGATAATAAGTTTGTTGGCACAGCCTCTGGCGAGATGACCGACTGGACCGACTTCCTCTCCACCCGCATCAGTCTTGGCCGGTCTATGCTCGACCGAGTTGAGAATATAGAGATAATCGACAGCATCAACGTGCCGGCTGATGGTTTCTTTGAGTTTGTACGCCTTGCCGGAAGTGCCGGATCGCTGGTCGGCATGGAGGAAATCGAGAAAATTGTGAGTCGTGAGGATATGGCAGCTCTTGGTGTCAATGACATCATGCAGCCCGGATTTGTCACCGAGCGTGGCGACGAGATGATATGGGTGGGTTCCGACAGCGCGGGCAACTCCGTAATGATCGAGTCCTACCGTCTCGCTGATGGCTCATGGGATAAATCGGTAAAGCTGTTTGACTATTCGGGTATTTTCGGCAACAATGTCGGCTCTTGGGTTGACTATCCGTTTCTACTCAACGATGGCGTTACGCTCTATTTCGCTTCTGACGGGGATGAATCTCTCGGACAGCTCGACATATTCATGACGCGTCGTGATGAAAACGAGTTTCTCCAGCCTTCCAATATCGGAATGCCCTACAACTCTCCTTTCAACGACTATCTTTATGCCGTCGACGAGGAGACAGGTGCAGGATGGTGGGTCACCGATCGCAACCGGGTCCCTGATTCCGTCACCATCTACACGTTCATTCCGAAGGAGATCCGTGAGAACTATCCGGTTGATACCCCCGATCTCGCCTCGCGGGCGCGTGTATCCTCCATTGCCGACACCTGGCAGGAAGGGAAGGACTATGACCGCCTTCGTCGTTCTATTGCGTCGGTAGGTGAGCGTCGGACAGTTCGCTCGGCCGAGGAGTTTGATTTCCAGCTCCCCGACGGTCGTGTGCTCCACCGTATAAGCGATTTCCATGCGCCTATGGCCCGCACGGCGATGAAAAACTACCTCAAGGAGAAAGCCCATGCCGATTCCCTCCGCTCACGCCTTGCGGCAATGCGTGCCGACTATGCTCGTGGCGATCATAAGCAGGCTTCGGAGATTCTTCGCCTTGAAAAGTCTATCGAACAGCTCTCGGTCACCCTGCGCTCGCTTGCCAATGAGGTTATCACTCTCGAAATGTAATTCTTTTTCCTTAATAATTTATGGTACTGACTATAGTCCTTCTATGCGTGGCACTCGTTGTGGTGCTTAGCGTCTTTTTCTACTATGTGCCGTTTTTCCTATGGATTTCGGCGCGTGTGAGCGGTGTCCACATCTCGCTCATGCAGCTGTTTCTTATGCGCATTCGTAAAGTGCCGGCCTCGATTATTGTGCGCGCTCTCATTGAGGCCCACAAAGCCGGACTTAACGATGTGAACCGCGACGACCTCGAAGCCCACTACCTTGCCGGAGGTAATGTAGAGAAAGTGGTCCATGCGCTCGTGTCAGCCTCAAAGGCCAATATTGATCTTGGCTTCAAGATGGCCACCGCCATTGACCTTGCGGGTCGTGACGTGTTCCAGGCCGTACAGATGAGCGTCAATCCCAAAGTCATTGAGACACCGCCGGTCACTGCTGTGGCAAAAGACGGCATCCAGCTCATTGCCATAGCCCGAGTCACTGTCCGCGCCAACATCCGCCAGCTCGTAGGTGGTGCAGGCGAGGATACCGTGCTGGCGCGTGTAGGCGAGGGCATCGTCTCCTCAATCGGCTCTTCCGAGAGCCACAAGCAGGTGCTTGAGAATCCCGACAGCATCTCTAAGGTAGTGCTTCGCAAAGGACTCGACTCCGGCACAGCCTTCGAGATTCTCTCGATCGATATTGCCGACATTGACATAGGCAAGAATATAGGTGCATCACTTCAGATTGACCAGGCTCAGGCCGACAAGAGTATCGCGCAAGCCAAGGCCGAGGAGCGCAGGGCGATGGCTATTGCTCTTGAACAGGAGATGCGCGCAAAAGCCCAGGAGGCGCGTGCGAAGGTCATTGAGGCCGAGGCCCAGCTTCCTATAGCTATGGCTGAGGCTTTCAAGTCGGGCAATCTCGGAATCATGGACTATTATCGCATGAAAAATATCGAGAGCGACACGAATATGCGCCAGAATATAGCCAACCCGCCAGCAACAACTAAATGAGTTTGAACATAAAGGAGATTATAGCAGCTACGCGCGACTATAATTTCCATTCCCACACCCAGTTCTGCGACGGCCGTGAGCCCATGGAGGCCATGGCTGCCGCAGCTGTAGCAGAGGGGTTGACCCATTATGGATTCACACCCCATTCACCCATATGTGTCCCGTCCTCGTGCAATATGCTCGCCTCAGATGTTGGCGCATACTATGCCGAGTTTCTCCGTTTGCGCGACATATATGACGGTCGCATCAACCTTTATTTTTCAATGGAGATTGACTATCTCGGCGATAAGTGGGGAGCCACACATCCTTTCTTCGAGAATATTCCTCTTGATTATAAGCTTAGTTCTGTCCACTTCATACCGTCTCTAACCACCGGCGAGGAGGTGGATGTCGACGGAAGTCCTGTCCGTTTTGCCGGACTCATGTCCCGTTGTTTTGACGGCGACATACGCTACGTTGTCGACACGTTTTACTCTCGTACAATTGAGATGATATCTCGTGGCGGATTTGACATCATCGGTCATTTCGATAAAATTGGTTTCAATGCATCCTCCTTTTCTCCCGGCATTGAAGACGAACCATGGTATCAGCGTCACATCTCAGACGTCATCGATGCTTTGGCCGAGAGTGGAGTGGTGGTCGAAGTTAACACCAAGGCCGTGCTTCCTCCTGTCGGGTCTTCCCGCGAGGTGGCCGAGGCTTATCAGCCCCGCATCTTCCCGTCTCCATCCATTGTGTCGCGGCTTGTTAAGGCTGGTCTGCCCATTGCCGTCAATAGCGACGCCCATTATCCGTCACGTATCCGTGCCGGACGCTCCTATGCCTTCTCGGTCATTGACTCCTGTATTTAGATTATTGCATATCAATATGCTCAAGGGCGGCAGTCGCAAATGCGACTGCCGCCCTTGATGTTTTTTGAAGCGGTAATTTGTGTCTTGAGTGTGGCGATTATGCCTCAGCGGGCTTCACGTTGATGAACTTGCGTCCTTCCTTGCCTTCGGTGAAAACAACTACACCGTCAATAAGCGCGAAGATAGTGTGGTCCTTGCCCATGCCTACGTTAAGACCGGGATGGTGAACGGTGCCACGCTGACGCTTGATGATGTTGCCTGCCTTGCAGTACTGACCACCGAAAATCTTCACTCCGAGTCGTTTGCTTTCTGACTCACGGCCGTTCTTCGAACTACCGACACCTTTTTTATGTGCCATTTCTTTTTCTGATTTTTGGGGTTAAGCTACAACTTCTTTGATTAACACTTTGGTGAAGAACTGACGGTGACCGTTCTTTCTGCGATAGCCCTTGCGGCGCTTCTTCTTGAAGACGATTACCTTGTCTCCCTTAACGAGGGGGGTGAGTACCTCGCATACAACTTTTGCAC
>CAJUGS010000012.1 GCA_910586305.1 uncultured Duncaniella sp.
GTTGCTTAATCATGTCGAACATTAAAATCTATTTAAATTCAAACACTCTCTTAGATAAATTTACGGGATATTTAGAATAGCAATAAAATACACTTATCTTTTTGCACATGGAAAGTTTTCTTATATTTGGCCGATGGCAATTCAGTGTTTTTTCTCTAATTTTGCCGTCATGAATCAAACCGATCGTATTGTAAAGGGGCGTTTTGCCCCATCACCCACCGGAAGGATGCATCTTGGCAATCTCTTCACGGCTCTTTTGTCGTGGCTGTCGGTCAAGAGCGTCGGAGGCAGATGGGTGCTTCGCATAGAGGATCTCGACCCTCAGCGGAGCAAGAGGGTGTATAGCGAGATGATTGAGGACGACCTTCTCTGGCTCGGCCTGGAGTGGGATGAGGGTGGTCTCGACGATATCGGCGAGTCGGGTCCATATTGCCAGAGCCGTCGCGGGGAGATATATGAGGCTTTTCTCGAAAAGCTGAGAGAGACCGGTTTCACATATCCGTGCACCTGTACCCGTGCTGACATAATGGCCACTCAGGCACCACACCAGAGCGATGGTAGGGTGATTTACGGTGGCACCTGCCGGCCTGATTGGCTGCCATGTATTGTCGAGGAGCCTGTGTGTCCCCATGCTACGAGGCTGTGGGTGCCAGACCGAGAGATACATTTCACCGACCGCGTCTATGGAGACCGTACAGTGAACCTTGCCACGCATTGTGGCGACTTTGTGGTGCGCCGGGCCGACGGGGCCTGGGCCTATCAGCTTGCCGTAGTGGTCGACGATGCCCTCATGGGTATCACTGAGGTGGTGAGGGGAGAGGATCTTCTGTTGTCCACAGGTCAGCAGCTCTATCTCTACGGCCTTCTTGGTCTTGAAGCGCCTGAGTATGCCCATGTGCCTCTGGTATGCAACGAGGCAGGAATCAGGCTGTCGAAACGCGACAAGTCCATGGGAATGGAGGAGTTGCGCCGTCGCTATATCCCCGAGGAACTCCTCGGTCTTCTGGCCCATAGGGCCGGGCTGATATCCGAACCGCGACGGTCTTCCCTTGACGAGCTGATCGGGATTTTCTCTTGGGACAAAGTGCTTGTGCCCGGAAGGCTGTGAACATAACCGCCCTTTATAGCATTCTTTTTATATTATATAATGTTATAATGTCGGACTGTCGCATATGGATAAGGATAAGCGCATTAATATATACCGTTTCAAATCAGCTATCGGGAGATATGCCGGGTATTACACTCCGGCAGCTCTCTTTGCCAAGCTTAAGAAGGTCGTCGGCAAAGTGGCCACCAAGACCCTGTATGTGGTGCTTGTGCTCTATTATGCCACTTTCGATCCGGCTCTTCCGCTTAAGGACAGGATAATGGTGGCGGCTGCGCTCGGCTATTTCATACTTCCGCTCGATTTTATCCCTGACGGTCTTCCCGGCGGATTTGCCGACGATGCCGGGGCGCTGTTCTATGTGGCACGCCATATATGGAACAATCTGTCAGAATCCACTCTACGTAAGGCCGAGTGTAAGCTTCGCGAATGGCTTGGCAATGTCAACAATGAGGATTTGACAGTGGTCTGACCAAGCTGTTACGTTTGATCTGATGTCGATACGTAGATTATCACTTGGCCACGGCCTTGTCCATATGTCCGGGATGTTTTTTAATAAAAAACTCCGGGTGAAGATAGCGACTGATACCATAGTCTCGGTCGCTTTTCTCATCCGGAGTCTGTAACTTATGTACGGCGGTGTTTTACATGGCGCAGTATTCGATTTTTCCTACGATCTTGCGAGAGAGAACGGCTGTGCCTTCGAGAATCACCGATGGCTGGTGGAGTTCGCCTGGGAAGTACAGGAAGAATCTGTCGGGTGTGGCGGGAACATAGTCGGTCTCACCTTCGAGATCGAAGAATGTGCGGTCTTTCACGGGGTCATATTCCATGTTGGGCACTCCGCCTTTGGGATGACCCATCATTTCGCATCCTTCGAATGTGTATTGCAGGTCGATAAATTTGTTGTGTGTCTCCGAGCGTGTGTCTTCGGGTGCTTTGGGGGTGTACTCGAGCATATTGAACCACAGACGTCCGGGTACTACTTCGTGCTTTCCTGCGGGGAGTGTGTGGAGGTCGTGGTTGCTGAGGAATTCGAACATTTTGTCCCAGAGTTCCTTGTTGGCGTGATACTGCTCGGCAAAAGCTACGGCGTTGACCGAAGCATCGGGGTTGCATTCCCATCCGTTGGCCCATTCGCGTGTCTCCATCCAGGTTTTAGCCTCTTCAGGAGAGAATTTCTTTTCTGTTGACATGGTATGTTTATTTAGTTTGATAAGTGATTGTCTATTCTGCAAAATTACACAATTGGTGTTGAAAATGGTATTTTTTTAGTAATTTTGTCGAAACAAAAATTGTGTATACCATGAGAATTCCCATGTTTTTAGCTTCTATGGTGCTTGGAGCCGGCCTCAGCATGGCTGCGGTTGATCCCGCTTACGCACCTTACTATGAGAATCTTCCGTTTGATATGCCCGAGGTTCATGCTCCGGTGATTCCGGCGCGCTCGGTGTCGCTGTCCGACTTTGGAGCTGTGTGTGACGGTGTCACTCTCAACACTGATGCTTTTGCCAAAGCTATCGAGCATCTGGCCTCGCAGGGTGGTGGCACACTCGAGGTTCCCGACGGTGTATGGGTCACAGGTCCGATAGAGCTTAAGTCTAATATCAATATCAATCTGTCGGAGGGTGCCATTATTTCGTTTGACCCCAACCCCGACCTCTATCCAATGAGGAGGGTGATATATGAGGGCTTCGAGGCTTGGCGTCGACAGTCGCCGATCACAGGTACAGGTCTGGAGAATATATCGATTACCGGCAGCGGTATAATTGACGGAAATGGCAATCGCTGGCGTCCGGTGAAGAAGACCCAGATGACCAAAGCCGAGTGGACCAACCTCACGGCCAAGGGTGGTGTGATAATTCCGTCGGGAGATACTGAGGAGTGGTATCCCTCACAGGAATTCCTCAACGGCAAGAAAAACGGCAACCGTCGTCGCGAGTACACAAAGGAGGAAGCAGATTCCTATAAGCAGTATCTGCGTCCGGTGATGGTTCACCTCGTTCAGTGCAAGAATGTGATGCTCAAAGGTGTGACTTTCCAGAACTCTCCGGCCTGGAATCTGCATCCGCTCATGTGTGAGAATCTTATCCTTGACGGTCTCAATGTGCGCAATCCCTATTATTCCCATAATGGCGACGGAATGGATGTGGAGTCGTGCAAGAACGTTATTATCTGCCGTTCGCTCCTGGATGTAGGCGATGACGCTATCTGCATAAAGTCGGGCAAAGATGAGGAAGGCCGCAAGCGCGGTATCCCAACCGAGAATGTGATTGTGCGAGACTGTCGCGTGTTCCACGGCCATGGCGGATTCGTGGTGGGAAGCGAGATGAGCGGTGGAGTCAACAATATATCTGTGGAGAATTGCCAGTTCACAGGTACAGATGTGGGCCTGCGTTTCAAGAGCACACGAGGCCGTGGCGGCGTGGTGAAGAATATCTTCATCAACAACATCTCCATGGTCGACATCACAGGCGACGCCATCACATTCGACCTCTACTACTGGACATTCGGCAAGGGTCCTCAGGGTGTTCCTCCGGTCGACGAGGGTACTCCCCAGTTCAAGGACATCACCATTGACAACGTGACTGCTCTTAATTCCGGCAAGGCTCTGAAGTTCAACGGAATTCCCGAAATGCCTATCGAGAACATCACAGTGAGCAACTCGGTGTTCACAGCGCGCGAGGGAGGCTTGCTTTCCGAGTCGAAGAACATTCTGTTCCACAATGTGCTCATCCGTCCCGACGAGGGTCCGGCCATGACCATTAACAATGTTACCGACGCTACATTCACTCTTTGCCGTTTCATATCCCCCGATGGCGAGCAGCCTGTCGTAACCACAGGAGACAACAAAGGTATTAGAATGGGTAGATAACGAGCCTATAAACAGACGATATAGAACAGAGACTCCGGACGATGAGGTGAATTCCTCTCTCGTCCGGAGTCTCTGTTTTCGATTATTTCGTATCAGCGTGTCAGAATTCCGCCTTACCCGGGGTGCGGGGGAAGGGGATGACGTCGCGGATGTTAGTCATGCCTGTCACGAAGAGCACGAGACGCTCGAATCCGAGTCCGAAACCGGAGTGGGGCACTGTGCCGAATCGACGGGTGTCGAGATACCACCACATATCCTTCATGGGTATGTTGAGCTCCTCGATGCGGGCGAGAAGTTTGTCGTAGTTCTCCTCGCGCTCTGAACCTCCGATGATTTCGCCGATGTGGGGGAAGAGTACGTCCATGGCACGGACTGTCTTTCCATCTTCGTTCTGCTTCATGTAGAAAGCCTTGATTTCCTTGGGATAGTCGGTGAGAATCACAGGTTTCTTGAAGTGCTCTTCCACGAGATAGCGTTCATGTTCGCTCTGAAGGTCGGTGCCCCAGTGGACGGGGAATTCGAACTTCTTGCCTGACTCCTCAAGGATTTTAACGCCTTCGGTATATGTGAGGCGGATGAAGTCGTTGTCGACCACAAACTTGAGACGCTCAACGAGGCCCTTGTCATACATCTGCTCGAGGAAGCGGATGTCGTCGATGCAGTGTTCGAGGGCATAGTTGATGCAGTATTTCACAAACTCCTCGGCGAGGTCCATATTGTCGGCAATGTCATAGAATGCCATTTCCGGCTCTATCATCCAGAACTCCGAGAGATGGCGGGGAGTGTTGGAGTTTTCGGCGCGGAATGTGGGACCGAATGTGTATATCTGGCCGAGAGCTGTCGCTCCGAGTTCGCCTTCGAGCTGGCCCGATACGGTGAGTGCAGTCGATTTGGCAAAGAAGTCTTTAGAGTAGTCTACCTTACCCTCCTCGTCGACGGGAAGATTGTTGAGGTCGAGAGTTGTTACCTGGAACATTGCTCCAGCTCCCTCACAGTCGCTGGCTGTGATGAGGGGGGTGTTGAGATAGAAGAATCCTCTCTCCTGGAAGAATTTGTGGATGGCGAACGCGAGGGCGCTGCGCACACGGAGCACGGCTCCGAATGTGTTGGTACGCGGACGCAGGTGGGCTATCTCACGGAGAAATTCGAGAGTGTGACCTTTCTTCTGCAACGGATAGGTTTCGGGGTCGGCTGTGCCATACACTCCTATGGAATCGGCCTGGATCTCACACGACTGTCCCTTGCCCTGGCTCTCGACGAGCTTGCCGGTGACATGGATGCTTGAGCCTGTGGTGACGGGCTTGAGCTCCTCGTCGGAGAAACGCGACATATCGAGCACAATCTGGAGATTGTTGATGGTGGATCCGTCGTTGAGCTGTACGAACTGCACGTGTTTGTTGCCTCGGCGGGTACGCACCCATCCTCTTGCCTCTACCTCGGTACCTATGAGTTCCGGGGTGGAAAGAAGTTGTTTTATGGTGGTTCTTTTCATTGCTGATTGGTAGTGTTGTTGACTCTGATTACTCGAACGAGCCCATCTTCAGGTAGTTGACTTCCTCCTGTGTGAGGTAGCGCCAGCGTCCGCGGGGCAGGTTCTTTTTGGTGAGGCCGGCGAAGTATACGCGGTCGAGTTTTGTGACATGATATCCGAGGCTCTCGAAGATGCGACGCACGATGCGGTTACGTCCCGAGTGTATTTCGATTCCGGCCTGGTTGCGGTCGGTCTCGGTGGCATACGAGATGGCGTCGGCATGGATGGGGCCGTCGTCAAGCTCGATTCCGTCGGCTATGCGCTGCATATCCTCTTCGGCGATGTCCTTGTCGGTCCACACATGGTATATTTTTTTCTTGACGAATTTGGGGTGGGTAAGCTTTGATGCGAGATCGCCGTCGTTGGTGAGCAGAAGCACACCAGTGGTGTTGCGGTCAAGGCGTCCGACGGGGTATATGCGCTCCTCGCAAGCACCCTTCACAAGGTCCATCACTGTGAGTCGGCCGTTGGGGTCGTCGCTTGTGGTCACGCAGTCTTTGGGCTTGTTGAGTAGAATGTAGCACTTCTTCTCGAGTGCCACGATTTTCTCGTCATATTCCACCACGTCGCTGTGGCTTATCTTGGTGCCGAGTTCGGTGACGACATTTCCATTAACCTTTATCAGGCCCTGGAGGATGTATTCGTCGGCCTCGCGGCGTGAGCACAATCCGGCATTGGCCATATACTTGTTGAGGCGAATCTGTTCGTTGGGATCCGGAATCTCCATTTCATATTCCACACGTTTTGGACGCGGAGTGAAGCTGCGTCCTCCCTGTGGCATACCGAACTGGTTCTGGCGGGGACCTTTGTTGCCATATCCGCCCTGGCGGTTGTTGTTTCCGTAACCGCCCTGTGCTCCACGCTGCTGGTATCCACCCTGGCGGTTGTTGTTTCCGTAACCGCCCTGCGCTCCGCGCTGCTGGTATCCGCCCTGGCGGTTGTTGTTTCCGTAACCGCCCTGTGCTCCGCGCTGCTGGTATCCGCCCTGGCGGTTGTTGTTTCCGTAACCGCCCTGCGCTCCGCGTGGCTGATATCCGCCCTGGCGGTTGTTGTTGCCATATCCGCCCTGACGGTTATAATTATTGCGGGGCTGGTATCCACCCTGCTGGTATCCACCCTGGCGGTTGTAGTTGTTACGGGGCTGATAACCTGTAGCCTGGGGTGTTGTTTCGTCGGTCGAGGCAGACTCGTTTGCTGCTCCATCTGTGGGAGTCCCTTCGGTCTGTGGAGCGTAGGGTCTCTGTTGGTATCCACCCTGGCGATTGTTGTAGCGGTTGTTCTGGTATCCTCCCCCCTGGTTGTTGTAGCGGTTGTTCTGGTATCCTCCCTGGCGGTTGTTATAGGGACGCTGCTGGTAGGGACGGTTGCTGTTGTATCCCTGGTTGCCGTATGAACGGTGCTCCTGCTGTGATCCCTCCTTTGAGGTTTGTTCGAAGTCTGATGTCGTGTGGCTGTCCATATTAGCCGCCGATATCGGACGTGCGCCAATGCGCGGGCGTTTGCCTTTCTTTTCGTTGCTGTCCATGATAGCTCTTTGGTGTTGTTGGGTTGATTACGTGGTGAAAAATTGCCCGGCCTCGCGGCGGACGGTTGAAAAATAAGGAGTGTTTTGTTACTTCTGTCTTTAGAAAGAGAGACTGTAAATTAAAAACGAAATGTTGATATGAAAAGTTGAATGATGAATTATCGATTTTGCAAAATTAATAAAATTCTGAATGAAATGCAAGAATTTTCATTCGTAATCGAACATGAGGTTGGCAACGTTCTCGATATAGTTTGATCCCGGTGCTATCAGCGATTCGATCGCGCCGCCTATGAGTGCCGGGAAGAGCCTTTCTCCGAGGCTCTCTTTCTCCTTGGCTGGTTTCGACCCGGCATAAAATTCCTTCCGGAAATCGAAGTTGGAAGGAGGAGGGAATGCACCGAATCCGGTTGTTGTCATTCGTGGTGACAGACAGGTGAACTGCATCTCTGTAAGGTTGAGTCTGACCTTTCCGAACATCATCAGTGCCTGTATTCCCAGGGTTGCTCCATACTCGCCTGCGGTGGCCGCTGTCTCCATTTCGGGGATTATAGCCGCTCCTCCGCCGGCCTCTACAGGCAGTGAGGTGGAAGTGGCGGTAACACTGGGCGATACTGTGCCGTATCCTCCGTGGCCGGTGTCTATGGCAACAAGTGTTTCAGTGTCGCCAATGCGGGCCGGGGCAAGAAATGTCATACAGGCTGACAGGCACATATTTGACTGATTGCCGGAGTATTTAGCTGGATATGGCGATACCGTTATGTATGTGTTGACGAAGTCTATTGATATATCACCGAGCTTGCATAGGAGGTCACAGCCTACTGTTGGCTTGCGTAGACCGTCGGATGATGATACGATGCGGAACGGTACGTCGTGCATCTCGATGTCGCCGAGTCGGAGACTGTTCGCTATGGCGTATGCACCATCGCATATGGCCGTGTCGGGGAGAAGTGGCTTGAGCCCGAGGCCTGTGGCGAGGCTGTCGGTGATGAGGTTGTGGCGGTGACCGGTGTCGAAGGCCATTCTCACAGGTCGGTTGTTGATCAAGGCTGCGTCGGTGGCAATGCTTGCCGATGGTGAAGTGCCACTGTTGTCCCAGACGATAGAAAACGGTATGTGGCTTTCAAGGTGGCGGTCGGAAGAGATGCCGTAGGGTGTGAATCCGGCGAGCGATGAATATCGTTTGGCGAGAGTGCGCATTCCGGCGGCCGTGTCCGGGGTGTCGCCAGAGTTCTCGAGGGTGTGTGATATTGTTGTGTGGGCTGCCTCGTTGAGCCCTTCGCGGCTGAGTGTTTCTGCAAACATTGTCGCCACCGTGGCACGTTCGTCGGGTGTGAGGCTGTCGGAGCAGGTGGCAAAGAGTTCTCTGAATGATGCGAGTGCCGCCTCGCCACGGTTGAGACGTATCTCTGCGATACAGTGCGAGAGCAGTCGCTCCACTGTGGCTGATGTCGCAGAGTGAAGAGAGTCAGGCGTTATTGTCTCCGGCAGTGATGTGGCTCGGAGCGAGAGCGATATTGTCAGCAGGCAAAACAATAGAATTCTCATTATTTTTCGCATATGTGATAGGTTGTGATGATGGTGGTGTGATTTGTTCCTATGTGATATTGTCGCTTGTGTGTCTGCAAATGTATGATTTTTATTTCGTTTTTTACAGAATTTTTTGAAAAAACGGACGATACTGATAAAAATGAGTGTCTGATACTCGAGAATATATCTTCGCGATTTGAGAATAAGACTGTTTTTGCCTACTTTTGCAGTCGCTATGATACTGTTTCCCAACGCAAAGATAAATCTGGGGCTTGACATACTTCGCCGGCGCCCCGACGGCTACCACGACATAGAGACACTGATGGTGCCAGTGGCCTGGAAGGATGTGCTTGAGATTGTTCCGTCCGGCACGGGCGAGACATCTCTCACCGTAACCGGACGTCCTGTGTGCTGTCCTCCCGAGAAGAATCTGGTGATGAAGGCCTATCGCGCTCTTTCTGCGAAAGTTGGAGGGCTTCCTCCGGTCGAACTCTATCTGCGGAAGATAATTCCCGATGGCGCCGGACTTGGCGGAGGCTCAGCCGATGCCTCCTTTGCGCTATGCGGGCTTAACGAGCTTTTTGCTCTCGGTCTTGCCGACGATGAGTTGGCCGGGATAGCCGCGTCTCTCGGAGCCGACTGTCCTCTCTTCGTATACAATCGTCCGATGCTTGCCACCGGCACCGGTACGGATCTGGAGCCTTTCGACATTGATTTGTCGGGCTATACACTTCTCATAGTCAAGCCGCAGGTGAGCGTTCCTACTGCGGCAGCATATGCCTCTGTTACTCCGAGAGTGCCTGTCGTTCCGCTTGCCGAGAGACTAAGGCTTCCGGTGGAAGAGTGGCAGGGTGTAGTGGTCAACGATTTCGAGACATCGGTATTTCCGGCCTACCCCGAAGTGGCTCGGGTCAAAGAGCGTCTTCTCGGCCTGGGGGCTGTCTATGCGTCCATGTCGGGTTCCGGCTCGTCAGTCTATGGAATCTTCAGCCGTGACATTTTGTCAGATGAGGTGACACGCGAGTTTCCCTCCTGCGACTCTGCTGTCATACCTTTAGGCTGAAGGTATTTTCTTTTGAGTGATTGAACGTTATGTGTGAAATGTTGTTTTATTTCTAAGAATGTGCCGTAAATTCCGGACAGTAGTGTGGAGTTTGGCAATGTTTTTGCATCAGATAATAAAATTAAAAAATATACATAAGCACTATGAGCAAAGAACAGCATAACAGCAAAGATCGGTCGGAGACCCGCCAGCACATTGAAGACGAGAATGTGGATACATTTGACGATCTTCAGGAGGCTGCCCAGGAGTCGGAAGACCAGGTCGACGAGGCTAATGATATGATCAACCACGAACTTGCCGACATCGACGCGCTCAACAAGCAGCTGCTTGATGCCCAGGCACAGGTGGAGAAGGAGAAAAAGGAATATCTCTTTCTCATGGCTGAGTTTGACAACTTCCGCAAGCGCACATTGCGTGAGAAGGGCGAGCTCATCAAGAATGCATCGGAGAGCGTGCTGAAGGGCCTGCTCCCAATTGTTGACGACTTCGAGCGCGGTCTTGAGGCTTGTTCGAAGGCCGACGATCCTGCCGAGATACGCAAGGGTATGGAGCTGATATACCAGAAGCTTGTGAAATTCCTTGCCCAGAACGGCGTGAAGGCTATTGAGTCGACCGGACAGCCTTTCGACGCTGAATTACACGAGGCCATAGCCATGGTGCCCGTGGGCGATGAGTCGCAGAAGGGAATCGTGATTGATACCCCGACCAAGGGCTATACTCTGAATGACAAAGTGCTCCGCCATGCCAAAGTGGCTGTGGGACAGTAAGACAAAAAAACAAGCTATTCATGGCAGCAAAAAGAGACTATTACGAAGTGCTTGGAGTCGACAGAAATGCCGATGAAAAGACTATAAAGAGCGCCTATCGAAAGAAGGCAATACAGTATCATCCCGACAAGAATCCGGGAGACAAGGAGGCCGAAGAGAAATTCAAGGAGGCCGCCGAGGCCTATGATGTGCTGTCCAATCCCGATAAACGAGCCAAGTATGATAAGTTTGGCCATGATATGGGACCGTCAGGATTCCCCGGCGGAGCAGGCGGATTCCATACAGGCGGATTCTCGATGGAGGACATCTTCTCGCAGTTCGGCGATATTTTCGGAGGAGCTTTCGGAAATATGGGAGGCTTCGAATCGGCAGGCGGTCGCACTCGTCGCCGCCAGCGTCGCGGCACCGACCTGCGTATCAAAATCAAGATGACTCTTGAGGAGATTGCGACAGGAGTCACCAAGACTCTCAAGATTCCCACTCTTGTGAAAGACAGCCACTGCAACGGCACAGGTGCCAAAGATGGCACAGCCTACAATACCTGTCCGACCTGTAACGGCTCGGGCACGGTGATACGTCAGCAGCAGACCATGTTTGGCATCTCTCAGTCGGCTGTGGAGTGTCCGCAGTGTCACGGAGAGGGACGCATTATCACCGAAAAATGTACCTACTGCCAGGGTGAGGGAGTGGTGAGAAAGGATGAGACCGTCACTTTCTCAATTCCTGCAGGTGTGCAGGACGGCCAGACCCTCACAATGCGTGGCAAGGGAAATGCCGCTCCCCACGGCGGAGCCAATGGAGACCTTCTCATCGTAATCGAGGAGGTGAAGCATCCCGAATTGATACGCGACGGCAATGATGTGATTTATAATCTCATGCTTGATATTCCCACTGCGGCACTCGGAGGTTCGGTGGAAGTGCCCACCATCACCGGGCGTGCACGTATGAAGATTCCTGCAGGAACACAGCCCGGAAAGGTGCTCCGTCTGCGAGGCAAGGGACTTCCTTCGCCCGACGGATACGGAACCGGCGACGAACTGGTGAATGTTATGGTCTATATCCCCGAGAAGCTGACTTCCGAGGAGCAGGCCGCAATCGAGGGGCTGCGCGGAAAACCCGACATGACCCCCGACGACTCTACCAAAAACAGAATTTTTTCAAAACTACGCCACATTTTTGAATAAGGTTTGAAAAAGCCACACACTCTCGAACTATTAGCCCCGGCCAGGAATGTCGACATCGCAAAGTCGGCAGTCATGGCCGGAGCTGATGCTATATATATAGGTCCCGACAGCCACGGTGCGCGCCGGGCCGCCTCCAACAGTGTCGACGACATTCGGTCGCTTGTCGATTTTGCCCATCCATATGGCGTGAGAATCTATGCCACTGTCAACACTCTGGTGTATGACAACGAGATATCCGCTGTGGAGAGACTTGTGAGATCGCTCTACGAGGCCGGGGTTGACGCTCTGATTGTGCAGGATTTGGGCCTTCTGAGGATGGATATTCCTCCGATAGACCTCCATGCCAGCACACAGTGTGATATCCGCACTCCCGAAAAGGCTCGTTTTCTTGCCGACCTCGGGTTTTCCCGCCTGGTACTTCCACGTGAATTATCGCTCGACGAGATTCGCGATATAGCCGAGGCTGTCCCCGGTACAGAGCTGGAGGCGTTTGTCCACGGTGCGCTCTGTGTGAGCTATAGTGGTGACTGCCGGGCCAGCTTTATGGCCGGAGGTCGTTCGGCCAACCGTGGGGAATGTGCCCAGATATGCCGTCTGCCCTACGATCTCACTGACGCAAAGGGCAATATTCTTGTCAAGGGAAAACATCTTCTGTCTCTTCGTGACCTCAACCGTTCACAGTCTCTCGACGCGATGGCCCGGGCCGGTGTTATGTCGTTCAAAATCGAGGGCCGACTCAAAGAAGAGGCCTATGTGAAGAACACAGTCGCATGGTATTCGCGCAGACTCGACCGCCTTGTTGAGGAGAGTGACGGACTGTATCGCCGTGAGAGTGACGGACACTCGCGTCCGGGCTTCAATCCGGCTCCCGAAAAGGCTTTCAACCGCGGATTTACATCATATTTCCTCAATGGCAAAGCCCCGTCAAAGGGTATAGCCTCGATGGATTCTCCCAAGGCTGTGGGAGAGAAGGTGGGCAAGGTGTTGAAATGTGAGGGAGGCATGATTACCGCATCGCTCAATGCGACGCTTGCCAATGGAGACGGTCTCGGCTATTTCGACAGGGCCGGTATTTTCCGTGGTTTCAGGCTCAACCGTGCCGACGGCTCTCGGCTATGGCCTGCCACTCCTCAGTCTGTGCCATCAGGAACGGTGCTATATCGCAACCGTGACAAGGAGTGGGACGATGAAATATCCTCGGCCAAAACAGAGCGCTATATACGTGTGGACATGAGTCTGCGCCATCTTCCGGATGGGCGCTTGGCTCTTGCGCTGACAGATGAGAGTGGCAACAGTGTCGAGACTGCCACTGCTGAAATTTTTTCGGATAAGGCCGTCACTCCGCAGGAAAGTCCACGACGGAGGATACTCGACAAACTCGGCGGAACACGCTATCGTGCAGGAAAGATTGTGGATCTCGCCGGCTCTTTGTTCATTCCGGCTTCTCGTCTTGCATCATTGCGTCGCGAGGGGGTGGAATTGCTTGATAGTGCAAGAAGCATGACATACAGCCGCCGGCTGCGTTTGCCGGAGAAAAAAGATGCGCTTTGCCCGCAGTCTGTTCTGACTGTGCGTGACAATGTAGCCAACCGTCTTGCCGAGGAGGTATACAGGTCGTATGGTGTAACCGGAATTGCTTTTGCAGCCGAGGTCTCAAAGCCTGTCGGTGAATCTCAGGTGATGGCTACGCGCTATTGTCTGCGCCGGGAGCTTGGCCGATGTCTTCTCAAGCCCGAGGGTAAGGCCTGGTGCAAGGGACCGATGTATCTTGTAAGTCCGTCAGGGGTGAGGATGAGAGTCGAATTTGACTGCTCGCGCTGCGGAATGAATCTCTATATGCAGTGACATCTGTCACTTGCAGACACTTCCCTGTTCTTCTATCACACTGTGGTCGACAAACAGATGCCTGTTTGCCATCTCGGATATAGCTGTCATTTCGTGTGATACGAGCAATATGGTCGTAGTTGCCGAGAGCTCTTTCACAAGCGAATAGATGTAATGTTCGAACGGTTTGTCTACGTAGCTCAACGGTTCGTCGAGCACGAGCACTTTGGGACGAGATATGATTGCTCGGCCAAGTAGTGCTCTCTGCAACTGGCCGCCCGATAGTGCACCGATATTTTTCCGTGCATGGGCTTCAAGCCCCATCATTCGGAGTGTCTCGGCTGTGAGCCGGATTTTTTCCTCTTTGGTGCTGTTTTCGCCAATCAGTCCGGAGGCTACGACCTCTTCCACGGTTATAGGGAAACGAGAGTCTATCATGTTTTTCTGTGGAAGATAACCGATGGACAGTTCCTTCACTTCCTCGCCGGTACTTAGATATTTCACGCTACCATGTGATGGCTTGAGGAGTTTCAGCACAATACGCAGCAGTGTGGTCTTGCCACCGCCGTTAGGACCGGTTATAGCCACAAAGTCACCTTGTCTGATATCAAGATTGACATCGTGCAGCACATCTTTGCCGTCGCGTCGGCAGCTGACACCGCATAGCGATATTATCACCTCGTTTTCCATCGTAGTTGTCATTCCTCGGGCTGCTTTGTAGAGGAGGATACGAGTGCGGCGGCCGTGGCGCGTAATTCGTTTTCCCAATTGTAGGAAAGAGGGTGTATTTCCACAGGGCTGGCTCCGATTTCCTCGTTGACGCTCGTCACCTGGCGGCTGTCGAAATCCTTCTGCGAGAAGAACACCTCTACACCATGGGCTTTCACTTCATCTATCATTGAGCGGAGATCAATTACCGACATTTCTTTGTGCTCATGGCCTCCGACCACTATCTGCTCAAGTCCGTAGTCTCTGGCAAAATAGCTCAGAGAGGGATGCCACACCAGAAACGCGCTTCCTTTCACTGGAGCGAGCATAGTGGACAGTTCGCGGTCGAGCGAATCGAGGTGTGCGTCAAATGCCTTGTGGTTTTTGCGGTACAAATCCTTGTTGGCAGGGTCAATCTCCACCATTGCCTCGCACATATTGCGGGCTATCACACGGGCGTTCTTCACCGACGACCATGTGTGCGGGTCGGTCACCTCGTGGGTCACCTCTCCGTGGCCGTGTGTTCCGGTCACAGGCACTATCCCTTCGGATGTGTTGTAGATGGGAAGGTCGGGGTTTGACTCGCATATTTTGTCGAGCAGGGCGGCTTCGAAACCGATGTTTCCCATACGTAGATAGCCCAGGGAATTGCTGAGATTGAGCATATGTGTCATCGACGGATCGTAGGTCTCGGGATTTGCCCCGTCTGAGAGGAGGCATCTCACTTGCACCTTGTCGCCGGTGATCTGTTCGAGCAGGTAACGCTGTGGTTCTATGCTGACGGTCACAATCTTTTGCTCGGGGGGAGCGCCGGAACATCCGGCTGCTATCCATCCCACGAGAGTGACTGCTGTAAGCATCAGGAGTATGATATTGAAATTCTTCACAATTCGAAACTTTTTGCAAATATAAGGATTTTTTAGCAATTGTGAAAGAAAGTTTAATGATTTTTTCAATTCTCGTTTTTGAAATAGTCTTTAAGGGTATCGGCTGTGGTGTGTGGGTCGGTATGGATTGCGAGTATTGCGGGGCGCGCTGATTCGTCGGCAAACGCGCGGAAGGCCTCGGGAAGTTCGTCGATGGATGACGCACTGAAATAGGCCATATCATAGGCCTTGGCAAGACCTTCGAGAGGAAGTCGGGTCCCGACGGCAAAATATTTCTCAAGTTCGGGGAGTGAGGATGTGCTTCCTATGAAACGGAATATTCCCCCGCCGCCGTTGACCATCACGATGATTTTGAATCTTGGTGTGACGAGGGTGGAGCTTAGGGCTGAGATGTCATACTGGAAACTCATGTCGCCCGACACAAGCAGGGTTGTACCCCTGTATATAGCCGATGCTCCGAGGGCCGTTGATGTAGAGCCGTCTATGCCGCTCACTCCTCTGTTGCAGTCGCTGCGGTGTATGTGTGAGCAGTCCATCAGCTGGGCGTAGCGCACAGGGGTGCCGTTGCTGAGGTGCAGGTTCCATGTGCGCGGTATGCGGTCGAAGATATAGGCAAGTGCCTTGAGGTCGCTCCACGGGGACGCCGCTACATAATGGTCGTGACACTTGGCGGCACGAGTCGAGAGGGCGCGCCATTCTGTGGCGTATTCGCTCGGAGTGCGGTGGGGCTGCATTGCCGAGGCTAGCTGGCTCATGAAAATGGCCGGGCGTAGTTCCACTCTCAAGCTGAGGTGGCGGAAACAGTCGATGGTGGTGTGTGATGCACCGATATGCCAGTGCTCCAGATGCGCTGCTGAACGCAGCCATTCTTTGACAAAGCGCGACACCAGGGCGCCACCCGTGGTGATAACCACGTCGGGGAGCAGTCTCTCCTTTTCCTCGGCATTCATACGGCATAGAGTGGAATCTATCCGGCTGACGAACTTTGGTGAGTGGAGGTTGGCAAGAGTCTCGGTGAGCACCACTACGTTTGGAAGATCGGCGAGTCTTCCAAGCGCGCGGTTGAGTTTTTCGTCAGGACTGTCAAAGCCGGCCAATATCATTATCTTCTTCGGCGAGGCCAGCATGGTGCCGAGTCGTCGGGCTTCGACTACGGGAAGTTCGTCGCGTGGAGCGATGGATTCAATCACTCTGGCCGAGCCTGCCGGGTATTGGGCCGACCCGTTGAGAGGTGCGTCGAGACGCACGTTGATATGTACGGGGCCGCGTCTGCCCGAGAGTGCTTCGAGTATGGCATCGTTGACAATACGGTCGGTCCACCATGGACCGTTGGGAAAGTCTATACGTGCAGATATGTCGCAGCTTCGTTTCACATAGGGAGCCAGTGCGTCCTGCTGCCATATTGTCTGAGAGTCGTCCTGGTCTATCCATTCCTCCGGTCTGTCGGCCGATATGACTATAAGAGGCACCCTGCGGTAGAAGGCTTCGGCAACGGCCGGAGCATAGTTGAGCAGGGCTGTCCCGCTTGTGCAGACCACTGCCACGGGTTCGCACGATTGTACGCTCATACCGAGGGCAATGAAAGCCGCCGAACGTTCGTCGATCACCACGTGGCAGGTCAGTTCTCCGCGTCGGTTCAGTGCCACAATGAGTGGTGCGTTGCGACTGCCCGGCGAGAGCACAACGTGTTTCACCCCATGAGCTACAAGAAGGTCGGCGAGTATATTGCAGGATAATTTGTCGGTCGATAACATAGTCCGGAGGTTTTATCAGACAAAATTAACTATTTTCGGCGGGATTTGTTAATTTTGTAGCATCAAAATACTTACTCTATATGATTATCGCCTCACAGAAACACAAGGAAAACATAGCCGAATATCTGCTATATATGTGGCAGATAGAGGATATGATACGTGCAAATGGCCTTGATATAGACCGCATCAAGACCAATATCATAGACAAGTTCAATCTTGACCCAGCCAAGGAGAAGGAGATGGTCGAGTGGTACGAGTCGCTCATTGATATGATGAGGCGTGAGGGAGTTGAGCAGAACGGCCACCTGCAGCTCAACAAGAATGTCATAATCCAGCTCACCGACCTGCACCTCGCGCTCCTGAACGATACACGCTTCCCATCATATGCGGCGGAGTTTTATGACACCCTGCCATATATAGTGGAACTGCGCGCCAAGGCCGGTGACAATCCTGCCGGTGAGATTGAGACCTGTTTCAATGCTCTATACGGTGTTCTCATGCTGCGTCTGCAGGGCAAGGAGGTGACACAGGCCACCCGGGAGGCTGCCGCGAAGATAGGCCGCTTCCTCGCGCTCCTTGCCAAGGATTACAACCTCGACCGCGAGGATAAACTTTTCCCAAAAGAAGACTGACGTTACTGAGAGAGCGACTGCTCTCTCAGTAACGTCAGAGAATGTCACACCTGCCGAGGCTATGGAAGTTGCTTCAGGTAGGCGTCAATGGCAGCGGCTGTGTCGCGGCCCGATGCTATGCAGCGTACAACCAGTGATGCGCCGGTAGCAACGTCGCCGGCCGCGAACACACCTGGAATATCGGTGGCATGGGTCGAGGGGTCTGTCTTCACATTGCCTCTGGCATCCTTCTCTACCCCGAGAGCGTCTATGAGCCCCTCGGCCACCGGCTTTGTGAAGCCCATGGCGAGAAGTACGAGGTCGGCCTCGATTGCTTCTTTGCGTCCGGTGTGGACGATGTTCATGCGTCCCGACTCGGAATCTTTTTCCCAGACAACTTCCTCCACTTCCACCTGTCTCACATGGCCGTCGGTATCGCCCGTGAAACGCCGTGTGTCGAGAAGCCAGCGGCGTTCACAGCCTTCGAGGTGACTGCTGGAGGTTTTGAGTACGACAGGCCAGTAGGGCCACGGAGTTTCCGGGTTTTCCCCTACGGGAGGTTTCGGCATGATTTCAATCTGTGTCACCGACAGTGCCCCTTGCCGGCGGGCGGTGCCCACGCAGTCACTGCCTGTGTCGCCGCCGCCTATCACCAGCACCTTCTTTCCCGATGCGGTGATGCGCTCGGCCGGGTCAACCGAGACTCCGGCGTTTATGCGGTTCTGCTGGCGGAGGAAGTCAAGGGCAAAGTGTATACCCTTGAGATTTCGCCCTTCCACCGGGAGGTCGCGGGGCACTTCGGCACCAATGGCAAGACACACGGCCTCATACTCCTTGAGCAGTTCTTCGGCTGTGATGTCGGTGCCGGCGCAGACTCCACACTTGAATTCTATCCCTTCTTCTCGGAGAAGAGCCAGGCGTCGGTCGATGATGTTTTTGTTGAGCTTGAAGTCTGGTATGCCGAAGCGGAGCAGGCCGCCAGGAGCCTCGTTTTTCTCAAACACGGTGACGGTGTGTCCTTTGCGGTTGAGGCGATTGGCCGCTGCGAGGCCTGCCGGTCCCGAGCCTATCACGGCCACCCGTTTTCCTGTGCGGTGGCGGGGAGGTCGGGGCGTGACAAATCCTTCCTCGAAGGCGCGTTCCACAATGGCGGCTTCATTCTCGCGTATTGTCACAGGTTCGTGTTCCTTGTTGAGCACACACCCTTTCTCGCAGAGGGCCGGGCAGACACGTCCTGTGAATTCCGGAAAGTCGTCGGTCATGGTGAGTAGTGTGTAGGCTCCTTTGATATCGTTCTTGTAGAGCCGGTCTTGCCATTCGGGCTGGCGGTTGCCCAGCGGACAGCTCCAGTGGCAGAAGGGGACTCCGCAGTCCATGCACCTCGATGCCTGGAGCCGGCGGTCTTCCGAATTGAGTGTCTGTTCCACCTCTCCGTAGTCGGCTATGCGGTCATGCACGGGGCGATAGCCTGCCTCTTTGCGCGGAATGGTGAGGAATGCTTTGGGATTTCCCATATATGGTGTTGATTCTTTATATATTCGACAAATCGTTGTATATTAAGGCTCAGTCTGTCTGCATGGAGGCGATTCGGCGGGCAAGGGCGGCCGCTTTTTCGTCGTGGAGCACTTTCTTGTATTCTATCGGAATGACCTTGATGAACTGTCCCACGTATGTGTCCCAGTCGTCAAGCATCCGTCCCGCCAGGGGTGAACGGGTGTGCTTGTAGTGGGCCGATATTAGGCGGTGGAGTTCGCGGTTGTCGGCGCGGTCGTCTATGAGCGACAGTTCCACCATCTCCATGTTGCAGAAGTAATCGAAGTCGCCTGACGGGTCCCAGACATATGCCACCCCGCCACTCATTCCGGCGGCGAAGTTGCGGCCTGTAGAGCCGAGCACCACGGTGCGCCCTCCTGTCATGTATTCACAGCAATGGTCGCCCACTCCTTCTACTACGGCTGTAGCTCCCGAGTTGCGCACACAGAATCTCTCGCCAACACGTCCGTTGATGTAGATTTCGCCAGATGTGGCGCCATAGAGCAGGGTGTTGCCGGCAATGATGTTATCCTCGGGCGCAAAGTTTGATCCTGTCGGAGGCACTATCACTATCCTTCCGCCCGAGAGACCTTTGCCGACATAATCGTTGGCATCGCCTTCAAGACGGAATGTTATACCGTGGGCCAGAAACGCGCCGAAGCTCTGTCCGGCCGAACCTTTGAACGTACATTCTATTGTGTCGTCAGGAAGTCCGGCATCACCATATTTTGAGGCTATCTCGCCCGATAGCATTACGCCTGTCGAGCGGTTGGTGTTGTTGATGGGAAATTCAAGCTCCACGGGCATCCCCTGCATTATGGCCGGGTAGGCGCGGGCTATGATTTCTCGGTCGAGCACATGGGCTATCTCGTGGGTCTGGGTGCAGACGTTTCTTGTTGCGTTTGTGGCGGCCTCTTCAGGCACGTAGAGTATGCGCGAGAGGTCGAGGCCGGGGGCTACGGTGTCGCGCAGCTCTCTCTTTACCTCAAGCAGGTCGGCACGGCCTATGAGTTCGTCGAGCGAGCGCACTCCGAGAGACGCCATTATCTCGCGGATCTCACGGGCAAGGAATGTGAAGAAGTTGACCACGTATTGCGAGCGTCCGGTGAACCGTCGGCGCAATTCCTCGTTCTGTGTGGCCACGCCGACGGGGCAGGTGTTGAGATGGCATTTGCGCATCATGACGCATCCGAGTACAATGAGCGCGCTGGTGGCAAAGCCAAATTCCTCGGCTCCGAGCATCGCCATTATCACCACGTCGCGTCCGGTCTTTAGCTGACCGTCGGCCTGGAGTTTCACCTGTCCGCGCAGATTGTTTATGACGAGGGTCTGCTGTGTCTCGGATAGGCCTATCTCCACAGGTACCCCTGCATAGTGGATGGAGCTTGCAGGCGATGCGCCTGTGCCGCCGTCGCTTCCGCTGATGGTGATGAGGTCGCTCTTGGCCTTGGCCACGCCGGCTGCGATAGTTCCGACGCCGCTCTCGGCGACGAGTTTCACGCTGACATTGGCCCGTGGATTGACATTCTTGAGGTCAAATATGAGTTGCGCCAGGTCCTCGATAGAGTAGATGTCGTGATGGGGTGGGGGAGAGATGAGGGAAATACCGGGTATTGAGTGGCGCGTCCGTGCTATAATTTTGTCGACTTTGAAGCCGGGAAGCTGTCCTCCCTCACCGGGCTTTGCACCTTGGGCCACCTTGATCTGTATCTCGTCGGCATTGACAAGATACTCTGTCGTGACACCGAAGCGTCCCGAGGCAACCTGCTTGATGGCCGACCGGGCCGAAGATCCGTCGGGGCGTGTGGCAAAACGTTCTGGGTCCTCGCCACCCTCGCCTGTGTTAGAGCGTGCGCCAATGGCGTTCATGGCTATTCCGAGGGCCTCGTGGGCTTCACGGCTGATGGAGCCGAACGACATGGCCCCTGTGACAAAGCGGCGCATGATGGCTCTCTCGTCTTCCACCTCTTCGAGCGGAATCGGTGTCGAAGCCTTGAACGTGAGGAAGTCTCGAATAAAGATGGGATCCGGCTTGTTGTCCACCAGCGATGTGTACTCCTTGAATTTCTTATAGCTTCCAAGGCGCGTCGCAAGCTGGAGCGTGGCTATGGTCTCGGGGTTCCATGCATGGCGTTCGCCGTCTTTGCGGAATGAGTAGTGGCCCGTGAACGGGAGCGGAGCCTCGGTGTCAAAATCTTCCGAGAAGGCCTCGCGGTGGGCGGCGATGATACCTTCGGCAAGGCCGTCGAGACCTATTCCGGAGATGCGGCTGACCGTAGATCCGAAATATGTGTCGCAGAGCGATTCGGAGAGGCCTACGGCTTCGAAAAGTTCAGCGCCTTTATAGGACGTGAGTGTGGATATGCCCATTTTTGACATCACTTTAAGTAGCCCCTTGTCAACAGCTTTGATGAAATTCTTCGAGGCGGTGTCAAAGTCGAGCTGAATTTCGTGGCGCTTCACCATATCGTCTATCACTGCGAATGCAAGATACGGGTTGATGGCCGATGCACCATATCCAACAAGCAGAGCGAAGTGCATCACCTCGCGTGCGTCGGCAGTCTCGACTATCAGGGCGGTCTGTACGCGTTTTTTCTTTTCGATGAGATGATGGTGTACGGCCGATGTCGCCATCAGTGCTGGTATGTGGGCATTGTCGGCATCCACGCCCCTGTCGCTGAGTACAACGTAGTTGCAGCCTTCGTCGACAGCCTTCTCGGCCTCTTCGCAGAGACGCTGTATGGCATTGCGCAGCCCCTCTTCGCCATCACGTGCCGGAAATGTCATTGCGAGTTTGCGGGTGTTGAAACCCTTGTAGCGCAGGTTGCAGAGCAGGTCGAGTTCGCGGTTGGTGATGATGGGGCGTTTCAGAAGCACCATCTTGCACATTTCGGGCGAAAGTTCCGTGAGCGACAGTTTCACCGCACCGATATAGCTGTCGAGGCTCATTACAAGTTCCTCGCGCAGAGGGTCGATGGGCGGATTGGTGACCTGTGCGAAATGTTGGCGGAAGTAATTGTAGAGCAGTTGCGGATGCGAAGAGAGTGGAGCGATGGGGGTGTCCTTTCCCATGGAATTGACAGGTTCCTTGGCATCGGTGACCATAGGTGTCATGATTTTTTCTACCTCCTCGCGGTTGTAGTAGAACGAGTGGAGCAGACGTTCGAAGGAGTCGACCGAGTTTTCCACCTTGCGTCCCGACGAAATGGAGTCCAGACTGATGCGGTTGCGCGACAGCCAGTCGCGGTAGGGGAACTCTGACGCGAGTTTCTCTTTGAGTTCGGCATCATGATAGATTTTTCCCTCCTCCATATCCACCATTAACATCTTGCCGGGACGCAGGCGTCCTTTCTCGCGGATTTCCGATGCTTCGAACGGTAGTACTCCAGTTTCTGAGGCCAGGACCACAGTGTCGTTATTGGTGATGAGATATCGTGCCGGACGCAAGCCGTTGCGGTCAAGCATACCGCCGGCATATCGGCCGTCGGAGAAGAGAAGCGCGGCCGGTCCGTCCCATGCTTCCATGAGTATGGAGTGGTATTCGTAGAACGCCTTCAGTTCGGGCGATATGGGATTCTTGTCGTTGAACGATTCCGGCACAAGCATTGCAAGTGCGTGGGGAAGGCTCATTCCGGCCATCACGAAGTATTCGAGTACGTTGTCGAGCGAGGCCGAGTCGCTCATTCCCGGCTGGCAAACGGGTATCATGTCGCGGTTTTCAAACGGAGTGGCCTTGAGCATCGACTCGCGGGCCTTCATCCACAGACGGTTGCCCTGGATTGTGTTGATTTCGCCATTGTGGCCGAGCATACGGAACGGCTGGGCAAGCGACCAGGTGGGGAATGTGTTGGTGGAGAAACGCGAGTGTACAAGGACCATGGCCGATGTAAACCGTGGATTCATCAAGTCGGGATAGTAGTAGCGCAGCTGCAGGCTGGATAGCATACCTTTGTAGACAATCACACGCGAGGACAGAGAGACGATGTAGAAAGCGTCCTTGCCCTGCATGGAGCTTTCGGCAATTTTCTTTTCCACGGCCTTGCGGAGAAGGTAGAGGCGTATCTCTATGGGGCGGTCGCTATCCTCGTCGCTCACGAATATCTGTTTTATCACAGGCTCGGCAGCGCGGGCCACTGTGCCGAGCTGTTCGTTGTTGACGGGAACATCTCTCACAGCCATAAGTTTCAGTCCCAGTTCCAGAGCCTCGCGCTCTATGAGGTCGAGCATCATCTGTCGCGATTCTTCTTCATGTGGAAGGAAGACAAGTCCTGTGCCGTAGCGGCCTTTTTCCGGCACGGGGATACCCTGGAGAAGAATGAATTCGTGGGGCACCTGCACCATTATACCGGCACCGTCGCCGGTCTTGGGGTCGGCGCCTTCGGCACCGCGGTGCACCATGTGTTCGAGCACCTGGAGCCCCTGCTCCACAAGTCGGTGGCTTTTGAGGCCCTTGACATTGACAAGCAGGCCAACGCCACAGGCATCTCTCTCGTTGCGGGGATCATAGAGTCCCCGCGCTTTCATCTGAGGTATAAGCATATAGTGTTTTGATTCAGTTTTCTTCGGTTGAACGTATCCAGTCGCTCTCTGACGGCAGTTCCATGGCGACAGCGTTGTCATACTCCTCTCCGTGCTGCGATGCATCGAGACCCACACGCTCGTTCCAGCGGCTCACACGCATCGGCACTATCTTGTCGGTGAGCCAATAGAGTCCCCAACTCATGGCAAAGGTGTAGACAAATACCCCGCCCATCACAATGACATGGTTCAGAAAGAACTCTCCGCGACCGATCATGTCGGGGTTACTCTCGGCAAAGAAGTCGTAGGCAAATATGCCAGTGAGCAGTGTGCCGATGATTCCTCCGAGTCCGTGGGTCGGGAACACGTCGAGAGCGTCGTCGAGTACTCGCGAATAGCTCTTCCACGACACTGCAAGGTTGCAGCACACGGTGATGAAGAATGATATGAAAATGCTCTCGCCGGCGGTGACCCATCCCGCACACGGTGTGATGGCAACAAGGCCCACCACGGCGCCGATTGCTGCACCCATGGCAGATGGTTTTCGTCCGCGCAGGGCATCGAGGGTTATCCAGGCCACCATGGCAGTGGCGGCAGCAGTGTTGGTGTTGAGAAATGCAGAGATTGCTATACCGTCGGCTGCAAGCGAGGATCCGCCGTTGAATCCGAACCATCCAAGCCAAAGGAGGGCGGCGCCGAGAAGTACGAAAGGCACGTTGGCCGGTTTGCTTCCTTCGATGGCATCGCGTCTTTTACCGAGAAATATCGCCCCGGTGAGTGCTGCTATACCGGAGGCGGCGTGGACTACGATTCCGCCTGCATAATCATGTACGTGTAGCATTCCGAACAGGCCTTCTGGATGCCACGTGCAGTGGGCCAGCGGACAGTAGACCACCACGGTCCAGAGCATCATAAACAGTAGATAGCCTGCAAAATGGACACGCTCGGCAAAGGCTCCGGTGATGAGCGACGGTGTGATAATGGCAAATTTCATCTGGAACAGGGCGAAAAGTGCCAGAGGGATGGTGGTGGTGACGAGTCCTATCTGTGATGTCTCGCCTGCAGGGTCGGTGATATTTCTCACACCCACGTTGCGCATCATGAAGAAGTCGCTCGGATCTCCTATGATATGGCCTATGTCGTTGCCAAAGGCCAGGCCGAAACCGAATACTACCCAGACCACGCTAACGAATCCCATCA
The DNA here is from genome assembly GCA_910586305.1 of uncultured Duncaniella sp. GTDB lineage: Bacteria > Bacteroidota > Bacteroidia > Bacteroidales > Muribaculaceae > Duncaniella. The sequence continues at coordinate 24,613 of CAJUGS010000012.1, forward strand.
CTATGAAGCTTTGTAGCATTGTGGATATCACATTCTTCTTTCGCACCATACCACCGTAGAAAAACGACAGACCCGGTGTCATCATGAGAACAAAAATGGTTGCTGTAATCATCCAGGCCACATTAGCCCAGATATGGTCGCCCGGGAGGTCGTATTGACCCTCCTGCACATCGGTTCTAAGCCCGATCACACTAACCGCTACCAGTGCGATTAATACTGCCAGCCACCCGGGGTTGACGTTTCGTCCGTTGACCTTCATACCTGATTGAAATTATAATGTAAAATTAAAAAATGAGCCTAAACAATCTTTTTAAAAATCTTAAATGATGTTGCAAATGTAGAATAATGTTATTGAATATGCAAGAAAAATAGCAAAATTCTTTTCAAATATTATAATTTGTAGAAAAAAGACAGATGGGCTGAGGCCTGTTGTTTTTTGTCAATAGGAAAATATGAGCTATATTTGCATTACATAAAAAACATAAAGCATGAATATTATCAGTGTGATAGTTCCGGTCTACAATACAGAGCGAGTACTTGAGAAATGTGTCGACAGTATTCTTGGCCAGAGTTTTCTCGATTTCGAATTGATATTGGTTGATGACGGCAGTACTGATGGCTCGCCGGCAATATGTGACCGTTATGCCGAGGTGGATAATCGCGTGAAGGTGATTCATCTCACAAACGGAGGTGTTAGCCGGGCGAGAAACGTCGGTATGGATGCAGCAACGGGAGAATATATCTCTTTTGTTGATTCTGACGACTGGATTGATGTGCGGTATTTAGAAAAACTTTACGAATGTGTCGAGAAAAGCGGAATTCGTCCCGACCTTGTTACAAGTGGCATATATCGATGGAAGGGTGATTCTATAATTGAAAGTTCAGGTATTCCGGACCGTAAGAACCGAATTTATAGTTTTAACATAGAGCAAGACTTGTTGGCCCAGATAGAGGAGAGTGTAATTACATTAGTCACATCAAAGCTCTATCGTCGTGAATCTCTTATAAGGAATGGTATGAGGCTTGATGAGAAAATGCATTATGCCGAGGACCGCGATTTTAATGTAAGACTATTGAATGTTATTAACAATTCTGTGTCTGTCAACTATATAGGATATAATTACAGGGTGGGACAGGAAAGTAGTCTCAGCACGTGTAAGATGGGATATAGTATAGAGGTTGATATTGATTATTGGAACAAACTTTCGGCTCTGTTTGAAAACCGTGGCTTTGAATCTGCCCCGGTGGGGAGTATGCTTAATCGACGGTTGTTCTTCTTTTTCTCGGATGCTTTTGTATCTTACGCTGTCGGTCACAGCTTAACGGATACATATAGATACATCCGGAATGTCATGGCGCGTCTGGAGGCAAAGAAACTGTCCGTATGTAATGACGTTGTGATTGAAGCTCCGGCTTATATGCGTTATGTGGTCTGTGGCCGCAAGTCATTCGCTGCTTCGGTTCTGTACAAACTACTAGCCTGGAAATCTTAGACGAATGGAACGGAAAGCTTGTCTTGACTACATCAGAATAATAGCCTGTATGATGGTTGTTATGATGCACTCGCCTATGCCGTTGCCGTCAGCTGTTGGAGGGAGCGTTTTTCTCTCGGCCGTAAGCTATATGTCCTCTCCTTGGTATAGGCCTCTTTTTCATGGTCAGCGGTGCGTTACTTTTACCATGCAAATCCGGCTTGCGTGATTTTTTGAAAAAGAGACTTACAAAGGTAATTGTGCCGACGATAATATGGACATTATTCTACGTCATAGTCTCGGGACGATACGGGCAGCTTGAACGTCAGTTGTTGTCGATACCTTTTTCTCCACAGGGTTCCGGAGTGTTATGGTTCATGTATGTTCTTGTTGGTTTGTATCTGGTCACTCCTGTTTTGAGTGTCTGGATTGAACGGGCCTCGACACGTGCCATTGAGTTTTATTTGGCTTTATGGGCCGTCACGCTATGTTTCCCGTTGCTGTCTTTGGTTATTGATGTCAATGAATCTGTGACCGGCCCGTTTTATTACTTTTCAGGATATATAGGTTACTATGTTTTGGGATATTATATGGTGAACAGACCGATTTCTATGCCCATGAGTCTTTTATCGGTTCTTTTTGTCATTGCTATTGTTGTACCTGTTGTTGTCAGATTTCTTGGAATACAGGTCGATTTTTACAGAGTGTTCTGGTATCTGTCGATTTTTGTGGCCGTGATGTGTATGTTTTGGTTTAGGTTGTTGATGCTCTGTGGACGCAGGTCTTTTCCGTTGCTGACACTTGTGTCAAACCTGACTTTTGGAATATACCTGTGTCATATTTTTATAATCCGTAATTTGTTGTGGCACACCGGGCTGGTGTCTTTCGAGGCTCCATATCCTCTGAGATGTATTGCTGTCTTTATTGTAGCTTTCACTATAAGCCTGTTGATATGCTGTATTATCAGCTGGTTGCCTTTCGGTAGATATATTATTGGTTATGACAATACAAGAAAACATGATGGGAAGAAAAAGAATTGAATACATAGATTATCTCAAAGGACTCACAGTCCTGTGGGTCGTATGGTATCACACGGTGCATCCCGATTTTGTGGAATTCTCGTTCAGAATACCACTGTTTTTTTTCGTATCAGGTATTTTCTTCAGACCATATCCTTTTGCGGAATTTATAAAGAAGAAGGTCAATACGCTCATTGTTCCTTTTGTCTTCTTCTACCTGGTATACTATGGATATCTTGTCGTGCAATGGAGCCTTAGCCACTCACTGGAGAGTTTTGACTTTTCGGTATTGGCAAGCGTCTTTGGAATGTATAGAGGCACAGAGTCATTTGTTGTCAATCCGCCTTTGTGGTTTATCTGTGCGTTGCTTAATCTTCAGTTCATGATGTATTTCCTTGTCAAGATCAAGCTTTCGAGAGTGTGGATAGGTGTGATTTCGTGCCTTGTGTCTGTGGTAGGCCTATTGTACATCTATTGGACTGAGACACCGTTTATGCTTGGCCGGTGTCTTCCATATTTTATTTATTATTCTTTTGGCTATATTTTCGGACGAAGGGTGCTGTCGATTATTGAAGGTGACTATGGCCACAATGTGTCTGTACAACTTGGGCTGAGTGGTCTGGCGGTATTCTTGCTATGCTGGTTTGTTAAATCTACTTTCGTTTTTGACAGCTATGCTGTGATAGCTGTGTCCTATGCGGAAATATTCTCTCTCATACTTTTTATGATATATACTCTCAAGTATACCCACTCTCTGCCTTTCATGAGATTTCTTAAATTTTATGGAGTAAATTCCTATATAGTGCTCGGGATGCATGAGATAGTTCTCACAGTATTGCTTATACACGATTCCTTGGAGACCCGGGCATAGTGGGTGGCCTGGTGATTCTTGTGACTACCGTTGTCACACTATGGCCTGTCATACTTGTTCTTAACCGCGTCTGTCCGAGGCTTATAGGCAAGAATGAATTGTGGAGATGACAGAAAAAGGACGGATTTCACGGCTTGAAGCTGTGAAATCCGTCTTGATGAGATGTAGTGTGTTTGCTTGAATTATTCGCCGGGGATGATAGCATCGCTGGGGCAAACTTCAGCGCAAGAACCGCACTCGATGCAAGTGTCGGGATCAATGCGGTAGATGTCGCCTTCAGAGATTGCGTCAACGGGGCATACGGGCTGGCAGGTGCCACAAGCCACGCAAGAGTCGGTGATTACGTAAGCCATAGAAATAAGATTTTGAGTAGTTTTGGATAATTATTTTCGAAATAGTTGCTTTCGTGATGCAAATGTAATTCTTTTCTGTCAATTATCGGCAATAAAAGCTGAAAAAAATGTGTCAGTCAGCATATAGAACAAAGATACAGGGTGTGCCGGAGAAAACCGGCACACCCTGTGCTGAATAGTCTGATGTCCTATGTCAGAGTGGACGGACGATTATCAGATTTCGATTTTCTTGTATCTGGGCACAAGAATCTTCATGATTATCCATGCCAGGAGATAGGCGACTCCGCAGATGCAGAATACGATGAAGTATCCGGCGGGCTTGCCTGTGAACGACATGAAAGAGAGATTGGTCTGTGCGGCGTAGTCGAAGAGAACGCCAGAGCCAAGGTTGATAAGGAACGATCCGATACCACCTGCCATACCGCCGATACCGATGATGGTGGCGATGGTGCTCTTGGGGAACATATCACCTGCGACAGAGTAGATGTTGGCCGACCATGACTGGTGGGCTGCGCCTGCTATGCCTATGATGATGATGGGAAGCCAGATTGACATTGAGCTGAGAGGCTGGGCCAGAAGCGCGAGAAGGGGGAATACTGCGAAAATGAGCATTGCCTTCATGCGGGCGGCATATGGATCAATGTTGATGCCCTTAGAGGCAGCCTTGTCAATGAAGATGGTCGGTAGCTTGCCACCGTAGATGGAGAGCATGGTGATGAGGTAAAGAACAAAGATCATCAGCATTCCCTCGCCAGAAGAGGTGGAGAGCTTGAACACGTCGGTGATGTAGGCGGGAGTCCAGAAGAGGAAGAACCACCACACACCGTCGGTGAGGAACTTACCGAAGAATACTGCCCATGTCTGGGGGTATTTGAAGCACTTCAGGAAGGGGATAGTGGCGGTGTCGCTGTCCTCTGTCTCGGCCTTCTTGGCTGCTGATTCGTCGGGAGTATCGTTGTCCTGCTCGATGTAGGCGAGCTCGGCAGCGTTGACATGAGGGTTCTCAGCGGGCTTTTTGTAGAGGAAAATCCAGAATCCCATCCACACAAAGCCGAGGGCGCCGATGATGATGAACGCCATTTCCCAGCCGTTGCCCCAGCCGATTGACTGGAAGAACTTGGCGAGCGGGCCGATGGTGAAGGGAGCTATGAGGGCACCTACAGCCGAACCTGCGTTGAAAATCGAGGTAGCATAGGCGCGGTCACGCTTGGGGAAGTATTCGGCGGTCACCTTGATAGCTGCGGGGAAGTTGCCGGCCTCGCCGAGAGCGAGGATGGTACGGGCGGCCAGGAAGAAGTATACCGATACAGTGGCGATGGTGATGGCCATGTCGCCGGTGGCTCTCACGAGAGCGGTGGCGTCGCTGAGACCGAGTGTGGCCTCGGTGGCTATACCACAGGCTGCATGGAGGCAGGCACCGGCCGACCATACTCCGATGGCCCACAGGTAGCCTTTCTTGGTGCCCATCCAGTCGATGAAGCGGCCGGCCAGAAGGTTGGCCACGGCATAGACGATGGAGAAGACGGCGGTGATCAAGCCGTAATTGGCATCGGTCCAGTGGAACTCAGGCGAAATGAATTCCTTCCAGGTGAGCGAGAGCACCTGGCGGTCCATGTAGTTGACAGTGGTGGCCAGAAACAGAAGGGCACAGATGGTCCAGCGGAAGTTGGTCATCTTCTGGTTGGCAGCTGAAAGCGGGGAGGATACTGCTGCCATACGTTAGAATTTAAAGTAGTTCTTGGCGTTGTTGTAGCAGATGTCCTCGATCATGTCGTTGACGCGCTTCTCTTCGTAGCCGATGTAGGGGATTTCGCCGTTTTCGATGTCGTTGCCGACGAGGTTGCAGAGTGTGCGGCGGAAATACTCGTGGCGCGGGTAGGAAAGGAACGAGCGGGAGTCGGTGAGCATACCCACGAAGCGGCTGAGAAGACCCAGCAGCGAGAGTGCGTTCATCTGTTTCTGCATTCCGTCCTTCTGGTCAAGGAACCACCAGCCGGAACCGAACTGGATCTTACCGGCTACTGAGCCGTCCTGGAAGTTGCCGAGCATTGTGGCGATGACTTCGTTGGCGCTGGGGTTGAGGTTATAGAGGATGGTCTTGGTGAGTTTGCCGCGTGTGTTGAGCTTGTCGAGATACTTGGCGCATGATTTGGCTGTGGTGAACTCGCCAATTGAGTCGAAGCCTGTGTCGGGGCCAAGGAGCTTGAACATCTTGGTGTTGTTGTTGCGGATTGCTCCGTAGTGGAACTGCTGGGTCCAGCCGGATGCATAGTCCATCTCACCGAAGACAATCATCATGGCGCTCTTGAACTTGAGGATTTCCTCCTTGGTGAGTTCTTTGCCGCCATATACCTTGTCGAAGATGGCGTTGATTTCTTCGTCGGTGTAGTCCTCGGCATAGAATTCCTCGATACCGTGGTCGGAGAGACGGCAGCCCATCTCCTCGAAGAAATCGTGGCGCTTCTGGAGGGCATCGATCATGTCCTGGAACTTGGAGATGGTTACTCCCGATACTTCGGCGAGTTTCTCCACGTAGGCGCGGAATTCGGCGGGCACCTCTACGGCCATAGCCTTGTCGGGACGCCATGTGGGAAGCATCTTGATCTCAAATCCGCTGTCGCGCACCTGCTTGTGGTATTCCAGGGAATCTACGGGATCATCGGTGGTGCAGACTGTCTCAACATTGTAACGACGCATGAGACCGCGGGCGGTCATGGTGGGGTCGTTGAGGAGCTTGTCGTTACACTCGTCGAAGATTTCGCGGGCTGTCTCGGGGTTGAGAAGCTTGTCGATTCCGAAAGCTGTCTTAAGCTCGAGGTGAGTCCAGTGGTAGAGGGGGTTGCGGAAAGTATAGGGAACGGTCTCGGCCCACTTCTGGAATTTCTCCCAGTCGGTGGTGTCGGTGCCGGTGCAGAAACGCTCTTCTACACCGTTGGAACGCATGGCACGCCACTTATAGTGGTCGCCTCCGAGCCATATCTCGGTGATTGATTTGAATTTGTGGTCATCGGCCACCATCTTGGGGATGAGATGGCAGTGGTAGTCGATGATGGGCATCTTTGCCGCGTGTTCGTGGTAGAGCTTCTGGGCAGTTTCGGTCTGCAACAGGAAGTTTTCGTCCATGAAGGGTTTCATAGTATCTTGAATTTAAAGGGTTACACCGTTTTTGAAGATTGATATTTCGTGGATTCCGGCCTTTTCAGAGTTTACTTCCTCGCCGGAGGCCACGCGGAGCACGTAGTCAATAAACTGGTTGCGCACGTCGAGCATCGACTTGTCCTCGAGCAGCTGGCCTGCGTTGAAGTCGATCCATGCGGGTTTGCGGGCGGCAAGTCCTGAATTGGTGGAGACTTTCATGGTGGGGACAAAGGTGGCAAACGGAGTGCCGCGGCCGGTGGTGAAGAGCACCATCTGGCAGCCTGACGCTGCGAGAGCGGTGGCAGCTACAAGGTCGTTGCCGGGTGCGGAGAGGAGGTTGAGTCCGTGCTCCTTGATGCGCTCGCCATATTCGAGTACGCCGAATACAGGGCTCTTGCCCGATTTCTGTGTGCAGCCGAGTGCCTTCTCCTCAAGTGTGGAGATACCTCCGGCCTTGTTGCCTGGAGACGGGTTCTCGCCAACGGGTTCGCCGTGGCTGAGGAAGTACTCCTTGAAGTTGTTGATGAGCGAGATGGTCTGTCCGAGAAGGGCAGGGGTGGCACAGCGTTCCATCAGAATGGTCTCCGCGCCAAACATCTCGGGAACCTCTGTGAGCACTGTCGTGCCTCCCTCTTCGTCGCAGAGCCAGTCAGAGAACTCGCCCAGCAGAGGATTGGCTGTGATGCCCGAGAATCCGTCGGAACCGCCACACTTCAGGCCTATGCGGAGTTTAGAGGCGGGACAGGTGGTGCGCTTGAAAGTGCGGGCCACATTGTAGAGCTCGGTGAGCATCTTCACGCCTTCCTCCACTTCGTCGCCTTCGATTTCCTGGCACACCATGAATTTCACACGGTTGCGGTCATAGTCGCCACAGAACTCCTCGAACACACGGGGCTGGTTGTTCTCACATCCGAGACCCACGATGAGGATACCTCCGGCATTGGGATGGTGCACCATGTCGCGGAGTATCTTCTTAGTGTTTTCGTGGTCGTCGCCGAGCTGCGAGCAGCCGTAGTTATGGGGGAATCCGAAGATACCGTCAACACCTTCGGCGTGTGTCTCTGCGTTGACGCGGTCTACAATCTGCTTGACGATACCGTTGACGCAGCCGACGGTGGGGATTACCCACACCTCGTTGCGTATACCCACCTGTCCGTCGGGACGAACGTAGCCTTCGAATGTGGCTTCTTTGCCCTGGAGGGCAGATCCCGGGGCCGGGCACTGGTCGTTCTTGATTGTAATGTCAGAGTAGTCCAGCTGACCTTCGAGATTGGTCTTGATATCGTTGTGGTCAAGGAAGCTGCCGCGGGCTACGGCGTGGCGGGCGTGTCCGATGGGGAAACCGTATTTGATAACGTTCTCACCTTCGGCAATGTCGCAGAGGGCAAATTTGTGGCCTGCGGGGATGTCGGTGAGAAGTGTCACGTCACCGGCTCCGTCGACGGTGACAACCGTCCCCTTTGAGAGGGGATTGATTGCCACCGCCACGTTGTCGGCGGAATTTATTTTGAGAAAGTCTTTCATCTGTTGCCTATTATGCTTCTACGACTTCTTTTACGGTCTCGAGCATACCCTTGTCGCGGATGCTGTCGAGATAGTATACCACCATGTCGGTGAGGCCGGGGATGTTGTTGAGGTCGCCGTTTACGCCCCAGATGAGGTCCTGTGCTGCAAGTACGCCCTCGGCTACCTTGCGGGTGTCGCCTGTTGCCCAAAGCTCCTTGAGAAGCTCCATGATCTTCTGGTCGTCCTTCGGCTCGATGGGAGTGCCGTCCTCGCGGTTTCCGCCCTTGTAGTAGGTGATGAGGGCTGCGAGACCGAGAACGATGCCCTTGGGAAGTTCGCCCTTGCGCTCCAGATAGGTCTTGAGGCCGGGGAGGTCGCGGGTCTCGAATTTGGGGAAGGCGTTGAGCATGATGGAGGTCACCTGGTGGTCAACGTAGGGGTTGTTGAAGCGCTCGAGCACGTCGCTGCCAAACTTCTGCAGCTCTTCCATGGGGAGGTTGAGGGTCTGCATGAGTTCGTCGAACTGTACTTTGCGGATATATTTGCCGAGCACGGGGTGGTTGCAGGCATCGCGGACGATGTTGACACCGCTGAGGAACGACACGGGAGAGAGCACGGTGTGCGGGCCGTTGAGCAGAGTCACCTTACGTTCGTGATAGGGAGCCTCGGAGTCGGTGATAAGCACCTGGAGACCGGCCTTCTCGGCGGGGAACTCGGCGCGGAGCTGCTCGATGGAGATGTTGGAGGCACGCTCGATCACCCAGAGGTGGAAAGCCTCGCCCTGTACGACAATGTTGTCCTTGTAGCCGAGTTTCTCCTGGATTTCGTTGATTTCCTTGCGGGGGAATCCGGGAACGATGCGGTCAACGAGGGTGGCGCATACATAGTTGTAGTTCTCAAACCATGCGCGGAATCCTTCGTAGTCTGAGCCGAGGTCCTCTTTCCAGAGGTCGATATATTTGAAGATGATTTCCTTAAGATGGTGACCGTTCTCAAAGATGAGCTCGCAGGGCATGATGATGAAGCCCTTGGCGGGGTCGCCGTTGAAAGTCTTGTAGCGACGGTAGAGGAGCTGGGTGAGCTTGCCGGGGTAGGAGGCGGCGGGACGGTCGGCGAGCTTGCACTCGGGATCGAAGGCGATACCGGCCTCGGTGGTGTTGGAGATTACGAAACGCATCTCGGGCTGGTCGGCGAGGGCGAGGAAAGCATCGGTCTGTGTGAAGGGGCTGATGCCACGGCTGATGACATCGATGCGGTCAAGTGAGTTGATCACTTCGCCTTCTACACGGCCCTGGAGGTTTACGTGGTAGAGGCAGTCCTGGCCTTCAAGAAGTTGCATCACGAATCCGTCAGGAGTACCCTGAAGCACGACAACCGAAGAGTTGAAGTCGGTCTTGTCGTTCATCTTTTTGATAATCCAGTCAACGAATGCGCGGAGGAAGTTTCCTTCACCGAACTGGATGATTCTCTCGGGTGCGACTGCCTTGGGAGCAGTGAGTTTGTTTAAGGCTTTCATTGTTGATTAATGGTATATTTGATTAGTTGTTTATTTTCTCAAGCGGGTTCCAGCCGGTGGTGACGGCAAAGATTTCAGATATGTTGCGGCAGGCTGCGGCTTCTGCGTCGCTCACTTTCATGGCCCATCCCACGCGGGCTGTCTGCGAGGCTCCTTCGCCACGCGATCCATACTCGCCATAGCGGGCTGTAGCCTCGTTGTCGGTATTGTTCCAGTTGTGCCATCCCTCGGGGCGGATGTGCGAGCCCATGTCGCAATTGATGAATACGGTGTGGGCATAGGGGCGCCAGGGGCGGCCGAGATACACCTTGGTCACGCCGTCGGCCGCGCGGAGCTTGCAGTTGTCAAAGATGTAGCCGAATCTCACTTCCTGTGGTGTAGACGCTGCTGTGATGTAGGAGTCACGCTTGCTGAAGATGTCGCAGTCTTTGAAATAGGCTGTGGCCGGGCCGAAGATGAAGTCGGTAGTGCCCTCGATATAGCAGTGGTTGAAGTAGAGACGGGTGTTCTTGCCACCGGTGAAGATAGTGTCCTGGTTGCCGAGGAAACGACAGTTGTCAAACACCAGACGGTCGCCCTCGGTGTGGAGTGCTACGGCCTGTCCGAGCTGGGGAGCATTGTTCTCTATAGTGAGGTTGCGGAATGTCAGGTCGTCGCCGTCCACTCTCACTGTATATGTGCGGAATGTGCCCATCTTGTCGATATTGGCATGATGGTCGAATGTGATGATTGTTGAGGCGGCATCAGTGCCTTCGAAAGTGACGTTTCTGAGCCACGAGGGTATCACGAGTTTCTCCTTGTATGTGCCGGGGGCTATGTGGACAGTCACCTGGTACTCCATATAGGCTCTGATTCCTTCGAGAGCTTCGGCTATGGTCTTGTAGTCGCCGGAACCGTCCTGGGCCACATAGATGTCATGCTTCCATTTTGAGTTGTCGGCGGCAGAGGCCGAGAAAGCGGCGAAGAGCAGAATGATGAATGATAATATCTTTGTTTTCATATTGTTGTTGTCAGATTATTTCTCGATGTGGAACCAGTCGATGTCAAGCCATCCGCTGTCGTTGCTTGTCCATGAGCGGGTGGAGAAGAGGCCTACTTTTGCTCCGATCCAGTGGCCTACGTCCACTTTGAGCGGACGGCCCAGAGGAATGAACTTCTTACCGTCGGTGCTGTAGAAGAATGTCGCTTCGGCCTTGTAGTCGGGCTTCTGCATCGGTTTCTTCGGGCCGGTCATTCTCACCTTGGCACGGAGATAGATGGGTTTCTCATAGTCTATCTTCACGGCTTCGGCTGTAGTCTCGGTGCCACCCTTGTTGGCCTTGAGGCAGTCGGCCTGCACGAGGTATACCCCGTCCTCGCGGCTCTCAAGGGCTATGATGCCGTAGTTGTATCCCATCACGGTGAGTCCGACTTTCTCTCCGGCCATGATTTTGTCGTTCTTTTTGCGGGGGAACATCTGCACCTTTGCGGTGGCGGTGAAGTTCTGTCCGGGGAATTTCTGGAGCAAGAGGTTGGGGCAGTCATAGAGGCTCTTGGCCTTCTCAAACTGCTTGGTGTACAGGCGCAGAGTCGATGCATTTGCGTCGCAGAAATACCATTCGGCTTCAGGGTTGCCCTTCCATTGCCACTGTTTGCCAAGCTCTATGGAGTCAAATTCATCGCTTTCGGCCGGTGTGGCTTTGGGATAGTTCTTGCCAACGTTGGGTTTGCGGTATTTCTTCACAGGCTCGCCACGTCCGTCTCCGTCGGGGTCTACGCCTATCACAGGCCAGCCGTTTTCGAGCCATTGCATGGGCTGGAGGTGCACCACTCGGCCATAGGGGCCTTTGTCCTGGAAGTGCATGAACCAGAATTCCTTGCCGTCGGGGGTATCCACCCATCCGCCCTGGTGGGGACCGTTGACATCGGTTGTGCCCTGGTCCATGACGTTTCTCACCTCATAGGGACCCCAGGGATTCTTCGAGCGGAGCACTTCCTGCCAGCCGGTGGGGACACCTCCGGCGGGAGAGAAGATATAGTACCATCCGTCGCGCTTGTACATCTTGGCACCCTCGATTGTCTCGTTCTCGATGTGTCCGTCATAGATGATGCGGTCCTGTCCGATGGTCGACTTACCGTCGGGGGTCATTTCTATCATGCCGATGATGCTCTTCAGACCGGCGCGGCTTCCTGCATATCCATGGGCCAGATAGGCTTTGCCGTCCTCGTCCCAGAAGGGGCAGGGGTCTATGACACCCTTGGCGCTGTAGACAAGGGTGAGAGGCTCCCAGCGCCCGGCGGGATCTTTGGTCTTGGTCATGAAGATACCGAGGTCGGGATCGCCGTAGTAGATATAGAACTCTCCGTCGTGATAGCGCATGGCGGGAGCCCAGACGGCGTTGCCGTGGCTTGGGTCGGGAGCCGACTGTGCGTAGTCGGGCATTTCGGCGATTGCATGGCCTATGATTGTCCAGTTGACAAGGTCTTTGGAGTGGAGCACCGGCAGACCGGGAATGTCGCAGAAGCTCGATGCTGTCATGTAGAAATCATCGCCCACACGTATCACGTCCGGGTCAGAATAGTCTGCGTCAAGTATAGGGTTCTGATACTGTCCGTTTCCGAGATCGGGCACCCAGACTTCCGAGAGTGTGTCTTTGGCCTGTATTGCGATGGCCGACGCGGTGGCGAGAGATACTAAGATTGCGCGATGGGCAAGTTTTTGCATTATGGCAGTTTTAAGGTATTGTTGATGTCGGTTAAGCGGATTGTTTTGTCCGGCGTTGCACACGTCGGTGTAAAATCCGTCCCAAAGTTAATAATTTTCCCCCGAATAAATGTGAATCCTTTAATTAAAAATTTCAAATTCATTCGTAAATTCCTGCCTGTGACTGAAAACCTGTAGGGCGGCCGTCCGGCGTTTGTCCGGGTGGCCGCCCTACGTTTAGGGGGATATAAAAGTGGAGCGTGAAGTGTTAGTCCTCGAGAAGCTCCATTTCGAGACAGGCGTTGATGAACGGACCTACGCCCTTGGCGTCATTGTCGCGGATAGGCTCCGAGAGATAATACTCGAACGATCCGTCGCGATACACCTTGTTGCCTCCGAGACCTCCCACGGCACAGCACTGTGTGAGCGAGATGGTGCCATCGGAGTCGGTGCGAACGAGGTGCTTGAGCATACCGTTCCATCCGGTCAGCGCGGTGTTGAGATAGCTCTTGTCGAGATAGCCCAGACGCACGGCGCGGAGCAGGGAGTATACATACATGGCTGTGGCTGTGCCTTCGAGGTAGTTGCCTTCGCGGCCGGGCTGGTCGAGTACCTGGAACCAGCATCCGCTCTTGGTGTCTTGGAACTTGACAACGCCGTCGGCTATCGATTTGAGAAGCTTGAGCAGTTCGGGACGGTTGGGGTCATTCTCGGGCATCTGCTCAAGGACGTGGATGAGAGCCATGAAGTACCAGCCCTGGGCGCGTGCCCATGCGTGGGCCGACTGGCCGGTCTCCGGGTCAGACCATCTCTGCTCTCTGCTCTCGTCCCAGGCGTGGCGGTAAAGTCCGGTCTTGGGGTCGTAGGTGTGCTTTGCAACAGTGAGGAACTGGTTGGCTATCTCCTTCCAGGCTTCGGCGCGCTCGTTCTCGGGGAGAAGGCGGTTGGTGTAGATGGCGTTGAAGGGCTCGGCCATGAAGAGGCCGTCGAGCCACATCTGGTGGGGATACGCCTTCTTGTGCCAGTAGCCTCCCTCCTTGGTGCGGGGCTGTTCCTTGAGCTGTCCTTTAAGGGTGTGGATGGCCTTGAGATAGCGTTCCTCACCGGTGCTGTCGTAGGCGGCAAAGAGGAGTGTGCCGTCTTTCACCTGGTCAAGGTTGTAGTGCTTGATGTCATATGTCTTGATGGTGCCGTCAGCGTTGACGAGGGTGTCGACATATGAGAGTGCATAGTCGGCCACCGCTTTGTTGCCATATCGGTTGGCATAGTTGATGAAGGCGTCGAGCTCGGTGCCGATGGCATAGGTCCAGCGGGGCACTTTGTGGTAGTCGAGCAGCCAGCTGTTGGGGTTGCGCTTCATCTCTGAATAGACCATTGTCTGAGAGAGGGGCTCTTCCTTGCCGCCGACGAGTTTGCCGTTGATGTACACGTTGCCAAGGCGGAGGTTCTTATAGAGGCCGCTCAGGTTGTTGCCGTCCTTCTTCACGCCGTCCCAGCGGGAGTTTTTCACCTCGATGTTGCGGATGTTGCAGATATCCTCATATCCCTCTATCACAACGCCGTAGTTGCTCTCCTTGCAATTCACGTTTTCAAGATACACGTCTTTCACGACGGGCGGGAAGCTGTGGTCGCAGGCCTCTCTGCGCTCGTAGAGGAGGTTGATTTTCAGCACGGCTTCATTGCACTGTCCCACCTCGATATTGCGGCAGAAGATATTCTCTATCACACCGCCGCGGCATGAGTTGGTCTTGATTCTCACCACGCGGTCAAGCTCCGGTGAGTCCATCACGCAGTTTTCGGCAAAGAGGTTGTTGAAGCCTCCGGAAATCTCGCTGCCGACAACGATGCCTCCGTGGCCGTTCTTCATGCGGCAGTTGCGCACGATGACATTCTCGGTCGGGGTGGCGGCGGTGAGGCCGTCGCGGTTGCGGCCGCTCTTGATGGCGATGCAGTCGTCGCCGGTGTCGAAGAAACAGTCTTCGATGAGCACGTTCTTGCACGACTCGGGATCGCATCCGTCACCGTTGGGGCCGTCGTTCTGGATGTGTACTCCCTTCACGGTCACATTCTCGCAGAAGAGGGGGTGGATCACCCAGAAGGGCGAGCGAAGCAGGGTCACATCCTCGATGAGCACATTCTTGCAGTCTACGAAGTTTACGAGCTGCGGGCGCATTCCGTAGCCGGGGCCCATGAGGCGCTTCTCCACGGGCACTCCGTTCTCGTTCCATTCTTGGAGCAGGGGACGGCCTGTCTTCTGTGTGGCCACTGTGCCGGTACCTTCGAAGTCATGTCCTTTCTTGGAGCTCATGCCCCACCAGTTTTTGTTGCTGGCGTTGCCGTCGAGGGTGCCTTTACCTGTCAGTGCTATATTGGTAGCACCGTTGGCATATACGAGCGGCTGGTAGTTGTAGCAGTCCATGCCTTCCCAGCGGGTGCGCACCAGCGGATACTGGGTGGTGTCGGTGGTGAAGACGAGTGTCGCGCCCTCTTCGAGGTGCAGGTTGACATTGTTCTTCAGTGTCACAGGCCCGGTGAGCCATGAGCCTTTGGGGATAATCACACGGCCTCCGCCCTCCGACGAGCAGCGGTCGATCACCTTGTTGATGAGTTCGGTGTAGAGAAAGCCTTTGGTTTTTGATTTCTTTCCGTAGTCGAAGAGCTTGTAGTCCTTGTCGCGGAACTCGGGCTTGGTGATTGACTTCTCGATCTGCGGATACAGGTCATTCCATGCCTCATCGGGAGTCATGGCACGAGACGCCGAAACCGCCAGCAACACTGCAAGCAGCAGGGTCGTGATTCTTTTCATGGTCGTTTGCTGTATTGTTATTTAATTAATGTGTATTTTCGCACTGATTGATTATCTCGCAAAGGTAACAATCTATTACCTATAAGTCCAAGGAAAATGTTAAAAAAAATCTTATTTTATGTTAAGCCTTTGTTTTTTGAAATTTTCTTTATACTTTTGTCGCTATTATTGGGTGAGAACACCACTCCGGAATTGAAGCGATTTCGAAGCCGATACAATAAGTCTCACCGTATATGCTCAAATACCTTAATCTTACCAAAACAACTCTACCAATCGTCAAAACAATAACCGATTAACAACAAAAACGCAAAGTGTCGCAAACCATTGTCCTGCCCGGGCAGGATTGATTTCTCCTGATGGAGAAATCAATCTCTCCCCTACCTATCATACATTTCAGAAAACATTGCATGAAAAAAATCTTATTTATCAAGTAACACAGACATGAAAGACTTAAGTACAGGTCGTGGCCAGTGGCCGCGGCGATTTTCCCTTGCTACGCATTGGAAAGCTATGGTTCTCCTGATGATGCTCTGCGTCGGCCTTCCGCTGTCAGCACAGAACATCACAGTCTCAGGTACAGTCGAGGACAGCACAGGTGAGCCGATGATCGGAGCCACAGTGCTCGTCGACGGCTCAAAGGATGGTGTCTCTACCGACATCGACGGTAACTTTACTCTTAAAAACGTATCTCCAAAAGCCACCCTCAAGGTTTCATACATCGGCTACAAGACCGAGTCAGTAAAGGTTGAGGGACGCACTTCTATCACAGTTGTCCTCCGTGAGGACACCGAGACCCTCGACGAGGTTGTGGTTGTGGGCTATGGTACAGTCAAGAAGAAAGACCTCACAGGTTCTGTGTCCACCGTTAAGGGTGACGACCTCGTGAAAGTCCCCACCGCCAACGTCGCACAGGCCATGACAGGCCGTCTCGCCGGTGTGCAGATTACTACCACCGACGGTTCTCCGGATGCCGAAATGGTGATTCGTGTGCGTGGTGGCGGCTCTATTACCGGTGACAACTCGCCTCTTTATGTTGTAGACGGTTTCCCCGTGTCGAGCATCTCCGACATCAACCCCGCAGACATCGCAGACATCACCGTGCTTAAGGACGCCTCGTCCACAGCTATCTACGGTTCGCAGGGTGCCAACGGTGTAATCCTCATCACCACAAAGAGCCCCGAAGGCGGAAAGACAACCGTGACCTACAACGGTTATATGCAGGGCAAGTCCATCAACAAGAAGATTGATGCCATGGACCCCTACAACTATGCCATGTTCCTTTATGAGAAGGCAGCTCTCGGCGGTGCGTCTGCTATCCGTGACTACGAGAAGCGTTTCGGTTCGTTCGCCGATATCGACCTTTATCAGTATCAGGAACCCATTGACTGGTATGAAGATGCCTTCAACAACCACAAGCTCTCTCAGAGCCACTCTGTAGGTGTCTCCGGTGGTTCCGACAAGACCAAGTTCAACCTCAATGCTGCCTACATCAACGACGAGGCTCTTATTAAGGATCAGGGCTACAGCCGATTCAACCTCTCGCTCAAATTACAACACCAGATTGCCTCCAACCTCCGCTTTGAGTTCGGATCGCGCATGAGCGACACCGAGACCCGTGGTGCAGGTACCACCGGTGGCAAGAAGTCGTTCCGTTCCTACGACCTCATCACCAAGGCTCCCGTCAATGGTCTCTACGACCAGATCGACCAGGCCACCATCGACCAGATGGACGAGGACGAATACGAGACCTACCTCTCTCAGACCCAGCTCCTCAGCCAGCGTGCCGCTTTCGACTGGCGTCGTCGCAAAGAGCGTCGTTTCAACTACAACGGTGCAATTAACTGGAACATCATCAAGCCCCTCACTTATCGCGCTGAGGCCGGCTACGAATACCTCTTCTATGAGCAGAAGCAGTGGTGGGACGCTCGTTCCAACAAGGCCGTGCAGGAAGGTGGCAAGCAGCCTATGGGCGAATGGGACAAGCGTAACTCCTGGAAGCTCCGTCTTTCACACACTCTTACATTCAACAAGGATTTTGGTGCACACGCTGTCAATGCTATGATTGGACAGGAATACATTGCCACCAACTCCGAGACCAACACAATGCAGGGCAAATACTTCGTTGAAGGAATCACTCCCGAGAAGATGTTTGCTGCTATGCAGGCCAACTCCGGTGCAGTAGGTTCACGCACCATCTCTTCTGCGCTTGGCAAAGAGGAGCGCACAGTCTCCTTCTTCGGCCGTGCCAACTATAACTACGACGGTCGCTACTATGCAACAGTGACCATGCGTGCCGACGGTTCGTCCAAGTTCTCCCGTGGCAATCGCTGGGGTTACTTCCCCGCAGGATCTCTCGCTTGGCGTATCAGCCAGGAAGAGTTCATGGGTTCTACCCGCGAGTGGCTCTCCAACCTCAAGCTCCGTGCTTCCTACGGTACCTCCGGTAACAACCGCATCGGCTCGGCTCTCTTCGAGACTCTCTACAAAAACTACAGCTCTTCGAAGTACTACGGCGCAGGAAACATACAGCAGCCCCACTTCACTCTTAACAATAGCCAGCTTGCCAACCCCGACCTCAAGTGGGAGACAACTGTGACACGTAACATCGGTCTTGATTTCGGTTTCCTCAACGAACGTTTCAGCGGTAGTGTCGAGGTTTACTGGAACACTGTGAAGGACCTCCTTCTCAACCGCAGCATCACCGCCATCGGCTACACAACCATGCAGCAGAACATCGGTCAGACATCCAACCGTGGTGTCGAGGTTCAGTTGAACGGTTACGCTGTAAACACCAAGGACTTCCAGCTCCAGTTCACCGCCAACATCTCTTTCAACAAGAACAAGGTTGACAAGCTTGCTGATTCTGACTACATGACCACCAACTCCGGCGGTTTCTCCACCGATATGCGTGGTGCCGACGACTACCGTGTTATCGTAGGCCAGCCTCTCGGTCTCGTTTGGGGCTTTGTTTCCGACGGTGTATATGGTGTTGACGACTTCCAGACCTATGTCGACGATGCCGGCAAGACCCAGTTCGTAATGAACGGCAACAACTACGTGCTCAAAGAGGGCGTCGTAGACAACAGCTTTATCACTGCAGGTTCCAAGGCCGGTCTCCGTCCCGGTGCCATGAAGCTCAAGGACCTCAACGGCGACGGCAAGATTGATGCTGACAACGACCGTACAATAATCGGTAAGACCCAGCCCAAGTTCACCGGCGGTTTCGGTCTTAACGCTTTCTGGAAGGGCTTCGACTTCTCCGCTATGTTCAACTTCGTCGTAGGCAATGATGTCTACAACATGGACAAGATGGTATCGACCCAGCAGTATCGCAACGAGTGGTCCAACCTTCGCGACTTCATGGGTGCTAACTCCGCATGGACATATCTCGACCGCACCACCGGCCAGATCGTGACCGACTACGAGACACTCAAGGCTATGAACGAGGGCAAGAAGTACTGGAGTGCGCTCACAGTGTCCGGCAACAACCCCGCTCCCACATCGTGGGCTGTTGAGGACGGTTCTTACCTCCGTCTCCAGACCCTCACACTCGGCTACACCTTCCCCGCCAAGTGGACACGCAAGTTTGCCTGCAACCAGCTCCGTCTCTACTGCACTCTCAACAACGTGGCCACAATCACCGGCTACTCCGGTTATGACCCCGAGGTGTCGTCGTCAATCAACAACAGCTCCTACAACGGTCTCACCCCCGGTGCCGACTTCTCGGCCTATCCCAAGGCTTTCTCTTGGACCGCAGGTGTGAACATCTCTTTCTAATATCATCAAAATCTATCAAACACACTGTTTTAGACAACAATGAAACTCAAACATCTATATATGCCGGCGATGGTTCTCGCCATGGGTGCTGCCGTCACTTCGTGTGAGGACATCCTCGATACCGAGAACCTCTCGTCTGACAACCTGGAGAACGTCCTCTCCAACTCCACTGACGCCAGGAAGATGGTAAACCACGTCTATGCATATTTCTGCGAGGATACATACACTTCCCGTATGTCCACCAACTGGATGCAGAATACCGATGTGGAGATTGCTTCGATCAACATGAACCAGACCACCGGTAACGACCGTCGTGCCGTGTGGTGTCTCAATCCCTCCTATTTCTCTGACATCCGTAACGCGTGGGACCACAACTACGCTGCCATTGACTTTGCCAACCAGATCATCAAGGGCCTCGAGGCTCAGCCCCTCTTCCAGCAGGGCAATGAGGACTACACTCAGATCTATGGCGAGGCCAAGTGTCTGCGTGCCTATCGCTACTTCCTTCTCTGCAACTTCTGGGCTGACGTTCCCTTTGCTACCGAGCCCACCACCCACGACAACCGTAACGATGGTGGCCGAGTGGACAAGAACATAATTTACTCCTACCTCATCCAGGACCTCATCAACTGTGAGGAAGGTATGCAATGGGGCGAGAAGATTTCCACCGAGTATATGAACCGTGAGTTTGCTCTCGGCTTCATTGCCAAGCTCGCTATGTTCCGTGCCGGATACTCCATGCAGGCTGATGGTACTATGGACCGTTGCCGCATCTCCGACCAGATCGAGCCTGTCGTCTACAAGGATGAGAATGGTGTTGAGAAGACCGCACAGAGCAACGATGACTTCTATGCAGTGGCACAGGCCTATGCCCGCAAGCTCATCAACCTCAAGGGCCGTGCTCTTTCCACCAACTACAAAGGCATCTTTGACGCTCAGATCAACGATTGCTCTGCTGCAAACGGTGATGTTCTTTATGAGGTTGCCTACGTGCCCAACTCCGGTGGCGACATAGGCTGGTGCCACGGTCTTTCAGTAGTTAAGAGCTCCAAGGGTTCCGGAACAACCTACACCAACATGGCCGCTCCCTACGCCGTGTCGTTCGACTCCGAGGATCAGCGTTTCCCCGTCACCTGCGCTATGTATCGCTGGGACGACGACAATATCCAGACTGCTAAGAACGGTTGGGCCATCGAGCCTGCCAAGTGGTGCCGTATGGACCTCTCCAACTCCACCATCGAGTCGAAGGGTACAGGTATCAATGACCCCCTCCTCCGCTACTCCGACGTACTTCTCCTCCTCGCCGAGGCTGACAATGAAATCAACAACGGCCCCACTGCCGAGGCTAAGGAAATGCTCCGCACAGTACGTGCCCGCGCATTCGCAAAGTCTTCAAAGGCTGCCGAGAAGGTTGACGCTTACGTAAACGCTCTTGGTTCCTACGATGCTTTCAAGGACGCTATCCGCAAGGAGCGCGCTTGGGAGTTTGGTGGCGAGCGTCTCCGCAAGTTCGACCTCATCCGCTGGAACTACTATGCTGACGCTATCGTCAACACCCTCGAGGGTATGCGTGACATGGCTGTCAACTCTCTCCAGCTCGAGAAGTCAGGCGATCACTTCGTTCAGAGAAAAGACCAGATCGAGGTGCAGGACAATGGTGTTGCCTCAAAGCTTTACTATCAGGTGAAAAATGGCCGTGTTGAATTCCTCAACAACATCTGGACTCTCGTTGACGACTCCGACGAGCCTTATGCATCTGCCAAGTCATTCGCATCTACCGATGTCAAGAACAACTTCACATCCGACGACGTTTACCGCGTGAGCTTCGCCGAGCAGTTTGGTGCTACTATCAAGGATGCAACCGGCAAGGTTGACCAGGTGGACGAGGAGGGCAACAAGCTCTATACCCTCACCGAGGGCACTCTCGCTTGCTTCTATGGCTTCACCACAAAGCTCCACGGTACATGGAAGACCGGTACCGAGGACCTCACTCCTCTCCGTGGCAAGCCCGTTCCCTACGTGCTCCCCATTCCCAACGACCGTATCATCACCTCTAACGGTGCTCTTGACAACAACGGTTATCTCATCCTCAACCCGTAATACCGGATTATTGCATGGACGCCTCGCGCGTCCATGCATACAATTCCACTCAAATTACAATCTTTGAACATTTCAATCAATCGATTTCAATGAAACTTACCAAATATCTTGTATGTGGTCTGCTTGTGACGGGTTCTCTCTCCGCACTCACATCCTGCGAGGATGAAAAGAGCTATGGCGAACCCCCGCGCCTCTTCAGCCCCGTCGTGACTGTTACCACCAGCAGCAATGACCTGGAATGCAAATGGCAGGGCATCAATGGCGCTACCAAGTACGAGCTCACACTTCTCAAGGAAACATCTCTCGTCGGAGAGGATGGAAAGAATGTCTACAATACTGTAGAGACCGTCGAAGCCACAGCTTCTCCCTATACGTTCGAGAATCTTGACTGGGACGACCGCTATCGTGTGGACATCAAGGCTATCGGTGATGGTATCGAAAGCTATGTATACAGCGGCGAAGCAGTAACAATCTCATATCCTA
Source organism: uncultured Duncaniella sp. (assembly GCA_910586305.1). GTDB lineage: Bacteria > Bacteroidota > Bacteroidia > Bacteroidales > Muribaculaceae > Duncaniella. The sequence goes on from CAJUGS010000012.1 coordinate 46,337, forward strand.
CAAAACTCAAGAGCGTTGCCAACGTGATTGATACCGGTGTGAAGATTGAATGGAACGAGGACAACAAGGTGCCCGAATGGACCGATGTTGCCTACATCAACGTGTTCACACGCAACGAGGACGGCTCTGTTACTCCTTACCTCCGCGGTGGTGCCGACGCTGAGGCACTCTCTCGTGCCGACGAGGGCGAGGATGAAATCGTGAAGGATCCTATTGTCGCTCCCGAAGAGAACCCCGACTACTATTACACACTCACTGAGAACGATATCCGTCGTTCGGCTTGCGAAGTGTACGGTCTCCTGCCCGCCACAGACTATCGTGTTGTCGCATATAACAAGGATGGTGAATATCGCGGTCGTCGCGACTTCAAGACAAGAGAGTCTGAAGTTTATGAGAACCCCGACCTCGTCTATGATCTTCGTGTAGAGGCTGTCGACACTCTCAAGAACGATTTCATCGAAACTCTTCCCGAGGGTGCTGTTGTCGTGCTCCAGGGTGGCAAGAAGTACATCTGCTCCGGAACTTTAAAGTTCACTAAGAGCGTGAAGTTCACCACCGGTATGTCTCTTTCCGGCAAGGCTATTATGGCTTCGGGTGGATATGCCACTGAGGGCGACCTCAACCGTCTTGAGTTCAACAATGTTGTGCTCACCTGTATGCCTGAGGATGACTTGACCTCCAATTTCGGCGGCCGTTACATCTTCAACCATTCTAACGTCACCACTATCAATGACCTCGTTTTTGAGAGCGTTGACATCAAATATATGCGTGGCGGAATCCGTTCCCGTAAGGATGGTCAGGAGTGGAGAAACATCACATTCAACAACTGTACACTCGACTCGATAGGTGGTTACAGACTCGTTCATCTTGATAATGCGAATACAAAGATCGGAACTCTCAAGATCACCAACTCCACACTGTCGAATGTTGATGGTATCGTACGTGCCAACAACCGTGACAATACATCCGTTGACAATATCACTGTAGAGGACTGCACCTTCGCTTTCTGCAGCAATAATGCCGAATACTTCGCAATGAAGCGCGATGGTTGCAACCCCAATCTCTCAATCAGTGTAAGCAACTGTATCATCGCTGGAAACCATCCCAAGAACACTGCTCTGGGTATCTCTGTAAACGAAGGCACAGTTGTCGCTACAACCAATGTATACGTTGCATCCGATTACAAGTGGACAATGACCGAGACCGGTGAAATCAAGACTCCTTTCGGCAACACCGAGGACATGACTCAGAAGATGAGTGATATCTGGGTTAACCCCGCTGCTCTTGATTTCACTCTCAAGAGTGCACAGCTTCCCTGTTCACAGGCTGGTGACCCCCGCTGGCGCGTAGAGTAACCCCTCTCTTTCCATCCATCACATAACCATAAGCCCTCGCATCTGCGGGGGCTTTTTTTGCCCTGTCGTAGGTTCGGCCGTCGGGCATGACACCGGCCCTTTGTCACACCATACTGTGACAAAAAGCCGGTGTCATTTACTCTGCCCGGATGGCTATCTCCTCTGTCTCCGGTTCTGTAATGTCATGATTGCAGAGTCCTTCTTCCTATGGCCGCTTATCACAACGCCGCCACACGTGTGAATCGGCTCCTATTCGTGGCTTATTGGTCTCTGTCGTAGAGCTGACAGTCTCCGGTGTAGAGGAATAGGAGGAATGTGCTTTTGCGCGGCCAAGGACACATTAAGACATAACAAAATCCCTCCCGCGGTGACTTGCCACGGGAGGGACTATGTTAAAGAGGTATTTACCGGTTATTAGCCGTTGAACTTCTTCATGCGGGCGATGAGGTCAAGCACCTTGTTAGAGTAGCCGATCTCATTGTCATACCAGCTGACAACCTTAACGAAGGTCGGGGTGAGCTGGATACCAGCCTTAGCGTCGAAGATAGAAGTGCGTACATCGCCGAGGAAGTCGCTTGAAACGACTGCGTCCTCAGTGTAGCCGAGGATACCCTTGAGTTCGCCCTCAGAAGCTTCCTTCATAGCAGCGCAGATTTCCTCGTAGGTAGCGGGCTTAGCGAGGTTAACGGTGAGGTCAACAACAGATACGTCGAGGGTGGGGACACGCATAGACATACCGGTGAGCTTGCCGTTGAGTTCGGGGATCACCTTGCCTACAGCCTTGGCAGCGCCGGTAGAAGAGGGGATGATGTTGCCCGAAGCAGCACGGCCACCGCGCCAGTCCTTCATAGAGGGACCGTCAACAGTCTTCTGGGTAGCGGTAGTGGAGTGTACGGTAGTCATGAGACCATCGGTGATGCCGAACTTGTCGTGGAGCACCTTGGCGATGGGAGCGAGACAGTTGGTGGTGCAGGATGCGTTGGAAACGAACTGCTGGCCGGCGTAGGTGTTGTCGTTAACACCGCAAACGAACATGGGGGTGTCGTCCTTGGAGGGAGCGGACATAACCACATACTTCGCACCTGCCTCGATGTGAGCCTGAGCCTTCTCCTTGGTGAGGAAGAGACCGGTGGACTCTACAACGTACTCAGCACCTACTGCGCCCCAGCCGATCTCGGCGGGATTCTTGCAGGCGGTCACGCGGATGGACTTGCCATTGACGATGAGGAGGCTCTTCTCCAGGTCATAGTCAACAGTACCGTCGAACTGGCCGTGCATGGTGTCATACTTGAGCATATACGCCATGTAGTCAACGGGGAGAAGGTCGTTGATAGCAACTACCTCGATGTCATCGCGCTTGGTGGAAGCACGGAAAACGAACCGGCCGATGCGGCCAAATCCATTGATACCTATTTTTGTCATAGTTTAAAGAAAAATTGGGTTTTATTCTTTAGAGTTTGAGAAATTTCCTATTGTCGAAACATTCGGCGACGGATATCACAAATGGTTACCCTCCGCTTAAGTCGGCACAAAATTACAAATATTTTCAGAAACAAATCTATATTTTCATCGAAAAATATTGACCGTTTCGCCCCTTTTTGTGGATTTTTAAGCTAATTATTTTCGCGTTTTAAAAAAATTTCCAATTTATGTGAAAACCTGCCCGTCTTTGAATTTTTATTCGTAACTTTGGACGAAATTGTTTTTATACGAAAATAATCTTCTCAGATATGTCACTTGTAAAAGAATTCAAGGAGTTTGCAATGCGCGGCAATGTCATTGACATGGCCGTCGGTGTGGTTATTGGTGCCGCTTTCGGCAAAATCATTTCATCGCTCGTCGACGATATCATCATGCCTCTTGTCGGTGTTGCTACGGGTGGCATTAACTTTACCGACTACAAGTGGGTGATTCAGCAGGCTGTAATCGACGGTCAGACTCAGGAGATTCTCAAACCCGAGGTGTCGATGAACTGGGGCTCGTGGGTGCAGACTGTTGTCGATTTCCTCATTGTTGCCTTCTGCATCTTCGTTGCCATAAAGGCCATCAATAAGCTCAAGCGCCAAAAGCCTGAGGAGCCTGCTCCGGTAGCCGATCCCGAGCCCACGAAGGAGGAAAAACTTCTCACCGAGATACGCGACCTGCTCAAGGATAAGAAGTAAACGTCGCCTCTCCCCTTAATCTACATTTCAACTTGTCTTTCATGAAAACCCCCTCTCTGCTGATGGTGGCCGCGTCTGTCGTGGCCGCCGTCCCTCACATACACGCTGTCGAGGAGTTTGTCACGACTGTCGACGGTGTTGCCGTGACCGGCAAGGTCATTACATCGATAGTATTTGACGGTGACAATCTGCGCCTGACCTATTCCGACTTCTCGTCCGAGACCGTTGATATGTCACTCGTATCCGTCATAATAGGCCACGAGGCCGGGAGTGGCATAACAGATGTGGTTTCCGACGTTCCCGCTCAATCCGGCGTCTACAATGTCAGAGGCCAGCGCGTGGCCGACACTCCCGATGGTCTCCTTCCGGGACTCTATATCGTCAACGGTGAAAAAATCTACGTGAGATGAAAAGAAGAATCGCAAGCATAGTCGCAGGAGTGGCCATATCACTGGCCGTTGTCACAGGCTCGGCCTCAGTACCGGCCCATTCGTCGCTCTTCAACCGCAATGTCAATCAGATGCTTCTCACCATGAAGGACTGCTCGCTACGGTTCTACGACACCGCTGCCCTGTCGGCTCTTGCCTTCGACTCCGCCACCGGAGAGATGGTTGTGACGCCAAAGGAGGGAGAGTGGACCGACACCTATGGAGCTGACCTTGCCGCAGTGGATTTTGCGAAACCTTGTGCCGAAGTGGCGGGAGGTGAGATTGTCAACCGCGGAGTCGAGATTACCGAGGCACGCCCCTGGTTGGAGAGCCTGTATGCCGAGTGGAAACCGATGTCCGGAGCTTCATCATACCGCGTATATATAAAAGGTGGCGCGTATGCTTCCCACACTCTTGTTGACCGCGAGCTCGTACGCGACTATGGCACATACGGACGTGTGGATGTCCCGGGCCTTCCCGCGGCCACCTACTCTCTGCGCGTTGTCCCGGTTGTTGAAGGTGTTGAGCGCGAAGAACTTTCTTCCACCGTCGAGCGTCTTGAAGTCCGGCCTCTCGATCGCAGCGGCTTCGCCTTTCTCGGCCATGAGGGCGGGATAGGAGCCTACAAGGACAATGGTGAGCTTAAAGACGACGCAAGGGTGATATATGTCACCTCGGCCACCGCTAAGACTGTCACCTGCAATGTCCGACAGAGCGTCAAGGACGATGTTGGCAAAGAGTTCACAGGTTTGCAGGCCATAATCACCGCCTATCAGAAAGGAGTAGAGACACGTCCGCTCGCAGTGAGAATACTCGGCACCATAGAGGCCGGTGACATGGACTCGTTCGGAAGCAAGGCAGAAGGCCTCCAGGTGAAAGGGCGAAATGCCTATTCGCCGCTCAATATCACCATCGAGGGTATCGGAGAGGATGCTGCCATACGCGGATTCGGCATTCTTGTGCGCAATTCAACATCCGTTGAGTTCCGCAATTTCGCCGTCATGCTCTGTATGGACGACTGTCTGTCTTTTGACACAGCCAACTCCCACTGCTGGGTACACAATATGGATTTCTTCTACGGATCCGCAGGCTCCGACAAGGACCAGGCCAAGGGAGACGGCACAGTCGATCTCAAAGGCCACTCTCGCTACATCACCGTGGCCTACAACAGGTTTTGGGACTGTGGCAAGACATCGCTTGCAGGAATGAAGAGCGAGTCGACGGAGGACTATGCCGACTATCACCACAACTGGTTTGACCACAGCGACTCCCGCCACCCGCGTGTGCGCACCATGAGTGTCCATGTGTGGAACAACTACTACGACGGAGTCTCCAAGTATGGTGTTGGCGCCACCATGGGGTCGAGCATATTCGTCGAGAGCAATTTCTACCGCGCCACCCCCGACCCGATGCTGATATCAGGCCAGGGCACTGATGCCAAAGGCTCCGGTACATTCTCGGGCGAAAGCGGAGGCATGATAAAGAGCTACGGCAACGTCTATGCCGAGAAAGGCTCGTCGTCCAACTACACCGTGATCACCCAGGAGCAATCGTCCGTTAGCTTCGACTGCTATCAGGTCTCGGAGAGAGGCGAGCGTGTTCCCGACACCGTCAAGACCCTCGTCGGTGGCAATGTATATAACAATTTCGACACTGACCCCGCTCTCATGTTCTCCTACACGCCGCTCAGGGCCATCGATGTCCCTGCGGTTGTTACAGGCAGCTTTGGAGCCGGCCGGCTCAACCACGGCTCCTTCACCTACGATCTCACATATCCGGGTTCCGACCGCGACTACAGCGTTGTGGCAGGTCTCAAGGAAACCCTTTCCACTCACATCCCGGCCCCCTTCACCATCTACCCGTAGTGTGAATGATTAGTCAGACGTAATTAGATGGAAATGAACATATATGCAGCTCCGCTTCAAGGCTATACCGACAGGGTGTGGAGGGAGAATCATGCCATGGTCTATGGCGATGGTGTGACGGCCTATTATTCGCCGTTCATGAGGGTTGAGAAGGGTGATGTGCGCCGTCGCGATCTCCGCGACATAGAGCAATCTGATTCTCCTGAGGCTTTTCGCCTTGTACCTCAGATTATTTTTCGCGATGTGGACGAGTTTTCAATGCTTGCCGACGCTGTCGCCGACAGGGGCTACCGTGAGATTGACCTCAACATGGGCTGTCCTTTCCCGTTGCAGACAGGACGCGGGCGGGGCACTGCTCTTTTGCGCCGGCCTGATGTGCTTGCCGAAGTCGCTAAAGAGATGGAACGGCGTCGCGATGTGACGTTTACTGTGAAGATGCGCCTCGGTATGGAAGATTCCGGCGATTGGACTGGCGTGGTGGATATTCTCAACTCCATGCCGCTGGCCCGCATAGCCGTGCATCCGCGCACTGCTTCGCAGGGTTATGCCGGACAATTGCATCTTGATAGTTTCGGAAACTTTGTGGAAAGTTCGGCCCACCCGGTGGTCTACAACGGAGACCTGCTCACGTCGGCCGACTGTCAGCGGATTATATCGGATTATCCTTCGGTATCCGGGCTCATGATAGGGCGCGGTCTGCTTGCGCGTCCGTCGCTCGTTGCTGAAATCAGAAGTGGCGAGGAGTGGGACCGCGACAGGCGTATTGCTGCGGTGAAATCACTTCACTCCCGTCTTTTCGACCATGCCGTGGAGTGTTATTGCGGAGATTCGCAGATACTGTCGAAACTCAAGCCTTTCTGGGAATACCTCGAGCCTGAGATAGGCCGTAAGGTTGCCAAGGCCATCCGCAAAGCCGGAAGTGTTACACGCTACCGTGAGGCAGTGGCGGCTGTGAAGTGACTGCAGTCCGTGAAAATGGTAGGAATAACCGTAATATTAGTAATTTACGGTTGAATTATTTTTATTATTTTTGCAGTGGATAAAAAACCAATCGGAAAAATGTTAAGGAAATTGCGTGTGATTTTGGCGGTGTTGTTCTGGTTAGGGACGACATTGCTCTTTCTCGATTTCACCGGCACGGTACATTCGTGGCTCGGCTGGATGGCCCGGATACAGTTTCTTCCGGCCGTGATGGCCTTGAATTTCGGAGTCATTGCCTGTCTCGTGGTGCTCACACTTCTCTTGGGCCGCATATATTGCTCTGTCATCTGTCCGCTGGGTGTTATGCAGGATGCTGTAGCCCGTCTCGGCCTTGTCGGACGTCGCAACCGCAATAAGTACAGTTACTCCCGTCCGCTCACCCTTCTCCGCTACATTTTTCTTGCCATAATGGTGGTAGCCATAGCGCTCGGACTTGGTTCTGTCGTGGCCTTGCTTGCTCCCTACAGTACATATGGACGCATTGTGGCGACATTCCTTTCCCCGCTATATACCACTGTCAACAACCTCCTGGCCTTGATGGCCGAGAGAATGGACAGTTACGCGTTCTATCAGCATGAGGTGTGGTTCAGAGGATTGCCGGCCGTGCTTGCGGCCGGAGTGGCTTTCGTGGTCATATCCATACTCGCATGGCGCAACGGTCGCACATATTGCAACACGGTGTGTCCTGTCGGCACGGTGCTCGGATTCCTCTCTCGCTTCTCACTCATGGCCCCTGTGATTGACACTTCCAAGTGCAACGGGTGTGGTCTGTGTGCCCGTAGGTGTAAGAGCTCCTGTATTGACAGCAAGGCCCACGATATCGACTACTCGCGCTGTGTGGCCTGTATGGACTGTATAGACAACTGCCATCAGGGAGCCATCAGCTATACCGTCCGTCCGCGACGCAGGAGTGTCGACAGTGATACCGTTGGAGCCCGTCGCGGATTCATGGCTGTAGCCGGTGCGATTGCCGGCTCGGCTGTTGTCAGAGCAGGCGAAAAGACAGTCGACGGTGGACTCGCCGTCATAGCCGACAAAAAGACCCCTGTGAGGAAGACACGCATAGTGCCTCCCGGAGCAGTGAGTCTGCGCAATGTGGAGCGTCGTTGCACGGCCTGCCAGCTATGTGTCTCAGCCTGTCCCAACGGAGTGCTCCGTCCATCCTCCGATATGTCGGTGTTCCTCCAGCCCGAGTCGTCCTACGAGCGCGGATATTGTCATCCGGAGTGCACCCGCTGTTCCGAAGTCTGTCCGTCCGGTGCCATTGCCGTGATATCCCGTGAGGAAAAATCATCCATCCAGATAGGTCATGCCGTGTGGGTGAAGGCCAACTGCGTGCCACTGACCGACGGAGTGGAGTGTGGCAACTGCGCCCGACATTGTCCGGTCGGCGCCATCACCATGGTGCCATCCGATCCTGCCGACGAGACCTCGCGGAAGATTCCGGTGGTCAACGATGAGCGGTGCATCGGATGCGGTGCCTGCGAGAATCTGTGTCCGGCCAGGCCGTTCAGTGCCATATACGTGGAGGGACATGAGAACCACAGGGTTATATAATGTGATAAAAGCGTAGAATATGAAAGATATAGACCGTCGGGAATTCCTCAAACGAATGGGGGTGGGTACGGCTGTCGCCGGTGCCGTCATAGCCTCAGGCTGTGACTCGCGTAAGAACGTCGTCACCGGCGACACCACCCCTTCCGGCCCCATACCTAAAGACAGCATGACCTATCGTGTCAATCCATCTACAGGCGACAAGGTGTCGCTTCTCGGCTATGGATGCATGAGATGGCCCACACTTCCGGAGGATGACCAGACACTCGACCAGGAGATGATAAACCGTCTGGTCGACACTGCCATAGAGCACGGAGTCAATTACTTCGACACGTCTCCGGCCTACTGTCGTGGGAAATCGGAGGGAGCCACAGGCATAGCCCTCAGCCGGCATCCGCGCGAAAGCTATTTCATAGCCACCAAGCTTTCCAACTTTGCACCGAGCACATGGAGTCGCGAAGCTTCGATAGCAATGTACCGCAATTCGCTTAAGGAGTTGCGCACCGACTATATCGACTATATGCTGCTTCATGGTGTGGGAATGGGCGACGACGGCATGGAGACGCTCAGAGCCAGGTATATCGACAACGGTATTCTTGATTTTCTCATGAAGGAGCGTGAGGCCGGACGCATACGCAATCTTGGATTCTCCTACCACGGAGATATAAAGGTGTTTGACTATCTGTTGTCCCGTCACGACGAATTCAAGTGGGACTTCGTGCAGATACAGATGAATTACCTCGACTGGCACCATGCCCGTGAGATCAATCCCCGCAACACCGATGCATCCTATCTATACGCCGAGTTGGAGAAGCGCGGCATACCGGCTGTCATCATGGAGCCTCTGCTCGGTGGCCGTCTATCCAAGGTTCACGACCATGTTGTGGCCCGTCTGAAACAGCGTGAGCCTGAGCGAAGCGTTGCCTCGTGGGCTTTCCGTTACGCAGGCACCCCGGAGGGAGTCCTGTGTGTGCTCAGCGGTATGACCTATATGGAGCATCTCGAGGACAATCTTCGGTCCTATTGCCCGCTCAAGCCTCTCACCCGCGAGGAGATTGAATATCTCTATGACACAGCCGACATAATGGTGCAGTTCCCTACAATTCCGTGCAACGACTGCAAATACTGTATGCCGTGTCCCTATGGACTTGACATACCCGGAGTGCTGCTCCACTATAACAAGTGCGTCAACCAGGGGAATGTCCCCGAGAATGCCCAGGCCGAGAACTATCGCGAGGCCCGTCGGGCGTTTCTCGTCGGCTATGACCGTTCAGTGCCACGTCTGCGGCAGGCTGACCACTGCATAGGCTGCAACAAATGCGTGGCACACTGTCCACAGAATATAAATATCCCCGGTGAGATGGCCCGAATCGACCGGTTTGTCGAACATCTCAAGCGGGGCACACTATGACTCTTCCACCGGTTGACATACTTCACTCCGGTCCGTTCACTCTTGCCGTGGCCAATCATGGCGAGGTGCGCACATTCACCCGTCGGGGTGTAGCCGATCTTGCCGGACTTCTTGAGACAGATCCCGGATTTCTCCATGGGTCAGCTGTGGCCGATAAGGTCGTTGGGCGTGCAGCCGCGGCTCTAATGATTCTCGGCGGAGTGGAGCGACTTCACACACGCGTCATCAGTCTCCACGCCCTGTCGCTTCTCGATGAGAGCGATATGCACGTGCAGTGGGACGAGGTCACCGACCATGTCATCAACCGCAATGGCGACGGCTGGTGTCCGCTCGAGACACTTTGCCGTGAGCTTGCCACCCCACAGCAGTGTTATGCAGCAATCAGAAAATTCTTGTACAATGGATAAAACACTCACTCTCGGCTATCGTGATAGCCGCACATACCTCTTTGCGACACTTTTTGTCATTGGCAATATAGTGCTTCCTCAGATATGCCACCTCATTCCGCAGGGCGGTCACATATTTCTCCCCATCTATTTCTTCACACTTGTGGGAGCCTATCGCTACGGATGGCGTGTCGGACTTCTGACAGCTGTTGCCTCACCGTTGGTCAACAGTCTTCTCTTCTCCATGCCTCCGGTGGCAGCGCTTCCGGCCATCATGCTTAAATCCACCTTGCTTGCTCTTTTCGCCTCTCTTGCAGCACGTAGAGCCGGAGGCGCCGTGTCAATAGTGGCAATAGCTGTGGCAATAATCGCCTACCAGTTCTTGGGAATGGCGGCAGAGTGGGGAATCACCGGATCACTGTCGGCTGCGCTTTCCGATGTGAGACTCGGATTTCCGGGACTCGTCATACAGCTGTTAGGAGGCTACACAGTGCTGAGGCTGATGTCTGGAAACGAATAAAGACATCGCCCACTCCGTAAAAACCGTCTGTCCCGGCCACATACAATCCTGTATATGGCCGGGACAGACGGTTTTATGCGGCGATTCGACCGCCGATATCAGAACTCGCTCGAAAAATGAAACCTGATCTTCGGAAAATCACTCTGGGCCATCTGGAGCACATAGTTGGAATCGGCGAGGAATACATCGCGTCCCTCCTTGTCAGTTGCCATAAACTGGTGTTTGCGCTTCTTGAATGCCGCGAGTGCCTCCGCATCGTCGCTCTCAATCCAGCAGGCTTTGTAGAGCGAGATAGGCTCCCAGCGACACTGTGCGCCATACTCGTGCTCGAGGCGGTACTGTATCACCTCAAACTGGAGCTGTCCCACGGTGCCTATGATGCGGCGGCCGTTGAACTGGTTGGTGAACAGCTGTGCCACGCCCTCGTCCATGAGCTGCTGTATGCCCTTGTCGAGCTGCTTCGACTTCATGGGATCGGCGTTTTCGATATACTTGAACATCTCGGGCGAGAAGCTCGGCAGTCCCTTATAGTGTATGGACTCGCCTGATGTCAGTGTGTCGCCGATTTTGAAGTTGCCCGTGTCGGGGATGCCGACTATGTCGCCGGGATAAGCCTCGTCGACAATGCTCTTCTTCTGGGCCATGAAAGCCGTTGGAGCGGCAAATTTCAGTGTCTTGCCGAGACGCATATGCTTGTAGGGCGCGTTACGCTCGAAGCGGCCTGAGCAGATCTTCACAAAGGCTATGCACGAGCGGTGGTTGGGATCCATGTTGGCGTGGATTTTGAACACGAAGCCGGAGAATCCCTCCTCTTCGGGCTTCACCTCGCGCTCCTCGGCCATCACGGGTTTCGGGGCGGGGGCTATCTGCACGAAACAGTCGAGAAGCTCTTTGACACCAAACGTGTTGAGGGCCGATCCGAAGAACACCGGAGCCACTTCGCCACGAAGATAGGCTTCCTTGTCAAACTCGGGATACACTCCTTCGATGAGTTCGAGATCCTCGCGGAGTTTTGCTGCATCTGTGTCGCCCACGGCTTCATCGACACGCGGATCATCAACAGAGTCTATCTCCACTCGCTCGCTCACCCTCTGCTTGTCGGGGGTGAAAAGGTCGAGCGAATGCTCATAGATATTGTAGACACCCTTGAATTTCTCGCCTATGTTGATGGGCCATGAGAGGGGGCGCACCGATATTTTCAGTTCGCTTTCAAGCTCGTCGAGTATGTCGAACGGGTCGCGGCCCTCGCGGTCGAGCTTGTTGACAAAGATAATCACCGGGGTGTTGCGCATACGGCACACCTCCATGAGCTTTCTTGTCTGGCGTTCCACACCCTTTGCCACGTCGACAACGATGATTACACTGTCCACAGCCGTGAGAGTGCGGTAGGTATCCTCGGCAAAGTCCTGGTGGCCTGGAGTGTCGAGAATGTTTATCTTATAGTCGCCATAGTTGAAACCCATCACAGAGGTGGCCACCGAGATGCCGCGTTGTTTCTCAATCTCCATCCAGTCGGAGGTGGCGGTTTTCTTGATTTTGTTGGATTTCACCGCTCCTGCTATGTGGATAGCGCCACCGAAGAGCAGCAGCTTCTCGGTGAGAGTAGTCTTACCGGCGTCGGGGTGGGAGATGATGGCGAATGTGCGCCTACGGGCTATTTCTTCTTTCAGAGCCATGTGTCAGTCCTTGTAGAGGTCAACATTGATATCAAACGGTGAGTCGAAATCGGCAAGCAGGGGATGGCGGGTATCCTTCTCGCTGAGGAGGGCCTCACCAGCATCAATCAGCCAGTCGATGCCGAGCGAACTGTCGGCTATAGATATGCCGCCGTCGGCCTGGGGAGCATAGTAGTTGTCACACTTGTATTGGAAGATGGCCTCGTCCGAAAGCACGGCAAAACCGTGGGCGAATCCTCTGGGCACGAAGAACTGGCGGTGGTTGTCCTCACTGAGTTCTACGGCCACGTGCTGGCCATAGGTTGGCGAGCCCTTGCGGATGTCTACGGCAACGTCGAGCACACGGCCTTTGACGCATCTCACAAGCTTGCTCTGGGTGAAGGGAGGACGCTGGAAATGGAGTCCGCGCATCACTCCGCGTGTCGACATCGACTCATTGTCCTGGACGAACTTCACGGGGCGAACTTTCTCGTCAAACTCTCTCTGAGAGAAACTTTCGAAGAAATATCCGCGGGCGTCTTTAAAAATGCGGGGTTCGATTATCACGACTCCCTCGATAGCGGTCTTGATTACTTCCATAGCTTGATTGAAATTTTTTGCAAAGTTAGTGAAATTATCCCGAATTTCAGTGATGTGGCGCTCCGGAATGCTGTGCACAGACATCCGCATACCTCCGTTTGTGTGCGGTATGTGTGGGGTATAGGGGAATATGTGTCGAGGGATTGATGAAAAAAAGGTAGCAGGACTATAAGCCGGGTTATGTCGTCGCGGGACTTCTCGTCAGGCGTTCTTCTCCTCAGAAGGAGAGATAAATGTCCGACAGGTTGCCGCGGCGGTCGCAGTCATTTATCTAAGTGGTGCCTCGCAAGGCTTCGGCACTCGAGCAGCCTACCCCCCGGAAATGGACGAGCAGCCCATCGGACAGCTTTCGGACAAGCCGAGACAGCTGTCACACTCCGGTATATATGGCCTTGCAACCCATAAGACGTGCGGCATACTGTGTCGCCACAGTACCCGGTGGGCTCTTACCCCACCTTTTCACCATCACCTCCGCACACAGGGGCGCGGGGCTGTCATTCTCTGTCACGCTACTCTGCCGTCACCGACAGCTCTCAGTTAAAGAGTATGGTGCTCTGTGTTGCCCGGACTTTCCTCTTGCCGCTCTTAGTCGGCAAGCGACACGACCGTCCTGCTACCTGATTACAAAATTACTATATATTTTTCGGATATGGTTTTTTTTTATAATATTTTTTCAATTTTTCATTTCTTTCACTGCATTGCTGATTTTGGTTTGCTTGCTGAAATGTCGTAACTTTACACCATGTTATTTGCCGAAGTCCTTCTTCCTGTCCCGATCTACGGGACTTTCACTTATCGAGTGCCGGCCGATATGCAGGAATCGCTGCGTGTGGGCCACCGTGTGATTGTGCCTTTCGGGCGCAGGAAATCCTACACCGGTATCGTGGCCGCGCTCACACCTGTGGAGCCCCAGGGATATGAAATCAAGGATATTACGATAAAGATTGACGATGCCCCCATAGTCCGGCACCCTCAGATGAAGTTCTGGCAATGGGTGGCCGACTACTATCTCTGCACGCCGGGCGAGGTGATGAAGGCTGCTGTTCCGGCAGGACTGAAGATAGAGAGCGAGACCTTCATATCGCCGGTGGCGGGATGGGAGGAAGATGTGGCCGACCGCCTGTCGGTGAGGGAGACAGCACTCCTCGAAGCTCTTCTTGCCTCGGGGGAAAAGAAAGTGACCCTCGACTGGCTCGGGCGTAAGACCGGACTCTCGGCCGTGGGGCCTGCTGTCAACTCTCTGCTGGCCCGCGGGGCTGTGATGATATCCGAGAATCTTGTTGAGCGCTATCACCCGCGCAAGGAGACATATGTGGCCATATCCGCTGCAAAGGGCGACAGCAGTCGCCTCCACGAGATATTCGACTCGGTCAAAAGAGGCTCGAAGCAGGAGGCCGCCTTGCTGACCCTGATTGAGCTTTCCGGCTTCATGCGCCAGGCTCTTGAAAAGCCTCTCGAGGTGACTCGCACACAGCTCATGGAGCGGTCGGGAGTGACGTCGACAGTCGTTGCCACGCTTGCAAAGAAAGGTCTTGTTGATCTTGTCGTAAAGGAGATAGGCCGGTTCAGCTACTCCGGAGTCGTCAGTGGCGAGCTACCGGTGCTCACCGACAGGCAGAAGGAAGTTCTCGGCGAGATTCACCGTTCGTGGCTCGACCGTCCGGTCACTCTTCTCCACGGGGTGACATCGAGTGGTAAGACCGAGGTATATATCCACCTCATAGACTATGCCCTGCGTGATGGGAGGCAGGCTCTGTTCCTTGTCCCGGAAATCGCGCTCACCACACAGCTCACGGCCAGGCTCCAGCGGGTATTCGGGAGCAAAGTGGTCATATATCATTCAAAGTTTTCCGACAGCGAGCGTGTGGAGATATGGCGAAGACTGTTATCCTCTTCAGAACCATGCGTGGTCATTGGAGCGAGGTCAAGTGTGTTTCTTCCGTTTTCATCGCTCGGCCTGGTGATAGTCGACGAGGAACATGAGGCGGCCTATAAGCAACAGGATCCGGCTCCGCGATATAATGCCCGCGACGCAGCCATCGTACTTGCCTCTATGCACGGGGCCAAGACACTCCTCGGCAGTGCCACTCCGGCTGTCGAGACCTATTGGAAGGCGCTGCAAGGGCGATTCGGTTTGGTGGAGCTTATGGAAAGGTATGGCGGTGCGTCGTTGCCTCGCATGGAGCTGGTAGACATGACAGCCGCCCGCAAAAAAGGGGAGGTAGTCGGTATTTTCTCCAACACTACTCGCTCCCTGATCAATGGAGCCGTCTCCGGAGGGCATCAGGCCATCATTTTTCTCAACCGTCGTGGCTATGCTCCTGTGGCGAGATGCAAGCAGTGTGGCTACGTGCCCAAGTGTGACAAGTGTGACGTGTCTCTGACCTATCACAGGCGTTTCGACAAGCTTGTCTGTCATTATTGCGGCACCCCATATGCCGTGCCCGAGGTATGTCCTGCCTGCAAGGAACCGGCCATCGAGGTGCTCGGTTACGGCACGGAGCGCATCGAGGAGGAAGTGGAGGGATTTTTCCCCGACGTGCCGATGTTGCGCATGGACCTCGACACCACCCGCTGCAAGGATGGCTATGACCGTATTATCGATGATTTCTCGCAGGGTAAGGCAAAGATTCTCGTGGGTACACAGATGGTCACGAAGGGGCTTGATTTTGCCAACGTCCGCGTGGTCAGTGTGGCCAATGCCGACACAATAATTAATTTCCCGGATTTCCGTTCGTCCGAACGGGCTTTCAATATGCTTGAGCAGGTATCCGGCCGGGCCGGGCGCAAGGATGGTGAAGGAGTGGTGGCCATACAGACCTATTCGCCATCTCACCCTCTCTTCCCATTCCTTCTGTCTCACGACTATATCGGATTCTACAATCATGAGATTGCCGAGCGAGAGCGTTACTGCTACCCTCCGTTTGTAAGGATTATTTATCTGTATGTCAAGCACAAGGATTCTTCGTGTGCCTCGGCTGCGGCCAATGATATGGCCTCAAGGCTGCGTCTGTTGCTTGGCAACAGGGTGAGCGGACCTGAGGAACCATCGGTGGCAAGGGTGCATACGCTCTACATACGCCGTATAATGCTGAAAATCGAGACAAATGCCTCGATTTCAAAAGTTAAGGAATTGTTGCGCGGTGTGAGGGTGGAGATGGCCAACAATGGCAAGCTATCGGGCGTGACGTTCTACTGTGACGTTGATCCAATGTAGGGCTTTGCACACGGCCACGGCTGTGAATGCACCGGCTGTATTGGCCATAGCGTCATAGATGTCATTGCCTGTGCGTCCCATCTCCATTGCCGCCTGAAGCCATTCTACGATTGCACCGAATGTGGCGCTGCACAGCGCCGCTACGAGTGCGCCTTTCAGCCCCACGGGCTTGTCCCATCTCCATCGGTCATAGATATATGTTCCAGTGAGTCCGCCAAACATCATGAAGTGGGCTATCTTGTCGGCTCCTGGAAACAAAGGAATATCCTCCTCCCCGAAAGGTTGGGGGAGGAGGGTGAGATATAGGATGAGAACGATTACCGCGACAGTTGGCTGATAGACGGGTATCTCTCTCAGTTTCAGCATGGTTTTATCAACGGCTTATCGTGCGGCCCAGAGTTCTGCGGAGTTCGAGAGTGCGCGGTAGGCGAGCAGGCCGTCGTCGGAGAGTTCAACTTTCACCATCTTGCCGTCGTTGCCGGGCATGAGTACGTGGTTGTCATCCACGAATGTCATGAAGTCGACAGGTTCGGCGCCGGGAACTGCAACCGACCAGGTCTGCGAGGCCATATCGAAGTCAAGACGCACTTCAGTGCCGTCGTTTTCCGATGTGATGGTGTAACCCTTGCCGTCACATTCCACCATATATCGGCCGTCCTGTCCGTCAATCACCTTTTTTCCGCTGGCCATGGGGTTGCTGCCGCTCCAGAATTCGATGGAGTTGATCACAACAAGGTCGGCAAGCGCGGATACCTCATACACGGGAAGAATCCAGAAACCGATGAACACAAGTTCGTTGACAATTTTGCTGCCGACGCTGCGGTTCCAAGCAAGGAGCTTGTTGGTGAGAGCGAAACTGCCGATACACGATGTGTTTAGCATCGATCCGGTGAGGAGCAGAGCGATGGCTACGGGTAGGTACTTCTTTTTCATAAATAGTTGTGTTAGTGGAGTGATGGTTGTTATGTCTTGGTCTTTGCCTTGGCGTAGTAGGCATACACGCGGTTCACATAGTCGTATGTTTCTCGTCCGCGCGAGTAGCCGAATTTCACCACAGGGTCTTTGTAGTATTTCGGATTTGATTTCCAAAGCATTGCCTTTGCCACGTTGCCGTCCCACTTTGCTGGGTTCAGTCCGTGCTTTCTGGCAAGGGCCATTGCGTCGCGCACATGGCCGAGGCCCGAGTTGTAGGAGGCTATGACGAATTTCTTGCGCTCCACGTCGTCGGGCACGTCGCGGGCAAGCTGTTTGTCGAGATCGTTGAGGAATTTGAGGGCGGTCTCTATCGCCACATCGTTTTTCATAATCGACTTGGCCGACTGTCCGTATCCTCGGGCCGTGCGCGGCATAATCTGCATCAGGCCTCTGGCACCTGCCCATGAGACAGCCGTGGAGTCAAACTTGCTCTCCACATAGGCTTGTGACGCGAGCAGTTTCCAGTCCCAGCCGTAATTGGCTGCGTGGTGCTTGAATAGAGGGTCGAACGGAGACACCCTGCTTCCTGCTGTGTTGAAACGGTCGTTTCCAGGCTCGTTTTTGCTCATTTCGAAGTATCGCTTCAGGAGTTGAGCCTGTTCGCTGCGCGGAGAGTCCTGGTTGAGCCATGCGTCGATACTGTCGCCGAGCCATTTTTTGTCGGGGGCCACGGCCCAGCCTGAGCGTTGCTCGAAGCTGAGTGGCAGGGTGATGTCGAGGTCGGAATAATATGTCTTGTTGATGCGGGCTATATCGCTGTCCACTACCGTCAGCGGGATATCGCCGTCGCTCACCATTGCTATGAGGTCCTCGGTGATGAGGGTATCGCGGTCCACGGGATGGATCTTTATCCCTCCGCCAAGCTCTTCGTTGAGGTTGCGTATGCGCGCCTCGTACTTTGAGTCGGCCTCTACGTAGACATCTTTTCCGACAAGGTCTGTCACGTCGGTGATGAGTTCCTTCTCTCCCCTGCGTGGCTGTACAAGCACCTGTGTGGTGATGTTTTCGGGTCCGCAGGCCACCACCTTGCGTTTGTATTCGGCAGTGATTGGCACCTCATAGGCTATGAGGTCTACTTTCCCGGAATCAAGCAATTCCACGGCTCTTGACAGCGACGGGGCGATATCGAACTTCAGCACCATCCCCTTGTCGACGGCGAGAGCTGTCACCAGCTCATAGTCGTAGCCCATCTCCTGGCCTCGGTATATGAAGTACGATGCAGGACTGTAGAGAGTGGCCACGTGAAGAGTGTCGGGCCACCGGTGGGTTTTACGGGCGCTGTCCGCGCCGCCTGCCGCTCCTCCCCTGCACGACACTGCGGTCAGCGCCGCAATGAGGGGGAGGAGGAGCAGTATGGGCGAGAATTTCTGGAACTTCTTCATTGGGAGAGAGTTTGTAGAGTTGTGCTTGCTACCGCGCGGGGCGGTGTCAGTGTCAGTATTCGAAGGTTCCGCCTTCTCCGATGATGGTGAGGCGGTTGGATGGAGCTTCTTCCACGCGTCCCACAATGCGTGCCGGGATACCGAAGCTCTCCGAGATGGCTATAACCTGCTCGGCGTGTTCGGGAGCCACGTAGATTTCCATACGGTGTCCCATGTTGAACACCTTGTACATCTCGCTCCACGGTGTGCCGCTCTCTTCGCGTATGAGGGAGAAGAGCGGAGGGATGGGGAAGAGGTTGTCCTTTATGACGTGCTTGCCCTCCACGAAGTGCATCACCTTGGTCTGGGCGCCGCCGGTGCAGTGAATCATTCCGTCGATGGCGGGACGCATCTCGCTGAGGAGTCGCTTGATTACGGGTGCATAGGTGCGGGTGGGCGAGAGCACGAGCTGGCCGGCTGTGAGCCCGGTGCCTTCAACGATGTCGGTGAGACGGCGTGAGCCGGAGTAGACGAGGTCCTCGGGAACGGCTGCGTCAAATGTTTCGGGATACTTTTCGGCCACGTATTTGGCAAACACGTCGTGGCGGGCCGAGGTGAGACCGTTGCTTCCCATACCGCCGTTATAGCGGTCCTCGTATGTGGCCTGGCCGAACGATGCGAGACCTACGATTACGTCGCCGGCCTTGATGTTGGCGTTGTTTATTACGTCGGCCCTCTTCATGCGGCAGGTGACAGTGGAGTCTACAATGATGGTGCGCACCAGGTCGCCCACATCGGCAGTCTCGCCGCCGGTAGAGTAGATTCCCACTCCCATGTCGCGCAGGGTGGCGAGCAGCTCTTCGGTGCCGTTGATGATGGCCGAGATCACTTCGCCGGGTATAAGGTTCTTGTTGCGGCCTATGGTGGAGGAGACGAGGATGTTGTCGGTGGCTCCGACACACAGAAGGTCATCGGTGTTCATCACTATGGCATCCTGGGCTATTCCTTTCCACACGCTGAGGTCGCCTGTCTCACGCCAGTAGGCGTAGGCGAGCGACGACTTGGTGCCGGCTCCGTCGGCGTGCATGATGTTGCACATATCCGGGTCGCCGCCCAGTATGTCGGGGATTATTTTACAGAAAGCCTGGGGATAGAGTCCCTTGTCTACGTTTTTGATAGCGTTGTGGACATCTTCCTTCGAAGCTGATACTCCGCGGAGGTTATATCGCCTGTCGTCTCTCATAATATGCAGTTGTTTAGTTGAAATTTTACCGCAAAGTTACTAAAATTCCCTTCAATAATCAAACAGGAATGGAGAGCAGTGGGGTGTCGGCGTGGAAGAGCAGTCGGTGGGCGAGTGTCGGAGAGAAAAGTCTTGCGAAAATATTGCGTTTCCTGGTCCCGACTACCACGAGATTCACCTTGTGGCCGGCATCTATTCGGTCATAGTCGGCCATGGGGTCTCCCTCCGATAGCGGGGCAAGGCTGAATGTATAGGCCGGATAGTGTCCCTTGCAGTAATTCAGAAGGTTGGGCGCGGCCTGCTCGGCTCCTTTGTCTGGCAGAGAGGCCAGCGTGATGTGGAGCGGGGTTTCGGGCAGCAGGCGGTAGAGGGCGTCGAGAGTGAGGATGTCGTCCTGTCGGGAGGTGGCGAAGAAGACCACGTGGTGGAGTTCGTGAGCGCCGGGTATCATCGTTGTGTCGGGCACTGTCAGTATGGTGCAGCGGCACGAGTCGAGCACTTCGGCCGTCACGCTTCCGAAGAGGTGGCGGTTGGATGCATCGGTGCCTTTGGTTCCCATCACTATCAGTATTGGATGGTGGCTCGAGGCATAGTCATCGACAGTCTCTTCGGGAAGGCCTTCGGTGATTTCCGAGTCGAACTTCACGGCCGGCAGTACACCGTCTTTCATCTTCTCACGCAGGCGGTTCTCAAGCTCTTCCATCGACTTGCGAGCCACATCGGCTATTTCCTTGTCAATCTCCATGTTCTCGGCCATATCCACCCCGGGTTCGAAGTCGAGGGTTTCCGACAGCTGCATTGAGGCCCGGGCCGTGTAGGTTGGATCCATGTAGGAGTGGAGCAGGTGGACGACGGCGTTGTGTATGGACGCTATTTTGAAGGCTATCATGCAGGCCTTGAACGAGTTTTCAGAGAAATCAACAGGCACGAGCACTGTTTGGTGGCCTGTTTTTTCGTCCATCACCTCGGGCGAGAAAATCTCGGCGTTCTCTACAATGCGGAGTGCGAACGGAAGGTCGCTTTCCGCTATTCTCACTCTCACCCCCGACGATATGGACGGATTGGTGAGGTTGACGTTCTGGAGTGCCACTTTTATGCCATGCGATTCGAGCAGCGACTTCATGCGCTGCGCACGGTCGAAAGTATGGATGGCTATGGTGATGAGACGGTCGGCTGACATTGTGGTGTGAGTTGAAACGTTTAACTTCTAAAACGACCGAAAGGTGAAAAAGTTTCTTTCGCGAAGACACTTTTTCACCTTTACGGTATTCTTTTTTTGCAGGGTGTAACCCGGATTAGTCCTCCTTGTTGAGGCCCTGGATAATCTCGACTGCCATATCGTAGATGGTTGTGTCGTCGAGAACCACGATACCGCCGTTAGGACCCGGTTCTATATGTACTCCGCAGTTCTTGCCAAATTCATAGTTGGTGCCGCCGAAGTAGTTGCGCACGGTTTGTGGTGTGACGTTGAGACGGTCGGCTATCTGTGCTATCGAGCCGTCAGGCAGACTGTCTTTGATGCGGCGAAGGTCGTTGAAACTGATGGTCTTAGTCATGATGTGTATCGGGTTTGAGGGTTTCACATTACGGTTAGTTTGTGGGGCGCCGGAGCCTCTGCTTCAGTTCCACGTCACTAAGTTAGCCCATATATTCCGTTCGAGCAAATTTTAAGCCAAAAATTTGGATATGTTTTATAACATACTTTTATCAGGCTTCTCCGTCGAGCCTTACGGCCTCGTCGTCGGCGAGAATATTGGGGTCTTCAAGACCATAATGATTGCGTGTGTTGAGCATTTTGAGCCACACGGCGCAGATGAAGGCGAGGATGCCGAGGCCGGCAAACATCAGCATGGGGTTGGTGTAGTCATACTGTGTGGGGTCGGTCACGCCGGGGTTGCTTGTCTCCAGTATGCGTCCGAAAAGGATGGGTATGCCGAAGAGACCGATGTTCTGCACCCAGAAGATGAGTGAGTAGGCACTGCCGAGATAGCGGGCGTCCATCACCTTGGGCACCGAAGGCCACAGAGCGGCGGGCACGAGAGAGAAGGATACTCCTAAAATAATTATGGTGGCAAGTGCGAGAACCTTGCTTGGATTGGCGGGAAGCCAGAGGGCAAACACCAGGTGGCAGCCTATCAGAAGCAATGAGCCGAGAATGAGCATTGTGGCGCCGCGTCCCACTTTGTCAAGCAGTATGCCGAGGACGGGGGTGAGGCAGAGTGCGCCGATGGGGAACCAGCGCAGAAGGTCGGCAGCCTCTGTTTCCGAAATGTGGAGGTTACACTGCAGCATATTGGTGCCGAAACGCTGGAAGGGGAAGATGGCCGAGTAGTAGAGCACACACAGCAGGGCGATGATCCAGAAGAGACGGCTTGTCAGCAGGTTCTTCACGTCGCTGAGCTTGAACTCTTCCTCGCCTTCCTCGTCGCCCGACTGGGTCTGTCGGTCAAGGCGTGTGTCCATGATGGTGAACACCGAGTAGGAGATGAGGCCTATGAGAAGGAGCACGGTGCAGAATGCCACGGGGGCCACTACCGAGGGGTTGTTGCCACCCATCCAGTCGGCAACACGCGGCGAGAGCGAGAGAACGGCAAACACGCCAAGGCGGGCTATGGCCATCTCTACACCCATGGCAAGCGCCATCTCTTTGCCTTTGAACCATTTGGCGATAGCCTTGGAGACGGTGATACCTGCCATTTCGCAGCCACAGCCGAAGATGGTGAAGCCGAAGGCGGCAAGCTTGGCGCTACCGGGCATCTCGATCCACCATGAGCTGAGCCACTGTTCGAAAGCTGTGCCGGCGAAGAGGTCGCTGATGGCATAGAGCTTCACACAGGCGCCGATGAACATCACCGAGGCTGAGAGGGTGCCGGTGAATCTCACGCCCATCTTGTCGAGAATGATACCGGCAACGATGAGGAAGCCGAAGACATTGAGCATATACTCGGCTCCTGCGTAGTAGCCGAAGGCCTCGGGCGACCAGCCCAACTGGTTCTGTACGAGAGACTGGAGCGGAGACATGACATCGACAAACATATAGCCGAAGAACATCATGGAGGCAATCAGAATCAGAGCGATCCATCTCACCCACCACTTGTCGTTGAGCAACCTTCCGGCTGCGGGGATAGATTTTTCCATATTATAAGATTGTGGTTTTATTTATTATGTTGGCAAAGTTACGGAAAAAATCATTATTTTTCCATAGGACGGCCTCCAAAAGATATCTTACGGTATGTCAAATATACCGTCATTGGTCATTCGCCAGGTAAATGTGCCGTTTTATAAACTTATTTTGACTATCTTTGCGGAGCTTGGAAAGTGTCTGTATGCATAGATGTTGGTCCGGAGTTGTTGAGACGGACTGCAATGATTGGAAGAACGCTTTCTTTGAGATTGAACACCATCTTAACCTCTTAACCGCATATCCAAATATGTTTGTCAGGGAAAAATATGATCTTGACCGCACAGTGCGCCTCGTCATCAACTGCGTCCTGTTTGTCGCCATAGTATGGCTCGTCAACTACCTTCGCGGAGTGCTCCTGCCCTTCTGTGTGGGGTGTCTTATAGCTTATCTTTTCGAACCTTTCGTTCAGTACAACCGTGAGCTTCTCAAACTCCGCGGTCGTGTCGGAGCCGTGTTTGTCACGCTTTTTGAGATGGCCTTCTTCTTTGTCGCTATCTGCTATTTGCTCGTGCCTATGATTGTGAGGGAGTCTGCTCAGATGGCCGAGATGCTAAAAGCCTATTCGTCGAGCGGGTCGTCCATACCGTTTATTCCGGAAGAACTTCACGACTTTCTGAGACGCAATCTCGACTTCGAACTGATTGCGTCCAAGCTCACCCGCGAGGAGTGGAAACGAATGGTCGAGGAGGGGCTCTCCGCATCCTGGACGGTCATATCAAGCTCGGTCTCGCTGCTCATGGGCATGGTGAGCTGGGTCATTGTCTTTCTCTATATAGTGTTCATCATGATCGACTATGAGCGCATTTCGGCCGGTTTCAAGCACATGGTGCACCCCAAATACCGTCCCATCCTGCGTCGGGTTGGCGGCGACCTCAAGCGCTCCATGAACCGCTACTTCCGTGGCCAGGCACTGGTGTGTCTCATTGTGGGAGTGCTTTTCTCAATCGGTTTCACCATCATTGGTCTCCCTATGGCCGTCGTGCTGGGTATGTTCATAGGTCTGCTGAACATGGTGCCATACCTTCAGCTCATATCCATCCCTATCGCTGTTCTGCTCTGCATTGTTTCGTCGGTCACCGGCACGGTGCCCTTTTGGACGCTCTTTTGGGAGACAATGGCTGTATATATTATAGTGCAGGCGCTCCAAGACCTCATCATCACCCCCAAGGTGATTGGAAAGGCAATGAGCATGAATCCGGCCATCATCTTTCTTTCTCTCTCCATCTGGGGATCTCTCCTCGGAATGATAGGACTCATTATAGCTATACCGCTCACAACACTCCTTTTGGCCTATTATGACGAGTATTTTATTCAACGTTCTGAAAACGAGGATGCTAATAGTGATTCCGGGGCGTTGCAGGAAAAATAGAAGTGTTAAATAAATGTTAAAAACACAGAAAGCTATTGCAGATTGAAAAATAGTCCCTACCTTTGCAGCGCAAAAGCGATAAAACGCTAAGCAAAACAAACAAAATCCTAATCGGGGTGTAGCTCAGTTGGTTAGAGTACGCGTCTGGGGGGCGTGAGGTCGCTAGTTCGAGTCTAGTCACCCCGACAAAAGGAAGCAAATCGCCACAACTCAAAAGGTTGTGGCGATTTCATTGCATTTAGTCGTGTTCTTTGTAGTTGATACTTTTGTCTATAAAATGAAAAATTCGTACCTTTGCACCCGATTTTTAAAGTAACACAATTCAGATGCAGCAGAAGATACGAAACATCGCCATCATCGCCCACGTCGACCATGGCAAGACAACGCTGGTCGACAAGATGCTCCTTGCCGGAAAGCTTTTCCGCGACAATCAGTCGACAGGCGACCTTATTCTTGACAACAATGACCTGGAGCGTGAGCGAGGCATCACAATTCTTTCAAAGAACGTTTCGATCAACTACGACGGCTACAAGATTAACATCATCGACACTCCGGGACACGCCGACTTCGGAGGCGAGGTGGAGCGTGTGCTTAATATGGCCGACGGTTGCCTTCTGCTCGTCGATGCCTTCGAAGGCCCGATGCCCCAGACTCGCTTCGTGCTCCAGAAGGCCATCCAGATGGGACTCAAACCGGTAGTGGTAATCAACAAGGTAGACAAACCCAACTGCCGCCCCGACGAGGTGCAGGAGATGGTGTTTGACCTCATGTGCAATCTCGACGCCTCGGAAGACCAGCTCGACTTCCCCACCGTCTACGGTTCGGCCAAGCAGGGCTGGATGAGCACCGACTACACCAAACCCACCGAGGACATCACGGCAGCCCTCGATGCCATCATAAAGTTCATCCCGGCGCCCGAGACTCTCGAGGGCGACGCGCAGATGCTCATTACCTCCCTCGACTACAGTAGCTACGTAGGCCGTATAGCCATTGGCCGAGTACATCGTGGCGAGTTGCGCGAAGGCATGGAGATAGGTCTCTGCAAGAAGGACGGTACCGTTGTGAAGCAGCGCATCAAGGAACTGCACACTTTCGAAGGCATGGGACGCAAGAAGGTGGAAAGCGTGAAGAGTGGCGACATCTGTGCCCTCGTCGGAATCGAAGGTTTTGAAATCGGCGACACTGTGGCCGACATCAACAACCCCGAACCGCTCCCGCGCATTGCCATCGACGAGCCCACGATGTCAATGACATTCACCATCAACGACTCCCCCTTCTTCGGACGCGACGGCAAGTTCGTCACCTCGCGCCACATCTCCGACCGTCTCACCAAGGAGCTTGACCGCAACCTTGCACTTCGTGTCATGAAGAGCGACCGCGAGGATGCCTGGATAGTCTACGGACGAGGCGTGCTCCACCTCTCGGTGCTCATCGAGACCATGCGTCGCGAAGGCTTCGAACTCCAGGTGGGCCAGCCCCAGGTAATCATCAAGGAGATCGACGGAAAGAAGTGTGAGCCTGTGGAGATGCTTACAGTCAATGTTCCCGAGGAATACTCGTCGAAAATCATTGACATGGTGACACGCCGCAAGGGCGAGATGGTCACCATGTGTACTCAGAACGACCGTATCCTGCTCGAATTCCTCATCCCGTCGCGAGGCATCATCGGTCTGCGCAACAATGTGCTCACAGCATCGGCCGGAGAGGCCATCATGGCCCACCGCTTCCACGAATACCAGCCCTGGAAGGGCGATATCGAGCGTCGCACCAATGGATCCCTCATAGCCATGGAGGCCGGAACAGCCTACGCCTATGCCATCGACAAGCTTCAGGACCGCGGACGCTTCTTCATCTTCCCGCAGGAGGATGTATATGCCGGACAGGTTGTGGGTGAGAACGCAAAAGACAACGATATCGTGGTCAACGTCACCAAGTCGAAGAAACTCACCAATATGCGAGCAAGCGGTGCCGACGACAAGGCCCGTATCATTCCCCCCGTGGTATTCTCGCTCGAGGAGGCTCTGGAATATATCAAGGAGGACGAGTATGTGGAAGTCACACCCCACCATCTCCGCATCCGCAAGATTATTCTTGACGAGCTTGAGCGCAAACGTGCCAACAAGTAATCAGACCAACGCCACCCGATGGGGCTGCCCACACGCAGCCCTGCACAGATAACAGATAAAGGCCCCCGCGAAGACATAAATATCCTCGCGGGGGCCCGCTCTATTAGTCAGGTTATATTTTCTAACTGGTTCAATAGTTTTCGGCCTTACGCTCGAAATAGCCTTGTTCGCGTCCGCACACTGGGCACTTCTTCGGGGCCGACTTGCCTTTGAAGACAAATCCGCAGTGTTCACACTGCCACTCCTGCTCGGGATTGTCCGAAGTGAACACCTGTCCGGCCTCCATACGTTCTATTAGTCGGCGGTAGCGGGCCTCATGCTCCACCTCGACCTTGGCGACAAGCTTGAAGAGATTGGCCACATCGGGAAATCCCTCCTCCTGAGCCACAAGGGCGAAGTTGGAATAGAGATCGCTCCATTCCTCTTTCTCGCCTGCTGCAGCCTCGCGCAGATTTGTGAGAGTGTCGCCCACAACACCTGCAGGATATGCAGCGTTGATCGACACAACACCACCCTCAAGGCGGTTGAAGAAGAGCGAGGCATGGGAGAGTTCCTGCTTGGCGGTGATCTTGAATATCTTAGAAACTGTTTAAAATTAGAATTGAAAAAATGTTATAGGGCATAACAAAC
>CAJUGS010000013.1 GCA_910586305.1 uncultured Duncaniella sp.
TACTACAAAGGTATGCTTTTTATCCCACAAACACAGCTTTTTTACCATGCGCCCATACCCTGACGGACAAAGCCACAGGAACCCATTATGTCTTGTAACAGCAAAAAACAACACCCTGCAAACATCTGCTTGCAAGGTGTTTTGAAATCTTGGCGGAGAGAACGAGATTCGAACTCGTGGTAGGATTGCTCCTACGTCAGTTTAGCAAACTGGTGGTTTCAGCCACTCACCCATCTCTCCTTGTTTTAACATCAAGCTATAGGCTCTTTATGTCTGCTCTTCTTTGGAAAAGCGATGCAAAATTACGACTTATTTTTGAATGTTCCAAATTTTACACGAACTTTTTTACAAAAATATTTCACTTTCCTCTTTTAACATTATTTTACTTTTATGTATACTCACGATTCATTATCTTTGCAATACAAAACTAACAAAATGATTGTCATTGCCGGTGCATACAAGGACGGCCTTGTAATGCCGGAAACAGCTCGCGAAAGGCTCTGTCATTCTTTCCCTGCGAGAGACTGATAGAGTTGACAATGGAATAGCCCAAGCGCAAAATCGAGCCTCCGGTCAAAGCATAATGCCATTACACGGACTCCGCCCCGACAACTTTCCGTCAGATGGTCATCGTAGGCTGTCTCACAGCCGAGGATTATCTTTAATGTAGAACATAAAACAAATACAGACAAAGACTCAGAAAGAGAGAAACCCCACCACCAAACAAGCCACAATCGCAGGCTTACCATGTCCCGCCTACACTATTTACATTTAGGCCTTTTGTCCTATATACCGGGTGTTTTTATGCCTCTGGTCACGTGTTGTGTATGTGGTACTGCCGGTAAGCGGTGGAGATAATTGTCATCGTATTGCTACATTTTAAGTAATCCTATTCCTATCCCCGATATCTATAGTATCCTATCCTGTGACCTTCAACCTATGAAATCAACTCATAAGTAAGAGTCATACCCCACACATACCTTCCGTGCTTGACCTAATAGCACTAATTAATCTAATCTGAGACCGGGGTCTACAAACATAACATTACTTAGAAGATATCATTTCGTGTGACATAACCTACCCAACCGGCACCGGGTGTTTTTCTCTTCGGAGGATTTGGTTTTATCGCCATGTTTAGTAATTTCGCAGAGTAAACCCACGCCGATAGCCGTAAATCAGGCTCCTTAGGCGCAGGATTTACGGGACATATTTACAATCAGAACGAAAGCGTCTAATCTTACGTTTGTTCCGGGCTCTTCTGAACTTCGCAACTTCTTAAGAACCAACTGCCGGGAACAGGATGTGACAAGGTTGATGTCTGTCGCACGATTTCAATCTCCGTGACAAGCGGGTTGGAGAGGAGTTCATGCATTCACTGCATGAACTTCCCCTCCTGCTCTTTGCAACCGCTGTATATTGTCAGGACAGGATATCGGCGTGGACTCTCCTATGCGCCACACGGCAGTTGACAGGCAATGCGAAGGCCTTGAAGAGCAGTGCGGATAAGCATAGTTTGGAGAGTCCTCGCTTTTTTTGACATACACCCCATTCTATCAGGGCTCAGAATGGGACAACAATCAAAAAAATACCATGGCAAAGAAATCAGCAATTTCAGGAGAGTACATCATCACAGTAGAGGATTCAGGCACAGTGCGCGTCTGCAAGATTTATGACAACGTCATAGGATCACTCCGCGAAATCGCCGCCACAAAAAACTTTGAGGTTAATCCCAACTGGAACACCCGCGAGTTCGGACGCCGTATCGTCAAAGAATTCGGCGACGGCACTATGGCAGAAATCGGAGAATATGTAGTAACCCGCCACGAAAGCGGAACAATCGAAACCTACCGCACCTACGCCAACACCAAAGGAGCACTCCGCGAAATCGCCGCACAGGTAGGTTTTGAAATCAACGAAAAATCAAACACCCGTAACAACGGCTCCAAGCTCGTCGACTTCATCAACGCCAGTAAGTAATGGCAGGGCTACTGGCACAAATTGTCGGTTATTTTAAACAGATAGCCGACAAATACAAAGCCACCGCTGAGAAGAACGAACAACTCTACGGAAATAAGATTACCGAAATCAGAGACAAATTCGCTTCCGCAGTGTCTACTCTTGACCAGAAGGCGAACAGCCGCGGAGCTACCCTCACCGGTTTGCTCGGCTTGGATCAGAAACTTGCACCCAAGACTTCGGAACCAGAGGCACCCGCAATACCGGAAGTGCCTAAGGCACCGAAGACTGCACCTGCGCCCTCAAAGCCCGCAGTGCCGGAGGTTTCAAAGGCACCCAAGGCACAGTCCGAGCCCCAAAAGCTCGCTGTGCCGGAGGCTTCAAAGGCACCAAAGGCACAGCCTAAGCCCCAAAAGTTCGCTGCGCCGGAGGTTTCAAAGTCACCCAAGGCACAGCCCGCTACCCCACAGCCCGCTGCGCATACAGAGAAACTTGATGATTCAGAATTTGAATTAACACCCGAAGAAATGGAAAGAATACTAAAACGGTTCGATGAGCTGGAAAACCTTATAAAGAAGAGTGCATCCCAATCTTGCACCTCTTCAGCTACAACCTCCTCTTACAATGGGAGAATTGAAATTCTTGACTCCTTTTTTATCCCGAATGTCTATTATGCGCGTCATGATAAAGATGGGAAGATACAAATCGGCGAGAATGGATGGAACAAAGGAAAAATTCTCGTATATGACTCATCTGTAACAATATACCGCGCCAGTGACGGCAAATATTACAGGACCACAGGGCTGGTAGGCAGCAATCAGAATTCAAATGGGACAACACCTACTGCAATAAAGGAAATCGCTGAAGGATTAGGGCTGCCGGTTGATAAGGAAGCCAAGAAGCTGACAATAGTCCAGCAGATAATCGAGCGCTTTGGTCATATCCACAATCGCCTATATTTTAAGGGGGACGGGAATGTTTATAATGTCACGGAACTGGACCTCGCATGGTTACGCTCTTTCTTGTCAAATCAGGAGCTTATCTCCGAAATATATACCAATGACGCTATGAAAATAGACCCGAATTGGGATGACTGGGAATTTGCTCACAAAGCCGCAGATTATATACGTTCGCTCAAGAGAAATGATAAGGAAATCTACGGATAATCTCATATCGGCAATCAAGGAAGATATAATACGTTTCATAGCCGGCTGTGACGAGCTGATGTTCAATGAGCGCGACTTTCAGATGAAGCTCGCGGTCAGTCTGCTCGCCACAGGCGCCTATGACGATGTGGAAGTAGAGTACTTTATCCCCAACTCCGTGGCAAAGGCCGCCGGCTACGAATGGAGCAGCGACCTGCGCCTCGATCTCGTTGTGCGTAAGGGTGACGAATATGTGCCCATCGAACTCAAATATCCCACCCGCAGGGTAGTGACAGACATCCACCGCTTCGGCAGGATTCTTCCCGGAGTGGAGA
Source organism: uncultured Duncaniella sp. (assembly GCA_910586305.1). Taxonomy (GTDB): domain Bacteria; phylum Bacteroidota; class Bacteroidia; order Bacteroidales; family Muribaculaceae; genus Duncaniella. The sequence goes on from CAJUGS010000013.1 coordinate 3,437, forward strand.
TTGTCAAGAATCAGGGAGCGCAGGACATTGTCATGTACAACTTCTGGAAGGATGTGCGCCGCGTGGAGGTTATCCGCAGCCTCTTTCCACGGGCCGTCAAGGGCGGACTCTCGGTGATGCTCACCAACGACGGCTCCTATGTCCGCGGACCCCGCCCAGGCACAATCCACTCCGCATTCTCCGTTGCCGGCGGCCGCACGTCTGTCACCGGCACCCTCGCCTGGGTAGGCCTGCCGCGCACAGCCGTCGGCAAGCCCCCGTTCACCCTTGACGGCAAATACTCCGTCGCCTGGCACAACACCACAATAGCTAATCAATCATTTTACTACACTATAATCACTATCTGACCTATGGCAGTAAAGACTACCGCAGCAGGCAAAATGGACAAGCGCACCAAAGAGTATAAGGAACTCAAGGAACGTCTTGCAAAAGCCCGTGCCAACAAAGCCAAACAGAGCGAGAAAAAGACACAATCGACTCTCAAAAAGACAAAGAGCGGCAAAGTAGACAAACGCACCAAAGAAGGCAAAGCAATCTGCGAACGAATGGCCAAGGCCCGCAAAGCGCAGAACTCACTTGCCAACCGTCTAAAACGCCTGTTCCGTTAAACTTTATAAAAGCAATCGAACGATGAAAACATCAAATGCTACCATAGCCTCGATAATAGCCGCCATCATATGGGCTGATGGAGAATACTCCGATATCGAGCGCACCACGGTCTCTGAAATAGCCGAGGCACTCGATATTCCTGAAAAAGAACTCTCAATGAACATAACGGCCGCACTCGTAGAGCTTAAAAACATGGAAGAAACCAAAGCTACCGAGTTTGCCGTTAAACACGCCTCAAAAGTCGACGACGAAGAGACCGGAGAAGTATTCCAGGCCATCCTGCAGATGGCTCTGTGTGACAACGTTCTCACATACAACGAAGTCCACAACCTGCTGGCTCTCGCGCAGGCTCTCGACATAGACCAGGACGCTGCTGTGCTTATGCTCTGCGACCTCGTCAAGAGCGAGCCTGGGCTGGAAGTGTCATTTGAAGATTCCGAAGAATAATCCCCCCACCCATAGCCCAAATAGAAAAAAATATGGCAGGAAAAGTAAGAGTCTACGGAAAGGCCCAGAACAGAACAGCTCTCGGCATAGCCCACTCCTATGTAGTGATGTATCCCCACGCTACTCTTGAGGACCTACGCAAGGCCTTCCCAGACAGCCTCAATCCCGACTGCGGTGTGAAGAGCCTCTTCCTTCCCGTGAGTGAAGCAGAGAGTTTCAATGACAAAATAAGTCTATACTTCACCAAGCCAGACGAGGTTATAACTCTCAGCGACGGCACTAAGGTAGCTATCGCACAGGTGTGGTCAAAACCATCGTTTAATCGTATGGTTGAGCAGGGCAAGCTCTACGACATCGAAGTGGCCGAATTTGAAAAAACGGCTCATCCAGGCCAGCGCGGAGGCTACCGTCTCGAATATCTCAACGGTTATATTCCACCGGTGCCTGAAGAGAAGAAAAAAAGCGGCCTGCCCATGTGGGTATGGATTGCTGTCGTGCTGCTTCTTCTCGGTCTGATAGGCTGGCTTGCATTTGGCGGAAAGTCTGAGCCTGAGGTAATCGAAGTCGAAAAGATAGTGGAAAAAGAGGTCATCGTGCGCGACACTGTATTCATACAGCAGATCGAGGAAATCGAGAAAAATTTCAATGCCGCCAAGTTTGAAGTAAACAGGGCCGACCTCAACGACGATGCCAAACTCGCCCTCCACGATCTTGCCAAGGTGATGAGACAGAATCCCAATCTGCGACTCAGCATTGAAGGCCACACCTCGTCGGAAGGTTCGGACCAGGCCAACCGCAAGCTCTCTGAAGCCCGCGCCCAGGCAGCGGTGGCCTTCCTTGTCGGCAAAGAAGGAATCGACTCCGCCCGTCTCTCGGCCACAGGTTATGGCTCGGAGCGTCCCATATCCGATAATCCGGAAGAAAACCGCCGTACAGAATTCCGTGTGATAGAATAACCGCACACAAACGGCATCCACCTAAACAACACATTAAACAACTAAAGACCCTATGGCAGATTTTAAAATTGATGGCCGAATGAAAGTGAAAGGCCTCAAAGAGAAATTCAAAGAAACTTTCGGTTGCTCCCTGCGCGTATACACCACCGTGGCCTGCAAGTCGCCCGCTAAGGACGACGCCACTCTTGCCTCCATCCGTGCCGAAGGCGCGAAAGGCGGAGAAATCGTAGTAGGCAGCAACATCCGTGTAGGCAATTTCGAGAAAAAAGTTGCCGATCTCTACGGCATCGGCGTACAGGTTGCAAACGCAGCCAATACAAAGCTTTCAAAGGATGACATAACACTTGCTGCTGCAGGCAAGGAATAACCCTACAGTTTGGACGGAGGCGTGCCGGGAAACAAATCCCGACACGCCTATCCATACAAACACCTCTCTTCACACACACATTGCGCGATTACCACCTTATCTCCACACCCCATGAGCAAAGAGTCTATACGCAAATCAATTATTGACCTGCGGGCCAACATAGCCCGCGAGCGCGAACTTAAAAAGAAGGACAACCAGCGCATAGCCGGATATGTCCGATCGGCCACCACTCCAGCCAGCAAAGCTCGATACCGAAAAGACAAGATTGACGTGGCAGCACGTCACGACCGCAACATAGAGACTTACAAACGCCGTATAGAGTCGCTGCAACGCGACTTGAAAAACTGCAAATAAGACCAATGCCCGTTTATTCCACCACACACAGTCGCAATGAGAGATATTCTGAAATTTCTGACATTCTACTGGCTCTTCCAAAACGCGGGAGGATGTCTCAAGAATCTACTGACATTTTTAATTCTCGGGCTGCTTTTCATCCTCTGGATGGTGGGATGGCTTGAATAAAACACTATTATGGGATTCTTCGATGAAATAGCAAAACGCGCAAAAGAGGCGGCAAAGACTGCATCCGACGCCGTAGACAAGGCGTCAGAAAACATGGCAGAGTCTATTGCCACGGTTAGAAATACAATACCTAACAGTGATACGATATCGGCAAAAGCCGAAAAAATAAAGTCCGATGTCAAAAACATCAATATGGACGATGTGGGCAATTATGCCCTCGATATGGGCAAACTCGTGACAGGTGTGACTGCCTACGAACAGCGCAAGGCTGCTGCAGAGAAAAAAGAAGAGGCTGACAAAATAATGAAGGAGACAACCGACGAGATAGAAAAGATAAGATTTCTCGCCAACAACCGCCTCGAGACATTCGGACACGCTCGCTGCGAAATGCTTCGCACCACTGTGGGCAGATTCATCCGGATCGTCAATATGCTCAATAATTCCGTAAAGGCCAAAGGCTATGACCTGTCCTCGTCTCTTACAATCTCCGACACCGACTTTGCCGAGCTTGAAAGCGTTGAGATGAATGCGTCCAATCTCCTCACCACTGCAGCTACAGGCGGCAGCATAGCAGCCGCGGCTCTGGCAGGAGTACCGGCAGCAGTCAACGCCACCGTGGCAGCACTATGCTCGGCCAGCACAGGCACAGCTATAAGCCAACTGTCGGGCGCAGCGGCAAGACAGGCCACTCTCGCATGGCTTGGCGGAGGGTCGCTGGCCAGCGGAGGTGGCGGAGTAGCAGCAGGAACCACTGTGCTTGCAGGAATAACATGGGCCGCAACTGGAGTGATGGCACTCGCATCGGTGGCGGTGGTGGCAGGGAAAATATATTCACAGAAAAACACCGATGCCGAGAAATACCTTGCAGATACAAAAGTGTGGAGTGCCAAAGCAAAAGCCGCAGCCGAAATAATGCACGGAGTGGTGCGTCGCAGCGACGAACTACTATCTGTCACATCAAGACTCGAGGGACGCATAATCCCCGCTCTCGACAGTCTTGAAGCGCTGGTCCCGAAGTTTGACAGCTCCGACTCAAACCATGCCGAGACTTTTCAGCGAGCTGCGATACTTGTCAAGTCAATGAGTGAGCTTGCACAGACTCCGCTACTCGACGACTCTGGCAATCTCAACGAACAGTCGCTTGTCGTAGCACAGAAAACACAGAGAATCCTCAACCACACTCTCTCATGAAATTCAATCTTAATAAAGCAAACGGCTTAATCTCCAAGGGGCAGGAACTGGTCGACAATGCCCACAACGTCTTAGACACAGTACAGAATATAGCCGACAAAACCGGAATAGGGAAAAATTCCGCAATTCTTTCAAAAGGCCGGAAAATAATCGATAGCGCCAGAAACGCCATATCGACAGTCCATGACCATTCCGTTGCAAACGTGGATAAAGAGAATGGCCTGCTGAAACCTGAAAAACAGGCTGAAAACATCGTTGGCAAAGATACAACCAGCGTGTCGTCCGACAAGGGGGAAATGGTCACGCCATCTCAGGCGATTAACAATGTCATGCCTGCCGTGGCTTCACTCAAAGTACCCGGTGATGTGGTATCGACCATCAGCGAAATGGTAAAAGAAGCCAACGAGACCATGCGTTTCTGTGAAGAACAGAAAACAGTCAGAGCCGAAATCAAAGCCAATGCCGAGATGCAAATCACACGCATAAACGCCATGGCCGACACTGTACGCGACTACCTTAACCGCTCATTTGACGAAAGAGCGGGAATCTTCGACCAATACTTCTCAGTTCTCGACAAGGCTCTTGAGAGCGGAGACAACACTCTTATAGCACAGACACTACAGTCCATCAACTCGCTTGCCACTTCAAGCCCGTTCAAAGACCTCGCCGATCTCGATCAGGTGACAAACCGCCTGTCGGAAGGCAGTGAATGGGACATCTGACAATATTTGCAACATTTGACAATCATGAAAATACCAGGACTATCCTTTTCATGGAAAAGAGCAGTAGGAATCACTGCCGCAAAACAGAAAATAGCGCGCAAGACAGGAGTTCCCCTTTCAAAGCAGGGTCTTGAACGCAAAATCGGCGGAATGTTAATAAAAGCACTATTTGGGAAAAAGTAGCAGACAGATGAATTTTAAAGAACGGATAGAAGACTTCAAGCAGAATCTTGCCATGGCGCTCGACGACGACTTACACACCCGCCAGTGGCACAACCTCGTGGATTATCTCATCGTGTTCATGATACTTCTCAGCACGATTGAGATTTTTCTCAGCACATTCCACATCCATCCGACACTAAGGAAAGTCTTAGTCTGGATTGACATCGCCACCCTGCTGTTTTTCACCGTGGAGGTGTCACTGCGCATATGGATTGCACCGCTTATTGATCCGAAATATCATGGATTCAAAGGACGCCTGAAGTATTGCTTCTCGTTCTATGGAGCAATCGATGTTCTATCCACCTTCCCCTTCTATCTGCAATGGCTGTTTCCATTACCGATTGCAGCCTTCAAAATACTGCGAACGGCACGTGTGGTGCGTCTATTCCGCATCTCACGCTATATGAAATCATTTCGGTTACTGACAGGAGCCGTAGCTGCCAAGAGGCACGAGCTGTTCATCTCCATGCAGTTCCTTATAATCATCACTGTCATCCTCAGCCTCCTGTTATTCTTTGCCGAGCACGAGGTACAGCCCGAGGTCTACGACAATGGTTTTGTATCTGTAATATGGGCTTTTGCCCAGTATATCGGTGACCCGGGCCAATTTGCCGACACTCCTCCGGTCACCTTTGTAGGACGTATGATAGCGTGTCTCGTCGGTCTGCTCGGAATAGCCATTGTGGCCGTGCCGGCCGGTATTATAGGCGCTGGTTTCACCGAGGCTATCGAGGACGACAAAAAAGCTACCGAAATACAAGAGGATGCCAACAAACTACGTAATGTCTTCGAGCGCAAACTCGACCGTCCGTCGGGTTATCAGACAGTGCCACCTTTCCGTTCTGATGCCGATGTGAGAGTGATGCTAAATATGAAAACCGACAATCTCAACGAGGCCGTAGACTACGGACCAGGTTTCCGACTAATCAATCTCGCATCAACTGTGCCTGCCGCCAGAAAGCCCTCCGACAGGATAGCCATAGAACATTTCCCCATTAACCGCCCCTACGGATGTCTCATTGACCGTGGCTCGAAGGTGACCATTATAGCTCCGTCAAACATGACCGACGCCTGCATTGGCAATTTCGCCTTCTATCTGGCACTGATAGGCGGCTTCAACTATATTTCACGCGAGAAGGGCAAACGCGCACCCTACAGGTCGTTCTATGCCATCAAGAGCCGTGACTACGAGGAAAACCTCACTGAATACCTCGAAGATCTCGAGCACCTTCTCAACAGACCCGGCGCATGGGGAGTGACAGTGCTTGTGTCAAGTGGTTCGCTTGAGCCTGAATATTCCACACATATTCATGTGAATATCGGTGGTCCCAAAGGAGATACGCGCATGAGCGGCGAAGACCTATTCGTCAAAGACGGAGCAACATACTCCACATTCTACAACGACCTCGCCAAGACAATGGAAACGGAATTCGAGCTAAAAACCGACCACCAAATCCACCACACAACAGCAGCGGCAAACCATTTTGTGAGACACCTCAAAATCAACGATGATGTCAACAATATCATCATAAGGGTGGAATGGGACAAAATACTGTGGGATTCGCGACGCATCCTCATCTGCAAGAGTATGGCTAAAACAATAGCCCGGAATTTTGCAAAAGCACCAATGCCCGACATCGAAAAAACGCTCAAAAGCAAACAGATCGGATTTGACGGCTACGACATCCCGTCATTCTGTTGAAACAGACGGACTCACAGGGTCAGGAAGTACCGTAACCCGAGAATCCTTGTCGACCATACGCCTCACCCTCACAATATCCTCGTTGTGCATACGCATACACCCATGACTCCGTCGACCCGGCACCGAGCCCGGCGCATTAGTCCCATGTATACCTATACCATAGAACGGCGGAGTCAGTAGGGCTATGAAGAATGGGCCATAACATTTATCCTTAGTATCCTTGTAGGTCCAGTCGGTGGAATTATACACACCATATATCTTAAACCTTCCTTCCGGAGTGCGCCAGTCATCCTTCCCTTGCTTCTGTCCGCGCTTGGCGGATGCACACACACGATATCGGCTGAGAGTATCACCGAATGCGTTAATTATATATAGACGCGTGTGGGGCTTATCAACGACTACATTCTTCAACAATCTCATCCTTCCTGGTGCAGAGGATACAGCACAATCAATCTGCGCCCACACCTCAGGCTCAATTTCAGGAAGCATGGGAACAGAAGTGAACCGGTAGGAGCGAACAAGCTCAGTCACCTGTGGTGAAAACTCTGTTTGCGACTCTTGCGCTACAAGCGTAAAAGCCAAAAGAAGCAGAAATGAGGCTACTAATCGTTTCATATCGCAAATTTAGCTAATTTCATTCTATTTTTTGTGCAACTTTCATGGAAAATGTGTATCTTTGCACGCAATAAATAGTAAACCGTATGTCATTTATTGCTGATCGAGTAAAAATGGACGGACTGACATTCGATGATGTCCTCCTTATCCCGGCCTATTCGGAAGTTCTTCCGCGCGAGGTCAACCTTTCCACCCGTTTTTCACGCAACATCACCCTTAACGTTCCCCTCGTCTCGGCTGCCATGGACACCGTGACCGAGGCCGCTCTTGCCATCGCCATCGCCCGCGAAGGTGGTATAGGTGTTATCCACAAGAATATGCCTATTGCCGAGCAGGCCCGTCAAGTCCACGCCGTTAAGCGCGCCGAGAACGGTATGATCTATGATCCGGTCACTATTCTTCGTGGCTCCACAGTGGCTGACGCTCTCAATATGATGAAGGAATATCATATCGGTGGTATCCCCGTTGTCGACGAAGACCGCAACCTCGTGGGAATCGTCACAAACCGCGACCTCCGTTTTGAGCAGGACCCCACCCGCAAGATTGACGAAGTGATGACCACCGAAAACCTCATCACCACCAACCAGTCGACCAATCTTGAGGAAGCCGCACAGATACTCCAGCGTCATAAAATCGAGAAACTCCCTGTAGTTGACTCAGAGGGCCACCTCGTCGGCCTTGTAACATACAAGGATATCACCAAGGCCAAAGACAAACCCAATGCCTGCAAGGACCATCTGGGACGTCTGCGCGTTGCAGCCGGTGTGGGTGTGACTCCCGACTCCATGGAGCGTGTAGACGCTCTTGTCGAAGCAGGGGCTGACGCTCTCGTGATTGACACTGCCCACGGACACTCACGCGGAGTGGTAGGAATACTCAAGGCTATCAAGGAAAAATATCCCTATATCGACGTTGTTGTGGGCAATATCGCCACCGGTGAGGCAGCCCGCTATCTCGTTGACAATGGTGCCGACGGTGTCAAAGTCGGTATCGGCCCCGGTTCTATCTGCACAACCCGCGTTGTCGCCGGTGTAGGTGTTCCTCAGCTCAGCGCAGTCTACGATGTGGCCAAGGCTCTCAAAGGCACCGGTGTACCCCTCATAGCCGACGGTGGTATCCGCTATTCAGGCGACATCGTCAAGGCTCTTGCAGCAGGCGCCTACTCAGTGATGCTCGGTGGTATGCTCGCAGGTGTTGAAGAATCGCCCGGCGATACAATCATCTATAATGGCAGAAAATACAAGTCATACCGCGGTATGGGCTCTCTCGAGGCTATGGAAAAAGGCTCGAAGGACCGCTATTTCCAGGGCAACGAGACAGATGCCAAGAAGCTTGTGCCCGAAGGTATCGCTGCACGCGTACCCTACAAGGGCAATCTCTTCGAGGTCGTATACCAAATGATTGGCGGCCTCCGTGCCGGTATGGGCTATTGCGGAGCACATAACATCGAGGCTCTTCACGAGGCTAAATTCACCCGCATCACCAACGCAGGTGTACTTGAAAGCCATCCCCATGACGTGGCTATTACCTCTGAGGCACCAAACTATAGCGCATCCAACCGAAACTAATCTGAAACTGATATAACTAAGCCGGGGCTGCGAGTTTTCGCAGCCCCGGCTTAGTTATATTTATATCATTGAGGGAATCGGCCTGTCGCAATGCCTGAACGTAGTGCCGATGAGCGTTGTTCCGATGTTCCATGGGTAAAGGAATCGGGCACAGCATACCCCTGCCCTTTCTTCTGTAAATAGTCATCGCCGATTTTAGCGGCTGCATCAAGAGCCTCCTCGACATCACCTTCCTCCAGCGACCCAAACATAGCATTATCGTGATGCGCCCACACTCCTGCATAATAATCGGCCTGGAGTTCGAGAGCTACACTTATCTTGTTGGCTTCCGCCTCACTGAGACGCGACATCTGTGAATGAGCCTCATCAAGTGTGCCAAGCAAATGCTGCACATGATGCCCCACCTCATGGGCTATCACATAGGCATAAGCAAAATCACCGTCTGCACCAAGTGTACGCTTCATGTTGGAGAAAAAAGAAAGGTCAATATAAACACTCTCATCAGCCGAGCAATAGAAAGGCCCGGTTGAAGCCGATGCATTGCCACATCCGCTGCGGACAGCGTCGGTGAAAAGCACAAGTTTCGGTGGTTCATATTGCAGGCCTTGGTCTCTAAACAGCTCAGTCCAGACATCTTCAGTGCCGGCAAGAATCTGTCTGGAAAATTTTGCAAGTTCCTCCTCTTCGGCTGTAGGCTTATACTCTTGGGCATACTCAGAGCCGCCTCCGAGCATCTGCCCGGCATTAGAGGTGATGACATCAAGAGGATTCCCTCCGGATACCCATGCTATAATCGCAGCAATAATGACAGCACCTATGCCGCCTCCTAATTTCAGACCTGTACCACCTCGTCTGCCTCGGCGGTCGTCTACATTGCGGCTCTCGCGCCGTCCGTTCAAATCCATAAAAACTGTATTTTTTTAGTGATGTTTGCACAAATATAAGCTTTTACTCTCTACATTTCCAAACAATCACATAGAAAAATAGTTGACCAGTATTGTCATTGCCTCTCCAAGTCAATACTTTTTTCATTGAAGCAATCAGCAGAAACAGTTATAGAAAACTTCGAGCCGGAAGATGTCATTTTACTTAAAGAGAATGGAGCGATTATCATTCTGCGGGCATCAGGACGGCTGTATTCCTCCCATGTCAGAACCTGAGTCGCGATTTTTGAAGAAGCCCGTCCCTCTTCAAAAAGAATATTCAATGAAAATGGACGGCTTTTCTCACTATCATACTTCAGATATCTCTCACTTGAAGTTATAGTGAAAACTATACCCTCCTCTCCAAAAGCTTCTTTTGGAATATTTTGAGGGACCTGGTAATAGAACGAGAATATTGCCCCATTATGGTCGTCAACAAATCCCCGGCCTAAATGAGAAGGACGATGATAGTTTTCAGTGTATGCCTCCTTATCCCAGTCAATCCATTGGAAATCATACTTGACAGGCACATAGCCCCCCCTTCTTTCTATATTATCTATAACTGGTTGAATATACCCATGGAGTTCAGATATTCTGACGGCAAAAAGTGGCTGTCCGTCATTATCCTCCCTGCCGGTATTGTCATAACGGTCAATACCAGATGTGTCATAATTACAGTCGTCTTCACCGGAGGTTGTATATACAAACGGATTTACAATCCATAACCCGTCGGAAGAATATGCCTCATAGTCAGCCCAGTCAACAGTGTGACTGAATGCAATAACACAATCGGACGTTCCACCTGTGAAGCCACTTTTGGTCAATACCATTGAATAAAGACTACTATTAGCAGCAGGGCTAATATTCCGCTTGTCAGACTCAAAGACAAATGTGAGTGGGAACATTGATTTTTCAAGTCCGGAAGGTATGTAATAATAGATATTTACATTTTCACCAACTTCTCCAGATGTGTCAGTTGACTGGTTAGGAATACCAAATAGCAAATTATGAGACCGATCATCATGCAATACTTCCCCTCCAGCATGAGGCTTACGTATTTTAACGGACACAGTGTGCTCAAGACCACCATCTACATCGTAAAAGATTCTGAGATTCCATTGGGTGTTATCTGCATTATCGGCACAATGTATTCGCATCTTATACCACCCATCGGAATCCGGGCCCAAAAGTGTCACCGATTTTATCATATCCCCGCCAAGCGATATAAATGAATTCGGTGTTGCAACAACAGCAACATCCTCACCATCTGTCACACACAAAAGAGAGGTATTAATATTAGTTCCGGTGACAGTGTAGCGAAAGCGAACTTCGCCAATCACACCGGGCGTGAGAAGTATTTCGTCAGTGTTAACTTCGAGGCTGTGTCCGAGAGAATTGATCGAAAACAGATCTCGAGTGACAATGCCGACTAAAGAAGAATTTAACGATACACCGTTCATTGCTTCCTCCACTGTGGAATATCCGGGCGAGGATATATCTCCAACCTTTACTGTGTACTCAAAGTTACGCAGAATATCAAGCCAGGCAATCTCTCCATCTGCATCAGACTCACAAAGATCAATACGATAATAGCATACATTCCCGTCATAAACTCCTTTGAGTATCATGTAAGTCCGTTGAATTCCGGAGACCGGATTTTCATACATATACGTCGGCATTTCGAGAGTTCTTGCCTCGATATCAGTCTCTATGTCAGAAGGTTTGGAATTAAGCATGATTCCACCGGCTTCAATACCGTGATAACCCATCTCCAGGACATCTACATAATTCATTGGCAACAAAGCCTCCGTGAAGAAACGAGCGAACCGATTGTCAGAAGTAAGAAACGGGGCTACCGTTCCCAAAGAAGGACGATTGACAACAGAGTATCCGGTCGGATGAAACCTATCATCCTTCCCTGAATATTCAACTTTTATCTTGGCAAAATTCCTAAGCAGGCCCACCTTGACAGAACAATCACTTTCAATTGAAGGGATTTCCACACGCCCCCAATAGACATTGTAGTCATTACCTACCACAAGATTCGCCACTGCTGAACATTCGTCGGTACGAGATGTCAGATTATCACCGCCCATCACAATGTCTGAATCTGAAAGATCGGAAATCCGAGATACTATTATATGGATTATTCTCTTTTCATGAGATGAGTTAATGTTTTTCACTTTGAAAAGTGCCGATTTTGTTTCAGCATTTATACCCGACAATTCAATATCGCCCGGATACAGATATTGAAGCATGGCTCCATCAGCATCAAACACCAGAATATGCACCGAAAGAGATTTCAGATTGTCGGTTGTTAGATAATCGTCAAACCCTCTCGAAGAAACTGTTCCGGATGCAAACTCAGGCATCATAGCGTCAATTGTGACCGAAACGCCCTCCCTTCCAGATGTCGGTGCCAATGCACTTTCTGAGTTGCAAGCGCATACAAACAACGATATGAGAACAATGAAATATGCTGATAATCGGTTCATTTTATTTCTGCATTAGTGGAAATTGTCGTAAACGATGAACGACCGCCATTGCGTTCATAGTCGCCCCAAGAAAATATGCCGTTCTCGCCGTAACGACCGGCCCAAAACCAGTCATCGTAGACACATATCACAGAGGCCTCTCCACCGACAGATGCAGACATAACGTCTCCACCCGAGGCATAACTGATTTCAACTGCGCCGGATGCGGTCCAGTATGGGGTCGATTCGTCAAAAATTTTGGGTAAAAGTTCATAAGCTGAAAGAGCAGCAATAATCTCCACTTCACCTTGTGTAGGCAACCGCCATCGTCCGGCTGCACGGACTCCCTCCTGATAGGACGCACACCTCCGTTGTGCCTGCTCATAACTGAGCGCTCCCGTGTTCCTGCAAGTCGACGAGACAGCAAAACGCGGAGCAACAAGGCGACTATAAGATTCAGACCGCAATGTCGGATAATAATGTGTGAGATATCGTTTTTTCCCGGTTTCCGAATCAACCGCATCAATACTCCAGTTACCAGATTTCGCCGATTCCTCTGTCTCCAAGTTATCAACTGACATACTTCTTGGATCACCAATTGCAATATTCTGACAAAATGATGGTGTCTTTGAAACACAAAACGTATAGACTGTTCCTTCAGCAGACGGAATAAGAGTGCCAAGATACAAACCACTGCCTTCTTTCAAGGCTCTTTCAGCCACGTATCCCTTCCCTGATTGCAACGTATTAGAATAAGTCTCCATACCATTGACAAATACCGATGGTGCAGAATCAAATTCAACACCGGCATAAAGCGCTGGAAACTGATCTATTACAATCTTTATTGCATATGTCGGATTGTCAATCTGTCTGAGATGAAGAATAAAACGATACGGGCTTAACTGTGGTTTTGATGCTATCGATTGCAGTTTAGCTCTGTTGGTACCTACGAAATCAAGCGCGATCATTTCTCGCCGAAAAATCAAAGACTCAGATTCAATATCGGCTGTCACTCCCATAATATGTCCGACTTCAGGGTTATAATCCTCCGCATACACAATCAACGAGTTGTCAAAATCGGTAATTGACACGCTTTTCTTTGTATCAAACAGACAGGTGGCAAAAAGGTCGTCCCATTCAACATCCACCCTATATATTTCTAAAGGATGCGATGAGTAGAGAGGAATTGTCAGTTCCTTATCACCATAAACCGAATATAAGTATCCTTTGTGGTTCGCATCAAACTGACCCGGTTCACCTTTGAGATAATGATAAACATTGACTATATCCACAGTCTTTTTATTCCACGGCAAATCATAGTACAATTCAGCAGACAATTCTATTGGATTCTCTCTATCCAAACTACCTGGCGCTGACAGGCCGACACGCATCTCATACGATCTATTTCGTCCAATTCCATCTGCCACAGCAGCCAACGGCACACTGTAATATGTAGCGACGGACTTGTCTGAAGAATCGAGAAACCATGAAGCCCTAAGCAAGATACAAGACGGTTTTTCACCTACATATTTCCCTGGATAAGAGTAAAGCGGGGTCTCGAAAACGTATTCTCCCGAAACCCCGGAGGGAAGAATGGCAACACCTTGCATATCTACAATATCTTGGGAATAAAAGTCTGTATTTGCCGGATTAAGGTCAAGAGAGCATTGATCTACACCGGATATCATCCATCCTCTCAATCCTTCGGAATCAAAACCGACAGCCGAGTCAGGAATGTGAACACTGAGTACGAAACGGGAAGCAAGTCTCTCAAGAGCAACATTGCCGGTAATCTTAGAGGACGAATAAGACAATTCTGTCAGTGCATCCATCAGAAAATGATCATTACCACCGTCTTTGAACGAACTTTTTGAGATTATACTTTTCAACCGCGCCACAGTAGGATGATCTTCCTTGAGAATGGCAGACTGCGATTCATCACAGATAGTCTTCACGGTATTGGCAACGGCATAGACCATACAGGAAGACTCACCTCCACCAAACAGTGCCGTTTTGACATCCATCGGAAGTGCAAAGGACAGCTTCACAGTCCCGTTAAAACTACTTTCCAAAGGCAAAATATAACGCCAAAGACACTGCGAATGAGCCTCGTCAAAATCAAGTGCTGAAAAGAAATAGAGGGTCAAATCATCTACTTGAAACTCGGTTTCCACACCATCATATGAACGTGAGGATGTCTCAAGCAAAGGAATGCTTATGTTGATTGAGACATCCTCTTCAGAGGATAGTTGCAAAACTTCTGAATCGGAACAGGAACTCACAGCAATCACCGATAATGACAGCAAAATGCAAAGGAGTATTGAACTGGTGCTTTTCATAATTTCTACTGTGGTGAATTCATAGAGTGACGTATAAGTGTTATTCGGGTATTGCCGGCATCGTCAAGTGGAGCAAGAACCACCCTGCCGCAAGCATCACGCACTTCAATGGAAAGCTCGGCATAACAGTCGGCTGCAGGGACCATACCCTTGCATCTGATTGTAAATAACGATTTCACCCCAGCAACTCCACGGGCTACAGATGAAGAGTAATCTCCAGACAGAAATTCAAATACATTTACACCATTAGTTCCCGGAGTGAGACGGGCACACCACGCGGACGGGAGTGGAGCCGCTATCTCAAATTCAGCATTGACCATACCATTACCATCATCATATATATGAACGGTCGTAGGATGTACAGCATCTCCATCGGTCACTCTGATAGAGGTTCCCTCGGAATCTGACCGCCACGCTATATATTCTGCCATCTCCACACCACTGCCGACAGTAATCTCTGAAAAATCAGTTTCCCACGGTTTTACTTCTGTCTCGATTCCTGCAGTCGCTCCAATAGATGTGACATCAACGGTGTAAAAATGGTTTCGTATCAACTCATCAGTTCCAAAGGCATCGGCCTCAGCCAGTCGGTATTCAAACAACTCCTCTTTGCCACCGGGCGAACGGACCGCCCAGACTTTGAGCAGTGCCTTTTCAAGTTTACTCTCCGGCAAATATGCCCTATATCCAGAGTGCTCTTTCACAAACCTCTTACTGTCCTCAGCAGTATCAGCAAAAATACGAGCAGACGTGATTATACCATCATTGGAATAATCATTGTCAAAAACATTGTCAAATCGTAAGTAACCGCTACGGTTCCAGCCAGTAATCTCCACTCCTGTTATTTCAGGATAATGTTTTCCGTCATGACCAAGATATTTGTTAGTTATCGCATCGCGCACCTCTATCTTGCATACCGACCTAATCATCCAGATAACATCCACCGAAAGCGGATGCACAGCGTCCGTTGAAAGTATTTCACTTCTCTTTACCGACATCTCCCCCACTCCGAACATCGGCACACCTCGATTTACAGACGGATAATAACTTGGCGACAACGAAAAAACAGGGTCCAGACCGCTATAGTATCCACCGATTCCTATAACAGGGTAACTTCCGCCTGCTGATTCGAGATTGGCGAAAACAACGATCTTAAAACCCACCATTCCGTTGCCTACATCTGTAAATCTGTCAAGTGCCTCTATTCCCAAAGTTGCAGTAAAAGCACATAGGCCGGTATTGTCTTCCGTCATGAAAGATAGTTCGGAATCAGACAACTCCATGATTAATCTATCCAACTTGTCAAAAACATACATTCTCACATCAGTCGGAAGAATCACACTCTCGGCCAGAGAAGCATCGGATTGTTCCCATTTACCCAAAGCCCTATCATGGGGTGACAGACCCGTATCCATGACAAAACGCATGAATATTTCTCGGTCGTCATCAGACTTCGACGGCCCATCCACACTGCCTTCACCACAGGAGAACAACAGAACAGGCAACGCAACAAGAAGAGACAGGAGCGTGTAAACACGGCCATTGGGAAAAACTGTTTTTACCATTCTATGAACTGCACGGGCACGGTGGCCCACTTGTTAATGTATATTTCAGCCGCTGAGTTCCAGCTGTTATCGGCAGTCAGCATTAGGGATATTTCACAAGTATCCATGCGGTCAAGATACTCCTGGGGAGACATTGATGAATAGAATTTGTGACGATACAAAAGGATGTTTTCTTCCAACGGAAGAGAAGCGATACAAACACCATCGGATGTGCGAAACACCTCAAGAGAACTACGTGCATCTGCCATGAGACGCCCGACAGACAATTCCGAGCTATGTACGCATGGAGATATCACAGAGGCATCTGCGGTGGTAATGTCCTTATAGCTTTCAATCACGTTCACCGCCCATGGAGAATAGACCACTCTTCCGCTAACACTGTTGTCAGCCTCCATCAAAGCATTCTCTGATGTGATTCTAACTGAAAAATCCTCCTTCCGAAGTGGAGCTCCGTCAACTCTGACGAGATTGACATTAACGATATTAGTGTTTTTAACAAGATCAATCTCCACTACATGAAGCTCGGTTGAACCACTCAGATTGTTGTCGGCAAGTGTTACGCAAGCACGTCCATGAAATATCGGATTAAGAAACGAATCACTCTCGTCACCCGATGCTATCCTCACTCTAAGATCTTCTATAGAGTGAGGTGTTTCCGGAAGGCCAGCAAACGAATCATTTCCAATCAGACCGCCCCACACCACCACATCATAGGTGCCAGGCCGAAGATTGAGATTCATCATATATCCGTCTGTTTCAAGTGGTTTTCCTGATGCAGTCCCGGCAAATGCGAGTTGTCCGCTCCCGCTATCGAAAGCATATAGCATGACACTCGACACTTGCCGAGGAAAAGCATCAGCATCAAGGAGATTCATCGTGTATCGGAAAGAGGAGACATAACGATTTGGACACGCATCAAGATGGTCGGTGATACACGATGCCGTAAGCCACAGCAAGACCATCATCGGCAGATTGAAGCGATACAGTATTGCGCGATTGAATCTCATTGATATAGGAACTGTACAATGTTGATTTGCCTTTCGTAATTACCACTCTATAGTCTGTGATGGGACAATAGCCCACTTTTGGACACGAACGGAGAAACTCATGTCATACGTAACATTTTCCGATGGTGTCAATATCGGAGTATCATAATCACGTATACCTATGCCAAGTCCGGAGATTCCCTTTACTAAAATGGAATAAGTATGATTTCTAACAACTCCGAAATCGCCAGCTTCCATTTCACTCCAGTTCCATTGGTCCTGAGGCTTGTTCCTATTGCCGTTTTCATCCCTCTGCCATCCAAGATGCTGGATAGGCGCAGAAAAGAAGGCACGACCTTGAGTGAAAGCCGAAGCTCCGCCAAGACTCTCAAAGAGCAGACGGTTGGCACGTGCTATTGCATCGGCAGAGTTAAGCTTTATGTCAGTCTTCGGATTCTCCGGATCATGGAAATATAGAGCAGGATTATTAGTATTGTTATGCTGAAGAGTCACTATACGGCTTGCTATCCTAAGATTGCTGCGCGAATCCTTCACAGGATGTTCTATCGAAAACTCATTGCGTGCATTTTCATATTCCGTCAGATCATACACAGCCTTACCATTCTCGTCCTTGAAATAAACAACCTTCTGGTTTTTAAGCATTCTGTCGAGAAGCGACGGCACGCCATCTATAGGTGTACCTCCCTTGTCTGTCTCGGCAGAATAAACTACCATCCTCTCATCCTTTCCATTACCGGAAGTGCCGTAAGTATAGAACGTTGGCGAACCTTCGCCTGTGCTGACAGTCTGGCCGCCAACAATTACATCATAGTGGCCCACAACAATCACCGAAGGTATTGCAGCAAGACGGTTGTACTGGTCGGGCATACCTTCACCAGTGATGACATCCTTTCCGACAGTAGCCTCAGAGAAATAGCCCGAGTGTCCAATAGCTATCTTACTTCCATTCTCCTGACTGAAAAAACTGTACGTTTGATAATATGTATCAAACGGATAGGATGCAATCTCCTTCGACGGATCATATTTCCCCTTGATGTTATCAAGAATATCATCGGCAACCCTTGGATAGTTTTTCGAAAAATACCCGGGAGTTCTTGACCAATGACTGCGAAATCCGGCCTCATCATTCCAATTCCAGGAGAGTCCGGCCGAAAGTTCTGAAAAAGATTCAAAACCTACAGGATAGCCATCATCACCTTTGACACCATAAGACTTCAAGAAATAGAAATTCTTTTCAAAGTTGTTGAACGCCCAACCTTCGGGTACGAAGCGCAAAGTGACTCCACCTGTCACATAGTCTGTAACAGGTATAACATCCTTATGATCGACACCACTTAGAGTGATTTTGGACGCATAACGCTCCACGTAGCAATCCACAGTGATGCTCCTAAGAGCCTCTTTCTCCTCCTCTGAAGCACCGTCTTTTCCTGCAGCCACAATAATTGCATCCATCTCCGACTTAGTCTTAAGGACCTTTGAGTCGAATGGGGTGGCCACAATGAGAGTCTGACCGGTATTATTCACTTTATCACTTCCGTAATAGACGGAATTGCTCATACCGAATCCTTTCTCCTCCACAGAACTAAGCAGCTGTGCCTGCACCTCGTCAAGACTCCGGTTCCGATGTTGTGACGGATTGATGGCATTGACAGCCACAACAACGTAGCTGGGTATTGTGGCTCCCTGCACAAGTTCGACAGGAACCACTGATGTCATGATTTTCTCAACACCTGAAATCGCCCCTGCATCTTTTCCATTTACCGGATCATCTACATGGATGTGGCTTACATACTTCCTTCCTGCATCATAGAAATAGAAGTCAAGCGTATTCACAGCACTTTCAGCTACCGTGCCACTTTCATAGCCAATACGGCTTACGTTTTCGCTGTTACTTGCTATCGAGATACGCAGATAGCGTGTTTCATCGTTTTTTGCGGTCGGGAGGCCGGGGATGTCCTTTTCATCCGAACATCCTGTAAAAGCTACAATGGCAAACATCCCTATGGAAAGTTTCCAGAATGAGTTCATTTTTTAGTGTTTATTATTTGTGTTTTTTAAGTTGATTGTGCGATATTCCTTTATCTGACGGAGCGCGTTCTCTGACTGACACACCCCGCCGGCAACAGCTTTTTCAAGGATCGTCTCAGCCTCCGTATAGTTCCCGCAAAGGGCTTCTACAATTCCAAGTGCATATGTAGCTTCGGGAGATTCCGGCAGTCTGTCAAGCAGCTCCCTTGCCTTGTCGTAATCACCAGCGGAAATTGCAAGATTGACATCGTGGAGAGCGGCCTTTTCTTCATTTTTATAGTAATGGACGTACTCAACCTTATAATCGGTATGACGTAGCAGAGGATAGAATTCATCTCTAATCACAGTGTAGTCATCAGGATATTCACGACTTATTCGCCGGTCTTTTTCGTCGGGTGTAAGCGAAGACTCTATGATACGCTGTATCTCATCTTTATGTGGAAGCGACGAGGATTCAACAAGCACACCGAGTCCGGCCCAATCTTCCGGCTCATGATTTGAATCAACACACCGGAACACGATCGAGTATGAATCAGCAATATAATCCCTAAGTGCCGCAACACGTTCACGCGCAAGACGTTCATTGATATCATAAGGCCCCTCCGGTGAAGCATATCCCTTCATCCACATTCCGGTTATCTCACAATTATCCATTGCTTTGATCGAATCAATCGTCGATACTATACGTGCGATCTGTGCTTCATTATCAAGATAGGAGGGATCAACAGTTGTTTCCGAGCGAGCGAATTTCACATCGGCCGAACCGAACAATTTCATCCTGCGCATTCCGGTTTCAGGAGCCTCGACAATAATAAATTTAAAATTTGGTGGTTGCACAGAACTATCATCTGATCGCAGTCTGGGCACATACGTTTTTTTCTTTTCCTCGTCACCAAGATATACAACCATATTAAACGCTGCCTTGGTAGGGCCAACATAGTTTTTTGACCGTGTGGCAATCGAAGAACCGCAAGACGAGCATGGATATTTATCATATATATACCTGGCATATCCTACTGCCAGTTCAACTTCCATCCCAAATCTGCGGGTAATCCGCCACATATAACCAAGTCCGACTCCAACACCTGTTGCAAAGCCTTGACGACGATATTGGTCAAAGGAATAATTAAACTGACCTCCAAACAAATGTCCGGACAGGAACAAACCCTCATAAGTCTTTTTATTCCAACGCCTTACTTCGGGTTGTAGCATCCAGTGTTTCCACATTCGAGAATGGGAAAAAGCAAACGGATTGTAATTGCCCGAAATATCTACCGACCATGAATCAGCTATCCCAAGTTCAAAACCGATGTTTGGACTTAGAAAAGCATCGTAGATTAGATTGGTCTTCAGAGCCACCGTTTCAGCGGTATAAGACTTAAGACCACTTAATATCAAAAGTATGAATATAAAAAATCTTTTCATGATCAGACATGATAGAACAGTGCAATTAACGAGTCTATGGATAGGTATGGACTGAGGGATTCCGATTCTTAGGAATCAGAACAATCGAATTTTACTGTATGGATAGGAATGTCCTCGTTTGGACTTGAGAGAACTCCTTACACTTATCTTGTGATATTACAAAATAAGACTAATACAAGTCAGGAGTGGGGATTGGTTTGCAGAGTTTGTCAAAAAAACCGGCTAAATGCATATTTGCCGAGAGAATTGATGACGAATATATTGTCGAAACTTATAACAGTTTCTGAGAATTACTTTATGACGGCAAATATAATTTAATTTTTTAAAATAAACAATTTTTTGGTAATTTTTTTAATACAATCCTGTTTATTTACAGAAAAAGATATAATCCGCAAAACGAAACGTTCAAAATTAGAAAAGTTTACACACGTTAATTGTCTAACGATTTCGGGGTAATATTTTTTTGTATGTCAATACGTTATGCCCCATTTGTTGTGTAAAGCTTTCCGAACGGAACGAGATGACCGCCAACAAAACAGACTACTGAAAATCAACAAGTTACAAATTTTAAAAGTGTTAAATAAAACGAAACGTTCTGTTAAAATGTGTTTAATACAGCGTTTTTAGTGACTTGTTCCAAATGGAAAAGTTCCCTTTTTGACCAATTCTAAACCGATAAAAAGACGGGGGGCAGCCCCAAAAGGACTGCCCCCCGCTTGCTACGAATCGGTAGTCATTAGCTACGGAATCGTAAATTTGCCACACGGCTTGAAGTTATCGCGCCCTTTCGGTGGTCTTACGTTGCAAAGGTAATAAAACTTTCAATCCTATCAAATAGACGGCGTGAGGGTTATTATACTTCCTCACGCCGTCAATCCGCAAATAGGCTCAAAACAAAAGCACTCCGGGCGACTCTTAGGACTCAAACGCCAGCTCGCCATTCCCGGGTGCTTGTATATCATATAAACGCACTGCGTTTCAAATAATTGTATAACGTTCGCTCCGCTATGCCGAATTGAGGATATATGTAACGCCGCCAAATGTCGCGGTTGCTTATGCCGCTTTTTACGTGTCGGTCATATATCTTATTCACCGCTTTTACTCTCGCGGCATAGGAATTGCCTTTGGGAATGGTTTTCGGCATAGTAGAGCAATGGTCTTATTTGATTGGCATTATTGCGTTTATGCACTCTTTTCGGCACTGACAATCGCGCCTATGCCCTTGCCACGGATAGGCAGCACAATGGAACGTTTGTCAAAGCCTACGATAGTAGCGCGTTCTTTCGGGTCATCATATGTGGCGTACATATACATTTCGCCGTCAGCCTTGAACACCTCATCGGCGTAAAATGCCACGCTTGCAAAGCGTGTTGTTGCGTCTGCCGAATATGCGACCTTTACAAGTGCGCCGTCCTTGTCGGTCGTATATGTCGGCATTGTCGAACACGAGAAACAGCCGAACCCGGCAAACTTTGTCGGCTCGCCATCGGTGATGTTGGTCAAGTCCTTGAAAATTTTCAAATCCTCAAGCAACAGGTCGGAAACGTGTTTCGGGTGCAATACCAGATAACGGCGATCCATCGGAATGTCCGCATCATCGAAACGCTCCTTGAGCGCGAGTATGTCGGCGAAAGTAAGACGGTGACGGTTGCCGACAACTTCCCCGGTGGTGACTACAAGCGGCGTGTCGAACGTGTCGGACTGAGGTGCAATGGCGTGTGCCGCTTTCATCGTCACGGCCTTGCGTAATGTACTGCGGTGCTGACGGATAACGCTTTCAAGTTTGTCGTAGCTGTACTCGATAGCGTCCGGGCGGCGTACTATTGTGTTTTCTGTCTCGAACTTGTCAAGAGTGATTTCGTTGTCATCGTCATCGCGTCCGACAACTGTAATAGGGTATGTAGTGTTGTTAATCAACACCTTGGGGTCAATACCTGCCGAGGCAATGTGTATCTTGTCGTTTTCCACAAAGCCGTCATAGTTCACAAGTTTCTGCAAGAAACTGTCATCGGGATAAAATCCCTCCTTGATTTGGTTTAACCAAACTTCTTTGTTCAGTGCCATGTTTATTTGCGTTTTTGTTCGTTTTCAATAAGTTGCATATATAAATCGGGGTGCGCGGCCAAATAGTCCGGCTCGTTACGGCGGTAGTAGTCCAAATCTTTTACTACTGCACCGCGTCCGCGTTCCTGCTCGACCAACCGCTTGTAAAGTGTCGGATTGTCGCGAAGTTCATCCGGGGCATATTTGCGGTACATTTCAAGCGTCCAACGGCTTTTGTCATCAGGCAGATTGATAACCTCCGAAAGTCTGACCGGGCCGTGCATGGAGTCCAGAACACCGCGAAGAACCTCGACACCGAGACGCTCGCCAATATGTCGGAACGTGGCACGCTCCATCGGCATTACTTTGTTTTGGTTTTTATCCAACAGTCGCTCTATTTCAGCCTTTTGAGACTCCCTGCGACCCTTGCAATAACCGCGAAAAGCCTTTATGTTTCCTTTGGCCATAGCCATGAAACTTTTGCGGTCTGACGCTGATAAAAGGCCGTTATTGATTGCTTCCTCGACTTCCTTTTCAACGCTAGACGGCTCGTTTAACAGTGCTTTGATATGCTCGATAATGTCTTTGTCCGTCACTGTCTCCGACAGCCCCAAAACGTCAATTATGCGCGTTCTGAGTGTGCCGTCTGCATTGTCCTTGATAGGCTCATCCTTTTGCAGTTCGGACAGCGTTCTAATGGGCTTCCAACCCTTTTTGAACAGCTTGACGGCATTCTCGTTTGCCGGAACGTCAACGATTGATATTTCAATCAAGTCACATTCCACGATTGTCTGCACTCCGTTGATTGTCTCGCATTTGCAGTTCTCTATGCCTATTGATGCACTGCGGAGAAAACCGCTTTCGACCTGATGCTTGACTTTTGCGCCCAGTTCGGTTGCATCGTCAAAAACGGCCTCGGCGGTCAGTTTGTCGCCCTCCTTGGTGATGTTTTCCCAGCGGCCTATAACGCCTTTGTCTCGGTCGTGCATATAAAGCATTATCGGGTTGCGCTGAAACCGGGCAATGTTAATGCCGGAAGTGAGAATAACGCTTCCGTAGCTGTTAAGTGTCTCGTCTGACACTGTGAATTTGCTGTTTGCCATATTTTGCGGTTTATAATGTTTTGTTGCTCAAAATTATAACCTCTTATTGAAACAGCCCAAAAAGTGTGCAACGGTTGCACACTTCTATGCAATGATTGCACACTTTTTTGTGTGAAATCCTTGCAGACTTATTATTTTTGCCCTTGAAATTTTGGTATGTCGGAATAATTTAGTAATTTCGCATATCCTAAAAAATTAAGAGTTATGAACCTCAACGACAAATTACCCAAAAGATATTTGCGGCCTATGGTGCGGAGCGCGGAAACGCCCCGGCGCTTGTTAACTCTTAATAGCGTAGGACACCTAAGGGCTGCATTTTTATTTAACCTCCTAAAAATTAAGAGTTATGAACACAGTTTGTGACCGTATGGCAAGCGTGGCGCAAAGTGCCAACCGCTACAATCTCGACGACCTTATTAAGGTCATGGTTGACTTCAACAACCCGGAAGAGATACGCAACGACCTCCAGACAATCTACTTCCACGCAACCGAAGCACTTTTCGGTAATGATGGAGGATCCAACCTTACCGACCAACTCCACTGCGCTTTCATCACAATGCGCGAACTCATCGAGGCTTTGGCAACAGCTAACGACACAAAAGCCGCAAAGTTGTCGGTAACAATCAAATAAGCACATTCTCACTTATCCCGAAACCGCCCGGCGAAACGTCTCACCACCGGGCGGTTTTATTCCAATGACAGCCAAAGAACGCATCATCGAACAGTACCGCGTATTTACGCCGGAGGAAATCGCCGAAAACATTGGCGTAAGCGTTTATTATGTCAACCGGGTAATAAAAGCCCATACAGCCAATTTAAGGCTGCCTCTGACGCTTAAAAATTATGTGGCGGCACATCATCAAGGGATAACCAAGAAAAACGATTTGGCAGTATATTTCGGCGTTTCACGTTGGACAATTAACCGATTTGAGAGCAAACCCGAAATCAAAGAATACTTTGAAAGATATATGCGCTTCCGTGAGGATGGAATGTATCTGAAGAATTTGAGCCAGGAGTTATGCGGCATTCTGGAAATGCTTGAATTGTTCGAGCCGAAATCAAGGACGGCCAAGGCTGTCAAAGCCATTCTCGACCAAATAAGACAATACGACAAAAAGGACAATTAACAATTAGGTCTAATCATCACTCAAATGTTAAAATGTCACCCCAATTGTATCCCTTTGCTACATTTTAACATAAAACGAAACGTGCAAAATTTTCAAATTGCTATAAAACAATGAATTACAAAATTCAACAACGCAAAAACACCAAATTTTTGTGCTACATTTGCCCGAATTGTTAAAATTTCGCATGTTACATTCAACCCTGCGTTAGAATGGCGTTATAATACATTTAGACCAATCACCACCTTTACACACTATCGACGGCTTACAACAACTAAAATCGCACTATTTTAAGGCATCCCGTAAAGTAAGTGTAAACTTTTCAACACGTTAGATTAACCCACGTGTAAACTTTTTACGCCCAAATGTAAACCAAATGTAAACCTATGTAAACTTTTTGGTGTAAACCTTTATCGACTTTTCGACCAATCAAAACGCCCAAATTCAGCCTTTTACCGTGTTACACTCCGTTGCACGCTTCGTTTTGTGCCCCATAAAGAGAGTGAAACCGTGTTCCACTCTCTTAAGTCAATCTAATTGGATTAAGATTCTCTTAAATCATTGACGCAATGACGCTCTTTATGCTTTCAGCGAGCTTATCAGCCTCAGCCATGGTGTGGGCCTCGCTGTATATGCGTATAATAGGCTCTGTGTTAGACTTTCGGAGATGTACCCACGAGTCTGCAAAATCGATCTTTACACCGTCAATATCGGTAATCTTCTCACCGGCAAATTTATTCTTGACAGCTTCAAGAATAGCGTCTACATCAATCTCTGGAGTAAGTTCAATCTTGTTTTTAGCGATCTCATAGGCAGGATATGTAGCTCGAAGCTCTGTCACCTTTTTCCCACTTTTTGCAAGAAGAGTGAGGAACAAGGCCACACCCACAAGTGCATCGCGACCATAGTGAGAAGCGGGATATATGACTCCTCCATTGCCTTCACCGCCAATTACGGCACATGTCTCTTTCATCTTTGTGGTGACGTTTACCTCTCCTACAGCAGCAGCCTCATAGTGACAGCCGTGTTTTTCGGTAACATCGCGAAGCGCACGTGAAGAACTTAGATTACTTACAGTCGATCCGGGTGTGTGTGAAAGCACATAGTCGGCAATAGACACAAGGGTGTATTCCTCGACAAACATCTCACCGTTTTCCATGACAATAGCCAGACGGTCAACATCGGGATCAACCACAAATCCGACATCTGCCTTTCCATCGGCCATCAAGTCTGATATCTGTGTGAGATTCTGAGGTATCGGTTCGGGAGTATGGGCAAATCTGCCATTGGCCTCACAGTTGAGTTCAATGATGTTTCTCACACCAAGAGCACGCAGCAGCTGAGGAATGACAATACCTCCTACCGAGTTTACGGCATCAACCGCAACTGTGAAATCAGCCTTTGCAATCGCCTCGGTATCCACAAGATCAAGAGCAAGCACACTCTCGATATGACGGCGGTTGTATGTATCGTTAACATACACGTGGCCAAGCTCAGTGACAGGTGCGAATGTAATTTCATCCGACTCGGCTATACGCAACACTTCCTTGCCCTGGGCATCGTTGAGAAACTCGCCATCAGAGTTGAGCAGTTTAAGAGCATTCCACTGCACCGGATTGTGGCTGGCGGTGAGTATGATACCTCCTGCAGCCTTTTCGCCTGTGACGGCGATCTCTGTGGTGGGAGTGGATGCGAGGCCGATGTTCACCACGTCAAACCCCATGGCTGTGAGTGTGCCACACACAAGGCTCTCCACCATCTTGCCGGAGAGACGGGCATCACGTCCAACCACAATAACCCTGGCATCATCATCGGCCAGACTACGAGATATGAGAGTGGCATAAGCCGCTGTGAACTTCACTATATCAAGGGGCGAGAGTCCCTCGCCGGGGACACCTCCTATGGTGCCTCTGATTCCGGATATGGATTTGATTAATGCCATTGCTTATATGACTGGTTTATAATAAGAAATCGTGTAGAGATAGGGAACCACATAACTCATATCGGCTGTCGGTCCAGCCTGTGACTTTATGACGAGATTCACTTTTGCGTTATAGCCGAGCAACTTCATAGGTATCTGTATGCCCGTACCATATTGTGTGGAGGTTTCCACATACTCATTACCGAACAGGAAGAACGTGGAACCTGAATTCATATTATCGGCATTGCCGCCACCGACGTTGTCACCGCCGACAACATAACCATTAAGATTATAGCGCATATATCGGAAGTACACACGGTCGTTATACGACGGACGCTCGTCAGTTCCGGCGTCAAGTACCTGCATATACACATTGCCCTCATCCTCTACACAATAGTATGGAGCGTCCGGACCCACCTCAAACACAGTGTCTGAAGGGATATTGTCTACAAGCCTATGCTGTGACAGGAAATCATTGACGATGTGGTTCTCCTCTGTCAGGAGTTCCGAATAGCTCTTAGAGTCGCTACATGACGCAAGGCCAAGCATGACAGCTATAGAGACGAGTGGAAGAATGTATCTTTTCATGAGAGATATTTATCGTAGTTTGGTAAGATTTCTAAAAAACGTGAGATGGCCTCATTGAGCGACCCGTTAAACTCCCCTCCGGCAGCATTTGCGTGACCGCCTCCACCAAAGCACTCCTCGCATATGCGACTCACTGAGAAGTCGCCCTTGGATCGCATGGATACCTTGACCAGCGTCGGTGAATCCTCACGCATAAACACCGACCATGTCACTTCCGGAATTGCCAAAGGACGATTTACAAGTCCCTCGGTATCTCCCTTGGAATAACCGAACTCCTTGAGTTCGGAAGAGCCGAGTGTGAGAAGTGCCACCTTGTGCTCGCGCAGAATCTGCATCTTATACTGGGCATAGCCTATGATACGGAGGCTCGTTTCAGATGATGTATCCATCACCAACTTGTAAAGATTGTCCTTGTCAATACCTTTACGCATCAAATCATGTACAATCAGATAGAGATCTGAATCGTTGGAGTTATAGGAAAAGTTGCCTGTATCGGTCATCATTCCCGTATATATGCAGGCTGCCGACGATCTACTGAGATACTTCACCCAGTAGGCCTGCCACAAGAATAGATAAAGAAGAGCGGAAGTAGAAGAAACTTCCGGATGAGATATTATAACATCCGCCTCAATCACAGGACTTAGATGATGGTCAATCACCACTCTCCTTGCCGATGCACCGCCAACTACAGGAGCCAGACGGTCAAGGCGGTTGAGATCGTTAAAATCGAGACAAAAAATCAAATCGGCTCCTTCAACAAGCTCAATAGCACGGTTCTCGTCACGGGTAAGAGGCACAATGTCACGCACACCCGGAAGAAATTGAAGAGCCTTAGGAGGACAGTCGGCGGTGACCACGACCGCGTCCTTGCCAAGCGCCCTAAGCACAGAGCACAACGCTGTGGACGATCCGAGAGCATCACCGTCGGGAGAGACATGGCAGGTTATCACAATTCTTTGCGAGACAAGCACAAACTGCTTGACACGCTCCACACATTCGTGATCAATAACTGTGTTAAACCTGCTGGGTCGGGAAAATTTATTCATGTAATTGGCAATATCAACCGCAAAGTTACAAAAAAATTATTATTTCTTTGGAAGTATAAAGAGGAAACGTGCGCCTCCGCGATGGGAAGTGTCAAGCGACACATCTCCTCCAAGCAAACGGGCCAAAAGCCTTGCTATAGTCAGACCAAGACCTGCCCCTTGTGTCTCCGCATCAAGTTTGAAAAAGCGGTCAAAAATCTTGTCCTTGTTTTCAGCCTTGATACCGATTCCCGTATCCGTAATGGAAAACTCCACTTTATCGCCATCATCAATCAGCCTATAGGCAAGCGTGATTTTACCGTGTGATGTGAATTTTGCGGCGTTTGTCAGCAGGGCATTGAGAATCTGCTGCACACGTGTGGGATCGGTGAACATATCAACACGCTCATCGGGAGCGTCGAGACAAAGCTCCACTCCAGGTCGCACACGACGTTTCACACTTTCAATCGTGAACTGAGACAGCAATTTGGCATTAACTACCTGCGACTGCACCGGCATAGACTCGCTGTCGATCTCCGACAGACGCAACACATCGTTAACAATCGTGGAGAGCAGTTCGCTATTTAGTTCTATAAGGTCGGCAAACTCCTTGAGGTGCTTGTTCCCACTATCACCAACACAGTCGGCGATGAGATGGGAATACTCCGTAATAGCCTGGAGGGGCACAGTCACCTCATAGCTCATATTCTTGATGAAATCACTTTTCAGATTGTTTGCCTTCTGGGCAATGTCACGGGCCCTTATAGACTCGGCTCTCGATTTGCGCAGATTCTCACTTTCCATCTGAAGGGAACTGTTGCTGGCCGCAAGATGCTTGACAAGATTCCGGTTGCGTCTATAAAGCCGATACACTATTATGAGCAAGAGACCAAGTATGACAATGGCTATCGACGTGACAATACTCACTGTCTGCTGCATGGAAGCCAGCGATTTCTTTTTTTCAAGCTCCATATCGCCATACTGTTTTTTCACATTATATACGGCATAGGCCAGCTGAAGATCCTGCGACATTCCGCGTGCAAGTTCCTCGTTTTCTTCTTCAAGTATATTGGCATACAACGTCGCTGCCGTACGCTGTGTCTCCAGATCGCCAAGTTCCTCAGCGGCTCTGAGAAGATAGCCAATCATCATACGACGACGGAAATTGTTGGACGGACTGTCATAGTACTTTTTCAGCAGAGGGAGCGCCTTTGCATAATCTCTCTCGCTCATGGCAAGATAAATATCGGCAGCAGGGAATTTCTCGTAGGTAGCACGCACATTTTCGTCTTCTTCGACATATTCCTTCACCTTGTCATAATAATTCTGAATGGAGACAGGGTCAAGAATGGAAAAGTTGGAGAGCAGACGCGTGTAGATAGTGTAGTAGGAAGGCGCGTAACTGCGATACTTACGGCCTTTGTCGTGATAGTACTCTTCGAGTTTTGCTATATCGTGGAGCAGGGCACGGTCAATGGCCACAGATTTGTGCGGCCTCGTCATACAGTAGGCCACGGATGCGTGGACCCCATAAGCATTACGAATAGAGAAAGACGAAGCAGGCAGTTTTTTTATCAGAGACGCAAGAGAATCAAGATAAACCCCAAGCATTTCGCCGTTAGGTTCCTGAGAGACAATCATACATATGCCGTGCAGCATGGCAATATGATCGTATATATCCGACGGAGGATTGACAGTCAGAGTCTCGATATATTCTTTAAGAGATGCGTCACGCTCCTCACGATCACTATAACGGGCTCGTCGTATATTCTGCATCATCCGGATAAACGTGAGCGTTTCGGCACGATCTTTCGACTCCTGAAATTTTAATGTACGGTCGCGAAGAGCATTAAGCACCGAGTCAGAACGCATATACCGATTGGCCTGGTTGCGAATAATATCAAGAGCATCACCGGGCTGACCGGCGCGGTCGGCGGTCTCTATTATCTGAAATCCTATCGCGGCTCCGGCCGAACGCGGAAGCAGGTCGTATAGGTTGCAGAGCAGAGGAACAGAGTCAGCCGAGGTTTTGACCAACGACAACTGATGATACATGGAGTCAATGACTGCCTTGTCAACATTTGCGTATGCCGACATCCACGCGGAAAGCAGGCAAAACAACATCGTTATAATGCGAGTGATATACTTCTTCATGGGTTCAGCGTGTATAACAGTGTCATGATGCAGGTCACACGTCAAGAGCAAGCCCGGGACGCTTCACTATCTCAAGAATCTCTTCTGGGGTTGTTGCTATATTGTCGGCATGAGCATCGACAAGTTCCCGCCTGGGCCTGAATCCCCAAGTAACACCACAAGAATCAACACAAGCCCTTCGAGCAGTCTCGATGTCAACTCCAGAGTCACCGACATAAAGCACCTTGGACTTGCGCGCCGGAGATTTCGAGAGAATCTCAAACACGATACTGGGGTCGGGCTTCACCGGAACGCCTTCCTTCTGACCCTCAACAGCCTGCCACTCTATAGCCGGGAAATAGTGAGTCACAAGACGCTCCACGGCATCCTGGTATTTATTGGAAGCCACCGCGATTCTCACTCC
The DNA here is from genome assembly GCA_910586305.1 of uncultured Duncaniella sp. Lineage (GTDB taxonomy): Bacteria > Bacteroidota > Bacteroidia > Bacteroidales > Muribaculaceae > Duncaniella. The sequence goes on from CAJUGS010000013.1 coordinate 34,480, forward strand.
GAGAGCCTGTAGATTGTTTAGCAACTCAGTAATACCGGGATATGGAGCAGTAGAGTCGCAGGCATGGTCATCATAATATTCCTTGAACTTTTCACGAACTGCCTCGACTATCTCCGGAGTGCGGGCCTCCTCTGGCAGAGCGCGCTCAATCAGACGTGTCACCCCATTTCCCACCATCATAGGATAGGACGTTGCCGTATGAGTGGGATAACCCATTTCACGCAAAGCATAATTAGTGGCCGCACCAAGGTCGGCTATAGTATCAAGGAGCGTTCCGTCCAGGTCAAATATTACGAGCTGTTTCATAGTCAAATCGTCTTGTATTGTTCAGAAAGGATATCCCACCGAAAAGTGTATGGCTGTGTCACGTCGCCAGTCGGGGTGAAGCAACGGCCAACGCTCCTGCCCGGAGGCCGGATTGTAGGCCTTGACTCCAAGATCGAGGCGCAGGAGAAAATAGTTGAAATCCATACGTATTCCCACTCCATAGGCCATAGCAATCTCTTTCCAGAAGGACGAGAATCGGAACAGACCTCCCGGCTGGTTCTCATAGTTATGTATTGTCCAAATATTTCCGGCATCAATGAATCCAGCGCCTTCAAGCACCCAGAAGAGCTTGGCTCGATACTCCACACTGAGATCAAGACTGATGTCGCCACACTGGTTGATAAAATAGGCAACCGAGTTGTGGGAGTTGTAGCGTCCAGGTCCGAGAGTGCGCGCACCCCACCCTCTCACACTGTTGGCACCTCCGGCATAGAAACGTTTCTCAAACGGGAGTACGTGGGAATTTCCATAGGGATAACCAAGCCCAAATCCGACATGGAATGCAAGAGCGTGACGGCTATTGATATTGCGTGTCACACCATAGTCAACCTCGGCTTTCACATACTGGGAATACTGTGTACCGAACACCTTGTATATATCTCCCCTTCTCTTCTGCCCGAAAAGTTTTGAGCCGGCATAAAGCAGATTGCCGGCAGTCTCCACCGATGCGCGGATAGTGTAGACCACAGGCTGAAGTATGTAGCGTTTTATCGTGGCCGATGCGATGCGCTTATTGGTATGGTAATACCGATAGCCCATACTCATGATGAAATGGTCCTCATAGCTGTATCGGAGCAGAGGATTGTCGGGCGCGATAGCATCCAGGAAATCATTGGTACGCTCAGGAAGATAGACATAATTTATATCTAATATGTCAAACTCATGCCTGCGTGTATTTGTGCGGTTCACCCATTTATATTTCCATGCTCCTCCCGCAATTATACGCGTATACTCCGGACGCTCCTGATAGTTGAATGATAGAGCAAATTCGGTGGAAACATTGAAACGCTGTCTGACTCGACGCGGAGCAAACGGAAATTCAAACTTCGGGAAAGTAATACCAACCTCGCCGGCATACTCTGTATAGCGGTCGTTTATAAGACCGTTGAGGTTTCCGGAAAGGCTCTCGTAGTTCATGCGGAGACGCCCTGTGAAAAGCTGCGATCCTCTGGCGAGATTGCGGTGCTGGTAAGTGGCACCGAGTCCGAATCCGAGATCACCCTCGGAATTTGTCCCCTCGACATCAAATGTCACAGACTGCTTCTTGTTTCGCGAAAGCAAAATATAGGCATCAAGTTCTTTCTCTCCGTCGGCAGTCGCAGTACCTGTCGGAACCATCTCTATATTGATGGACTTCAGTATACCAAGTCTTGCCAGAGATTCATAAGTGCGTTCGATTAGCGCAGCCTTGTAGAGAGAGCCAGAAGTGATATAGCACTTCTCCTCAAGAGCCTCCGGCGTGAGATACCTATCATGGCCGTATAGCACCTTTATGCCGCGATGATCCACTGTGTCAAGCTTGAGCGAACGTATTTCAGCAGGAGTGGTGCGTCCCCGAGTGTCAGTGACAAACACCACGTCTCTCACTCTATACAGTTCATGGTCAGGGATAGCCTCCGCCGGTATCGGAGACTGAGCAACGAGTTCAGAACCCTTGCGTGGAGGTCTTACAACAAGCGTAAGATCAACATCTCGTGAATTTTCAGCAGTGTCGGCATAGAAAGTCACATATTCTTTTGTAAACGCGTAATATCCTTTGTCGCGCAGACGGCGAGAGATGCGAGTACGTTCCTCATCAAGAAGATCACGGTCAAACTTGTCGCCCGGATGTATTGACATCAAAGCAGAGTCGGCCATAATCACAGAGGCCACTCCGGAATCCGGAATTTCATAGGCCACAGATGAAATGACATGGGGCTTGCCTGTCATTACAGTATAGACAACTTCTGCCTTCTTCTTTTTTGCACTTATGATTGTATCGACTCGAATATCCGCCCCGAGATAACCTTTGTTAATCATAGCCAGTTCGAGCTGGCGGGCGGAAGCATCGGTGAGTTCACGTGAAAATATCACCGGAGGCTGCCCCATACGACGCACCCAACGGTTGTACCATTTGGTTGAATCTCGGCCAGAGAGGTTGTAAGTATCAAGCTGTAGCTTCCAAAAACCAAGCACCTTGTGATTTGGCGACTGGCGCAGATAGTTAAGCAATTCCTCGGCTCCCACACTCTTGTCGCCCTCCACCACCACAGAGGCCTTGTCAAGAAGATACTCACCCTCCCCCACAAAGCGCGTAGAACTGCATCCCCACACAGCAATAGCCACTGCCAATGTGAAGATACACCTATATATATAGTGAATGATGTGGTCCGATTCTATATGCATCCGAAGTTCAACGCTGCATTGTAGCAGAAAACTGCCCATTTAACCTACAAAATTACACCAAAGCAACATTATTTCCAAAATACACGACAAAAAATGCGCTCATTTTAATTTGTGACACCAAAAATGCATTTTTTTTAGTTAAAATTATCAATTTTTCCAAAACAATAGTTACCTTTGCCAAACTTTAGGACGAAATACCTAAAGCTTGATAATTCCATTTAAATCTAAACCATGAGAAAAATCCCTAAAGGATCAAACACTTCTTTCCAGAACGTGGATAAGAAGCTGGCAGGTGGTCTCTTGGCCGTCGCCTTAATGGGAGGTGCCACTGTCAACGCACACTCCTCAGAAATTTTAGGGGGGGTAATTTGACTGTCTCCCAACAAGTTAACAAAAACACTACTATTTCAGGAACTGTGGTCGACGAGACCGGAGAACCCATGATAGGAGTATCAGTGACCGAAGTCGGCACAAAAGTCGGCGTAGCCACCAACATTGACGGCAACTTCACACTTAATGTTGCAAGAGGTTCCGAAATCAGATTTTCCTACATTGGCTACAAATCGCAGTCAATCAAGGCCGAAGGCCAGACCGGCCTTACAATAAAACTGGCACCCGACAACAATGTCCTTGACGATGTTGTCGTGGTAGGCTACGGTACTGTAAAGAAACGTGATCTCACCGGAGCAATTTCATCGGTAAAGGCGGATGTCATCACTCTAACCCCCTCGTCCAACCCCATGGACGCTCTTCAAGGACGTGTTGCCGGTCTTGATATCACACAATCGTCGGGCCGTCCAGGCGAGAGCCTCAGCATCCAGCTGCGTGGTAACCGCTCTATCACAGCATCCGGCGATCCATTGTTCATAATCGACGGTATGCCCGGTAATTATGCGACCATCAACCCCAACGATATCGAAAGCATAGAAGTCCTCAAGGACGCATCGTCCACAGCCATCTATGGTTCGGAAGGCTCCAACGGTGTTGTGATAATCACAACAAAGAAAGGCAAGGAAGGCCAGCTACGTATAAATTTTGATGCCTATTTAGGTGTAAACGGATGGTCAACAACACCAAAAATGAACTCTCCGGAACAGTTCATCGCCACCCGTGAACTTGCCCATAAGAACAGCGGAACAATCACCGACGACCTTGTGTTACAGCAATACAAGGAAGCCCTTGCCAACGGCCAGACTATCGACTGGGTGGATGAACTTCTCGGAACCGGTCTGACACAGAACTATTCGTTGTCCTTGTCTGGAGGTACCGAAAAAACACAGACATATTTCTCGCTCAACTATTCCGACAACGACGGCCAGTATAAGAACAACAACTACAAGGTCTACTCTTCCTCGCTTCGCATGAATACGAAGCTTGCCAGCTGGATAGAAGGCGGTGTACACGTCCAGGCCTCTTATACTGACGGCAACCGTACCAACTCGCATCTCAACGACGGTCTGAGAGCGGCACCTTTCGGCACACTTTACAAAGAAGACGGAAGTATCAACCCATATCCACTTGCTGCTGATGGTGACCTTGTCAATCTTCTTCTGGACCACGACAAAAACGGCTACCGCAACAACAACACCAACCTGCGCCTCTATGTACAGCCCTACCTCCGTATCAGCCCGATCAAAGGCCTGACACTCGAGACCCGTCTCAGCGGCAACTTCGACTATTACACCAAGAACCAGTATGTGGGCTATGGTTCATATGAATTCTACCGCAACAGTGCCGGAGCAGACGGAACAAATGACAAGGACTTTCCCAAAAACACAAACGCCACCAAGGAAAACTCCCGCACTTGGGGCTACACATGGGAAAACATCCTCACATACAACTTCTCACTTGCAGACATCCACGATTTCACCATCACAGGCGTGACATCTTGGAATGAATCCAGATATGATTACACCAAAGCCTATGCTACCAATATACCGTCCAACACTATGAACTGGACCAATCTTGGAGCGGCTTCTGATCCTAAGCCTCAGGTGGGATCTGACTTCTGGATGAAAAAGCGTATGGGTCTGGTTGGACGTATCAACTATACCCTCATGGGAAAATACCTTTTCTCTGCATCCGTGCGTCGTGACGGTGACTCACGCCTTTCCTCTGACAAGCACTGGGCAACCTTCCCTGCCATATCCGCAGGATGGAGAATATCCGACGAAGCCTTCATGGAATCAACCCGCACATGGCTCAATAACCTGAAACTGCGCGTGGGTTATGGCGAAACAGGCGCGGCCGGTATCGATCCCTACGTGACCTGGTCAATCATGCAGCCGGGCCAGATAAACCTCGGTGACAAGCTGACCGACATCTCCAAGTTCCCTGAGAATCTTGCCAATGCCGCACTTGGTTGGGAACGTTCTAAGAGCTGGAACATCGGCCTTGACCTTGGCCTTCTCAACAACCGCATCGACCTTGCAGCCGAATACTATATCACAAACACAGACGATGTGATCTGGAAACAAAGTATTCCCTCGGTCAACGGAGCATATGGTGCGAAGAACCCGTTCTGGATTCAGCGAAATATCGCAACAACCCGCAACCAGGGTCTCGAACTCACTCTCAACACCCACAATATCGAGACACGTGACTTCACCTGGAGCTCAACAATCACCTTCTCCACAAACAAAGAAAAAGTCACCTCACTCGGTGCCGGCGCAGCCGAATATATCGACTACACCACAAGCGACGACAAGACCTATACTCTGCACGTGGGAGATCCCATTCACTCCTACAGAAGCTACCTGTTCGGAGGAATCTGGCAAACAGGCGAGGAAGCCGACGCAGCAGTGTTCGGCCGTCAGCCCGGTGACATCAGAATCACAATCCCCGGTATGCGCAAAGTGAGCGACGGTGTATGGGAAAAGGATGTGGAACTTGCAGACGGTACAATCGAGACACGTCAATACACCGCGGAAAACACCTATTCACTCGACGATAACTCCGACCGCGTAATTATCGGCCACAACACTCCCGACTGGTCGCTTGGCTTCCAGAACACATTCACCTACAAATGGTTTGACCTCAGTGTGTATATGTATTGGCGCTATGGCCAGAAGTTCAGCTATGAGGCCATGGGATGGTATAGCGATAACGGAGGTGCATTCCCCGAACATTTCAACTACTGGACACCCGAGAACCCGTCAAATGATTTCCCGGCACTTGACTCGTCACGCGACTGGAGAAAGATGCCCGGAAATGCATCACGCTATTGGGTAGACGGATCGTTCTTCAAAATCAAGAACATCACCCTCGGTTACACCCTTCCCAAGGGAGCTTGCCACAAGATAGGTATAGACCACCTGCGCCTTTACGGCACAATCACCAACCCCCTTGTATGCGCCCGCAGCAAGTATTTGAAGGGATATGACCCCGAGCAGAACGGAAATATCAACTTCCCCCTCACACGCCAGCTCGTATTTGGTCTCAACGTATCCTTCTAATTCAAAAAACTGAACCTATAAAATGAAAAGATATATAAAACTCTTCGCCCTACCGCTGATTGCCACTGCAGGAATAGCGACCACATCCTGCAACCTTGACGAGGTCAATCCGCACGCCGGCGACACGTCAATCAAGTCCTACGAAACATGGCTTGGACTACAGTCTTTCTGCTACTCCACCCTTAATGAGGAGCTATACACAGCTTCCGACTGGCTATTTGCCTCAGAGGCCGGTACAGACCTATGGAATGCAAAAGCAAACGGAAACGGATACCAGTCCGATTTCTACTACGAAAACTACGGCACCAACAACAACTCGACCAAGAAGCTCTGGCTACAGTGCTACTCTATGGTGACCAACTGTAACACCGTAATCAACGAGGCTTCCAACTTCATGGGCAAGGATGCCAAGACAGTTGAACTCCTCGTAGCTGAGACAAAGACTCTCAGAGCCTTTTTCAACTTCCTGATTGTGTCAAACTTCGGGCCTGTCACTCTGAACCTCGAGAGCAGTTCGTCACTCACAGGCAACGTAGACCTCTATCCCACACGCACAAGCGAGAAGGTATTCTATGAACAGATTGTCAAAGACCTCACCGAAGCGCTTCCCGTCCTCGGCGTAGAGCCATACCAGAACAACCGTGCCCGCGTGACAAAAAAGACAGTCATGGGTCTTCTTGCCCGTGTATATGCCCAGCGTGCAGGCCTCGGGTCTAAGTATGGTGATGCCGAGAAATACTGGAAACTTGCTGCAGAAACAGCCGAGGAACTCATTGACAATGCCGGAGCATACGGTGCACACCTCTATACCGACATAGCCGATATGTGGTCGGATGCAAACAACCGCTCCAACCGTGAGGCACTGTTCACAGCTGTCGACGCTGATGCCAATTCCGAGGCTTGGGCCGCAGCTACAAAGCGCAACAAGCTCCTGGCTTACTCGGCCGGAGGATGCTACAAAGACCTCTTCAATCACGACCCCAGCAACAAGAGCCAAAGCAACTATTACGGTCGAATGAACGCCCAGACATGGTCGCCCTCAAAATACCTTCTTTACTGCTTCAACCCCAAGTGGGACCGTAGATGGGAGTACTCCTTTATATATGGATGGAGCGACTGGTCCATGGTGCAGCCAGGATGGCAGAAGTATTCGCAAGGACAGAAAACACTCACAGAAGAACTTGTGAGAAAGTATGGCATTGACCCATCTCACGTAGGAGAAACCATCAATCCATATGCCGATTGCAATGCGATCACATCCACATTCGCAGGCAATCAGTATCCTGCAAGCATCTGGCCAAAGGATTTTGTTTACAACGAACCGTCAAAGGATGAGTTCACCGATGCAAGCGGAAACTTAGACAAGGAGAAATATGAAAAGGCAGTTGCCGAGTACATCGAGACAGTCAAGGGAAGTCTCCTTCAGGTTGCAGCATCATCTTCTGAAATCAATCAGCCCGGCAAGTCTGGTTCCACAAAAACCTATGCCATCCCTTATCCTATCGATGTCAATGACACACGCTTCAACACAGTCTACGTCCACGAGCCACTGTCGGAAGCAGACAAGGCTAAATGTCGTTATTGTGTAGTTGTTCTCAGCGACTTGTTCGGCTCAAACGGTATGCCTTATGGCAACACAGCCAACGGCTCTGAAAACGGCAACTCGCCCAAAATCGGCAATGGCACCACCGATGCAGGTTCCAGCCCGTCTCTCCACAAATTCAACTGGTCTTATAACGGAGTCTTCTACGGCAGCAACCTGCAGGTGAAGACAGGCGATATGTATATAATGCGTATGGCCGAAATATATCTGATTGCAGCCGAGGCACGCCAGATGCTTGGCGAGGAAGGCAAAGCCGCCTCTCACCTCAATGTGCTCCGCAAACGTGCTGCACGTCCCGGAGCCAATGATAGCGAATGGAAGCTTTCTAAAGCCACTGAGGAAGATATCTTCGACGAGTATGCTCGCGAGCTCTGTGGAGAGTTCTCCAGATGGGCACTTCTTAAACGCCACAATGCGTTCGAAAGCCGTCTTGCAAAATACAATCCCAGAGCGGCAAAGTCATTCAAGCCTGCATACTACAACAAGCCTGTTTCGGCCGACTTCCTGTCCACCATCCTTAATGACAAGGAATATGGCGACAACGGATATGGCGCCGGCTCGTCAGGCCTTGAAAACATCGACTAAATGATTAATTGATTACCGTTTCTTATCTAAGAATAAGCCACACTTTCTTCGTGACGAAGAGAGTGTGGCTTACTTTTTTCGGCTGCTCTCGATTTTTTATTTGTCACTTCGGGGAGGATTAGTTATCTTTGCGGTGACAAAGGGGTGCGGCCAGCCACCACCGGGTGCCCGAGCCGCTGAGATGATACCCTAAGAACCTGATGCGGTTAGTACCGCCGAAGGGATTGCTCAAATGTATTGTGGCCGTAATGGCGCATACCCCCTCTTGTCGCGAACAGTAAAACATTACCCCATCCTTAATTACGCGATGAGACAATATTTCCCCGTTCTATCCATAGCCGGCTCCGACTGTTCGGGAGGCGCAGGAATACAGGCTGACATAAAGACCATGTCGGCCCTCGGTTGCTATGCAATGAGCGCCATCACAAGCATAACGGCACAGAACACCACCGGAGTACGATCAATCCAGCCAATCAGCCCGTCTATTGTGGCCGATCAGATTGACATGGTATTCTCCGACATTCCACCAATGGCTGTCAAGACCGGTATGTTATGTGACGCCAACGTAGCTGCTGCCGTAGCAGACCGTCTACGCCACTATGCTCCGCAACACCTGGTTGTCGATCCCGTCATGATGTCGACCTCCGGTTCACATCTGCTTACTCCCGAAGCGATAGAGACTGTGGTCTCAGAAATTTTTCCTCTCGCTTCAATAGTCACTCCAAACAAGATGGAAGCCAAGACTCTCACCGACTCGGATAACCCGACTGTGCAGGTAAAAAAACTACGCGATATGGGATGCCGTGCAATTCTATTGAAGGGGGGAGACTCAGACAACACAGACTTCAAGACCGATCTTCTGTATATCGAAGGAAGTGACGAACCGATTGAACTCAGAGCTGATGCCGTGGCAACAAACAATACCCACGGCACAGGGTGTACTCTCTCGTCGGCGATAGCATCATATCTTGCCCTTGGCAATGACATGGTGACAGCCGTGAGACTCGGGAAATTATATGTGACACGCGCGCTCGAAGCCGGAGCATTCATCACCACAGGGCGTGGACACGGACCTGTCAACCATTTCTTTTCACCGCGACGTCAGAAAAACTTTAATCCAAACAGAATATGAATGTTACAATCAACGATGTCTCTATCGTCATCCCCGATGGTTCAACACTGGCCGACGCTCTCGCGACAAAAGAAATAAAATCAGGAGGTATAGCCACAGCCGTCAACGGAACCGTGATAGCAGCATCAAGCCGAGCCACACACATCCTTGCCGAAGGAGACAAAATAGTAATTATCAAAGCCTTCTACGGTGGTTGACACATTCATCCAGACAGGACTTGATATAATTGTTTTCACTCCTGAGAGTCCGATAGAGAACGAATCGCTTAAAATCATGGCCTTACTCCAATCCGGAATAAGCCGTGTGCATCTACGTCATCCGTCTGTTTCCGACAACGATATAAGAGCAATTCTCGACAACGTGGACAAAATGTATTATCCACTCATATCTCTTCACGACCACTTCAGTCTCACCAAGACATATCCTGTGGGCGGACTACATCTCAACAGACGCAATCCGGTTCCACCACATGGTTATACCGGATGTCTTAGCCAATCATGCCACACAATAGATGAAGTGAAGCAATCGTCCGGAATGGACTATGTGACCCTTAGTCCGATTTTCGACAGCATATCCAAACCCGGCTACCGCTCTTCATTCAGACCAGCCGATCTTGAAAAGCTCACGGCCTCTCCGGTTCCGGTCTACGCACTTGGCGGGGTAACGTCCGAAAATATCGAAAGCCTTCGCCACTATAACTTTGCCGGAGCCGCACTTCTCGGAGCGATTGACTGGAATAGAATATCAATAGAACTCAAAACCGATATAAAATGTTAATATTCATCACTCATCCTTCTTCCCGCTACAGCATTGCGGAAGAGGTGCAGATGGTACTTGAGGGAGGATGCAAATGGATCCAGCTCCGTCTCAAAGATGCCACCGACGAGGAATTTCGCGCCACTGCGCTTGAAATCATACCCATGTGCCAGGAAAACGAGGCATTTCTTGTGTTTGACGACCGCGTGGAACTTGCCATGGAAATGAGTGTACACGGCGTACACCTCGGGAAAAACGACATGAACCCTCTTCAAGCCCGCGAAACAATGGGAGCTGAAGCTATCATTGGTGTCACTGCTAATACAGCAGAGGACATACTCCGCTTCAACGGATGGGATGTGGATTACGTCGGTCTTGGACCATACAGATTCACAACCACAAAGGAGAAACTCTCACCGGTGCTCGGTATAGACGGTTATCAAAAAATTGTCAGCAAGGTACGCGAGGCCGATATGCTCCTTCCCATAGTTGCAATCGGAGGAATCACAATCGACGACATTCCGGCCTTGATGAAGACCGGAATCAACGGTGTAGCCATGAGCGGAGCAATAATCAATGCCGACGACCCTGTGGAATATACCCGCAAAGTCATCGAATCACTCAACGAAAATAAGCCAAAATAACAGGTATGTCAGATATTCTCACCATCGGAGGGAAGGAATTCACCTCCCGCCTGTTCGTCGGAACAGGGAAATACTCCTCCAACCGCATGATGCTCGATTCCATCCTTGCATCGGGTTCTCAAATGATTACCGTGGCCATGAAGAGGATCGATATGGAGCACGAGGAGGAGGACGATATGCTCGCTCACATCAACCGTGACCACGTGCAATTTCTTCCAAACACCTCGGGAGTGCGCAATGCCGAAGAAGCTGTGCTCGCCGCCAACCTCGCACGAGATTGCTTTGGCACGAACTTCATCAAGCTCGAAATTCATCCTGACCCAAAATACCTTCTGCCGGATCCGGTAGAGACACTCAAAGCGACTGAGGTTCTTGCAAAACAAGGATTCATAGTACTTCCCTACATCCAGGCCGACCCTGTATTGTGCAAGCGACTTGAAGAAGTTGGTACTGCAGCCGTGATGCCTCTCGGCGCACCCATCGGAACCAATAAGGGACTTAAGACTCGCGATCTGCTTGAAATCATCATTGCCGAGAGCCGTGTGCCGGTAGTAATCGACGCAGGCCTTGGCGCACCGTCTCATGCAGCCGACGCAATGGAGATAGGTGCCGACGCAGTACTCGTCAACACTGCCATAGCCGTGTCTGGCGACCCCGTAGAAATGGCTGTGGCTTTCCGTCTCGCAGTCGAGGCCGGACGTAAGGCCTATCTCGCCGGACTTGGCACCGTATCATCATCAGCCAGCGCCACAAGCCCTCTCACCTCGTTCCTCGACCTGTAAAAAACCGATAAAACTATGACAATAGAAAATATAGACGTCAATTCCTATCCCTCGTCAGAAAAAGTATACATTGACGGTACCATCCATCCTATCCGCGTGGCCATGCGCCGCGTCAATCTCACCCCCACCGTCAAGGAAGTCAACGGAGAAAGACTTGTGAGAGAAAATGCTCCGGTATATGTATATGACACAAGCGGCGTATACACAGACCCGAACGTCGCCATAGACATCAACACCGGACTTCCACGCATACGCGAAGAGTGGATTTCACGACGTGACGACCTCGTGAAACTTCCTGCAATCACGTCGGAATACGGACGAATGCGTGAAGCCGATCCCTCTCTTGACCAGATACGCTTTGCGCGTCGCTATGCCCCGCGCCGTGCAGCCGACGGGAAAGAAATAACACAGATGGCACTTGCCCGACGCGGTATCATAACCCCTGAAATGGAGTATGTCGCTATCCGCGAGAATAACAATGCACAGGCTCTCGGTATCAGCACTCACATAACACCGGAATTCGTGCGCGACGAAATTGCGGCAGGCCGTGCCGTACTTCCCGCCAACATCAACCACCCCGAGGCCGAGCCAATGATAATTGGGCGCAACTTCCTGGTGAAACTTAACACCAATATCGGCAACTCGGCCCTGTCTTCCGGCATCGAGGAAGAGGTGAGCAAGGCAGTGTGGAGCTGCTACTGGGGAGGCGACACTCTCATGGACCTCTCGACCGGTGACAATATCCATGAAACCCGCGAATGGATTATCCGCAACTGCCCTGTCCCCGTAGGTACCGTTCCTGTGTACCAGGCGCTTGAGAAAGTTAACGGAAAAGTGGAGGATCTCACATGGGAAATCTATCGCGACACTCTCATAGAGCAAGCTGAACAGGGAGTCGACTATTTCACCATCCATGCCGGAGCACTTCGTGCCCACGCCGACATGGTGCAGGAACGTCTGACCGGCATAGTCTCTCGTGGCGGTTCGATCATGACTCGCTGGGCCGTGATACACAACCAGGAGAACTTCCTATACACACATTTCGATGAAATATGCGAAATTCTCGCTGCCTACGACGTGGCCGTATCGCTTGGTGACGGTCTGCGCCCCGGCTCCATACACGATGCCAACGACCGCTCGCAATTTCTTGAACTCGACGTACTCGGCGAACTCACAGAGATTGCCTGGAAGCATAATGTGCAGGTGCTCATAGAAGGTCCCGGCCATGTGCCCATGCACAAGATTCGCGAGAATATGGACCGTCAGATTGAGAAATGTCATGAAGCTCCGTTCTATACACTTGGACCTCTCACCACTGACATCGCACCTGGTTATGACCATATAACATCAGCCATAGGTGCCGCACAGATAGCATGGATGGGCACGGCTATGATATGCTACGTGACACCCAAGGAACATCTCGCTCTTCCCAACCTCGAGGATGTGCGGAATGGAGTGATAACCTACAAGATAGCCGCACACGCTGCCGACCTTGCAAAGGGACATCCAGGCGCCCAGGTACGCGACGACGCCATGAGCAAAGCCCGATTTGAATTTAGATGGAAAGACCAATTCAATCTGTCGCTCGACCCGGCCCGTGCACGTCAGTATTATGTGGAAAGCCATAAGGAAGATGATCGCTTCTGCACCATGTGCGGGCCTAACTTCTGCGCCATGCGCATCACATCGCAGCTTGTGGAGGACTGCGCCAAAAACTAAGCGTATGTTCTACGACGAGTTACAGAAATACTCCTGGGACGACACTACTCGCTTCATCCAATCTCGCACTGCGCGCGATGTGGAAACGGCTCTGTCCAAAGAGCATCTTACAATCGTGGATTTCATGGCCCTCGTCTCTCCGGCCGCCGCCCCTTATCTTGAACAGATGGCGCAACTCTCCCACAGATACACGCTCGAACGTTTCGGCAAAACAATCTCGATGTACATACCCATGTATGTCTCCAATGCCTGCACGAATTCCTGCGTATATTGCGGATTCAACCACAATAATCCTCTCGAACGTGTCACACTGACACTTGACCAGGTAAAAGCCGAATGCGAGGCAATCCGCAAACTCGGACCGTTTGAGAATCTTCTCATTGTGTCGGGAGAATTCCCCACTCTCAACGGTGTAGACTATCTTGAAGAGGTGCTCCATGTATGTCGTCCGTATTTCAACAATCTCACTATCGAAGTTATGCCTATGAAAGAGGAGAGCTACTCGAGACTTGTCAAGAGCGGGCTCAACGGAGTGGTGTGCTTCCAAGAAACATACCACCAGGCAAACTATAAGAACTACCATCCGCGAGGAATGAAGTCAATCTTCGAGTGGAGAGTCAACGGATTTGACCGTATGGGACGGGCCGGAGTACACAAAATAGGAATGGGTGTACTAATCGGGCTTGAAGACTGGCGCACCGATCTCACCATGATGGCGCGACATCTGCAATACCTGCGCAAAAATTACTGGAAGACGCGTTACAGTGTCAACTTCCCGCGCCTGTGCCCTGCCGAAGGTGGCTACAAGCCACGGGTGGTGATGACTGACCGCGAACTTGCTCAAGTGACTTTCGCATTCCGCATCTTTGACCACGACGTGGACATCTCTTACTCGACCCGTGAAGAACCAAGTTTTCGTGCCAACATGATGAAACTCGGTGTAACCTCTATGAGCGCAGGAAGTAAGACTGAACCGGGAGGATACTGTTCGACACCCGATGCACTCGAACAATTCCATGTATCCGACCCGCGCTCGCCACTCGCCGTGACAAATGAGATCCGAGCTCTCGGTTATGAAGCGGTGTGGAAGGATTGGGATAAAATCTTCGACTGACACACAATTCCCATACAGCTAAAAAATTGCCTTGCAGTCCGGAAGCAGACAGCAAGGCAATTTTTTTTCACCCACACCGTTATATAAAGGTATAAACCTTAGCACAGCGACAATATGACAAGGCTCCGCCTTCCGATATACATAATCATAATTCTCCTATCTGCCATCGCCTCTGTGGCACAAGTAAGAATCCACGGAAAAATCACTGATGCAGACAATCAGCCCATCGAATTTGCCACAGTCCGCATAGGAGGCACAGCCATAGGTGTAACCTCGGGACTCGAGGGGGAGTACTCTCTGTCATGCGCAAAAGCCGACACTATAAATATATATTTTTCCTGTATCGGCTTCCGTGAGGAAAAACGCCAGTTAATCGATGCCGAGAATGATGTGACACTCAATGTGCGTCTGCAACTCAACACCGAAGTACTGCAGCAGGTAGAAATTACCGAACTAAAACGTCAGACAGGCTCCATCCAGAACATCAGCACCGACGAACTCCGCCGCAATCCTGACGCATCGGGAGGAAGTGTGGAATCTCTTCTGACCACCATGGCCGGTGTGACCGGATCCAATGAGATGTCATCGCAGTACTCTGTGCGTGGTGGCTCTTACGACGAGAATTCGGTATATATAAACGGAATAGAGGTATATCGTCCACAGCTCATATCCTCAGGACAACAAGAGGGTCTAAGCATTATCAATTCCGACCTCGTCGGTGCTATCGGATTCTCCACCGGAGGATTTCCGGCAGAGTATGGCGACAAGATGTCATCGGTACTTGACATCACCTACCGTGAGCCGGAAACATTTGAAGGTTCGATATCAGGGAGTCTAATGGGGGGCTCTCTCGCCATAGGCCAAGGCAACAAACGACTTAGCCAACTCCACGGTGTTAGATATAAGACAAACTCGTCGCTGCTTGGCTCAATGGATACTAAAGGTGAATACGCTCCATCCTATTTTGATTACCAGACTACCGTCAGCTACCGTTTCACCGATAAACTCAAAGCTTCATTTCTCGGCAATATCTCCATAAACCGATACAAATTCACACCTAAGAACCGCACTACAACATTCGGTACATCGACTGATGCCAAACAATTCACCGTGTACTTCGACGGTCACGAAAAAGATCGTTTCGAGACATATTTCGGTGCACTGTCTCTTGACTATCGCGTAAACCGCGGCACCACTCTCCAGCTTCTTGCTTCTGGATTTCTCAGCAACGAACTTGTGGCCTATGACATAAGCGGCGAGTATTGGCTCGACCAGGCCGGTACATCAGACGTTGGAGGCGAACTCGGCGTAGGCCGTTATCACGAACACGCCCGAAATCGACTTAAAGCATCCGTGATGGCTCTCGCGCTTAAAGGGAAAACAGCTCTCAACTCCACTCACACCCTTTCTTATGGAGTGAACATACAGACCGAGAAAATCATGGACCGTAGCCGTGAATGGGAGCTACGCGATTCAGCCGGTTTCTCTCTTCCGGCCCTACCCGACCAGCTCAGAGTGGTCTACAATCTCGACTCCCATCACGATCTCAGTTCCACCAGATTCTCGGCCTTTGCCCAGGATGCATGGAAGATTTCAACCTCAGCCGGATTCCTAACTCTTAATGCCGGTATCAGACTAAGTCACTGGAGCTTTAACAAGGAGACTCTCATAAGTCCACGAGTGTCTGTAGGATTCGTTCCCGACAAGGCTCCGGGATGGGCCCTTCGATTTGCAACCGGGCTATACTATCAGTCGCCGTTCTACAAAGAATACCGTATGCCGGTCACAGACACAAACGGCAACCAGACCATCGAACTTAACAGTGACATCAAGTCACAACGCAGTTTCCACATCATCGCCGGAGCAGACTATACGTTCAGAACATTCAACAGACCATTCAAACTGTCGGGCGAGGTATACTATAAGTCTCTTTCCAATCTTGTGCCCTATGAGATTGACAATCTGAAACTTGTCTATACCGGTAAAAACGAGGCCTCGGGATTTGCCACGGGAATAGACTTAAAACTATTCGGACAGTTTGTTCCAGGAAGTGACTCCTGGGTGAGTTTCTCGCTCATGAAAGCCACAGAAAAAGTCAACGGCAAGAGCGCTCCACGCCCTACCGATCGCACATATAGTTTCGGTATTTTCTTCACAGACTATTTCCCAAAATTTCCCAAACTGAAATTCTCACTCAAGGGCATCTTTATGGGCGGCCTTCCCTCCACTTCGCCACGATCAACCCGCTATGACGGATACTTCCGTATGCCACCATACAAACGTCTTGATGCCGGGCTGTCCTATGCGTTGCTCTCACCTCTCAAAGAGGGTGAAACCCGTGGGGGTATTGCCGACAAGCTTCGCAGCGTGTGGATCGGGGTAGATGTTTTCAACCTTCTCGACATCTCCAATGTAGCCTCATACTACTGGGTCACAGATGTCAACGAAATACAGTATGCAGTACCCAACTATCTCACACGCCGTCAATTCAACGTGCGTCTGACAATAGACTTTTAACAATAGGCTCAAAAAACACCAATCCCGGCAGAGACAATTGTCACCTACCGGGATTGTTATTTATCAGGCAATATCAAGAGCCATCTACATTCTCATATGGTCCATGACTACATATGCAAAAGGACGGTCTCCGATCTTTCTGAAACCGACACTCTCGTAGAGAGCTCGTACACCAGGCTTTGATTTTTCCACAAGCAGACCTGCAGGCTTTCCACAGTCTCGTGCTCTTTCTCCCATCGCGATAAGCAATTCTCGGGCTATTCCTTTGCCACGATGCTCAGGGACAACAGCAAGGGTGTCAAAATAGAACTCCTCCCCGTCACATTCATCATCCATATCGCCCATCTCTATCTCCAGAATCTCACGGGCTGCCGCAAAGAAGTGCTCACGCATGGCATGAAGCTTTTCACCGTCATAGCCAACAATAGCACCGATAGGTCTGCCATTCTCGTCCACAGCCAAAAGAGTGTTGAGATAGCTGTATTGAGTGTCTTCTCTTGCTGCAAGTAATGAAAACACTTGCTTCACATCGGCAAGAGTATGGTTTTTACCTGCCAAATTGCTGCAAATTTCCTTGCCAACAGCCTCCATGACACAATCGGCAATAAAATCGGCATCGGTCTGACGAGCTTTTATAATTTCCATCTATCTTTCTTTATTATAGTATGATATTAAATTGCCATCAATTTCTATCTGTCGTGACAGACACATTCCGGCAGGCAAAACCGGAGCTTTCACTGTTCCACAGATTCTATCCGATCCTTTCTCAACTCGGATCTCATCCCACAGACCATCACGTATAAACGATTCATGAATCTCGGCCCCTCCTTCAACAAGAAGAGATGTGATACCACGTCCATACAGAGTTTCCATACACTCCGATAAAGACCCATATTCACGCAATATCTCAAGTCCGTCCTCCGTCTCCACACGCCCGCGCCTATCAAGGACAATGCGTCGTGGGGAACTACCGGCATACAACCTCGTATCGAGCCTCGGGCAATCTGTGAGATAAGTTGTGCTTCCAACAAGAATAGCATCATTCTCCGCCCTGAGTTTGTGGACCAGCATCGAGGTTACGGGAGTGGATATTCGGCCATCGAGATATCCGTCGGCACTTTCAGCCCATTTCAGCGTGATGTAGGGACGATGGAAGGTATGGGCCGTAAAAAACTTCCGGTTCAACCAGCGGCACTCATCCTCAAGCACCCCGGTGACCACCTCCACCCCGGCCTCACGGAGCATGACAATACCCCGTCCTGACACCTTCTCAAACGGATCGGTTGTTCCGACAACAACACGTGGTATACCCATGTCGATTATGAGACGTGCACACGGAGGAGTTTTACCATAATGGGAACACGGTTCGAGAGTGACATACATAGTGGCATCGGCAAGGAGAGACTTATCTTTGACCGAAGCCACAGCGTTTACCTCGGCATGACCCTGCCCGCAGCGACGATGCCATCCTTCGCCTATAATCCGACCTGAACAATCGACAATAACAGCTCCCACCATGGGATTGGGCGACGCGTCGAGCCTGCCGTGAGAGGCAAGCACGATCGCACGCCGCATAAATCGTTCATCTACAATCATAGTGAGCCGACAGGATCAATCCAGTCACCGTTTTCTTTGATGAGCTCCACAAGTCTTACAATGGCTTCGTCGGCCGGTATGTTTTTCACAATACATTCCTTACCCTTGTAAAGACTTATTTTGCCTACACCTGCACCCACATATCCATAGTCAGCATCGGCCATCTCTCCCGGACCGTTGACTATGCATCCCATAACGCCTATCTTGAGACCTTTGAGGTGTGAAGTAGCCGACTTTATCTCTCTCAGTGTCGACTGGAGATCATAGAGTGTTCGGCCACAGCCGGGACATGATATAAACTCAGTCTTGGATATGCGCTGACGTGTAGCCTGGAGAATGTTGAGACTGAGCATATTCAGCCAGTCACGGTCAACTCCATCTGCCTTAATCCAAATCCCGTCGGAATACCCGGCCAAGAGAAGACGGCCAAGATCAATGGAAGCAGCTATTGTGATATCATCTTTGTCAAGTCCAGTATAATCGGCCTTTATGACAATAGGATTATCAATATCTTTTATCTGCTTGATCTTAGCCTCAATATCCTTAGAAAGATTTGGGCCTCGACCCTCTACTATGACAGGTGAGTCGGGATGAGAGGCAAGATCTTCAGAAGAGATGTCAAGTCCCACTACCTTGGGAGTAGTGTCACTCCAACGGCTCTTCCTTCGTTGAGGAGCGGCTTTTTCCTCAACAGATTCCGTGGAATCACCTTCTGCCATCCCTGCGACATGAGCAAGAATAGCACGAGCCACCGGAATCTCACACTCCGGTTCCTCACTGAGCGAGACACGTATGGTATCACCAATTCCGTCGGCAAGCAGAGAACCAATACCCACAGCCGATTTAATTCGTCCGTCCTCGCCGTCGCCAGCCTCTGTCACTCCCAAATGAAGAGGGAAATGCATATCCTCGGCATCCATCGCAGCAACAAGCCTGCGCACAGTCTCAGTCATCACTACTACATTGGATGCTTTTATAGATATTGCCACATCGCGAAAATCATGACGGAGACACACACGTAGAAACTCCATGGCGCTTTCCACCATTCCGGCAGGAGTATCACCATAACGACTCATGATGCGGTCGGAGAGCGAGCCGTGGTTAACACCTATACGCAGAGCTGTGCCATGCTCACGGCATATTTCAAGCAAGGGCAACAACCCTTCTTCGATTTTCACAAGTTCGGCTGCATATTCCTCGTCTGTATAGTCGATACTCTTGAACACTCGCCCCGGATCTACAAAATTACCAGGATTTATTCTCACCTTCTCCACCCTCGAAGCAGCGGCAAAAGCGGCACGCGGATTGAAATGAATGTCGGCCACAAGAGGCACATCATACCCTTCAGCGCGGAGCATACCGCGAATTTCGGCTAAATTTTCAGCCTCGCGCACACCCTGGGCTGTGAGTCGGACAATGTCTCCTCCGGCATCAACTATTCTTTTGGTCTGTGCCACAGAGCCGGGTGTGTCCATAGTGGAGGTGGATGTCATCGACTGTATCGCTATCGGATGTTCCGACCCTATGGTGACTCTGCCGATTCTCACCGGCCAAGAGAGACGCCTCTTCATATTTCAATCCACTTTATATTCGTATTTCACATCCTTCAGCTCGGAATTGGCTTTCACAATCTTCTCCGAGAGAGTGCTGCGGTAAGAATCAAAACGCTCTGCAAGAGCCGGATCTGAGAGAGCAAGCATCTGCACAGCGGTTACAGCCGCATTCATTCCGGCATTGATACCAACAGTGGCCACAGATATACCCGGAGGCATCTGAACAATTGAATAGAGCGCGTCCATACCGCTAAGAGTCGAATTGATAGGAATACCAATTACAGGAAGCGGGGTCATAGCCGCAATCACTCCAGGGAGTGCGGCAGCCATACCGGCCGCGGCAATAATCACCTTGATACCACGATCCTTTGCTCCTCTGGCAAATTCCTCAACCTCAGTCGGAGTACGATGTGCCGACAGAGCGTTCATCTCAAAAGGCACTTGCATGGCATTGAGGAAATCTGCCGCTTTCTTAAGAATAGGGAGATCGCTGGTGCTCCCCATAATGATACTTACGATTGGTTTCATTTTATGATTGTTTTGGGACTTATTGTATCATGCTGAGCAACCACACACACAAGAATCCATTGGCAGCTCCAAGAAGTACCTGCATGAGTGTGTGACGATTAAGGTAGACCCTTGAAGTGAGTACGAGCCCTGTGGCAATAACCACTACCGACATCCACACTTCAAGGTTATATATGGCATAGTGAGAGGCAGCCATACGGAATACAAACGCTGTCAGGCCACCCATGGCTGCGCCATGAGCCGATATCTTCCACCAACGGTTTACGATGATGCTTATGAGGGCGGCCAAAGCTCCTCCGGCAAAAAACATATCTATCCACAGCGGTGTGCCTGCACGGTAAAGGAAAAAACCAGCTCCGAGATAACACAGTATTGTGAGTATATATGGGACTGTGCGCTCTGTGCGTTCATTCAATCCTGCATCCTTCACAAATCCGGCCTTATAGAGAGCAAAGATCCCGGCAATCGGAATAAGGCAGGTGAGCATGAACACCACTCCTACACCAAGCCATATGTATCTGAGCGGAAGAAGACGCATGATGGTGAGATATGACACAAGTATCGTGCCATAAGAAGGTATGAGTAGTGGCGAAAACACCCCCGACACTATCTGGGAAAACTTTTTCATCAAGTCCATATTGCGAAGTCTCCTTTCTTGTTATAATTTCTTTCTGAGTCGAGCCACAGGAATCGCCAGCTTTTCTCTGTATTTCGCCACTGTGCGTCTGGCTATATCATAGCCTTTTTCCCGAAGTCTGCCCATTATTGCATCGTCGCTAAGCGGAGATGCCGGGTCCTCCTCTCCGACAATTTCTCTGAGTGCGGCAAGAATCTCTCGCGATGATGAGTTCTCTTCCTCACTCACTTTTTCATTGAAAAAGAACTTAAGAGGATATATGCTTCCGGAAGTAGCGACATACTTTCCGGCCGTAGCACGAGAAATCACAGAAAGGTCATAGCCTGTCATCATGGCTATATCCTTAAGTATCATGGGACGCAGCCGACTCTCATCCTCTGTCAGGAAAAAATCACGCTGTTTTATAGCAATAGCCTCCATGACACGCAAAAGGGTGACACGCCTCATACGAAGGAGCTCAATAAAATCAGAAGCTTCTTCTCGCTTACGAGCTATAAACGATATAGCCTCGGAACGACGCGAAGACGGGGATTGAGACAATGAGACCGAGTCATCGGCTGCATTTGCGGCAAAGCTACTCTCTATGACAAGCTCCGGAATATTGCCGGGCATCCCCACAGTGATACGTTCGTCCTGGTCAACCTCCACCGTGAAATCAGGGACTATGTGACGTGCCCGATCGTCGGCCTCGCTCTCCCCTATGCGGCTTGCCGGCTTGGGATCGAGAGAGCGAATGAGCGCCTCGGCCTCACGCAATTCGTCTCGATTGATTCCGGCGGCCGAAAGCAGACGGTCAAAATGGCGGTTGGAGAAAAGGTCGAAGTAATGAGTCACGATTTCAAGAGCAATATCGCGGACTCTTCCAGCCGGGAGCCTTTTTAACTGCAACGCAAGACAGTCGCGCAAATCATTGGCTCCAACTCCGGCGGGATCGAGAGTGCGGATGGTCTCAAAAATCTTTCTAATCTCAGCATCACCGATATCCAGACCTATGGCAAACGCAAGGTCGTCCTGAATCTCGTGAAGAGTACGGGTCATATATCCGTTATCATCCAGATTTCCTATGATATACCTCGCTATTGCAAGTTGTCGGTCATCAAGATCAGTCTCGGCAAGCTGAGCCATAAGGCAGTCAATGAGCGATCCGTCGCCGGCCACAGCCACAGGCTCGAAATAACGGTCGTCGGCACTGTGATTGCGTGCCTCAAGACGATAGGCCGGAATCTCGTCCTCGTCACGATAATCGGCAAGCTGCATTTCCTCAGCCGTCTCGTTAAACTCATCACCATCAGTAGTGCTCTCTGTCTCACGATCAGCCTCCTCAAGAGCCGGATTGTCATCAAGCTCGCGACGTACCTCCTCCTCCATTTCAGGCTCCGACATCTCAAGCATCCTCACAAAACGCATCTGCAACGGTGAGAGCCGCTGCTGCATCTTCTGGGTCAACGATTGTCGGAGTGCTTCCTTCATAATTCTATAAGTGAGTCGTATGGGAAATCACGTGTAGCGGTTTTACCTATAACACTGTCCCATTCCATAGGGTTTATTCCTCCTCCCGGACGTTTTACCGTGATATTTGTCTCATCAAACATTTCTCCGGCTTTAATGTCTCGTGAAGCAACAATGCTTTTGCGTGCCACGACTATGTTGCCACGTTCACTTTTAGCCACATTCTTCACTCCTGAACCAAGTGCCATCTCAATGTTGCGGACAGCTCTAACCATCGCCACAAGCTCGGATGGATCGAGCGACGCTCGATGGTCGGGACCAGGAAGTGACTTGTCAAGAGTGAAATGTTTCTCTATAACTGACGCACCAAGCGCTGCGGCTGCTACAGGCACTTCAATACCGAGAGTATGATCGCTGTAACCCACTCCGGCAGTACCAAGCTCTCCGAGCTGATGCATGGCTCTGAGATTGACTTCATCCATCGGAGTCGGATACTGTGTCGTACAGTGAAGCAGCCACACCTGAGAACGCGGAGTGCCATTCTCCTCTATAACTCTCAACGCCTGCTCGACCTCATCGATTGTAGACATTCCTGTTGAAAGAATAATCTTCTCACCACGCCGTGCAATCTTTCGCAGATAGGGTAGATTGGTGATTTCACCCGACGGAATTTTCCAAAAATCCATTCCTAAAGGCACAAGAGTGTCAATCGACACAAGGTCGAAAGGCGTACTCATAAATCCGATACCTTCCTGACGGCATAAATCGGCAAGCTCGGAATAAGCTGACAATGGCAGATGAATAGCCCTGCACATATCAAGCTGCGACTCCTCACTTCCGGTAGTTTCCTTCTGGTATTCGGCCTTCGGAGCTATTGAAGATATGACCAGTTCAGGAACCGCCGTCTGAAATTTCACATAGTCAGCACCGGCACGGGCAGCCGCCCTCACCATCTCGCGGGCACGTTCCATCGACGCGTTATGATTGACTCCGGCCTCGGCTATAATTATAATTCTATTCGTATTCCTACACATGGAAAACAGTCTCTTCAAAATAACGGCAAATAAGTGTATCCGGCTTTATCTCCTTTATAGGCTCAGTCTCTATTCCAAGTGCTTCCTCAAGTATCAGACGAGGAATATCGGCCCCTGCATGGACCGAGCATACCACACCTCCACCGAGACGCGGATTAATCTCCATAAGCATTAGTCGTCCGGTGGAGCGGTCGCGAAGATACTGGATAGTGACCGCGCCGGTTAGTTTCAACCGTGAAATAGCCTCCAACGAAGCGTCCCTTACATCAGGGCTGTCGACTGTGACTGTGCGCGACACCTCCCCGTTGACTACCTCAAGCCTCTCGCGCGGACTTACGCAAAGAGCTTCGCCATTACGATTTATATAGCAGTCAACAGTATACTCCTGTCGCTCGGGATAATATCGCTGGAGTATGTACTCGTCTCTCA
Organism: uncultured Duncaniella sp.; assembly: GCA_910586305.1. Taxonomy (GTDB): domain Bacteria; phylum Bacteroidota; class Bacteroidia; order Bacteroidales; family Muribaculaceae; genus Duncaniella. The sequence continues at coordinate 58,725 of CAJUGS010000013.1, forward strand.
CCTTGTCGATGCGTCGAAACTCCGGAATATCATTAATCACGATAAGTCCCTTGGAGGCAGAGCCGTGACGAGGTTTGGCAATAAGCGGGAAGACAGGGCGTCCACCCTTGTAGGTCTCGGGAATGTCAAGCTCAGCCTCCTCAAAAGCCGAGGCCGACGAGACTTTGTCAAAAAGCACTTCGGCCATAGCCGGATCTACCACAGGGGCCCAGGCATCGTTATACTTCGCAGTATACACTCCGGCCACTCCCACAGCAGCATCTACAAACGGGACAAGAATATCAATGCGATACTCTTCCACTACGGAATGCAGATGTTCGAGCAGACCGGAATCGCTCCATTTTAGGCCTACGATAACCTCCCCGATAGCCGCGATGGGGACAAGTCGCGAAAGTTCGTAGCTGTATATTCTGACATCCACTCCCATTTTCTCACCGGCCTCGATAATCTTTCGACCGATAGAAACACGCTTGGCACCTCCAAGAAACAGTATGTTAAGTCGCTTTATTTCCTTTCCCATACCCGTCACACATTATAGATTCCGCTTTTATAGCCGGAAAGATTGGCAGGATTGGTAATCCACTTGATAGTCTCCTTGAGACCTTCGCGTATGTCATAACGTGGACGCCAGTCTGTAAGCGACGTGATGAGCGTGTTATCGCCACACAAACGGAACACCTCACTGCCCGACGGACGCAGACGCGCTGGGTCGACAACATACTTCACATCCTTCTCCATTATCTCGGCGATGAGTTCGAGAGTATCGCGCATGGAAATCTCAGTTCCGGTGGCGATATTAATCTCTTTTCCCTCTATTCCCTCAGCTTCGCCAAGAGCTATAAAGCCGGCAGCCGTATCGAGCACATAGTTGAAATCACGGGTGGGAGTGAGATCTCCAACCTTAATTTCAGTTGCCCCGTTGGCTATTTGCGAAATTATGGTAGGAATAATCGCTCTTGCGCTCTGACGAGGACCGTAGGTGTTGAATGGGCGGGCCAAAACAACAGGGAGCTCAAACGCATTGTAGAAACTCAATGCTATAGCATCCGCTCCAATCTTGGTAGCGCTATATGGCGACTGAGGTTGGCGGGGATGACTTTCGTCAATGGGCACACGTAATGCAGTGCCATAGACTTCGCTCGTAGAAGTCACAACCAGACGACGCACACCATTGTCACGACAAGCCTGGCAGATATTCAGTGTCCCTTTTATATTCGTATCGACATAGCTGTCAGGTGCCACATAGCTATAAGGAATAGCAATGAGGGCCGCAAGATGATAAACGGTGTCAATTCCACGGGCAATCTCACGACACAAATTGGGGTCACGTACATCTCCGGTGACAACTTCGAGATCGGGATGGCAGACCTCTTCAAGCCATCCCCAATTATTGAAGGAATTATATTGGCTTAAAGCACGGACCGCATATCCCTTTGCAAGGAGCGACTCCGTCAAATGCGAACCGATGAATCCGTCGGCTCCGGTAACAAGAACTTTGGTTTTATGCTGGCTCATAGTTTCAATAAGCTTTTTTAAGGTAATAGACATATCTGACACCATCCTCGGCTACTCTTTCAAGCAGCATCTCTGACGACGTCATTTTTTTTATTTCCATATCCGAGACACCGTCTCTTACCAAATGAAGGTTCTCGGGAGGATCATAGTATTTCTGTCCGTCATTTCCTGTGTATCCGAAATTCAACTTCAGGACATCACCATCGCGACTCCACGTACCCCTTATGTCGTAATATTGGGTATAGGGCTGAATCACGGTTATAAAAATGAGCGAACTCTGAAACGACCAGGTATAAAGAAGGGTCTCATCATCGTAGAGCGCCACCGGCTCTCCGTCGGCTTTGAGCGACTCCACTCTCCACCGGCCGAATAAGACTCCGATATCCCCATTGTTGCGCGTACACCCTGAGGCAACGAGCAAAAACAATGATATAAATATGCCGAAAAACAGTTTGTTCATTTCGTCATGATTATTTGAAATTGAGTGTGCCGTTATATCTCAGCGTTACAACAGCACCGAAAGCATTTCCCGGCATATTGCCACGGTCAAGTTCTACACGACCGTTTACAGTAAGCCCCTTGATTCCGGCAGGACGCCAATTGGCCTCAAGCATAACTGCAGCGAGATGCATCGGCTTAGGCATAAGCACATATCCACTACCCCAGCCCTTGCGGTATCCACCTTTCAGACGATAGTCTAATCCAGGAAAAACTGTGCCCTCCACTCCCACATGGAATCCGCGCATTGCATTGGCTTTATAGGCCGGATAACCATCAGTATTGTATATCGGAGCCATCACAGCAGGAGTACCCATCGACATACCATAGTAAGCATAGGAATTATGTCCCAGATTATTGTAATAGTCATCCGAACCGGACACATGGTCGGGAATAGTGGAACCCTCAAAGTCTCCGGGGTTGAAGTGAAGCGGACCACTCTGATTGGTGAAATCAAGATACTCTATCACAGCACCGTTGATGAAAGATGTCTCTGAAGCCTTGTACTCCAGTCCCCACAGCCCATCCCATCCATTGAGCTTGCCGATACCTGAACCATCCTCCCAAGGGAAAGAGAAGTAGGCAAACAGCTGTTTACCATCATTGAGCGTATAACGCGCCCTCAAATCCCACGAACCGAGATGGTTGCCTGTATAAAATCCCTCACCTCCATCTTCATAGGGCAGCAACATCTTCAGAAAAGTCCCTATTCCGGAACTGAACTTCATGATGCGTGAAAGTTCACCCTTGTAGTAATAATAGGCTGTGCCTCCAAACTTTGCTACAGCCTGGAGTCCGACAGTCACTGAAAACCGTTCGGTGGGTCTGGTGCGGAAATATAAACGTTTGTAGTTGAAAAAGGCCTTTTTGGTGATGTGATAATTGTAATGGTTGTACATATCCTCCCACCATCCGTCATCAAGAAGTTTTCCGTATCCGGCTTCACCCTGTATCTGCACCCAGCCGTTTGTCAAAGGTATATCCTGGAAATCAATGAATCCAGCCCTGATCTGAGGCATGGGTCGTGCATTCCCGCTCTCGGTGAGGTCACCGCTTGTGAGGGAATTGTTGAGAAGAGCAGAGCCACGCTCTTTAAGTCCGGCAGAAACAAACAGCGAACGCCATTTCAAATCAGCATAAAGCTGCTGTATCCACACTGCCGACGGACGTACAGAATGATATGTCCAGGAATCATCGTCCACACTGTAACGCTCGTAGTTGACCGACGAAGCACAACCTCCTATCAGGTCTATGCCGAATCCATAGCTAAAGCGATCAGATAAGTCCATCTGTCGTTTCACCATTCCCTCGGCCTGCAAATTGTTGCGACTGGACAAACGTCCGCCACGAAGAGCGGAAATATAGTAGGGAGCAAACTCCCTGCTACCGCCTCCAGCAGTCAGCGACACCTCGTAGTCCACAGGATAATCTCCCTTTGCTGTAATCGGGACTGTCGCACATGATGCAAGCAATATGCCAAGAATAGAATAGCGAATCTTCATGCTTTCAATTTATCCAACTGCAAATTTAGCTATTCTGATTGAGGAGAGCAAAAAAGAACCTACATTATTTCTACTTTCCGGTGAGAATGGCCCTTATGTCATTGAGTTTGTTAAGTGCAGCCATAGGAGTGAGATTGTTGATATCGAGATCAAGTATCTGGTCGCGCAGCTGGCTCAACACAGGGTCGTCAAGTTGGAAGAAGGACAACTGCATTCCCTCCTGATCTTTGTCGAGCGAGGCAAGCGAAGCTTTGGGCGCATCCGATGTGTCACGATTCACTTTCTCAAGGTGTTTAAGCACAACATCGGCACGTTTTACAATCGACTGCGGCATTCCGGCGAGCTTGGCCACATGAATGCCGAAACTATGCTCGCTGCCACCACGGGCAAGTTTGCGGAGAAACACCACTTTCCCATTGATTTCCTTTACGGAGACATTGAAATTCACAACTCGCGGAAAACTCTTTTCCATCTCGTTGAGTTCATGATAGTGTGTGGCAAACAGGGTCTTCGGATGTATGTTGCCATATTCATGGATGTACTCAACGATGGCCCAGGCTATTGATATGCCGTCGTAGGTAGACGTGCCGCGTCCGAGTTCATCGAAAAGTATCAGTGAGCGTTCGCTCATATTGTTTAGAATCGAAGCTGCCTCGTTCATCTCAACCATGAATGTCGACTCTCCGAGCGAAATATTATCGCTTGCCCCCACACGGGTGAATATCTTGTCGACGATACCAATGTGAGCACTCTCGGCAGCAACAAACGATCCGATCTGTGCGAGAAGCACATTAAGAGCGGTCTGACGTAAAAGCGCTGATTTTCCGGACATATTCGGGCCGGTGATCATCATAACCTGAGTGCCATTGTTGGACAGATTCACCGAGTTAGTTATGTATGGCTCGCCCGGCGGCAGCTCTTTTTCAATCACAGGATGGCGTCCCTCTACTATGGAAAGTTCGAGAGAGTCATCCACCACAGGTCTGTTATAGCGATTCTCTATGGCAAGCCGTGTGAATGAATTGAACACATCAAGCTGAGCCAGAAGCTGTGCATCAAGGAGAATCGCGGGGATATAGTCACACACCCTTGCCACAAGCTCTGTGTATATCCGCTGCTCTATAACAGCGATCTTATCCTGAGCACCGAGAATCTGCTCCTCAGATTCTTTGAGTTCCTGGGTGATGTAACGCTCGGCATTTACAAGGGTCTGTTTTCTTATCCATTCCTCGGGTACCTTGTCCTTGTGAGTGTTGGTGACTTCGATATAGTAGCCGAAGACATTGTTATACCCGACTTTAAGAGATGGTATGCCGGTACGCTGGCTCTCTCGTTGCTGCAGATTTGCAAGGTAATCCTTTCCCATGAAAGCTATTTCCCTCAGCCTGTCAAGCTCAGCGTCTACCCCGTCACGCACCACCTGTCCGCGATTTAAAGCGGTAGGGGCGTCTTCGATAATCTCCCGCCCAATTTTATCGGCAATTCCGGAACATGGATTCAACTGTTCGCCTATCGACATGAGTGCAGATTCGCCTGATGCAATACAGACATCCTTGATATAGGGAACCATTAGCAACGCATTGCGAAGCTGGCACAACTCCCGGGGATTGACCCTCGAAGCAGAAACTTTTCCTATGAGACGCTCCAAGTCTCCCACCTGTGCAAGTTTTTCACAAAGAATATCACGATGCTCCGTATGTTTGAAGAAATACTCCACAATGTCGAGCCTCTTGTTTATTTCCTTGGAGTCTTTCAACGGGAACAGAAGCCATCGATGAAGCAGACGAGCTCCCATCGGACTGACAGTGCGGTCTATTATATCAAGAAGACTCTTACCATCCTCACTCATGGCACGCACAAGTTCGAGATTGCGTATGGTGAAGCGATCAAGACGCACGGACATCTCCTCCTCGACCCTTGCAAGAGAGGTGATATGTCCGGTGTGGGTATGTTGCGTTATATCCAGGTAATGGAGAACTGCGCCGGAAGCAATTATACCGGCGCTCATGGAGTGGACACCGAATCCCTTGAGTGATGATGTCTCAAACTGCTTCAAGAGCCTGTCCATGGCCGAAGATGACGTGAAAACCCAATCATCGAGCTCGAACGTGTAATACTTCTCCGAGAACGACTCTTCCACAATTCGTTTCTTTCCACGCTCCACAAGGACTTCCTTTGGAGCGAAGTTGGCCATAAGCTTTTCAATATAGTCAATTGTTCCCTCGGCAGTGAGGAATTCTCCGGTAGAAATATCGAGAAACGAAACTCCGACAATCTGCTTTCCAAAATGAATTGCTGCAAGGAAGTTGTTTTCCTTGTGATTTAGCACATTGTCGTTGATTGATACACCAGGAGTAACAAGCTCGGTGATACCTCGCTTGACAAGCTTTCGGGTTGCTTTGGGATCCTCGAGTTGCTCGCATATTGCCACCCTCTTTCCTGCGCGTACAAGCTTGGGAAGATAGGTGTCGAGTGCATGATGTGGGAAACCGGCCAATTCGACGTATTGCGCCGAGCCATTGGCTCTCTTAGTGAGTGTTATACCGAGAATCTCGGACGCTGATACGGCATCATCCGAAAATGTTTCGTAAAAGTCACCTACACGAAAAAGCAAAATAGCATCGGGATGCTGCTGCTTCATCGCTATGTATTGTTTCATCAATGGGGTCTCGACAATAGCTTTAGCCATTTCCTTACATACTCTGATTTAAGTATGCAAAGTTACAAAATTTTCAAGAAATCTCAATCACCTTTCCGGTATCGAGATAGTAAAGAAAACCTCTGACCTTAGGATATCCTATGGACTTGAAAAATTCAATATAATCCTTGATCTGGCGTCTGTATCGCTGTGGTGGCTGCGAACCAGACTTGTAATCAATCAGATGTATCTCTCCAGAAGCTGTCCACACGACCCTGTCAAATCTCTTGACCTCGCCTCGTCCGGTCATGACCTCGCGCTCTATCAACACACGGCTGAATCCCTCAAACCAATCCTTGACAAGCGGGTCGGTAACCCTGTGACGCACCGTATCAGCTATTTCATCTTTTTCAATCACACCGGCACCAATTGTCGCCGGGAGAGTATGGAGAATATTTAGCGCTCCATCAAGGTCTGACGCAGTGACAACCCTCGAAAGTATATCGTGGATTATGAGTCCCCTTTCACGTGCAGTAAGCGCCTTGCTGAAACTATCTTTGTCGAGACGTGTATTATCCCATATGGATCGGTTGGAACTCACGTCATATTTCTCAGCCATACGTGTCTCTGACGGTGTCATAGCCGATGACCTGCCCCTCTCTTCGCGCTGGGGTACTGTAGGCGAGCCCAGCTCAATCACGCCGTCGGCATCTGCTTCAAATACACAGAATGGATTGTCGTGAGCATCTTCCCTGACATTACGCAGAGCACTTTGATGTGCCTTGAAAGAATCGTTACACATCATAAGCGAGCGATAGAGAAACTTAGGGACAGAAAGAGGACCGTCAGAACCGGTATCGCCTGAAAACTCTTTCGCCGGGACCTTGATACTTACTATCAACTCATCTACAGCGCGTGTGAAGGCCACATAGAGCAGATTGAGCCGATCAAGCTGTTTCTCACGCATTATTGACTCATAATCTTCGGCAAACGGGGTGTCCTTCATGTCAGAAGTGACAGTGAGAGGCACCCACGGAGGCGCCACTTCTGAGTCAATACCATCAATATTCCCGAGGCGAAACCACTCTGTATCCGGGATGTTCGATTCGGGACATTCTCCAAACGGGATGTGCACACATTTATACTCCAATCCCTTAGATTTGTGGATGGTGAGGATGTTCAAAGCGCTGTCGTCTCTCGCTCCTGACACTGAGACCTTACACCCTTTCTCGTCCCACCATTCGAGGAACGACCGAATGTCGGCGCGCCCCTTTGCCATAAAGTCGACCACAAGGTCCTGGAAGGCCGTTATGTAAATATTTTCTTTTTCAAGATTCTCAGGAGAGACGCTATTGGAAATTATTGACTCGACAAGCGATACAAGATCAACACCTTTGTAGGTAGACATTTCATCTCCGGAATTGTCGACAAGCGAGTCGAGAGAACGCACAGCATTCTCCAAAGCCTCGGACGGCGACATATCACGGCTGACGGCAGCCTCGAACTCATTGAACATCCGTGCCACTTCCTTCCGCGATCTCTTATGGCTATCGGGGGTGAAATCGACCAAAGCCATAAACCTTAGCTGACTCACAATCAGCATGACGGACTTCGATCGAGATATCAGCAGCGACTTGTCGGACACAATCGTAAACGGAGGGAAAGAGGCATCTTCGCGCCTCACTTTATCAAGATGAGATATCACCGCATCTCCCTCCTTCCACTGCCTCACCAACACTGCTATATCACCAGGCCTGTAACCCGCCTCAAGCTGGCGGCGCAGATTGGATGTGAGCGATGCGAGAGCCTTTTCACGTGGATCATCATCCTTTACATCAGGATACAGACTGATTCTCACATATCCACGATGTGACAGATGCTTTGGTGAAATCTGCTGCACGACATTGGCATATGTGTCTTCAAACCCGAGCACAATGGCCACAGCCGAAAACAGAGTATTGTTGAATCTCACCACGTCGGCCGACGATCTCCAATTGGTATTCTCACCAAGCTCCCTGCCCCTGACAATAGATCGACCAGAAGCTATAACATCCTCATGAAGATTCTGCAACAGTGACGGGTCGCTGTTGCGAAAACGGTATATACACTGCTTCTCATCGCCAATCACAAGATTGTCATTATCAGTTGCAAGGCTCTCTCCAAGCAACGGGCGTAGATTCTGCCATTGACTGTGGGAGGTATCCTGAAACTCATCAATCAGGAAATTGCGATATGTATTACCAATCTTCTCGTAGAGGAACGGCGAATCCTCGTCACCTATTATGCGTGCCAGCAAAGCATTGGTGTCGCTCAATAATATAGTGGAGTTTTCACGGCGATATTTGTCAACATATTCCGAAATTGCGCCCACAAGACCGAGCTGATAAAGATTGGCGGTGAGAATATCCAGCAATTTCACCGTGCTGTGGCTCTCGAATATTGCTTCTATAGCACACGCTATGGCATCATCAAGCCCCGAAGTGCGTGCCGGAGATTTCTTTTTGTTAGATTTATATGCATTCTCAACATTGTCACGAGCCTTCTGCAGGGTGGCCGACAGGCTCTTGGTCTTGTAGAATCCCGTCTCACCCCAGTTTTTCAAAGGATTGACCACATTGGAATTGACAATATCCGCAGCGCCAGAACTATCAATCAAGGCAATAGCAAGACGACACTTAGCAGCAGTGTCTTTCTTGATATTCTTCCTCCGGCAATCCATACCATCAATAAAAGCTTTGTACTTTTCACGGTCGTTTAGATAGGCCATGATTTCATCGCTGTGAGCCTTGAAAGTATCGTCCATAACCCCAACGATAAACTTGATGAGCTGCTTATGAACCTCCGAGGACCTATTAAAGACATTAAACGTCTTACCCTCCTCTATGAGCTTGAACATATATCTCGTGATCCATTCCACAAGATAACGCGAGCCGGGTGTATCCGGTGTGCGGTTGAGATCCTGAAGCATCCGGTCAACACCCATTGCCATCACGGATGTATCGTCAAGCTCCACTTCATAGTTGCCAGACACATCAGCCTCATGGGCAAAAGCTCTAAGGACAGTCTGAAAAAAAGCGTCAATGGTCGAGATTCCAAATCTGTCGAAATCAAACAAAAGGCTCCGCAATGCCTTACGCGCAGAGGCGGATAACATCTCTGGCGAACAACCAAACTCGGAGCACAGGTAGTCAAGATAGGGACTCTTGTCATTCCACCCGGGCTCTGAGCCGGCTATCACAGCCAGCTCGTGTATGATTCGGCCCTTCATCTCCTCTGTAGCCTTGTTCGTGAAGGTTATTGCCAAAACCGAACGATGCCCGGTCATATCGCCCGTATTGAGGCGATAGCGACCTGTCTCATCTTTGGTTCCGAGTATGAATTTTATATACTCGCGAGTGAGGGTAAATGTCTTTCCCGACCCTGCGGAAGCCTTGTAGATTTCTATCATTTCACTTTATAACCCATTTCGCGAAGGATCTCACGAATATCGTCGGCCCGTTCTCCCTGGATCAGTATTTCTCCCGCACGGGCAGAACCTCCGGTACCGAGCCTCGTTTTGAGTTTAGCCGCGACAGCTTTAAGCGATGCCTCGTCACAAGTGAATCCCTCTACTATTGTAGCTGTCTTTCCCTTACGGCCCTTACGGTCTATAACGACCCTGAGGGTGTCGGCCTTACGTACCGGCGCGTTCTCCGACAGGATTTCATCACTGTTTTCAGCCGCCGGAAGCTCTCCACTTTCCACTTTGCTTCCGAGAATATCTTTCCAGTCCATCATGGCTGTTCTTCATTAATGACTCCTACCGAGTCGGGTGATACATAGCGGTCATCGTCAACGGCAGGATCGGCAGGATTGTCAAGTCCGCCCACAATCATTGACAAAGCATAAGCATATTTATGGTCGTCAGCCGGAAGAGACGAGTATACCGCCTTAACAGAATCGGCATTAATCTCCACACCCCGACGGTAACACGACACAGCACGGTCAAGCGCATCGGCATCATCGGCATTCTCATAAAAATGCATATAAAGGATGGACAGACGTGCATATTCAGAGGCGGAAATCTCATTGTCGCTATTGCCACATAGAATCTCGTCGCAGATACGTCGGCTCAATTCAATGTCATGTTCGGCCATCGCAGTCTCAGCAACAACAACTCGTTCGTTGATTTTATGCACCTCACCACACGACTGCAATAGAGGAGACATAAGCACGAACGCACCTGCTAATAACTTGTAAAAAAAGCTTTTCATTCCGATCGTCTTTGATAAAGGTAGACTACGCCGTCCTGCTCAAGCTGTAGATTGAAATCACTATATTCCACAATACGGCGAGAATAACGCATTGGGATATCTCCTATGAAGGTCTCGTCGCCCTCAGCTCTGACCGAAGATGGATCGAGTATGAATACTATAGAATCACTCTCGACATTCCAACTGCCATCCACACTATAAGTGAGCACCCCGGGCTTAATAGCCCGAACAATGCAACTGGCATCGGAATGCAATTCCATCACCGGCTCAGTCTGAGACAATTCCGGATTGTAATAATTCCCCACTATTTCCTTGGCTTCAGGGGAGAGGCCCGAGCAGGACTGCAAAAAAGCAAGCCCTGCCGAAACAAGTAGAAGCGGAGTCTTTTTCATCAGATACAACCTACTATATCATTGATATCATTTATGCCATGGCGTGAGCAGTATTCTTCCATGAAATCAATCACCTTCATGGTCACCGCAGGATCAATGAAATTGGCCGTACCAATCTCGACCGCAGTAGCTCCGGCAAGCATAAATTCAATAGCATCACGTCCATTCATTATTCCGCCAAGACCAATCACGGGTATTTTCACCGCTTTTGCTGTCTGCCACACCATTCTGACCGCAACCGGTCTGACTGCCGGGCCAGAAAGGCCTCCGGTAATCGTGGACAAATGCGGACGACGACGTTCCACATCGATACTCATACCCATCAGAGTATTTATAAGCGACACCGAATCAGCACCCTCGGCCTCGACCGCCTTGGCAATGTCAGCGATAGAGGTAACGTTGGGGGAAAGCTTGACAATAAGAGTCTTCGGATATACGGCACGTATAGCTTTGGTGACTTCAGCCGCACCTGTAGTGGTTGTACCAAACGCCATGCCGCCTTCCTTTACATTGGGACAAGATATGTTCACCTCTATTGCATTTATGCCGTCAATCTCGGCAAGACGGCGGGCCGTCTCAACATAGTCCTCTACTCGCGCTCCGGACACATTGACCACAAGCTCGGACTTATAGTCCTTGATGCGCGGATAGATCTCATTTATGAAATAATCCACACCTTTGTTCTGCAAGCCAACGGCATTGAGCATTCCAGACGGAGTCTCAACCATACGTGGATAGGGATTGCCCTCACGATGATTCAAAGTAGTACCTTTGATTATATATCCACCAAGACGATCAAGATCAATGAACGGAGCAAACTCCTCTCCATAGCCAAAGGTGCCTGAAGCGGTCAGAACAGGATTCTTAAGATTAAGGCCACCAATTTTTACTGCAAGATTAGCCATATACTTTTACCAGTTAAGCATTTCTATATTGAACACCGGACCTTCCGTGCATACACACACGTTTCCTTTCACAGTGTTCTCCACACAACAAAGACAAGCTCCAAGGCCACAAGCCATCATGTTTTCCAAAGAGACTTCGCAAGCCACACCCTTCTCACGCGCTATGGCTGCGACAGCCTTCATCATAGGTGACGGTCCGCAGCAATAAATCATACCGAGTTCTCCAGAGAAAGCAGAGTTGCCAGTCACAAGGCCTTTTTCACCGGCCGAGCCATCCTCTGTGGAAAGGTGAACACGTCCTACTTTTTCAAACTCCTCGACTTGAAGCAAATCTCTCTCTGAGCGGGCTCCAAGCAGAAACTCGGGAGAATGGCCGGCATCACGCAACACCTTGCCAAGATACAACAATGGGGCCACGCCAACACCACCTCCGACAAGCAATATGCGACCTTTAAAACAGGTCATATCGGTGGTGAATCCGTTGCCAAGCGGAAGAAGCACGTTTACAGTCTCTCCCTCAGCCATATTCATGAGAGCCTCGGTGCCTTTTCCTGCCTTGCGTACAAGCAAGTCTATGGTATTGCTGCGATAATCAACATCATTCACCGAGATGGGCCGGCGAAGAAACACCCCCGGTGTCTCAACAGCCACCTGAACAAACTGCCCAGGCAGAATATTTTCGGGTAATCCGGCAGAATCGGCCGGGCGCAGACGCAGACGTGAATACATATCATTGTACCTCTGCGTTTCGACTATAGTAAAATCCTTGACTTGTTTCATGTGATGTTTTCGGTTCAACTCTACAAAGTTATAACTTTTCAGAGTCATTCACAATATTTTTACAGAAGTTTATTCATACCGCATAGTGAAATTCACATCTCTGACTGTCCGCAGAAACAACACACTGTAAAAAACAAACAACAAAAAGACAAGGAGAATCAGCATCATAAATGCCGAAACCGCCAACCATCTGGTGGCCGGCGGTTTCTCAACAAAAAAATGAACGAACAATGTACCTCGGAGGGGAATCGAACCCCTATCTGAAAATTAGGAATTTCCCATTCTATCCGTTGAACTACCAAGGCATGATCGGAATATTCGGTTTGCAAAATTAGTCAAAAAATCCAACCTTTGCAACTCCGAACTAAAAAAAAGCATTTCCGGAGGCCACAATACGGTCTCCGGAAATACCATATGTGCTTATCTAAGTCTGTCGTAGGACTTTAGCAGCTTGATATCATGATTGATACCCGACACGGCCATTATTTCAAGAAATGCGGCAATCGGGAGAAGGATATCCCAAACGGTGAAACTTGCCTCCAGACCTTCGGCTTTACCCATCTTGAAAAGAGCAAAACACACCACAGCTATGGTGGCAAGAGTAAGCATAAGAGTTACCATCACCACTGTACGCTGAAGGCTGAGATTACGGTAAAGGAATAGACCAGCCAGAAGAAGAATCACAACCACACACGAAGGTATGAGCAATCCGTATTCCGACATCGTGTAAAGTTTTTCCGTAACAGCAGGATTGGCTGTCAAGTCAACAGCCTGGCCGTAAGGAACAATGATAAAGATTGCCATTGCCACTACGGCAAGAAAAATGTAGAGAGACTGAATGCGTTGAATCTGCATAAAGCGTTTGATTTTTGAGTTGAACGTAGAATTTTTGTCAAAAGTACTAAAAATTTAACAACTGCAGGTATGATTAGTTGCTTATTCTTCGTACTTTTGTTGTGAATTTTAGAAACTGTTTAAAATTAGAATTGAAAAAATGTTATAGGGCATAACAAACC
>CAJUGS010000014.1 GCA_910586305.1 uncultured Duncaniella sp.
GGTTCTGAAAGCGGAGAAAATCATGAAATTCTGACGGTGTAAAAATAGGGAATTGTCCAAATATCGTTAGATGCAAATGTTTGATAATCACGGACATAAAAATATAGTGACATACCTCTCCGGGGTCACTATTACAGACCACAAAACGTGGAAAATCGCTGAAAATCAAGCATTTTCAGCGATTTTTATTTTTGCCCAACCCGCAAAAATCGGCATATCTGAGCACTCTACGGTGTAAGAATCGGGAATAGATTTTGAAAATTCAAAATTTACACCTAAGCACTCACTAATCTTTTGATTAACGCACCGAAGCAAGTTCAATCGCATAGTTGCCAAGTATGACGGCGACAAGTATGTCAAGAGCTTTTCGTGTTGGAATCAGTTACTTACGATGATGTTCGGGCAACTTACCAACCGCGAGAGCCTCCGCGATCTGATTGTCGCTACCGAAGCTCACTCGGGAAAACTCTATCATCTCGGCATGGGAAAATCGGTAACTCGCAGCAATCTTAGCAAAGCCAACGAGCAGCGCGACTATCGCATTTTCGAGGAGTTCGCCTACTTCATGATAGCGCAGGCAAGAAGCAAGAGGCAGACCGATATTTTAAACTCGGAGGGAACGTTTATGCTTTTGATTCGACAACGATAGACCTATGTCTCGCCGTGTTCGACTGGGCAAAATTCAGACGAAACAAAGGCGGCGTCAAGGTGCATACGCTATACGATATCGAAGCACAAGCCCCTGCATTCTTGCATATTACCACAACTTCGGTTCACGACTCAAAGGCCATGCCGGAGATTCCGCTTGAAGCTGATGCGTACTACATATTCGACCGGGGCTATAACGATTTCGCCAATCTTTTCCGCATACACACCATCGGAGCCTGCTTCGTAGTCCGGGCCAAAAGTAACCTCAGGTACAGGGTTGTCAGCTGGAAAAGAAGGCTGCCAAAGGGCGTCCTATCGGATTCGATTATCGAGTTTACCGTCTATAAAAGTGCCAAGGTATATCCCGAAAAGTTGCGTAGAGTAGTGTTTCAGGATGAGGAGACCGGTGTGATTTACACGTATCTCACCAACGATATGGAGTCATCCGCACTCGTTGTCGCCAACCTATACAAGAACCGATGGAGCGTGGAACTTTTTTTCAAATGGGTCAAGCAGCACCTCAAAATCAAGAAATTCTGGGGAACATCTGAAAATGCGGTACGCATCCAAATATATTGTGCCATGATTACTTATTGCCTCGTGGCGATAATGCAACATGATATGCAGCTGGAGCGAAGCGTTTACGAAGTTCTTCAGATTCTTGGAATCTCGCTTACTGACAAAACCCATATACGGGACTTGTTCGACAAAAAGAATATCAACGATGTCAAAGTTCTCTATGGTTCAAGTGAACCGAATTTATTTAATTTTTGACCCCGTCCATTTTTAGTGGACAGTAGTGTACAAAGTTATAAATTTATTTTGGATTAGCCGCTATTGCTGAATGATTTAGGCGTACATTATGTATTATTACTCCCAAAATATGGTCAACTGACCGATTTTTTGGAGTAAGCCTACTGCTTACCACATATCATTCTCTTTCTTGGACATGGCGGCGATTTCGTCGGCTATCTCCTCGGAGGAGAGCTTTATGTAGTCCATGAAGAAATCGATTCAACCTTCTGGGATGCGTGGATCCCTTTTCTCTTGACATCATACAGTCTCACTCTATGGTTTATGTGGATGCCGAGCAGACAAAGACATTTCTTCAAAAGGTAAGGCTCGCCTCTGGTGATACTCCGGTCTCCATTGTTCTCGACAATGCCCGTTATCAGCATTGTCAGGCAGTAAAGGATAAGGCGGCCGAGCTCGGAATCAACCTCTTATTTCTGCCTCCGTACTCTCCGAACCTCAACATAATCGAAAGGTTTGGAAGTATACAAAACGTCAGGTTTTGGCTGGAAAGTACTTCGACTCCCCGGCCAAATTCCATGAGACTCTCAGGTTCTTTTTTTGAGGTTGATTATATCAATCATAAACCGAATCTCAGCTCATTGCTGACTCTTAGATTTCAATCATTCGAAAATGCACATTTACTTTGTGCGTGAGCTATAATACCCCTGCACAAGTCTAATCTTAATACTTTATCTGACAGAATCATCCCATCCTCAATCTTAAAAATATAAGATGCCGTCTCTCCCTTTATATAATCAAGATATTCTTCTATCGTTATATTCCTTCAATAGACGCCTTCATACTGTTTTATCGCTTTTACGATTTCCCAATCATTACTTTTTGGTTCAATTTCATCAGGCTGGTCCGACATCATGCGGGTGATGCCCTTATGCCCGGGCTGACCGCCAGGCTTCTTCCCGCTTTTCTCACGCAGCGAAGATGTGCGCCTCTTGATTTCGTCACCCATACGCTCTTTGGACGGCGGCACACTGCTGTTGCCGGAGTTCTTTGGCGGCTGCGGGTCTCATACTTTGACAGCTTCTCACGCAAGTCTTTGTTCGGGTCAAGCCGAAATTGAAGACCGTTTCGGTGATTCACTCGAACGCATGACTGCTGTAATAGCCCGTCACAGCGCATACTTCGCACTGCATTTTCTCAATCATCCAGGTGTGTCTGGCACATCTGTTTCGCGAATGTCAGTATCTCAATGAACTTGACAGGGGGCTGGAATGGTCAAAGTCTGTGGAAAGCCTCTTTCAGGAAGCCATTCACGTGCGCAATCAGAAGCCGACGGAGTCGATTAACCCGCAGACATGGCTTGACCGCCTTGACAAACTCATTGATGAAAACCTGTCCAAGCTCAATGAAAAATTTTACACCTTCAAGAACGGCCTGCTGAAATGCCGTGACTGTCGGATGGAAGACGAAATGTTTCATGGTGATACCGTTTAGGATACATAACGAGACTATGGTAGGGCGATTGATGTTTGCCACGCTCGGGATTATTGATTAATTTTGTAAATAAGTTTTGGCAATTTACAAAGCGTACTTATCTAATTATATAGCTAGACTAGATGAATCTACTCAGAGGTATCACATTTTTTTGTTCATTGGTGTTTGCCGCCGCGGTCTCCGCGACGGAACATCATGTGTTCCGCAGGCTTGAAATAGCTAATGGAATGTCAAACAACAATGTCAAGACTATTCTGAAAGACAAGAAAGGATTTCTTTGGGTCGGAACGGCATCCGGGCTGAACCGTTATGACGGCTATGGGTTCCGACAGTACGGACTCATGTCATCGACTGAGTCCATTGATGATTATCTGAGCGACATCTGGTCGTTGCAGGAGGATTATGACGGTAATATCTGGGTGAGAGGCTATAAGTATTACTCGGTTTTCAATCGTGATAAAGATGCGTTTTCGGTTGAGGTGCCGAAGCTGCTGGCTGGATATGGAATTGAAGTGACTGACAACTATTGTGTGTATGTTGACCGCAGTCGGAATCTGTGGGTATTGACTGACAATACGATACACTTTTTTGATATGTCGGCCAGAAAACTGAAGTCGATACCCCATTCGATTGGTACGCTATATTCAAACATCGGTATATCAGATGATTCGGCAGGGTTGTACATCCTGATGGAAACTGGAGAGATATACACCATCGACAAATCCCGGCTGACAATAGGACACACAGATGGACCTGAAGGCATCAACAGCGCCAATCACATATATGCCGATTATCAGCATGGACTGTGGCTGTTTTCGGACCACAATGACGATATTTTTTATCGGAAGCAATCGTCCCGATGGGTTCGGTTGCCGTTGCCGAGCTCCAGTCTGACCCAAAGTAAGGGCGTCTGCAGTATCCTTGATGATAAAAGTGGCCATGTCTTGATTGGGACTGACCACAACGGTCTGTTTATCTACAGCCAGTCAAGTGGGGAGCTGGAGTCGTTTGTCCACGATTCGATGACGCCAGGGACGCTCCCGTCCAACAATGTCTCCTATATCTATCAGGATTCTGATAATACTATCTGGTTCGGACATAACAAATCAGGTATATCATATTATAACAACGACCTGCTTCAGTTTGAAAATTTCAGCCTATGCAGAGGCCTTGACGTAGCATCGCTGCTCACTGACAGCAGAAACAATCTGTGGATAGGCACCGATGGCAACGGTCTGCTGATCCTTCGCCCCGGAAGCGAGACCATAGAACGGATGCCGGCTGTGTTCAACGGCTCGATAATCTGTCTGGAAGAAGATTCCGACGGCCGCATATGGGTCGGCAGCTACGGCAACGGTCTTTACTGCATCGACGGCAACAACGTCAGACATTTCACAACCGCCAACAGCTCACTCATATCAGACATCATATGGGCCCTTCAGAACGACGAAGCGGGCAATATCTGGATAGCAACACTTAAAGGAACACAATATGTCAGCGGCAAAACAGACAATTTCATATCCGTCCTTACAGCCAAAGGTGAACAGATCAACTCCATGTGTCTCCACTCAGACAAGGGCGACACAGTCTATATCGGATCATTCGACGGCTTATATAAAGTTGATACAGCCACAAAAAAAGCAAGCGCACACTTCACAAACCGCCGCAATACCCAAAGCCTGAAACAAGGATTTGTTTCCCAGATCTATAAAGACCGCGAAGGGCGCCTGTGGGTGGGTCATAACCAAGGCCTCACGATCTGGGACACAGCACGTGACTCAATGTATTACCTTGATAAAAAGAGCGGACTGTGCGACAACATGATCCGAGCCATCCTCGAAGACAATGACGGCCACATATATGCATCGACAAGCAACGGTCTCTCAATAATCACCGTCCTGGAGTCCGCCGACGGGGCTCTGAGCTACAGCATGAGAAACTACACTAAAAAAGACGGTCTCAAAAGCACATTTTTCAATTCAAAAGCCGTCACTTGCCCCGACAGCAGCTCCATTCTGTTCGGAACCTCAGACGGCTGCATCTCGTTCTATCCTGAAAAAGTGTTCAGAGACCGGTGCATGCCTCCTGACATACTGTTCACCGATCTTTACATCGGAGGCACACGCATAGGCATCGACTCTCTCTATGAGGACCGCCTGATTCTTAAAAATGCGCTGGAGGCAACAAAGCAGATAGAACTCAGCTATGACGACAGACTTATCACAATCGAATTTACAGTCTGTGACCTTACCGGCCAATCCGGAGTCCGCTATGCCTATATGCTTGAAGGCATTGACTCCAGATGGATCTTTTCTGATGAAAACAAAGTGACTTTCACTTCACTGCCATATGGCAATTACAGACTTCTGGTAAAATCCGGACTTCCGAACGGCAACTGGAAAGAAGATCCGGCCATACTTGAAATCCGCGTCAGACCTCCGTTCTACATGTCCATCTGGGCATGTATCATATACCTCTTCATTATTATCGGCGGTGTAATACTGGTGACAGCTCTCATCAGAAGAAGACACCGCCAGAAACTCGCCATCCAGCGACAGACTATCGAAAGCCAGCAGATTGTACGCGTCAATGAACTCAAGCTCAAATTCTTCACTAACATCAGCCACGATCTGCGCACACCGCTCACTCTTATCATGGCACCTCTACAGGTCTTGCTTGACGAAGTGAAGGATGAGCCGACGAAAAAGAAACTGCTGACAATCTTCTCAAACGCCCGACGGCTTCTCGACCTCATCAACACCCTGCTCGATTTCCGCAAACTCGATGTAGGAGCTGAAGGACTCCACTGTCGTAGAGATGACATCATGCGCTTCATCAGCGAACAGTGTGCCCTTTTCACAGACTACGCGGCAAACCGCGGCATGAATTTTACCGCCGAATGCGATCCGTCAGGCTATATGATGGACTTTGACTCCGCGAAAGTAGGCAAAATCCTTAACAACCTGTTGTCAAATGCTTTTAAATATACTCCTGACGGAGGAAATGTAAGCGTGAAAGCCACTCTGAAAAATGGAGACCTGATAATCCGCATCGCCGACAGCGGACAAGGCATAACCCCGGAAGCAAAAAAACATATCTTCGAACGCTTCTATCAGGGCGAGCAAGGCAACCATAAAACCGGAAGCGGAATCGGGCTGCATATAGCTAATGAATACGCCCGCATGCACGGAGGCGGTATCACAGTCAGCGACAACCATCCCAAAGGATCTGTATTCACGCTGACTCTACCGGTTGACGGATGCTCCGCTCAATCCAATCCTGAAAAAAACTCCGGCGCCTCCGGGACTCCGGCCGAACCATCGGCTCCTGAAAACATTTCTGAAGAATTATCTGCCGCAGACTCTCCAGCCACCATTCTTATTGTGGATGACAACGAGGAGTATCGCGATTTCATAGCCGACACTCTATCCAAAGACTACACGATATTTAAAGCCGGCAACGGACGTGAGGCGCTTGACATCATGGCCAAAGAAAACATCAGCCTGATTGTTAGCGATGTGATGATGCCGGTTATGGACGGAATGGAACTATGCCGGCAGGTCAAGACCAATATCCGGTGGTCTCACATCCCAGTCATACTGCTGACCGCCAAAACCGCTGAGGAATACCGTCTCGAAGGGCTCGAACTCGGAGCCGACGACTATCTGACCAAACCGTTCAATCTCAGTCTCCTGCAACTGCGCATAAAGAAATTCATAGACCTGTTCGAACGCAACCACCGGATGTTCAGCAATAAGCTCGATGTCTCCCCAAGCGAGATCACCATAACCTCACTTGATGAGAAACTCGTTGAAAAAGCCATTCGCATTGTCGAGGAGCATATGAGCGACTCTGACTTCTCCGTCGAGTTACTGAGTTCCGAACTTGCCATTAGCCGCGGATATCTCTATAAAAAGCTTATGGCTATCACAGGCAAAGGCCCGGCCGAATTCATACGCACCATCAGGCTGAAACGCGCCCGGCAGCTGCTTGAGCAAAGCCAGATGCAGGTTGCCGAGATCGCCTACATGTGCGGTTTCAACTCTCCGCGACGCTTTGCCCAGAATTTCAAAAACGAGTTCGGAATGTTACCTTCTGAGTTTTTGAAGGGTCGTACATGATTCATGATACATCGCGACGCATTCCAGAACACATAATGACATAAGACTATCCGGAGGCTGTAACTATATTTGTTTCAGCTAATCATTATCAGCCTCTAACACAAATCAGTCTTATGTTATCAAAAAAACAACTTGCCGGCATTTTTGCTGTCACCTTACTTATAAACGGTACTTCCGCGGCAGAAGCCATGACAGACCATCAGTTTGAAAAAACGCCGAAACTCGGCACCGGAAACTGCAATCCACTGCTCGACTTTCTGCATGTAGCCGATCCGACAGCCGTGGTGCATGACGGGCGTGTGTATGTCTACGGAACAAACGACCAGCAGGAACTTGACTCCGTGGGGCGCGATGGCAAAAACAGCTACGCACATATCCATTCGCTCGCTATGATGTCGTCAGATGATATGGTAAACTGGACCTACCACGGAATCATCGATGTGGAACAGGCTGCCCCCTGGACCGGCGAAAAAGGCGTATCATGGGCTCCGTCCATAATCTCACGCACCGAAAGTGACGGCCTGACTCATTTCTATATGTACTACTCCCACGGTGGAGGCGGTGTCGGTGTCATCACCGCCACTTCTCCTGTAGGCCCCTGGACCGACCCGCTCGGTCATGACCTTATAGATGTGAACACCCCCGGACTTACAGACTGCCCGGCCCCCTTCGATCCGGGTGCGGTCATTGACGAAAACGGCGTAGGCTGGCTCTCATTCGGAGGAGGACGTAGCTCAAAAGCCACTACATTTCTGCCCGGAAGCGCCCGCATAGTCCGCCTCGGAAGCGACCTTCTGAGTCTCGACAGCGAAATCAGCGAAATTCCCGCTCCATACTTCTTTGAAGCCAGTGAGCTGAACTATATAAACGGCACATGGGTCTACTCCTACAGCACCGATTGGGTCGACCGCACCGAATGGAATGATCCTGAAGTCTCGCACCCCTCAATCTGTTCGATCGGTTATATGACATCGACCGACCCGCTCAACCGCGACAGTTGGAAATTCCGCGGCGACATTCTCAAAAATCCTCATGACTATGGGATGGAATACACCAACAATCACACCCACTTCCTGCGTTTCAACAACGAATATTACATCTTCTATCACACCAATCACCTTGCTGACTTCAGAGGCATCACTACCGGCTACCGGAATATCTGCGTAGACCGACTTGATGTTGACGAAAACAGCGTCGCAATACCGACCGGACAGATGACCCAGACCGGAGTCGCACAGATCAAACCGCTCGATCCGTTCGCGTGGCAGCAGGCCGAGACCGTAGCCGCCACCTCAGGCATAAAATTCGAACACACTGACGTGGCAGGCAACATGGTTGCCTGCGGATTAGGCTCAGGTCAGCAGTCTGAAGTCCGTGGCGCAGATTTCGGGAAAGGAGCTTCTCGATTCGAAGCCAAAGTCAGAGGCAAAGGTGTTATCGACATCCACATCGGAAGTTCCAAAGGCAAGCGCGTAGCAAGTCTCGTCATTGATCACCCCCAATGGCAGACCGTCAGCGTCCGGCTCGGCAAAAAGCTCAAAGGGAGCCAGGACCTCTGCTTCGTCTACCGGGACGGCGATTTCAAATTCGACGAATGGCGTTTCATCCGCTGATCACACATTGCCATAGACACAGACGCTCTATACATATTAGAAGTCGTTAAAAACAACCTCTTAAACCTGAAAACATTTATCATCTTACCATTAATATCATGAAGTTATGCAAGTCGCATTGAAAAAACAACGGCACCTGTTACGATTGATAGTTGCCGTGTTGCTGGGATGTGTTGTCTTCCCAAGTTTTGCACAGGACTTTAAACTTACCGGCGTGGTCAGAGGCGCTGATGACAACATGCCTCTGATCGGAGCCACAGTAAGAGTCCAGTCCGGAGCAGTCACTGTCACTGATGCCGATGGCGCTTTCAGCGTCAACGTCAGAAAAGGACAGACAGTGACATTCTCCTACATCGGCTACACAACCCAAAGCATCAAAGTCAGTGACAGATCCAAAGTCGAGATCTATCTCAAGGAAGACTCCAGGACGCTGGATGAAGTAGTGGTTGTCGGTTACGGAACCATGAAGCGCAGCGACCTGACAGGATCTGTGGTATCAGTCTCTGCGGAAGACATCAAAAAAACCGTGGCCACATCGCTTGACCAGGCTCTTCAGGGCCGTGCTGCCGGTGTGCAGGTGACGCAGAACTCCGGCGCCCCCGGCGGCGGTATCTCGGTCAGCATCCGAGGCACAAACTCGCTCAACGGCAACGAGCCTCTCTACGTAGTCGACGGTGTGCCCCTCTCAGGCCAGGCCGACGGCAATTCAAATGCTCTTTCAGCCATCAACCCCTCTGACATCGTGTCAATGGAAGTGCTGAAAGACGCATCGGCCACAGCCATTTACGGTTCACGCGCGAGCAACGGCGTGATCATGATCACTACCCGACGCGGTGAAGCAGGAAAAACCAAACTCAGCTATGAAGGTTATTACGGAATCCAGAACATCCCCGACCGCCTCGACGTAATGGACCTGCGCCAGTTCGCCACCTACCGTAACCTCCGTGCCGAGGTGATGGGATTCGGCGCCACCAAGGAATTCGCCGATGTCTCTATTCTCGGCAAAGGCACCGACTGGCAGGACGAAATCTTCAGAACAGCCCACATGCACAACCACCAGCTGACAGTCTCAGGCGGCAACGACTGGGGTAAATATGCCATCGGCTTAGGCTATCTCGGTCAGGACGGTATTGCTATCGGATCAGATTTCGAGCGTCTGTCAGGTCGAATCAACATCGACACCAACATCACCAAATGGCTTTCATTCGGTGTCAGCGCCTCTTTGAGCCGCACAAAGCAGACCAACACGATTGACAACGGCAATATCATCCGCACCGCACTCGACCAGCACCCCAACGTACCTGTCAGAAACCCTGACGGATCATACGGCTATCAGACCGAAGACAACAACTTCGGCACATTCTATGCAAACCCCGTGGCCGATGCTCTGCTCCGCGAAGATTATAACCGCGGAACTGACTTCTACGGCAACCTGTTTGCCGACTTCAAGATCATCGACGGTCTGAATCTGCGTGTGGAATACGGCGGAGGCTTCAACTACAGCAACCACTACTATTACCGCCCGACTTACGACTACGGCTATTTCATTCAGGACTCTGAAAGTTCACGAAGCGCAAGCAACGGCAAGAACTATTTCTTCAAGACATTCCTGACCTACGACAAGCACATACGCAACCACTCGTTCAACGTGATGATCGGTCATGAGTCAAGTGAAAACGAATATGAATATCTCTCCGGAAGCCGAAAAAACTACTTCCTCAACTCAGTCCACGAACTTGTAGCCGGCGATGCGCTGACAGCCAAAAACAACAGTTCGAGAGGATCAGGCTCGATGGAGTCATATTTCGGACGCGCCAACTACAATTTTGCCGACCGCTATCTGCTGACCTTCACACTGCGTGCCGACGGATCTTCGAACTTCGGCAAAGCCAACCGCTGGGGCTGGTTCCCGTCAGCAGCCTTCGGATGGCGCATCTCTCAGGAAAAATTCATGAAAAACGTAGAGCCTGTCAATAACCTCAAACTGCGTTTAGGCTGGGGTATAGTCGGAAATCAGAACGCCGGAGCATACGCCTACGGCACCACTATGGCTTCAAGCGCCACTATCTGGGGCGCAGGATTCTACGCCGGAAACTACTCCAACGACAAACTCAAATGGGAAGAGACAAAATCGTACAACGTAGGTCTTGATCTGACCATGTTCAACAACAGACTCGAATTCATAATCGACGCCTATCTTAAAAAGACAGACAATCTGCTTATGCAGGCCTCACTGCCTGACTACGTGACCTCCATCATCTCCTCACCTTGGGTCAATGCCGGAGCCATAGAAAACAAAGGCTTCGAATGGACTCTCAACACCGTCAACATCAGCACCCGCGACTTCTCATGGCGTACAGGATTCACCTTCTCGCTTAACCGCAACAAGGTGACCAAGCTCTACACTAAGACATCAAGCATCACCGGAAAGATCGGAGCTGACACCTATACCAACACCGTTGTCGGACAGCCCGTTGGCCAGTTCTACGGCTACAACGTAATCGGCATGTTCAAGGAAGCTGACGATTTCTATGTCAAAGACAAGAACGGCGACTTCATGCTTGACGACAACTTCAACAGAATTCTCGTGGCAATTCCTGAAGGCAAAACAATCAAGGAGAACGAGATCTGGTATGGCGACTACATATTCGAAGACGTGAACAAAGACGGAGTAATCAATGAAAGCGACCGTAAGTTCATAGGCAATCCTGAGCCAAAATTCACTTACGGATTCAACACCACCCTTACTTACAAAGACTTTGACTTCAACCTCTCACTTGTAGGAGTACAGGGCAACAAGGTGTTCAACTACCTGCGCCAGGTCTACACAGACCCTATGAGGAACTCCAATCTTCTTCTGGAAACCACAAGGCTCGCCAACGTAGGGCTCATTGATCCTGACGGAGGCCATACGTTTGAAAACATGCATGTCATCAACTCCGACGCCCGTATCTGCCGCATCGCTCTTGATAATTCGAACAACAACAACCGCATGAGCAGCTATTTTGTTGAAGACGGTTCATATCTGCGCGTCAAGAACATATCATTGGGCTATACTTTCCCGAAACAGCTGATCAAGCGTGCAAGCATCGAGAACCTCCGCCTCTATTTCAACGTGCAGAATCCTTTCACATTCACCCGCTACAAAGGATTCGACCCAGAAATCGGAGCCTACAACTACAACGTGCTCACACGCGGCATCGACTATGCCCGCTATCCGTCACAGGTGATCTACACCTTCGGACTCAATGTCTCACTTTAACCTGAACACCAATGAAAAAACTATATATTCCATTGATCGCGATCGCTGCCGCTTCATGCGTTGCATCATGCAGCGACGACTATCTTGAGAAACTCCCGCAGGGAAACTATGTGGACGGAACTTTCTATGTCTCCGACAAAGCACTCGAATCAGCGACATCCGTACTCTATAACAGGCCCTGGTTTGAATATAACGGAGAAGGCGCGCTTTGCATCAGCAGTCTCGCCAATGAATGTTTCGACGCCTGGAACTTCCCGCAGTTCAACACCATGCAGGTCACCGCACTTGACAGCCACCTGTCAAACATCTGGAGGTCATTCTATGCCGTAGTGACGATGTCAAACTCTGTCATTGAGGCCTGCGAGACCAAAGCGACAGCCGACTGCACCGAAGAGGGAATCCATCGCGCCATCGGTGAGGCGCGCCTGATGCGTGCTGCCGCATATTTCTATGCCCTGCGTCTATGGGGCCCGGTTATCCTCTTCGAACACAATCAGGAGATAGTCGACAACCCTGTGCGGCCTCTCAACAAGGAAGAAGACGTGTTCAGATTCATCATCCGTGACCTTGAATATGCCGCTGAATATCTACCTGAATCATGGACCAAAGGGCGCGCCACCTGCTGGGCCGCAAAAGCTCTTCTTGCAAAAGTCTACCTCAGCCGCTCCGGATGGAACGGAGGAAACCGCGACGAGGCCGACCTTGAAAAATGCAAGGAACTCTGCGAGGACGTCTGCACCAAAAGCGGACTGAAACTGCTCCCCACATATGCCGATCTCTTCAAATACAAATTCAACAACAATGAGGAATCTCTGCTGGCCATGCAGTGGGTACCTCTCGGAGAATGGGGAACACAGAACACGCTTTACTCTATCCTCTCATTCTCTGACATCTCCGGAGGCGTAGCCGCATGGGGTTCTCCATTCGCACCGCTCGAAATGCTCGACCAGTACGAACATTCCGATACAATCCGCCGCAACGCCACATATTTCACCCAGCACTCGTTCTATCCCGAACTCTGCATGGACAAAGGCGGCTATCACTACGACAAGGAAAACGCCCAGCTCAAGAAAGGCGCCATCGGTGGGCCTGACGATGACAATGACGGCTATGTGGCTCCCATGAGCTCTCCGCTCAACACCTATATAATACGTCTCGCCGACACTTATCTTACCTATGCGGAAGCCTGCCTCGGCAATCAGGAAAAACTCACCGGCGGCCCAGGCCTCGAATACTTCAACAAAGTCAGAGAAAGAGCCATGATCGACCCCAAGACATCCGTGACATTCGATGACATTATCCGTGAGCGCCGCATTGAATTCTGTTTGGAATACACCAACTGGTATGAATACATCACCTGGTTCAAATGGAAACCTGAAAAGATTCTCAATCTGATCAACAATCAGGAACGTGGCACCCGCGCTGACAAAATCAAAAAAGATTCCGACGGCGAACTGATAATCGAAGGCATCATCCAGCCTACCTCACCGGTAGTCGTGATAGCAAGCAAGATGTTCATGCCCTATCCTGAAAACGATGTGATCCAGAATCCGCTGCTCAAAGCAGAACCTGTCAGCTATAATTTCAAGGACTAAAATAGTGGTATATCAAACGAAATAACATGATAACAATGAAAAACTATATAAGCTGTTTCTGCGTGGCCATCGTGTGCATGATGCAGATGCTGTGTTTTGTCTCCTGCAAATCAGACGGAGATGACGGAGTTCAGCCTGTGATCACCGGAGTCCGCGCGATTGATCCGGAAAAGGCCGACAGCCTGTTCACCGAATCAGACCCCTGGGATATAATTGTCCTCGTAGGCCGTAATCTCGGCGGGGCGAAAGAGATCTACATTAACGACCAGAAGGTTTCTTTCAACCCCACGTATGCCACCCCGACCCACATAATACTCTCGATTCCTGGCGAGCTTAAGCTCGTGGGTGCCAATCCTGAACTGAAATCAGAGATCAGAGTTGTCACCAGCCACGGCACCGCTACATATGCGTTCCACATCAACTCCCCGGCTCCATATCTCATATCATATACTGCCGACTGGACCGATGACATGCCACTGTTGCCCGGACAGGAGATACGCATTAAAGGTGAAAACTTCTATGAAGTGGAAAGTCTCTATCTCACAGACTTCAATCCCCTTGAAGTTGATGACGACGGAAACCCGGTCGAGCCGGAAGGTCCGGTGACTAAATATGAGATCACCGACTATGAAATCGGGGCCGATTTCGACCTCATCACCGCAAAACTCCCAGCCACAGTTCTCGAAAAAGGCTATATCGTGATCGAATGCCACTCCGGATCATCGGTAATCGGATTCACCTCCGCCAAGCCCAATCCGCCGGTAATCGAGGAAATTTCATCTGACATGCCTGTATGGGGCGAGCCATGCACTCTCTTCGGCAAGGAATTCAATGATCCTGTGGCCATCATCATCGGCAAAAACGAAATCACTATTCCGGCCAAAGACATCACAGTCAATGATGACAAAACTCAGCTCACATTCACACTGCCCACTCTGCCTGAAAAAGGCGGACGCCTGATCCTCGTGACCGAGCAGGGCCGCGACACAATACCTTTCTATCAGAAGAGCGCCGTACTGATCGACTTCGACAGTTTCGGATGCTATTTCTGGGGCGGAACCGACAGTGGCAAAGTAGTTGACCAGACTTCAGCCAATAACAAACCGGCCAACACTTCCGGCCAATTCTGGGGAATCGAAGGAACCACACAATTCAACAACGGATGGTGGGGACCTCTCTACCTCGGCGAGTCACAGATACCCGACATTCCTGAGAGCACCCCGATCGAAGACATCGAGTTCCGCTACGAATGCTATATGCACTATCCTGAAGTCGAAGGCATGGAATGCTGGTTCATTCTCTGTGACGGAAGTGACTTCAAGGGCCAGTACACGTTCAACGGCTACCATGATCGCATCACCGGCAAATGCGAGACCGGCAGATGGATGTCTTGTTCCATACCGCTGAGAAATCTCGTCACCGGAGGCAGCACCTATGGTGACATCAGACTCTCACTGACATCGGTCTATCTCCATCTCTGCAACGAACTGGCCGAACAGGATGTGGCAGTCTACTTCGACAACTTCCGTCTGTATGTCATACAGTAAACCTCAAAACAGCCACTAACACAGATATAACAAAACGATATGAGACATCTGAATATAATTCCAATCGTTCTATCTCTGTTGCTTTCATTCGGCAGCCTCTCATGTTCCGACAACAATGACGTCTATGACACAGAAGACATCCACTTCGTGCTCGAAAACGATGTACTGTCATTTCAGAGAGAAAGCAACTCTAACAACTTCCGCATCAAGTCAGCTGTCACTCCGCAGATCTCATGCAGCGAAAACTGGGTCAGCCTCAAGCTCGAACGCCTGACCGCTTCAATCTATCGCCTCTATGTCACCGTTGATGAAAACAACGGTGACAGCAGATCGGCAGAGGTGACAATCAAATCCGATAACGAGACCAAGACTCTGACCGTCAATCAGTCGGCCCTTGCCCAGGCTTCAGTGCATGAAATAGCTGACTGGCTGGGTCTGGGATGGAATCCCGGCAACCAGATGGATGCCTACAAAAACGGTGTCGCCGACGAACTCTGTGACGGCAACTATCCGCTGACTCAGGAACTCTTCAACAAGATCAAGGCAGCCGGCATCAAGACTGTGCGTCTGCCGGTAACATGGTTCGGACATATCGGAGCCGCACCTGACTACAAGATCGACGACCGCCTCGAACGAGTGGCCGAGATTGTGGGCTATGCCGAAAATGCAGGTCTCAACATAATTGTCAACATCCATCATGACGGTTCTGGCGGCTACGGCTTCTGGCTCGATTTCAAAGGCGCAGCCGCAAACATAGCCAAAAACCTTGAGGTTGAAGACGAAATCCGCAAAGTATGGACACAAATTGCAGAACGGTTTGTCGACACCGGTGATTTTCTGATTTTCGAAGCCTTCAACGAAATCCATGACGGAGACTGGGGCTGGGGCGCGAACACCACAGACAACGGTCACCAGTACCGACTCCTCAACGAATGGAACCAGCTGTTTGTGAACACCGTGCGTGCCACCGGAGGCAAAAATGCCACACGCTATCTCGGAATCCCCGGCTATGCCGGAGGCTGGGAACTTGTGGAGCATCTCGAACTGCCAAAAGACCCCGCTACAGGACGTCTGCTCGTCTCGGTCCACTGCTACTCTCCCGGCAAATTCTGCATGGAATTCTATGACGAAGGCGGCAACTGGACATATCTCCCCGAATGGGGCCACACTGCATCCGAAGGCAAATATCCCGCCGATGATGTAGATGAAGAAGGCCTTGCCGACATTTTCAAGGGCTTGAAAGAAAGATTCACTGACAAAAACATCCCTGTCTATATCGGTGAATTCACCTGCACCAATCGCCCGGCCGGCCGCGAAAGCGCATTCCGCGACTACTATCTTGAATATTTCTGCAAGGCAGCTCATGACTGCTGTCTGTCACCTGTGTTCTGGGATAACGGAGGCAAAGGCCTCGGAGCAGGCCAAGGCGCCATCTTCGACCGTCAAACCGGTGATTTCGTACATTCCAATGCAGCCTCTGTCGCCGCGATGGTACGCGCCGTTTCCGACCACAGTCCCGAATATACTCTTGAAAGTATCTATGAAAGAGCTCCCGCTCCTGAGGCAATGTAACTACACTATATAATAGGTGCAATTAATAAATATCTAAGGTCGTTTTTTAATCGTATCCTCTGTCCGTGTCAGCGACAGAACCGGAGGCTGACACGGTCAGAGGATTTTTCATACTATTCGCCATGAATAAAGCAGTTCACCGCCACATAACGGCAACAGCCATCGGTCTGACAATCGCTGCCACAGCCTGGGCACAGCGTCCGATAGTGCAGACCAATTTCACTCCCGATCCGGCTCCGATGGTCTACAATGATACCTTCTATATCTATACCGGCCATGATGAGGACGGCCGCCACGATGAATTCGTAATGAATGAGTGGAGAGTATATTCATCAAAAGACATGGTTAACTGGACCGACCACGGCTCTCCGATGTCCCTTGACACCTTCAGCTGGGCCGAATGGGGCGCCTGGGCCTCACAATGTATCGAGCGCAACGGTAGATTCTACTGGTATGTATGCTGCGTGGACAGCAACACTCACGACATGGCTATAGGCGTGGCCGTAGCCGACAGTCCAACAGGACCATTCACCGACGCTATAGGAGCGCCCCTTGTCAGTGATCCGGGCGGCTATATTGACCCTACAGTCTTCATCGAACCTGACGGAAACGCCTGGCTCTACTGGGGAAACCCCGGCCTGTGGTGCTGCAAACTGAACCACGACATGATATCCTATGATAAAAATTTTACCATCAGCGGAAATCATGCCGAAAAAGTCAAGGATGGCGTCTACAAATTCATTCAGACCGAAGATTCCTTCGGCGGACCGGAGAAACTTGCCGAAGGCACTGCCTTCACTGATTACAAAGACCTCTACGAAGAAGGGCCCTGGTTCTACAAACGCAACGGCAGCTACATTCTCGCCTATGCCGCAGGCGGAGTTCCGGAACACATATCGTATTCGGTAAGCGACTCCCCCTGGGGACCGTGGAAATACGCCGGACAGATCATGCCCCTTCAGGAAATGGGCTCATTCACCAACCATTGCGGAATAGCCGACTTCAAAGGACGGCACTATTTCGCCTATCACTGCGGCACTCTTCCCGGCGGCAGCGGTTTCAACCGGTCTACGGCGATCGAACAGTTTGAATACAATCCTGACGGCTCTCTCCCGATAATCCTTCCCACGACCAAAGGCCCGGACCCGGTCGGCACACTCAACCCTTACTCCCGCGTCGAAGCCGAGACTATAGCCTGGTCAGAAGGTCTGAAGACTGAGCCGAACGCAAAGACAGGCATCTATGTTTCCGACATACACAATGGTGACTATCTTCAGGTGCGCGAAGTTGATTTCGGCAAAAAATCGCCCTCGCGGCTGACTGTCTCGGTGGCAAGCGCACTCCGGGGAGGAACACTCAACGTCTACTCCGGCGGCACAGACGGGCAACTCATTGCCTCGGTCAAAGTCCCACCGACCGGCGGCTGGGAAGAATGGAAATCCGTGACTGTGCCAGTAACCGCTCCTGTCACCGGCATCCATGACCTCACCTTCGCCTTCAGCGGCCGGAAAGGCTGCAAGCTTTTCAATTTCGATTTCTGGAAATTCGACTGATCCATAACACCCGCACAGAAACAATGAAAAAAATCCAACTTCTCATAGCATCGGCATTACTGTCCGTCACCACCTCATTCGGCCAACAGAAATCATGGACTGCCGACAACGGCAACGGCACTTTCACAAACCCGCTGTTCTACGATGAATTTTCCGACCCTGACATCATCCGTGTCAATGACACATTCTATCTTGTCGGGACCACCATGCACTGCAATCCAGGACTCGTGGTCCTCGAATCAAAAGATCTTGTCAACTGGGACTTCTGCAGTTACGCCTTCGACCGAATAGACATCGACGATCCTCGCTTCCGGCTCGAAGACGGCAAAGAAGCATACGGACAGGGCATATGGGCCCCGTGCATACGTTATCATGACGGAACTTTCTACATCTTTTCCAACATAAACGGAATAGGCATGCAGGTCTACACAGCCTCTGACCCGAAAGGGCCCTGGAAACATTACAGCCTCGGAGGCTGGATACATGACCTGTCTGTACTCTTTGACAACGGCCGCATATACGCCATCCACGGCTACGACGAAGTGCACTGCATCGAGATCAAGCCTGATTTCAGCGGCTATGTAGATGGCAGCGACCGTTGCATCATACCCGCCGGAAACGCTATGGGTGAAGGCCACCACGCCTACAAGATCGACGGGAAATACTATATCATCAGCGCCGACTACTCCCCTATGGGACGCATGATGTGTGCGCGCGCCGACCGCCTCGAAGGACCCTACGAAACCCGCGTCATCAGCTGCCGTGAAACCCTGGGCACTGAACATTCCACATGGGCCACAGACATCCCTATGGACGGCGCCATGCCGGAACCGGGCAAATGGCGCCTGAAAACCGGCAAACCGAATGCCGACAACATGGGCTGCGCCACACTCCACCAGGGCGGAATAGTACAGCTCGAAAATGGCGACTGGTGGGGCTTTTCGATGCTTGACTTCCTTGCCGTGGGCCGCACCACCTGCCTGTCGCCTGTGACATGGGTGGACGGATGGCCCTATTTCGGCCTCCCCGGCAACCTTGGCCGCACGCCGCGCACTTGGCTGAAACCGCAGGTCAGCGCAACAGTGAAACCACACGCACCCTACACCCGCAGCGACAATTTCGACAGCGGCCGGCTCCAGCCCGTCTGGCAGTGGAACCATCTGCCAGATGACAGCCAGTGGTCTCTGCGCAAAGGCCGTCTACGGCTGAACTCACTTCCGGCCAAAGATCTCTATTGGGCAAAAAACACCCTCACCCAGCGTGGCATAGGTCCGGTATCCGTAGCCACAGTGACCCTCGACGCATCCAAAATGAAGAAAGGCGATGTGGCAGGTCTCGGACTGCTCAACATTCCGTATGAATGGATAGGCATCGAGGTAAAAGACAACGGGCCGGTCATAAGCTTCTATGACCTTGGAACCGACACAACCATCGAGCAGCCTCTTAAAAAACCGGAACTGCACCTGCGAATAACAGGCGACTTCGAGCACGAATGGGCGCAGTTCAGCTACAGTACCGACGGCCAAAGTTTCAATGACATAGGCGGCAGAATGGTGATCCCCTATCAGACAAAAACCTTCCAGGGTGCACGCTATGCCCTCTTCGCGTTCAACCGTCTTCTCTCCAAAGGCGGCTATGCCGAATTCGACAATTTCACCGTTGACGAACCGCTTGCCGACCGCAGCGGCAACATTCCGCTCGGCAAGACCGTCACCATAAGTAATCTGGCCAACGGCCACAGACTGGTGGCCCACCGGCGCAAAATGGTGCTCTCGGCATGGCAGGGAGACAAAGACTTTGATTCTGTCAACACCCGGTTCAGAGTCCATGACCGAGGCAACGGCAAGGTTGTGCTCGAAGCCGTCAACGGCAATGGCTTCATGACCGTGGCCGGACTCGGCTTGTCCGGTGACCTCCGCCTGTCAGCCACTGAGACCGATGACTGCCTTTTTATGTGGCAGGACATGCTCCACGGCCAGTGTATGCTTCTGTCTCTGAAAACAAACCGCTATGTTGGAACCGATCCGGCATCCGGCGAGACCTATGGAGCCGACTGGCCCGGCACCTCCGCAAGCCGGCTCGGCGGCACTGTATTCCAGTGGGAAGACTCAGAATTATAATCCAACCCGAAACAATTATGAACAGAATAATCATATGAACAGAATAATCAGCACAGCCATCTCCATTATCAGCATTCTGTCATGGGCTACGGCAGCCAGAGTTTCCGCAGCCCCGGCAGTAGAGCAGTGGAAAATATTCGAACTCTCATTCCGGCAGAAAGCCGGACAGCATCCGTTTGACAACATCGACTCCGGATGCACCTTCATCAACGGCTGCGACACCGTAAAAGTCAGCGCATTCTATGACGGCAACGACACATATAAAATCCGCTTCATGCCCCACAAGCCCGGCCGGTGGACCTACCGCACTTCCGGAAACAGTCCGAAATCGAATCTGCGGGGCAGTTTCGATTGCCTCCCGGCATCACCCGGAAACCACGGTCCTGTCAGAGTCAACTCGCTCGGATTCGCCTACTCCGACGGAACCGCCTACATCCCCGTGGGTACTACCTGCTACGCATGGACACATCAGCCCGACAGCCTCATACAGCTGACACTCGAAACCCTCCGCAACAGCTGTTTCAACAAAATCCGAATGTGCATATTCCCCAAAAGCTACGACTGGAACCGCAACGAACCGATTCTATACCCTTTCGAAGGTGAGACCGGCAGCTGGGATTTCAACCGTCTCAACCCCGCCTATTTCAGAAATATCGAACAGTGCATCGCCTCGCTTGACAGCCTCGGCATCGAAGCCGATCTGATTGTCTATCATCCCTATGACCGCTGGGGCTTCAGCAAACTCGACAGGGAAACCAGAGACCGCTACATGCAATATGTCATCTCCCGCTTCAGCGCATTCAAAAACGTCTGGTGGAGCATGGCCAACGAATATGACTTCATGGATGCCTATACTGAACAGGATTGGAAATACCATCTTGAATTTTTTGCTGACAATGACCCGTATGACCATTTGAGAAGTATCCACAACGGGGTGAAACTTTATGACCACAGCGACCCGAATGTGACCCATGTAAGTATTCAGGCACCCGATACCGACAATGCCGGCAACCTGTGTCGCACATATTGCAAACCGGTCATATATGATGAGTGTCGTTATGAGGGCAACATTCCTTGGGTGTGGGGCACACTGTCAGGTGAAGAAATGGTTCAGAAGTTCTGGAGCGGTTTTCTTTCGGGCGGATTTGTCGGACACGGCGAGGTGTTGCTGACCGACAGTTCGGTGGCTCCTGAAAAGTCTGATGAGGTCCTCTGGTGGTCAAAGGGGGGAACACTCCGCGGCAAGAGCCACGAACCCATCAGGTTTCTAAAGAAAATTCTTGAAAAGTCTCCTGAAGGGGCAAAGCCTGTAAAAGGTATTACCGGATGGCAGAATTATCCCACCCTCGGGTGTGATGACAAATGGTTTCTGGTATACACAGGTCGAGACATCCATCGCCAGATGGTGCTTGAACTTCCCGACGATTCGGATTATGAAATCTCTTTGATTGATACCTGGAACATGAATGTCATTCCGGTCGAAGGTCGATTCCGCGGCCGGTCTATAGTTCCGATAAAGGAACTGCCCTATATGGCCATCATCATAACCGCTGTCACCAACTGATTGTCACAGAAATTTTCAAAACTTATTTAACGTGAGTTCGATATAAGCAATATACCATTCAACAATAAAACAATCAGCCATTTAGATTTGCACTAAATGGCTGATTTTCTTGGTGTTCTCGCGAAAAATCCGTAAATTTATAGTGCCTAATTAACGTGATTTCTTATATCGAACTCACGTTAAATTATGGATAATCCTGGTCATGGTATTTTTTGTCAAATGATTTATTTGTTTTGCAGTTCCTCAATTATTTTCCACATATGTCCAACAAGCTCTCGGAGTTCGTCAATCCGCATCTGCTGCTCTTCGTTTTGTATCATTAAATCTGCTATTCTCTTCTCAATTTCTGAAGAATTTAACTCTTGGTATTCAATTCTTTCTTTGTTTTCTCTTGTCAGATGGTAGATTTGTTCTGAGATGTCTCGGAGTTCTTTGGCGTTTTCTTCGAGATCTATTACAGAAGCTTGGATTCTGGCGATATCATTCGTGTTTTTTTCAGCGTGACATCTGTTGTCATACACCATTTCGCGAAGTTCTTCGCAGTCGCCGGATCTGGCTGCATACATGGCTGTCGGGACTGACTGTATCCCCGAGGTGTAGACCGTGGTGTAGTCAGAGCCTCCTTTGAGATCTATGCCGACCTGCAGGAGAAGGCCCTCGCATGTCCAGTTGACATCTGAAAGACCGTTTTCGACAGTGCTTCCTATCTGCCACTTTACAAGTCCCTGCGAAGACGACTTGACGACAGTCTCTTCCGCGAATAAGATGTCGTCGCCGGCGACGATGGCAAATCTGAGACCAATTGATGTGTCAGCAGCCGGGTTTCCATCAGCATTGTTTATAACAGCTTGATAATTCATGGTGTTAAGTCCGGCCAACATGGAGAGAGTGGAGAGAGCGGCTATAATGAGAGTAAGAAATTTTTTCATTTTACGACGAATTTAAAGGATTTGTGAGTATTGTTTTTGGTTACAGCCATGGCAATATACAGGCCGGGGGAGAGTGTTGGTAGTTTTACGACGGTGCTATATGCTCTGCTGACAATGATTTGTCCGGAGATCTCGGTTACTACTACTTTGCACTGTGAGCTTCCATCTGGAAGTGTCACAAGCAGTGTGTGCGTTTCTTCACAATAGGCAATCTCCGGGCGGTCATTCTCGGTATACTGGGTCAGGTCGAGACTTGAAGAGCTCTGTGACACTCCAGTGAGCGTGGCAAAGAGGCCTTGCAATACAGGAATGTCGCCTTCCGTTACTTCCGGAAGGGATATAGGCGACCCTATTTCCTGACTTATTGATAGTCCGGCAAGCGTTGTGACTGAGATTTCGGATGTGTAGTCCTGTAGGGTAATTTCCGGAGTTTGCGAAGATGAATATACCGGAATAATCACTCCTACTGAAAGGGCTACAATACCTTTTCTGATAAGAGTCATAGCTAAATTGTTTAGAGTGTGATATTGCTTTCAGACGTTTTGGGCCTGAATGTTACATATTTGGATAGTTGCAAGTGAAATACATTGGTCGGGTTGTTGATTATAGCCGTCAGAGACAAGAATGGCATAGGTATTAGGTCAACATATCATAAAGAAAAAATACATTTGTTTGACTAATAATCCATTTAATATGCAAAATTAATGGATAAATGTTTTATTTAACCCCTTTAGATTGTTAAGATTTGCTAAAGAAAAGTGTGTTTCTTTTTATGATACTTTGTGAGATGGTGCATTATCCGATTGTAGTTTGTGTTTTTGAGATGTGACAAATATTAGTTAATTTTACATTCTGAAACGATATGAATATGAAAACTCACATACAATTTGAATAATATGAAAGGTGGACCTGTTGAATTAGCGCGGATTTCGACCTTGCGCGGACTTCTCGGGCTTTCTCCCGTAGTGGTCTTTATGTTGGCCTATCTTGCTGTGTCGATTGTCATCGGTGATTTCTACAAGATGCCTCTCTCGGTGGCGATTCTTGTGGCTTCGATATGGGGTATGGTGGTCTATACCGGTGGAGGCAGTCTTGCGTCTCGCATAGAGACGTTCTCACGTGCGGCGGCACATCCGAGCATAATGTATATGGTGTGGATCTTTATCATGGCCGGTGCGTTTGCCTCTGTTGCGAGGGAGATTGGTGCTGTTGATGCCACGGTAGAGCTTACACTCAGATGCTTTCCTGCAAGATTCATCGTGCCTGGCCTTTTCGTGGCAGCCTGTCTCATATCGCTTTCCATCGGCACTTCGGTCGGCACTGTGGTGGCCCTCACTCCTCTTGCGGCAGATATAGCCGGTATGTCGGGCGACAGTCTGGCGTTCTATGTTGCCGTGGTGCTTGGAGGAGCGTTTTTTGGCGATAATCTTTCGTTTATTTCCGACACCACCATTGCCGCTACCCGTTCGCAGGGATGCAAGACGGCCGATAAGTTCAGGGCTAATCTTTGGATTGCGCTTCCGGCGGCCATAGTCACTCTCGTTGTATATGTGCTGATGAGTTCCGGAGCGTCTCAGCCTGTGGTCGAGGGCCATCATTCTCCATGGCTGGTGGTGCCATATGTAGTCGTCCTTGTTGCAGCTGCCTGTGGTGTGAATGTTATGATAGTGCTATTGCTCGGACTTGTCTCTGCTTTACTGCTTGGCATTTTGGACGGATTCAGTATAATATCGCTTTTCGGAGCCATGGGGGCCGGTATAGGTTCCATGGGCGACCTCATAATAGTCACCCTTCTGGCTTCGGGAATGCTCGGCATCATCAAGGCCGCCGGTGGCATTCAGTATCTGCTTCAGTGCCTGTCGGCGCGCGTGAGCGGTCTGCGGGGTGCGCAGGGATGCATAGCCGTGCTGGTGGCACTCGTCAACCTGTGTACCGCTAACAACACTGTTGCCATTATTACGGTAGGAGGTATAGCTCGCGAAATCTGTGGCCGTTATGGGGTGGATCCGCGCAAGAGCGCGTCGCTGCTCGACTCCTGCTCGTGTATTGTGCAGTGTCTTATTCCCTACGGGGCACAGACTCTCCTTGCCACTTCGCTTGCCGGTATCCCTCCGGTGGCTCCATTTGTGTATCTGTACTATCCTTGGGCGCTTGCCGCAATGGTGGTTCTTTCCATTCTGTTCCTGTTTCCCGGCTCCTATTCCCGCAAGACAGCCGATTGAGCGGAGACTTGTCAGAACGACCGCTCGCGTCGTGAGGCATCGATACGCAGAAGTATGAACAGCAGGAATGTGAAGCCCCACAGCGACGAGCCTCCGTAACTGAAGAACGGGAGCGGAATGCCTATGACCGGACACAGTCCTATCACCATTCCTATATTGATGGCTATGTGGAATATCAGATAGCTTGCCACGCAGTAGGCATAGACTCGCCCGAACACTGTCGGCTGTCGCTCGGCAAGAGATATGATGCGTAGGATGAGGATGAGAAAGACAACAAGAACTGCTGCCGAGCCGACAAATCCCTCCTCTTCGCCTATGGTACAGTAGATGAAATCGGTGTGCTGTTCAGGCACGTACTTCAGTTTGGTCTGTGTCCCGTTGAGAAAACCCTTGCCATATATACCGCCCGATCCGATGGCGATTTTTGACTGGTTGACATTGTAGCCTGCTCCACGCAGGTCCTCTTCGATACCAAGCGCCACTTTGATACGCATCTGCTGGTGGGGCTGGAGGATGGACGTGAAAGCGTAGTCGACAGAGAACATGAATATTATAGAGGCCACGGCAGTGCCCACTGTGATGATGAGGTTTCGTGCCTTGGTCTTGAACATGAGCAGCACGCAGTAGGCCAGCGCAACGGCGATTACCCCCATGAAATAGAAAAGGCCCGGCACACTCACGCCCAGCATTTCGAGTACTCCTACAATGACACCGGTCCCGACGAACCAGAGGAAAACGTTTCTGGCCCCTTCGAGGTGTTTGCAGTATATGGCCAGCATGGCCACTATAAGCACCATGATCATGATGAAAACCGCAGCCTGGCCTGATGGTATGCCCACAATCATGCTCCCTGTGAATTTCACCTCGACTACAAAGAATACCACGGCGCAGAATGCTGCCAGAAGCACCAGGCCGCTCATACCCTCGCGATAGAGCACGAAGAAAAGCGACAGATATACCAGGGCCGAACCTGTCTCCTTCTGTCCTAAGATGAGAATGATCGGCAGGAAGATAATCAGCAGGGCTCGGATGTAGTTGGCTCTTGATGCATTGAGCACGAAGTTGTAGCTCGAGAAGAGTTTGGCCAGGCATAGTGCCGTGGCGAATTTTCCGAACTCGGCCGGCTGGAGGCTCATGGGGCCTATCACAAGCCACGACCGAGAGCCTTTGATGTCAGGCGCTATGAATATCGTCACCAAGAGTAGTAAAAGCAACCCGCCATATATGACGTAGGCATAGTTTTCATAGACCCTCACGTCAATGAGCAGAAGCACGAGTCCGAGTCCGAGCGACAGGCCTATCCAACGGAATTGCTTGCCGGAAAACTCTGTGAAACTCAGCATATTCGCATGGTCGAAGTCATAGCTTGCAGCATAGATGCTGACCATTCCGGCCATAACGAGGAGAATGTATAGCACCACGGTGAACCAGTCGACGTAGCGCAGGGTTGATGATGATTTTTCGTCCTGTTGTCTCATGCGGCGTGTCAGTGTTTTTTTGTTCCGGCAAACTGTATGGTGTTGCTGTTAAACATTCTTTCTTCGATATATTTTCTCTCTGGTGCTATGCATCCCTTGAGATATTTCTCCATCACGAGCGATCCGATCGGTACTCCGAACGTGGCTCCGAAACCGGCGTTCTCCACATAGACGGCTATTGCGATTTTCGGGTCATGATAGGGGGCGAATCCCATGAAGGCCGAGTGGTCACGTCCGTGTGGGTTCTGTGCCGTACCAGTCTTTCCACACACCTCAATGTCCGGAAGGTTGGCCAGGCGGCAAGTACCGCCGGTCACAGCCATACGCATTCCCTCGGCAATGTCGTTATACCAGTGGGAAGCTATGGACGGGTGGTGTACTTCGAGATATTCGGCCGGGAGCACCGTATCCTGTATCTCCTTGACTACATGGGGCGTCACATAGTGTCCGCGGTTGGCTATGGTGGCCGAGAGATTGGCTATCTGTAGTGGAGTGGCGAGAATCTCTCCCTGCCCGATTGAAATGGATATGATGGTATTAGCACTCCAGTGGCCGTCGCCATACCACTTGTTGTAGAAATCCACATTGGGGATGAATCCTCGGTATTCGCCGGGAAGGTCTACTCCGAGCTTGTAGCCGTAGCCCATCGACACCATATGCTTTTTCCAGATGTCGAAAGCAGCTGCCGACGAGCCGTATTTACCCCTCTTGTCGATCATTGCCTTGAAACCCCAGCAGAAGTAGGCGTTGCACGATGTCTGTAAGGCCGGTTTGAGCGGTAGGGGAGAGCCATGACCGTGGCATCCCACTCTGAGTCCGCCAGAGATGAAGCCATGGTAGCAAGGGAACATTGTGCCTGTGGTGATTATACCCTCTTCAAGAAGTATGAGACCCTGTGTGGGCTTGAAGGTCGATCCTGGAGGATATGTGGCCTGGATGGCGCGGTTGAAGAGGGGCTTGTCGGGGTCCTTCATCAACTTGTTGTAGTTGGTGCCGCGCTCTCGACCTATCAGCAGGGATGGATCGTAGGATGGAGCCGATACCAGGCAGAGTATCTCTCCTGTAGCAGGTTCGATAGCCACCACCGCACCTTTTTTATTCATCATCAGTGATTCGGCATACTGCTGGAGCTCTATGTTGAGGCTGAGTTTTACGTTGCGTCCGGCCACGGCATCGCGGTCGAGTGCGCCTTCCTCATATCGTCCTTGTATTCGTCCGAGTGCGTCGCGCATCAGCACTTCCACTCCTTTCTGTCCTCTCAGCTGCTCTTCATAGGTGTGTTCGATACCTATGTCGCCTATGTAGTCACCAGGCCTGTAGTAGAGGTCGCGGTCGATATCCTTCTGCGACACTTCGCGTATATTGCCCAGCACATTGGCTGCTGCTTTGTAGTTGTATTCGCGCAATATCCTTTTCTGGATATAGAATCCCGGAAAACGATACAGTTTTTCCTGTAATCGGCCATAGTCTTCGGCTGTGAGGTGGGTGAGGAGCCGTTGGGGCGAATATGTGGAGTAGGCCGGATTCTTGCGTCTGTCTCGGATGTCGGCAAACCTTTTCACCAATTCATCGCGGGTGATTCCTACGGCATTGCAGAAATCAATGGTGTCGAATTC
This sequence comes from uncultured Duncaniella sp., assembly GCA_910586305.1. Taxonomy (GTDB): domain Bacteria; phylum Bacteroidota; class Bacteroidia; order Bacteroidales; family Muribaculaceae; genus Duncaniella. Next base: position 28,088 of record CAJUGS010000014.1, read on the forward strand.
GGCTACGTCGCGCGGGATTATCATCACGTCGTAGGCCGGCTGGTTGTACACCACCAGTCTTCCGTCACGGTCATAGATGATGCCTCGCGAGGGAAACACCGCCTTGCGAAGGAAGGCATTGGAATCGGCATATTCCTTGTATTTGGAGTCGGCTACCTGGAGATTGAAAAGCCTGACAAGGTATATGAGGACAATAACTGTGATAAAACCACCGATTACGTAGCGACGGCGGGCGAGATTATAGTCTTTTCTCACTGTGGGGAGTCATTAGGGAGTCTGCGCCGAGCATGAGCAACATCGACAGGACTGTGCTGGCTATGACGCGCAGGACGAGTTGGAGAGGATTGAAGAATGTGAACGACTCTATCAGGAAAATGAGAGAGCAATACAATAGCGACATAGTGAGCAGATACTTGAGGTAGACTGCCGTTCCGAGCGACTGGAGCGTAGGCTCGGGACGTGTCAGGTCCTCCTCACGGGGCACATATAGTCGAAGGATAGGACGGCGGAACATGGCCAGAACTGTGCATGACAAGGCGTTCATGCCGGGAGTGTCGGAGAAGATGTCGACCACGAGACCAAGAAGGAAACCCACGGTCAGCACCTGATTGGTGTTCATCGTGATGGGCAGACGCACGATGACATAAATGAACACCATCGGCACTGCCAGGTTGAAGAGGCAGATGTGGTTGAACACGAGCACTTGGGCAAGTACGAGTACAACCGACAGAACTATGAATTGCAGTGCGGTCTTGCTCATATCTGTGTCAGAATTCGTCTTTAATTTCAAGCTCCTTTTCCACAGTCTGGAGCTCTGTTTTCATATTGTCGCGTATCACGCGGACAGTGGAGAGAGTCGAGAAATCGGTGAAGAGCTTCACGCGCAGAGTGTAGAAGTTGTCTTCCCTGTCACGTTGGCCCGACAGGATGGTGCCGATAGGCACTCCTTCGGGAAATACTGACGAGTATCCGCTGGTCACCACTGTGTCACCCTTGACGAAGCGGGCGTGTTTGGGCAGCTCCTCGAGAATGGCCTCGCCGGGGTCTTTGCCGTCCCATACGAGCGATCCCACCTGGGCGGCTCCCTTCACCTTGCAGGATAAGCGCAGGTAGGGGTTGAGCACCGAGATGAGTCGGGCGGTATGGTCGCCCACCACGTTGACAATGCCTACTATACCGTTCTGGTCCATCACACCCATTTCAGGCTCGATTCCGTCGAGCCGTCCCTTTTCGATAGTGATATAATTGTGGGAGTGGTTGATGGAGTTGTTGATTACATCGGCTATTATGAAGTGGTAGCGTGCCAGTGCCGAGTCAACGGTCATAGTGTCGGCATACACTTTCTGGTTGTGGGTGCGTATTATCTCTTTCAGACGATATATCTCAAGCTCGAGATCAGAGTTGCGCCTCTGAAGGTCTTCGTTGATATCTCGAAGCGAGAAGTAGGAGGTCACCGAGTTGGCAGTGCGGTAGACGGCCGACGAGGCAACATTGGCCGAGGTGAGATAGACATGATGCTGGAACGGGTTGCCCGAGAAGAGCAACACGCAGCTTGCCGTGACGTAGAGGGCAAAGAGAAACCAACTGCTGTATTTTACGAGAAATTTGAGTAGCTCGTTCACGTGAGAGGGTGGGTATATAGCAAATTACGGGGACGTGCCATGACGCACGTCCCTGTAATCTATGAGAAGTTGTGTTTGTCAGCGGATGAGAAACGAGAATGTCTCTATGTTCTTGAGAGCCACGCCTGTACCCTTGGCTACTGCGAGGAGGGGATCCTCGGCTATGTGGAACTGGATTCCGATCTTGTCGGTGAGGCGTTTGTCAAGTCCTCTGAGCATCGCGCCACCGCCGGCAAGGAATATACCGTTGGCCACGATGTCCGAGTAGAGTTCGGGCGGAGTCTCGTCGAGAGCCTGGAGCACGGCAGCCTCAATGCGCGAGATGGATTTCTCGATACAGTGTGAGATTTCCTGATAGCTCACGGGCACCTCCATGGGGAGCGCGGTCATCTTGTTGGGACCATGGACGATGTAGTCTTCCGGCGGATTCTCAAGCTCGGTGAGGGCCGATCCGACATGAATCTTGATCTGTTCGGCTGTACGCTCGCCAACCTTCACGTTGTGTACACGGCTCATGTGTTCCATGATGTCGTCGGTGAGGTCGTCGCCCGCCACCTGGATGCTCTTGTTGGATACGATGCCGCCAAGTGAGATGACGGCAATCTCGGTGGTGCCGCCGCCTATGTCGACAATCATGTTGCCCTGTGGAGCAAGCACGTCGATGCCTATGCCGAGCGCGGCAGCCATGGGCTCATAAATCATGTAGACGTCACGTCCGCCGGCGTGTTCCGACGAGTCGCGGACAGCACGGATTTCCACCTCGGTGGAGCCCGACGGGATGCCCACTACCATTTTCATCGAAGGAGAGAACCAATTGCTCTTCGAGCTGGCCTTCTTGATGAGGCCGCGTATCATCATTTCAGCGGCGTTAAAGTTGGCTATCACACCCTTACGAAGCGGACGTATGGTCTCGATGTCGTCGTTTTCCTTGCCTTGCATCAGTTTGGCCTGGCGACCAACGGCTTTTAGTTTGCCGGTGCGCTTTTCGATGGCCACAATCGATGGCTCGTCAATGACGATCTTGTCGTTGTGTATGATGATCGTATTGGCCGTTCCGAGGTCAATGGCGATCTCTTTGGTTAGTGAGAACAATCTCATGTTGCTTGTTGTCTTCTTTTAAAATGGAGAGAATAAGGGGAAAATTAGTGCTTGAAGTGACGGAAGCCTGTGGTCACCATTGCGATGCCGTTTGCGTTGCAGTAGTCTACGCTCTCGTTGTCGCGGATGGATCCTCCGGGGTGTACTACTGCGGTGATTCCTGCTTTGCCGGCTATTTCCACGCAGTCGGGGAAGGGGAAGAATGCGTCAGAGGCCATCACGGCACCGTTGAGGTCGAGGCCGAATGATGCAGCCTTCTCGATGGCATGACGAAGGGCGTCGACACGAGATGTCTGGCCCACACCGCTGGCGAGGAGCATATTGTTCTTGGCCAGAACGATGGCGTTGCTCTTGGAGTTCTTCACAATCTTATTGGCAAACAGAAGGTCGGAAGCCTGCTCGGGAGTAACTGCGAGGGTGGTTACCTGTTTGAGGTCGTCGAGAGTCTCTACCTTGAGGTCGCGGTCCTGTACGAGCGCACCGTTGAGACACGATCGGAACTGGCGGGTGGTGGTGAGGGGTGACTTCTGCACCAGGATGATGCGGTTCTTCTTCTGTTTGAGTATTTCGAGAGCCTCGTCGGTATAGGCGGGTGCCATTATTACTTCGAAGAAGATCTTGTTGATTTCCTCGGCAGCCTCGGCATCAATTGTGCCGTTGGTGATGAGTACGCCGCCAAACGCGCTTACGGGGTCGCCGGCAAGAGCGTCCTTCCAGGCCTCGGCTATAGTGGGGCGCGATGCAAGTCCGCAGGCATTGTTGTGTTTGAGGATGGCGAATGTGGGGGTCTCTGTGCCAAACTCCGAGATAAGCGACACTGCAGCATCGATATCAAGAAGGTTGTTGTAGGAGATTTCTTTGCCGTGGAGCTGTTCGAACATCTCGTCAAACTTGCCGTAGAATGTACCCTTCTGATGGGGGTTCTCTCCATAGCGCATAGCCTTGGAATCGTCAAATGCTATGCGGAGTTCCTCGCAGGAGGGGATAGCGCTTTCCACCTCTGTGGAAGCGAAGTAGTTGTAGATATCGGTGTCGTAGCCCGACGAAACGGCGAAAGCCTGTCCGGCAAACCAGCGACGCTCCTCGAGCGACGACTCTGCACCGTTGCGACGGAGCATCTCGGCGAGGGGTGCATACTGGGCCTTGGAGGCTACGATGACTACATCCTTATAGTTTTTGGCGGCGCCGCGGATGAGCGAGATGCCACCTATGTCGATTTTTTCGATAATGTCCGCCTCAGGAGCGCCTGACGCTACTGTTGCGCTGAAGGGATAGAGATCAACAATCACGAGGTCAATCTCGGGAATCTCATATTTTGCAATCTGCTCGCGGTCGCCGTCGTTGTCGCGACGGTTGAGGATGCCGCCAAAGACTTTGGGATGAAGTGTCTTAACTCGACCTCCCAGGATTGAGGGATAGCCGGTCAGATCCTCGACGGCGGCACATTCGTAGCCGAGGCTCTCGATGAATGTGCGGGTGCCTCCAGTCGAGAGAAACTTTACTCCGTTGCTATTCAGAAGGGTCAGGATTTCTTCCAGACCGTCTTTGTGAAAGACCGACACAAGGGCAGTCTTTATTTTCTTATTGTCAGACATGCGGTAACTATTGGATTTTTCAGACTGCAAAATTACACAAAAATACCCACTAACGAAAGTCGAGGAATGATTAATAATGTGGTAAAGTTCGAAAAACCACCATGGTTAATGTATTTTAACATTTACGTGCCTTTTATGCTGTTTTTTGTTTTATGCAATTGCCTTGTTGCGGGAGGACTGAAAAAGACGGTTTCTGACACTGGTTCCATTTCAGTAAAAGTGTATTTGTAGCGGAAAATATGGCTGTTTATGAAAAAAAGTTACTTTTTCCGATAAAAATATTGAAAATTGTTTTGAATTATGAAATTTTAGTTGTAGTTTTGCGACAGAACAAAGAAAATATGACAAATCTATTACACAATCGCACTTATTGGTGGCGCGTCGGTAACAATTATCGATGGCGATAGTGTTTTTGCCCCATAAGGTAATGCGATCGTTGCTTTCCCAATTTCAACATTCCTGCAGAAAAGCACATACAGCCATCGAGTTTCGACAGAGAAACCACGATGGCTTTCTTTTTTAGCAAGTTTCCAATTCCCCCATTTACCATTCAAAGAATATGAATAAGTTCCACTCCACACTTCCGGTCGATGCCGATGGCTACTATGGCCGATTCGGAGGTGCATATATCCCAGAGATTCTCCATGCAAATGTCAGCCGTCTTTCCGAGGCTTTCCACCGTTATGCGGCCGACGAGGAGTTCAACAGAGAGCTCGACCTTCTGCTTCGTGATTATGTCGGTCGGCCCACGCCGTTATATCGTGCCGACCGTCTTAGCGAGATGTACGGCACCAATATCTATCTCAAGCGCGAAGACCTCTGCCACACCGGAGCGCATAAAATCAATAACGCGCTTGGTTCTGTCCTTCTGGCAAAGCGTATGGGCAAGACACGCATTATTGCCGAGACTGGTGCCGGGCAACACGGAGTGGCCACAGCCACGGCCTGTGCGCTCATGGGGATGGAGTGTGTGGTATATATGGGCGCGCTCGATGTCGAACGCCAGTCGCCTAACGTAGAGCGTATGAAGATGCTTGGTGCCAGGGTGGTGCCTGTGCATTCGGGCAATAAAACTCTCAAGGATGCCACTAACGAGGCCATACGCGACTGGTGTTGTAATCCCGACAGTTTTTATGTGATAGGTAGCACTGTGGGGCCGCACCCGTATCCTGAGATGGTGGCCCATTTTCAGAGTGTTATAAGTCGCGAGATACGCAGTCAGCTTCTGAGTCAGACCGGACGCGAATGTCCCGACTATGTGGTGGCTTGTATAGGTGGCGGAAGCAATGCCGCCGGTGCGTTCTATCATTTCATTGATTCTCCGGAGGTGAGGCTCGTAGCCGCAGAGGCCGCCGGACTTGGTGTTGACTCCGGACAGACCGCTGCTACTATCCATGTGGGAAGCGAGGGTATAATCCACGGTTCCAAGACTTTGGTGATGCAGACACCCGACGGACAGATTGTGGAGCCTTATTCTGTCTCGGCTGGACTTGACTACCCCGGCATAGGTCCTCTGCACGCCTATCTGGCCGAGACGGGACGAACCGAGGTTCTTGCCGTGACTGACAGCATCGCTCTTGATGCGGCTTTCCGCGTAACACGCACCGAGGGTATTATACCGGCCTTAGAGTCGGCCCACGCACTCGGAGTTCTGGAGATGAAGAGATTTGCTCCCGATGATATCGTGGTTGTCAACCTCTCGGGACGAGGCGATAAGGATATGCACACTTATATGGCTCTTAAAGACACACTTAAAAACACTTGAAAGTAATGAAACACATACTTAGAGTCGCATCCCGGCTCCTGCCGGCCGATATGGAGACACCGGTGGGTATATATCTGAAATTGCGTGACCTGTATCCCGAGTCGGCACTTCTTGAGAGTTCCGACTATCACACTTCTCGCAACTCGGTGAGCTACATAGGCGTATGCCCCATAGGCTCGTTCACGGTTGTCAACGGCAGTATAGAGCGTGTCTATCCCGATACCGAACAGATTATTACTACGATTGATGCTGATACTGATGTCGTGGCCGAACTTCGGGACTATGTTGAATCTTTCGAGACGGACGGTGACAGCGAAAACGGTATTAACGGCCTTTTCGGTTATACGGCCTATGATGCAGTGAGATATTTCGAGCAAGTGGATGTGAGGCAAAAGGAGGAGAAGTTCAGTGCGGTCCCGGACATGAAGTACATATTATACCGCTATGTCATAAGGCTCAATCACTACCACAGTCAAATGACTGTCTTCGAGCATATACCCGTAGGAGGAAGCGAGTCTATCGACGAACTTGTGAGCGTGATGCACAACAATAATATACCCTCCTATCCGTTTGGAGTCAGTGGCAATCCTACATCAACACTCACCGACGATGAGTATATGGAGATGGTGCGCCGTGGGGTGGCCCATGCTATGCGTGGCGACGTGTTTCAGATAGTGCTTTCGCGGCGTTTCGCCCAGAAATTTGCCGGAGACGAGTTTAATGTCTACCGTGCCCTGCGTTGTGTCAATCCGTCACCCTATCTCTTTTACTTCGATTTCAGCGATTTCCGCATATTCGGTTCTTCGCCCGAGACCCATATGCGTATAGAGGGAGATACCGCCTACATTGACCCTATAGCCGGAACTTTCCGACGAACAGGTGACGATGCGCGTGACCACGAGCTTGCACGTGCCCTTCTTGAGGATGAAAAGGAGAATGCCGAGCACATCATGCTTGTCGACCTCGCCCGCAACGATCTCTCGCGTGGCGGAGCCACTGTCAACATAGAGTTTCTGCGACAGATACAGTTTTACAGCCATGTTATTCATATGGTATCGCGCGTGAGCGGAAAGCTTCCTGCCGGTGCCGACACATTCCGTCTCTTTGCAGGCTCTTTCCCGGCCGGGACTCTCAGCGGTGCCCCCAAGGTGAGGGCCATGCAGCTTATCGACGAAATTGAACCACACAGCCGCATGACATATGGCGGATGCATAGGTTTCATAGGGTTTAACGGAGATCTCAACCAGGCCATCACTATACGTAGCTTTCTCAGTCTTGACTCCACGCTGTATTTTCAGGCCGGGGCCGGAGTGGTGGCGGCTTCTGTGCCGGAGAATGAACTGCAGGAAACCAACAACAAACTCGGTGCGCTAATCGGCGCTCTCAAATATGCTGAAAACTTCTGAACTATGCGACTACTAATACTTGACAACTACGATTCGTTCACCTACAACATTGTTCATGCTGTGAGACAGCTTGGTGTTGAGCCTGTGGTGAGACGAAATGATTGTATCGGACTTGACGAGGTTGCCGGATTTGACAAAATTATCATTTCTCCCGGTCCTGGTATTCCGTCCGAGGCAGGAGTTCTTCCGCTTCTGCTACAACGTTATGCCTCGCATAAGTCGATTCTCGGCGTGTGTCTCGGTTACCAGGCCATAGGAGAGTGTTTTGGCGCACGGCTCAGAAACCTTCCGAAGGTGTGGCACGGCCTCAAATCCACAGCGAGGATTATGGTCCCCGACTATCTTTTCGCCGGGTTGCCGGATGAGTTTCAGATCGGTCGTTACCATTCGTGGGTGGTTGACGGTGATGGTTTCCCGTCATCTCTCGAAGTCATTGCCGTGAGTCCCGACGGCGAGATTATGGCTCTCCGCCATCGTGATTTCGATGTCAGGGGAGTGCAATTCCATCCCGAGTCAATTCTCACTCCCCTTGGCGGCAAGATTATTGAAAACTGGTTAAGCCACACTGATTCACGAATTTTATGAAAGATATTCTCAACAAGATGTTTGAGCATCGCAGCCTCTCCCGTGAAGAGTCGCGTGATGTGCTTCTAAATATTGCTGACGGTCGTTACAATGACGCTATGCTTGCGGCGTTTATGACGGTCTTCCTCATGCGCAGCATCACGCTCGACGAGTTGCGTGGCTTCCGTGATGCCATTCTCGAACGCCGTGTCCCGGTGGATTTCGGCGGTGTCAAAGCAATTGATATTGTCGGCACGGGAGGCGACGGAAAGAATACATTTAATATTTCCACTGCAGCTTGCTTTGTGGTTGCCGGAGCCGGTCGGAAAGTAGTGAAACACGGCAACTACGGTGCGACTTCGGTGTCTGGAGCGTCCAATGTGCTTGAGAACCACGGTATAGTGTTTACATCCGACCGTGACCGCCTGGCGCGCTCTCTTGAGGAGAGTGGTGTGTGCTATCTTCACGCTCCTTTCTTCAGCCCGGCTCTGAAGAGTGTCGGACCTGTGCGCAAAGCTCTCGGTGTTCGTACATTCTTCAATATGCTCGGGCCGCTTGTCAATCCAGTCCTCCCGTCCTATCAACTTCTCGGGGTCTACAACCTCAGGCTGCTCCGACTTTACGGATATATCGCCGAGGAAGAGGGGGTGAACTGCACTGTGGTACATTCGCTTGACGGATATGATGAAATTTCTCTTACATCCCCTTTCAAAGTCCGGACATCAGAAACCACTCGACTATACTCTCCGCAGTCGCTCGGGTTTGCCGGATGCTGTGAGGAGGACCTTTGGGGAGGAGCTACAGTGGCCGAGGCCTCGGCCATTTTCGACTCAGTGCTTGCCGGCACTGCCGGACGCGCCCGTACAGACTGCGTTGTGGCAAATGCTGCTTTCGCACTTCTCACCCTTGAGCCGGAACTCGCCATTTCAGATGCTGTCTCACTTGCACGTGAGTCCATCGAATCGGGACGTGCGAAAGAGGCTTTTGTAAAATTCGTGAAACTCAATTCCTGACTTATGGAAAATATACTGTTACGGATTCTCGACAATAAGCGGCGAGAGGTCGAGGCCACCGCCGGAGTACTCCCCCACGAAAGCTGCATAAGTCCTCAGAAAGTGATATCCATGTCAAGGGCTCTTGCCGATGATTCTGTTGGCATCATAGCCGAATTCAAGCGTTGCTCTCCTTCGCGTGGTATGATACATCCTCGGGCGCTTGTCGATGAAGTTGTCGGCTCTTATGCATCGGCCGGTGCGGCTGCCTGTTCTGTGCTCACGGACACTCCTTTTTTCGGCGGATCTCTTGTCGATCTCGACGTGGCACGCGAGACAGTCTCGATTCCGTTGCTCCGAAAGGACTTCATAGTTAGCAAATACCAGATTGCAGAGGCGTGTCTTCACGGAGCGAATGCCATCCTGCTCATTGCGGCAGCGTTGAGTCGCGAGGCCATAGAGAAATTCACTCGTGAGGCTCACCGCTATCACCTCGAGGTGCTTCTTGAACTCCACTCCATGGCCGAACTCGATAAGTTCTGTCCGGATGTGGACATGGTCGGAGTAAACAACCGTGACCTCACCACTTTTCACACCGACCCCGCTCTTTCGCTGAAAATGGCCTCCGAGTTGCCCGATACGGTTGTCAAAGTGGCCGAGAGCGGACTCACCTCGATGGACGAGGTGCGTCGCCTTCGCGATGTCGGATATCGAGGGTTTCTGATAGGGGAGGCATTCATGAAACACCCCAATCCTGGAGATGCTCTCCGTAATTTCCTTGAAAGATGAAAATCAAGGTATGTGGTCTTCGTGATCCGCAGAATATTTGCGACGTGCTCTCTCTCGGTCCCGACTATGTTGGTTTCATCTTCTACGCACGCTCGCCCCGCAATGCTCTCCTCCTTCCGCCCGAGTCGGTTGCAGCCCTGCACGGCGGAAAGGGAGTGGGGGTGTTCGTTGACTCCCCGGCGGCATACATTCATGACATATGTTCGCTTTACAGACTGTCGGCCGTCCAGCTCCACGGTTCCGAATCGCCATCCTTCTGTAGTGAATTGTCAGCTTCGGGGCTCACTGTGTTCAAGGCTGTCGGGATTTCCGAATCAGTCGACTGGCATGAAGTCGCGGCCTATGAAGGATGTGTGGATATGTTTGTCTTTGACACACTATCCTCCTCCCATGGCGGCACCGGACGCAAATTCGACTGGTCTGTTCTATCGCGATACCCTCTTTCTGTCCCCTATCTTCTAAGTGGAGGAATTGCACCGGATGATGACATTCCGGATTTATCGGGTCTGGCGGGAGTGGATCTCAACAGTCGCTTTGAGGATGCCCCTGGAATGAAAAATATTGAAAAACTTCGAAAATTCTTTGAAAAATGAATAGAATAGACTCACTCTTTGCCCGTAAGGAGCGCGACATACTTTCTGTATTTGCCACAGCCGGTTTTCCTTCTCTTGATTCCACTGTCGGTGTCATTGAGGCGCTTGCCGCACGCGGAGTCGATATGGTCGAGATAGGTGTGCCGTTCTCCGATCCCATGGCCGACGGAGTGGTGATACAGCACAGTTCCGATGTGGCAATAGCCAACGGTATGACTCTTGCCCGACTCTTTGAGGATGTTCGGGAAGCCCGTCGTCGTGTGCCTGAGATGCCTTTTGTGCTCATGGGATATCTCAATCCAATGTTGAGGATGGGGATTGAGACAGTTTTCATGAAGTGTCGCGAGGCAGGTATCGATGGAATTATCATACCGGATTTACCGTTTGCGGAATATATGCGTGACTACAAACCTCTCTGTGCCCGCTATGGCCTCCACATGATAATGCTCATCACTCCCGAGACCAGTCCGGAACGTATTAGACTCATAGACAGCGAATGCTCCGGATTCATCTATATGGTTTCAACGGCCTCCACAACAGGCACCCGCGAGAAGTTTGGTCCGGAGGCTGTCGACTATTTCCGGCGCATAGCCGGGATGGACCTTGTTCACCGCAGGCTCATCGGGTTTGGCATATCCAATCCGGGCACATTCGGCGAGGCCTGCCGTTACTCGTCCGGTGCCATCATAGGCTCGCTCTTCATACGTTGTCTTGAGGACTGTTCTTCTTCGGCCGAGGCTGTCGACACACTTCTTGCGACAATAGGCAGGTAGAGATTTTTTTCGTAACTTTGTGCCGTTATTCTAATTCTCACATATATTTACCATGAAGACATTTTTCTTAGCAGTCGCGGCACTGCTCTTCGGATTGTCTCAGGCTTCGGCCTACGACACAGCTTCAAAAGCTTGGAATGAGATATATCCGGCCATCGAGAGTCAGATAAAGGCTCCGGAATTTCGCGATAAGGACTATCGTCTGCTCGACTATGGCAAGCGTTCGTCGACAGAGGGATTTCTATACACCGAGATGATTAACAGCCTCATCGAACGTTGTTCCTCCGAAGGCGGAGGCCGAGTGGTGATACCGCGTGGCACATGGTTCACCGGTCCGATTACTCTCAAAAGCAATGTCAACCTGCATCTCGAGGAGGGTGCCACCCTTCTGTTTACCTCCGATTTAAATGAATATCCCATCGTCTATACTCACTGGGAGGGAGTGAAGTGCTACAACTACCAGCCTATGATTTATGCCTTCGAGCAGGAGAATATTGCTGTTACCGGCAAAGGCACTATCGACGGAGGTGCTTCGCGCGACAATTGGTGGGCCATGTGTGGTGCTCCTCGTTTCGGTTGGAAGGAAGGAATTGTGTCGCAGCGCATAGGCCGTCCGCTGCTTCTCGAATGGAATGAGAAAGGTGTGCCTGTGGAGCAGAGACGTCTCGGCGATGGCTACGGTATGCGTGTGCAGCTTCTCAATCCTGTTGGTTGCCGCAATGTACTCATCGAGGGTGTCACCATGTTGCGTTCGCCGTTTTGGGTCATTCACCCTGTCCTCTGTGAGAACCTCACAGTCAGGAACGTCCATGTTCAGAATGACGGCCCCAACGGAGACGGATGTGACCCGGAGTCGTGCAAGAACGTTCTTATTGAGGGATGTTACTTCGATACTGGTGACGACTGTATAGCCATCAAGAGCGGGCGAAACCGCGACGGTCGTCTCGCCAACGTCCCCACCGAGAATGTAATCGTGCGCAACTGCAAGATGAAAAACGGTCATGGCGGAGTCGTTGTCGGAAGTGAGATTGCCGGAGGTTACAAATATCTCTTTGTGGAGAACTGCGACATGGATTCCCCCGAACTCGAGAGGGTGATACGCATCAAGACTAATGATTGTCGTGGAGGTGTGATTGAGAATATCTTTGTGCGCAATGTCCGTGTGGGACGCTGCAAGGAGGCTGTTCTCAAGATTAATCTCCAGTATGACCGCAAGGAAGCCTGCAACCATATCTATCCACCTATTGTTCAGAATGTATTCCTTGAAAACGTCACCTGTCATGAGAGCAAATACGGCATCATGATGGTGGGTTATGAAAACATCTGCAATATACGTAACGTAGAGCTTAAAAACTGCGACTTCACTGGTGTGACATCAGGTGGAAACTATCTGTCCGGTCTCGCCGAAGGTGTCAATCTCGTCAACGTTCGCATTAATGGAGCCCCTTGCACCTCGCTCACTTCTGAAAAGTAGTGTGACAGAGGCGATATACAAACGTGCATAAAAAACTCCGGAAGTCTGTAACTCAGTAGCAGACTTCCGGAGTTTTCTTTATCGTTACGGAAGATTATTCCGGATGTTCCTCGGCGTAAGCGGTGTCGGGATGTATGCCGGTACCGTCAAAGCAGTGGGTACAGATGCGACACTTGGGCAGGCCGATTGACTCGACGAGATCCTCGATTTTGCTGAACTTCAGTGTCGATAGTCCGAGTCTGTGCGCCACTTCGGCCACCATACGTTCGTAGCGGGGTGAGCCTGTGGTGGCATACTCGTCGAGATGTGCGTTTTCGTCACCCTCGAAATCCTTGATGATCTGGCGTGTGATGAGTTCCATATCGCTCTTTGACGATGTGAAACCGATGAAGGGGCATCCGTAGACAAGTGGCGGACATGAGATGCGGGCGTGTACGGTGTTGGCGCCGCATTCAAAGAAGGTGCGCACATTGTCGCGGAGCTGTGTGCCTCTCACGATTGAGTCATCGCAGAAAACCACGCTCTTGCCGTTGAGCACAGCCTTGTTGGGAATGAGCTTCATCTTAGCCACAAGATCGCGACGCGACTGGTTGCCGGGTGTGAAGCTGCGTGGCCATGTCGGAGTGTACTTAAGCACAGCGCGACGGTAGGGGATACCGCTTCCTTCGGCATAGCCGAGTGCATGGCCTACGCCGGAGTCGGGAATACCGCACACGCAGTCTGCGTCAGTCGGGTCTTCTTTGCCCATTGCGCGTCCGCCTGCCTCACGCACGTCCTCTACGTTGATACCAAGATAATCGCTGGCGGGGAAACCATAGTATACCCACAGGAAGGAGCAGAATTGCTCTCTATTGCCGGGAGTGCGGAGCACCTCCATCGAGTCGGCACGGAGTCTCACCACTTCGCCGGGGCCGAGGTCCCTCACCACCTTGTAGTCGAGATTGGGGAATGCGCAGGTCTCGCTTGTTGCTGCATATGCTCCATCCTTGTGGCCGATTACGATTGGTGTACGGCCCATATAGTCGCGGGCGGCTATGATGCCGTCCTCGGTGAGTATGAGCATTGAGCATGAGCCCTTGACCTTGCGATAGACAAGATCGATACCCTCTTCGAAAGTCTTTCCCATGTTAATGAGAAGTGCCACAACCTCGGTCTGGTTGATATTGTTGGCCGAGAGTTCGCTCAGGTGCATACGTTCGGCGAGAAGCTCGGCGGCGATTTCGCGAAGATTGTTAATCTTGGCTACTGTCACCACTGCGTAACGTCCTAAGTGTGAGTTGACGATGATGGGTTGGGGGTCGGTGTCGCTGATCACTCCGAGACCCTGGTTGCCGTGGAAAGAGTCGAGTTCGTCCTCGAATTTCGAACGGAAATAGTCACGCTCAAGTGAGTGAATCTTGCGATTGAAGCCCTTCTCAGGGTCGAAGGTCACAAGTCCGGCACGTTTTGTGCCGAGATGGGAATTGTAGTCTGTGCCATAGAACAGATCTGTTATGCACGGACGGGCCGAGACGGTGCCAAAAAAACCTCCCATAATTCGTTTGTAAGATGTGTATGACTGGTTTTGAAATTTGAAAGTGCAAAGGTAGTAAAAATCCCTAAACTGAGAAAGAACGTGTTCTCTCTGTTGCTTATTTTTTTTCAAAACGTTGTGGCTCAGTTCACCACTGAATCGAGGTCGAGCTTACGCAGAGTGAGTATAGTGAGGATGTCGGGATTCCGGCTTTCCGTCGTGACAGGGATATACGGGAAGAATGGAGTGAGAAACCGCCTCCAGCGGTCGGTGTCATCAGCTGTCACCGAGGCAAGGACAAAGCGGCATTCAGCAGAGTTGTCGTTGGCTATGTGGCGTGTGGCCACGTTGCTCATGCGGTTGAGACTCATGAACGTTTCTTGTGGCGTGGGTTGGGCAAGGTATGGATAGTGGATTCGCCCGGTGAGGTAGTTGACAATGTTGAAATCCTTGAAAATCTCGCATAGACTGTCGCGCACGGTTGACTCGATGATTTCGCGCGGATCATCGGCCTCTTCCGAGGAGGCGTAAGAGGCAAATAGCTTGGTGAGATCTATACGGCTCACTATGCACGGTGCCGAGTTGTCAAAGAAAGCCTCGAGCGCAGCCGGATTGGTAAGGCTCACGAACATTGCCTCATTGAATGCATCAATTGACTCCGACCTGGCTGTGGCCTCGTCATACCACTCGGAAAGCATGGAGTTGTAGTCGGCCAGACGGCGGTAGAGGGCGTCGAGCTTCATATTGGCTTCGTGGAGTGAATCGATAACCATACCGGCTGTGTGGAAACGCAGCTGTGTTTCAAGCAGCATCCTGCGTTGCAAGGATATTTGAGCTGCGATTTCCTCCATCTCACTCTGCAAATCATGCCGGTGGTTGCGGCAGGCTGTGCGGTAGTACAGCCACACCATCACCGTTATAAAAATGATAGCTCCGGCCACAATGCTCGTCCATAGGGTGTCGAGTGTGAATACCTCCAGGGAGACGAGAAGTATGAATATGCCGAGGGCTATTACCGATGCTCCGCTCCAGACCAGGGCGCGGCTGAGATACGTCTTGCGGAATAGCTTGAGCCGTTCCGGGAAGGCGTTCATTAGTTTGCGGTGGCGTGCCTCGAGATTGGATATGCTTTCCTGCTGTCTTTCTTCGGACAGACATCTCAGTTCGTCGCGCACATTGGGAAGACATAGCCGCTCGATGAGATGGCGATAGTAGCGGTAGTTGGTCTCGTATAGCTTAGTCAGGCTTTCGAGTCTCACCCGCGCTTCGTCAAGAGTGTTGGATATGGCCGCGATTTTTATCTGGGTTTCTGTTCCGGCAAACGGTGCTGTCAGTTGAGGCACACGTCCTCCTTTCTGGCCTTCGGGTGCTTGCTCGGTAGTCTGTGTGATTATACAGGCAAAGTTGTTGAATTCCGGGTCGTCCACGTAGGCCGATGAGATGTAGCAGTAACCCTTGTCGCCAAAGTCTTTGCCCCAGGAGTTGCGCACGATATAGCACTTGTCGATTTCCGAATAGCCTGTTATTACCATTGCGTGGTATCCTTCCTCGCCTTCGGCTATCTCGCTCTCGGTGGGTCGGCCCACATGGCCGTCTGGAGTGTGGGGGAAGGATGGATATACCTTGAGAGAGAACCCCACCGGATAGCCTTCTGACAGGGCGGAGGTGAGCAGCCTGTGGTTGGTCTCGATGCATTCCATCCTGCTTCCCTCGGTCATGAGTGGTATTTGGCAGGCTTTGAGCACTCTGTGGCCTTCGGCTTCCGAGGTAGCGGCGGCCGAGGGTGGCACGGATATATTTTCCGGAGAATAGGGACACAGTTCCTCGGTGCATATGCCGAGTCGTCCCATCACGGAGAGCTGCTCGTAGAAGTTGCTCCCTCCTTCGGGGCGCCCGGACATAACGTTGCTGTGATAGAAGAGAAATCTCTCGCTCAGTGATGCTTCCGGGCTATTGCTGCTTTCGGAGTGGAGGCGGTTGATGATGTATTCATACATCGCTGTCGTTGCAAACGATGAGCAGGATCCGACACTACCCTGGCTTCTGACGGCCGAGAAGTAGCGTCGCAGGTCAACGGACGGGAGTATCTTGAGATCCGGGGCGGGTGTGTATTTAGCATCGAGTGGTTGCTCGCGTATTTCGAAATTGCCGGGGCGGTGGTGTATCTCCTCGCGACGGCGTGAGGCCTCCTCGTTGTTAAGATTTTTGCGCAACATTTCAAGTTCGGATTCCTTGCCCCTTATATAAGAGGTAAGGTCAAGGATGTCCGACTTGAGGCGTTTTATCTCTGGAAGCGGGTTGAATGCATGGTTGTTTGCTTCGTCCTCCACATACTCCATGCGCGCCTGGTCATAGTGATAGCGTTTCAGCTCGGGGAAGTTCTGTGGTGTGGGCAGAAGACCGGTGTACAGTGCGTTGCGATTGAACGAATCGATAAATATCGATGCCGGTTCGGTGTAAGCATCGTCGAAATACAGTGGTTCCTGTTTGTACAGCATTCCTTTCAGTCGCGGATTGTCGCGGCCAAGAAGAAGTGCCAGCGTTGCTTCACGTTCGGGCAGTGAGAGGGCCGGGTTGTTGACAAACTCTGTGATTCGGTCCGTGAGTGCCCGGGTGCTGCGTTGTAGAGCCGGGTAAATCTGTCCGGCTATGTCGCTTTCGGACAGTTTGCGCTCATATAGCGGGCTCACTTCGCTGTTGTAGAAGTCGTTGTAGAATCCCTCGATTCCGTTCAGCGCGTTCATAGCCCGTTCGGCTGCGCCCTGAGTGTCGACAGTGGTCTGTGTGATTCCGTTTTTCTCAAGGGTCGAGGCCACAGTGCGGTTGAGGAGGTAGTCAGTGATTTCCCATCGGTCAAACCGCAGGCGGGCAAGTCCGATGCTGATGAGATTGGAAGATCCGGCCGGGAAGAATCCCGGTGTAATCACTGTCGCATAGTTCTCTGAAAGAGATGCTATTATTGATGCGATGAACTCCGAGAGGCGACGGAGTGTGAATCCTATCGCCGCACCGGTAGCCACATAGTCGTCAACGAGTGCCAGTGAGCAGTGGAATCTCGACGAGGCTGTGAGGGCGTCGATGGAGCGAATATTCTCCTTCTGTATCTCTCGGCAGTCGGCCGGAAGTTCGTGTCCGAGCAGATGGGCGAGGTTGTATTGCAGCCCTATTATGTCGAGAGAAATAGAGTTTCCTGTCTGCTCCACAGCCTCGATGATATTCCTGGCCGTTTCAGCAGCCTCCGGCACGAACAACGGTATGATGGCAATGGTGTGGAGAGTTGTGTCGGCCGAGTCTATCGTGATATGCTCGCGATACATACCCGCCAGGCTCGATGTGAGCCGGTCTGTCGTCAGTCCATCGCAGTCGAGCGGTGTGTAGAGACTTGGTAATTGTGGCGTTTTAGCCACGGCAAGACTCACCTCGGTGGAGAGTTGCCCGGTTATGGGCGATGGCCATAGGCCGATGATGGGTGTGGCGGGATGCATTGCGTGCGTAGTGTCAGAATTCGTCGGTGATGTAGTTCATTTCTTCATTGAGAATGTCGGCGGTCGCCTTGAGACGCGGATCCTCAAGCTGCTCGATGGTGTATTGGCAGCCTGAGAAGTCGGTGAGGTATGTCCCGTCGTCCACTGAGGCCTTGGCCCGGCGCAGACGGTCGAGCATTGTGGTGTCTTCGCCAGGCATACCCACTTTGTCGCGCTCTTTTTCTATTTCGGGAGCGATAATGTCAAGATTGTCAATTAATGTAGAGAGCGCTTCCTCTCGGCTTGCACCGAGTTGGACGCGGTAGCCGTTGAGAGGTTTGCCGCCCATGGCCCGGCTGCGTATTATATAGGCCTCCTTGCTCGGATCGCGCACGATGATGCCAGCAACGATGGCAAATGTCCACAGGGCAATGACCTTGGAGCGTGAGATGTCGTCGTGTGGCTCAAGGTCGAAGCGTTCACGTTTCATACGTCTGGCCATCTCGGCATCGAAGTGGCTGGTAAACTCCTTGTCTTCTTCAAAACGGTTGTATTCCAGAATATAGTTGTCAAGGGAGGTCAGCGTGAAAGCGGGCACAACGCCTATCTGGCGGTAGATGATGATGCGGTCGCTTATACCTGTGGTGGAGTAGTCAACCGAGCTGGAACCGGGAAGTATGTTGCGCAGGTGGTCGCGACGCGAGATGCGCGATTTTGCCTTGTCGGCCACACCGACATAGAAGTTGTCGACAGGACGGTCTTTGATGTCCGAGTCGTAGCCACGGTAGCTGTAGGTGAAGAGAGGCATGGCCTTGCTGACCGCGCGGTGGCACAGACGGTCGAAACTGTCATCGTCCATTGCGTCGATAACCTGGTCGATGGTGGTGTTCTTGAGTTCTTTTACCTTGGGTAGTGTGGAGGCGAAGTCGTTGAACAAACGCGATGTCTCGGCAGCCGACATGGTCGAAATTGTCTGTATGCCACCGTCGGTAGACATGAACTTGATGAAGTCGTTGAACACAATGTCCTGGGCCGGACAGGTGATTTTCTCGGCTTCCGGACCGGTGAGGTCTACCTGGAAGAGGTTGGAGTTGCCGATGTTGAGAAGCTTGCGCTCTATGGTGCGTCCACACTCCTCGTCGACGGCATGGAGGTTGGAGAGGATGATGTTGACGCGGTCAAACGACTGACCTATGCGGGTGCGTAGCCAGTAGTAGAAGTCACGGGCCATCTGTCGGCGTGTGATTTCGCGCCGGGTTCTGGCCACTGTCATGGTTCGGTCACACACCTCGGCTGAAAGCTCTCTGCGCTTGCCTCCCGAGAATATGCCTCGTGTCTCCGACAGTTCTTTGCAGGTGCTTTCGAGCGAGCTTTCCTGGCGTGGAAGCAGTTCTTCCAGTCCCTTCATCTCAGTGTGCATCTCTCCGTCACACAGCTCTATCTGTGTCAGTATGGCCTTGAGTATATGTTCGCACAGGTATATGCCGCATTCGCGGTTGGACTGCTCCTTCATGAAGTCGGAAAGGGCTATGTCCACACGGCTTTTGAGTGCGTTGAGTTTTTCAATGAGCGACTCGGGACTTTCTGTGGCAATATTGGCGAGGAAGTGGTCCACCTCCACCTTGGGATTTTCCGGACTTTCGATTTCCGAGAGTGACCTTGGGGAGGCTGCTGGCATGAAATAGTCGATTACGTCGTCTTTTTCGAGGTTCTCGCGTATGCGTGTGTTGGTGAACCAGTTGTTGGCAAGCACCGATGGATCGTCACATCCGCCGTTGCGCATACGGTTGATAATCTGGCGTATGGCTTTCAGTGTGTATATTTCGCTGAGTGTATGGCTGCTGAAGAGAATCTCCGATACGCCGAATCCGGCTGCCCATGCTTTTTTGTTGCGGATATCCATGGTGCCGTCGTTAATCTGCTTGGCCACGTTGTCGCTCACAGACGCAGTGGCTACGCTCAGTTCGCCGGTGGAGGTTACGAGCGCCAGAGATATCATCTCGCACAACTGGTCGACGTTGGAGAACATATCGTTGTTCTCGTTGCGGTTGTCAATGAAATAGAAGGCTGTGAACGGACGTTCGCGCACCATCTCGGTCGAACGTAGCCACTTCAGTTCCACCGGCAGAGAGCCTGGTCCCAGATGCATCAGGAAGTCGAGGTCGCGTATTGCACCCATGGCATTGGGGCGTACACGTGCCATTCCTGCACCGTGCATCATGGCTCTGAACACGTCGGCCATCACGGCATAGCCCGAGAGTTTGGCTTCCGGAAGTATTCGCTTGATGAGGTAGGCCATGTTGAGGAAAGTGCCACACCCTGTGCCTCCGCCGAGCGAGAACACAAGGTGTACTTCCACTTCGTTGGAGAGAAGTCCGTAGCGTGGATTGTCGATGATGGCTGCCGAGTTGATCTGGCGCAGTTTTGATGATAGTGAGTTCACCACGTCATCCTCGCGTATGGTGACGGCAAAGCGGCCGTTCGTTCGTATCGCCCCTGCTCCGATATTCAGCGATGTCAGCGCGGCTGTATTGCAGGCCGGAATCCAGCCGAAGTTGCCGGGGGTGCGCAGATAGATGGCCGATGGCGAATTTACGGATATGGGAAGTTGCTCCGACGACGAGAGGGTGATGGGTGTTCCGTCTTTGGCGGGAAGTGATTTGTTGTACACGCCTCCGTCGGTGTCAATACCGAGAAATCCCAGCATTGGAGGTATTTCTCCATAGGTGTCATAGAGTATCTTCTTGGTGTGGAGGAGTGCGTTCATGCCTGTGCCGCCAAGGCCGATGAAGAGAGTGCGTCTGAGTTTGGTAGCCATGATATATTGTTTGATAGGTTTTTCTTTGGAAAGTGTGGGTTAGACTGAAAGATAGGTCTTGTCTCCGGTGTTGATATTTGTGAGAGTGTATTCATTTCCCTTTTCGAGGCGAGCCGTGGGTGCGATGTCCCAGATTGAATTACGTGTCATTCTGGCTGCATTGCGGGCAGGGAGTAGTTCGATGGCAGGTGTGAAGTGGTCGGCGCGGATATATATTATCCTGCCTGTGAATATGCGACTGAAAATGTTCTGGCTCTCTCTGCGGGAAGTCAGCACTGCTTTTCTGGCCCCGCGAAGCCGCTTTGTGGCAAAGTAGCTTCCGGGTCCTTGCATCTGTATGGTGAGTGACTTGAAAGTGGGGTATACCATTCTTTTAATAAACAGAAACCACAGTATCAGTGCGGACAGCAACACTATGCCAATCCATACCAGCAGGGTCTTCAGCGGGTTCCAGTCGACACTGTATGTGGTGCGGAAGGGTAGTTCGCTCACAGCCCCTATGCTCACACCATTCAGCATTTCAATATCGCGACTGTCGCGGTTGACGAGACTGAAATACCTCTTGCCGGTTTCTGCATCGGTGTCAAATGTGATGCCCAGCCGGGCTTCCTTTCCGGGCTCGACGATGAATGTCTCTCCCGGTCCAACAGGCTGTCCGTTGAAGCTGACTTTGAAGTCGGAGGAGTCGCCGTTGGCCGGCACGACCGCGAGGACAGCCATTGGGTGGTCGTTGTCTGTGTTGGTGAATTTCGCAGCTAGGTCTATCACTATTTCTTCCTGGGGCGCGGCATCGCTCCACAGAAAAGCCGGATACCATTCGGCACCAGGTTTCACAATAACCTCGTCGGTGTCGCCACCGAGCAGTGACAGTTTGCGCAGGGCGCGGTTGGCCATGATTACTGTAACCTCGGGATTGACTATCGTCATGTGCGGGTCCTTGGAGTTGACTGTGAATGTGAACTCATACATCCCGTCTTCATCGGTCTCCTCAGCGAGGCGGTTGTTAAGCTCTTCCACCGAGATGTCTCCACGTGGAGAGAATCTCACATTAATATTATAGTCGGAGCTTTTGCCTCCCTCCACGCTGACGTTGAAAAAACGGTCGGCACATTTTGCCTCTACAGGATAGGGTTCCTTCTCGCTGAATCCAATACTATATGTCTTGTTGAGTTCGAGTGTGTTTGCATATATCACGTTGCCAATGTCGGATATGGTCGGTATCTCTCCATCCGTACATTTGATACTGTAGGCGTCCGAACATCCGGCCAATGCTTCGTCAAGAGCAGGATCGGAGGCCACCCCATCGAGCATCACGTAGAAAAACTGTGTGTTTTTATGGGCTGCACACCACTCTCT
This sequence comes from uncultured Duncaniella sp., assembly GCA_910586305.1. GTDB lineage: Bacteria > Bacteroidota > Bacteroidia > Bacteroidales > Muribaculaceae > Duncaniella. The sequence goes on from CAJUGS010000014.1 coordinate 49,910, forward strand.
GATGAGACGGCACACGGCTGGCGTGCCGTGTACCTCGTCCTTGCCATCGGTGAGAAGGTATACGCGGTTGTCCATGGCCGGATTGACATTTCTCATGCCGGCCTTGAAGGCCTCATAGATATTTGTCTTGGAGTGGGGTGTAGAGATGATTTTGTCGAGTCGCTCGAGAATTCCGGCCCTTTTCTTTTCATATTCGCTTCCGTCGAAAACGATTTCATTGAATGGATTGTCCTGGAACGGGACTATGACAAATCGGCTCTCCGGGTCATGGCTCTGGCGTGTCACAGTTCTGTCAAGAGCATTCTTGGCCGGTTCCCACATATTAATTTCCGGACTCTTCATGGAAGCCGTGCAGTCAAATATATATATGTAGTTGCGCTGCCTCTGGGCCGAAACGGTGACGCTGCTGAAAACGAGCAGAAAGAGTGTCGCTAAAATCACAGAGGTGTACTGTCGGGCGCATGATGTGCGCCATACGGGGAAATGTGATATCATCATTAAGGATTTATTCGCAAATATAAACATTATAATTGGATTGCACAAGTGAATTTTTTTTTGTTGTTGCTTGAAATGTTTGTAACTTTGTGGCTAATATCAATCATCAATCAACAATCCGCAAGCAAAAGCATAGCTTAAATATATTAATACCAACACACAAATGGGACTTTTTGAAAAACTTACCGCCAAGGCCAAGGCCTCTCGCCAGCGTATCGTGCTTCCCGAAGGCACAGAACCACGCACACTCACAGCCGCCGACCGCCTCATCGAAGAGGGTGTTGCCGATATAATACTCATCGGTGATCCCAAGGAGATTCACACTATGGCCGACTCTCTCAAGCTCAAGAATATTGAGAAGGCTACTATCGTCAATCCTGCAGATGAGAAGGTGATCGACAAGTATGCTCCTATCTTCTTCGAGCTCCGCAAGAAGAAAGGCATCTCTATGGATGAGGCCCGTATGACCGCTGCCAACCCCCTCTATCTCGGCTGCCTTATGATCAAGGCAGGTGATGCCGACGGCCAGGTGGCAGGAGCGCAGAACACCACAGGCAACGTGCTTCGCGCAGCCTTCCAGGTAATCAAGACCAAACCCGGCATCAATGTGGTGTCCGGAGCTTTTGTTATGGTCCTTCCCGAAGACTCCCCCTATGGAACAAACGGTCTGCTCATCTTTGCCGACTGTGCCGTTATTCCCAATCCCACTGCTCCCGAACTTGCGCAGATTGCCGTGTCGGCAGCCCAGACAGCCCGCGACATTGCCGGAATGGAGCCCCGCGTTGCCATCCTCAGCTTCTCTACCAAGGGTAGCGCTAAGCACGAGATGGTCGACAAGGTGATCGAAGCCACAAAGATAGCCCAGAAGATGGCTCCCGAGCTCTCTCTCGACGGTGAGCTCCAGGCCGATGCCGCTCTCGTGCCCAGCGTAGCCAACTCCAAGGCTCCCAACAGTCCTCTTTCGGGCCGTGCCAACGTCCTCGTATTCCCCTCGCTCGAAGTGGGCAACATCGCCTATAAGCTTGTGCAGCGTCTCGGTGGCGTAGAGGCTGTGGGTCCCGTGCTCCAGGGTCTTGCCGCTCCTGTCAACGACCTTTCGCGCGGATGTTTCCCCGAAGACATCTACAAGACTGTCATCATTACTTGCAACCAGGCCATTGGTCTTAAGGAGAACGCTTGACAGGACCTTCCCCCTATCCCCATCCTGTAATTCAACTTTACCGTTACTCCTAAAAAAATAAAACTTTCATGAAAATATTAGTGCTTAACTGCGGCAGCAGTTCTGTAAAATATAAACTTATCGACACATCTTCAGATGTTGTCATGGCCGAGGGCGGAGTCGAGAAGATCGGTCTTCCCGACGGATTCCTCAAATATAAGAAGGCCGATGGTTCAAAGGCAATCCTTGAGCTTGGCCTTGTTGACCACCTCGGCGCGGTGAAGGCTGTGCTCCATCTTCTCGCTGACCCCGTGGAGGGTTGCATCAAGAGCTTTGATGAAATCGATGCCGTTGGTCACAGAGTGGTACACGGTGCAGAGAAGTTCTCCGAGAGCGTACTTATCACCGACGAGGTGAAGGAGATGATCAAGCAGTGCTACGACATCGCTCCCCTTCACAATCCCGCCAACATGACCGGTATCGACGCCATCACCTCACTGATGCCCGATGTACCACAGGTAGCTGTGTTTGACACTGCTTTCCACCAGACTATGCCCGCCAAGGCATTCATGTATGCTCTTCCCTACAAGTATTATGCCGAGGACGGTGTGCGTCGCTACGGATTCCACGGCACCAGCCACCGCTATGTGTCGCAGCGTGTCTGTGAGTTCCTCGGTGTCGACATCAAGGATAAGAAAATCATCACCTGCCACATCGGCAACGGTGGCTCTATTACTGCCGTAGAGGGTGGAAAGAGCATCGACACCTCTATGGGTCTCACTCCCACCGAGGGCCTTATGATGGGAACACGTGTTGGCGATGTCGATCCCGGCGCGCTTGCGTTCATCATGCTCAAGCACAACCTCAGTGCCGCCGACCTGCAGAAGATTATCAATAAGGAGAGCGGTATGCTTGGTATCAGCGAGATCTCAAGCGATATGCGCGAGATCGAGGCTGCTGTGAATTCGGGCGATGCACGTGCCAAGCTCGGCCTTGATATGTATGAGCACCGCATCATCAAATATATCGGTTCATATGCGGCCGAGATGGGTGGCGTGGACATTATCGTCTTCACCGGAGGTGTCGGCGAGAATCAGACTGACCTTCGCGAATCGGTGTGCGCTCCGCTCGCGTTCATGGGTGTGAAGATCGATGCCGATGTCAATGCCAATACTCGTGGCAAGGAGGCGGTTATTTCTACTCCCGACTCTAAGGTCACCGTCGTTGTCATTCCTACCGACGAGGAGCTTATGATAGCCCGCGACACCGAGTCTATCGTAGGTAAGTAATTCTCACGAATGATACATAAGAGGGACGGGATGGTTGTTAAATTGAACATATCCCGTCCCTCTATCGTTTTTTATCCGGACAAGTCCGGAGGACTGCTGTCAGCCTGATTAATTCAGCCTATTGTCCATTGAAAATGGATTTTCCCATTGGGAGATTTGCCTGCAAAAGATTTTATTCCATATATCCTTTCGAAGTTATCAATGAATTGGCCTGACGACACTATATGTAACACTATATACATTAAAGATTTATGACAAAGATTCGTGCTGCCGTGGTAGGCTACGGCAATATCGGGAAGTTTACAGTGGAGGCTCTTGAGGCCGCTCCCGATTTCGAGATTGCAGGCGTTGTGCGCCGCAAAGTGACGGATATCCCCGCCGAATTGGCTTCCTACAAGGTTGTCACCGACATCCGCGAACTTGGCCATGTGGATGTGGCTATTCTCTGCACACCCACACGCGAGGTGGAGAAGTATGCTCTGGAGTTTCTTGCTATGGGCATCAACACAGTCGATAGTTTTGACATCCACACCAAGATTGTCGAACTGCGTCGCTCGCTTGGCGAAGCTGCCCGCAAGGCCGGCAAGGTGGCTGTGATTTCGGCCGGATGGGATCCGGGAAGTGACTCGGTGGTACGCACCCTCATGGAGGCTGCTGCTCCAAAGGGACTCACTTACACTAATTTCGGCCCAGGTATGAGTATGGGCCACACTGTGTGTGTGAAGTCAAAGGCCGGTGTGAAGAACGCTCTCTCCATGACAATGCCTCTTGGTGACGGTGTGCACCGTCGCATGGTGTATGTGGAGCTTGAGCCTGGCGCAAGTCTCCAAGAGGTGGCCAAGGCTGTGAAGGAGGATCCCTATTTTGCGTCTGACGAGACCCACGTAATGGCTGTGGAGAGTGTGGATGCCGTGAAGGATATGGGCCACGGTGTGCATATGGTTCGCAAGGGTGTCTCGGGCAAGACCCAGAACCAGCGTTTTGAGTTCAATATGTCAATCAATAATCCTGCTCTGACAGCCCAGTTACTCGTTGGTGTGGCACGTGCTTCAATGCGACTCGCCCCCGGTGCCTACACTATGATCGAGATTCCTGTGGTCGACCTTCTCCCCGGTGACCGTGAGGAGCTTGTGGGGCATCTGGTGTAAAAACTTGACCTATATAAAACCATTTCAGAAGGCCATACTTCCGTTTCCCGGAGTGTGGCCTTCCTTTCAACTGTATCTCACCTGCTTTCTGAGCAGTAGCAGGGTTATCATGGTGGGGAAAGCCATGAGGGCATAGAACAGATCGCAGAAACCTACGGCCATTCCCAGCGGCATTACGGCGAATATGACGAGAGTGGCTATGAATACCCAGATGTAGTGGCGGCCGTGTTTCTCGCCAAACAGGTAGGAGGCGCAGCGTGTGCCGTAGAAACTGTAACTGAACATCGACGAGAGGGCAAAGCACAGCACTATGACCATGAGCAGGTATTCGCCCCACGGAATGGCTTTTCCGAATGCCCCCATGGCTATCGACAGTCCTCTGATACTGCTGTCGGATGCTTCGAAATCTCCACACAGTAATAGTGAGAGAGCTGTTAGCGTACATACGAATCCCGAGTCGATACCTGGTCCAAGCATGGCTATGAGTGCCTCGCGTCTCGGGTTGGTGTTGGAGGAGGCTCCGTGCATGATGGTTGCAGTTCCCACTCCTGCATCGTTGACAAGGGCCGCTCTTCGCGCCCCGATGACGGCAATGCCGACGAGCGCGCCCCATCCTGCTCTCAGGTTGAATGCTTCGGCAAATATTGAACGGAATACACCGGGAACTTCCGTTATATGTGTGGCAATGATATATAGCACAAGCAGGAAGTAGAGCCCCACCATGGCCGGAACGAGCCATGAGGCCACAGAGGCTATCCGTCTGATGCCGCCGATGGTGACGAGCGTCACCACAAGAGCGATGGTTATTCCTATGAGAAGACGGAAAAGAGTGTCGGCTCCCAGACCGGTGCTGACCGAGAAATCTTCGAGCCATCCTGGACGCGGAAGAGTGGTGGTGAGAGCCTCTGTGAGCTGGTTGGCATTCATGATGCAGAGGGTTCCGAACATTCCCGCCACAGCAAATGTTATGGCGAGCCACCGCCACTGCTGTCCGAGGCCTTTCTCAATAATATACATTGTTCCGCCGGCAGGGGTCCCGTCTGGCAGAGTGGCCTTGTAGCGCGTAGTGAGGTATCCTTCGTGGTATTTTGTTGCCATGCCGACTATGGCACTCACCCACATCCAGAATATTGCACCCGGACCACCCATGACGAGAGCTATAGCCACGCCGGCTATATTGCCCATACCCACGGTGGCGGCCACAACAGATGCAAGGGCCTGGACTGACGAAATCTGTGAGCCGGAATCGCGACTCTGTTTCTCACGCAGTACTCTGAGCGATGAGGGGAGGGAGCGGAGTGACACGAGGCCCGAGCGGAGGAGCAGAAAGAGTCCTCCCCCTATGAGAAGAATGAAGAGCGGCACTCCGCATATGAGGTCGGCTATGGAATTAATCATGGTTGTCTTTACCAGTTTCCGCTGGCTCCTCCTCCGCCTGTCATACCTCCTCCAAACGAGCCTCCTCCAAAGCTTCCGCCACCTCCGCCACGTCCGGCCGAACCGAGGATGGCTCCGAGTGCTGCCGCTGCCGCGGCATCGCTCTCCTTGCGGGGAATCTTGAAATAGCGGTCGTCGTGGTGTCCGCAGTTGCGACACACAAGGCGGTCCATACCCTGTCCCTCGTATTGGGCGGTGGCCTGGCGCAGGATGCGTCGTTCGGTCACGCCGAGAGTGCGGGCGTGGCATTTGGGACATTCCTTGTAGGAACTGCTGTCGTTGACAAACGGGAATATATCAGTCTGGTGACATTTGGGACAGTGCCACACGTCGTAGTCCACCGAATTGAGTCTTTCCTCCATATCCTGTGCCGGTGTGAGGTAGTCATTGTCGTGCTCCTCGTCTATCAGTTTCATACCTGAGCCACAGTGGGGACATTTGTGTTTTCTGTGCCGTATGTTGCGCATCTTCCACCACAGTATAAGAAAAGCCGGAAGTCCCATACCGAGTGTGAGACAGGCTATGATGGCAAGGGCGAGCCTGTATTTTCTGAGACTTCTCCAACGGTCTACGTCATCGAGTTTGCGCGTTGAAAACAATATGATTATAGAGAAGACAAAGACAAGTGCGGCAACGAGTACTGCGAGTCCAAGAACGGCTTGGAACAGCGTGTCGGAATCGAGTGTATTGATCTGTATGGCATCGTTTGGTCTGTCGGATTTCAATTCGTCACCGAGGCTCGGGTCACGGACTATTTCTCCAAGTCGAGACACACCTGCAGTGATGCCTCCGTCATAGTCTCCTTCGCGGAATTTAGGAAGCATGAAGTCTCGGATTATGCGTCCGGCCACAATGTCGGGGACTGCTCCCTCCACTCCATAGCCTGTGCGAATTATGGCTGCACGGTCGTCTGTCGACACAAGCACAAGCAGGCCGTTGTCTTTGTCGGCCTTGCCTATTTTCCATTTTTCGAAGAGTTTTGTGGCGAATTCATCGGGCGTATAGTCGGGGTCGACCTCGTCAACTGCCACCACGACAAGTTCCACTGAAGTGTCGGTCCAAAGAGACTTGATGTAGTTGTCGAGGGTGCTGACTGTAGCCGGAGACAACACGCCCGATGGATTTGAGACATATCTGTTGCGGTCGGCGACGTGGACATTGGGCACTTCGTCGAGTGTTATAGCCGGTGCTATGAGTGGCAGCAGCAGGGAGAGCAGAAATAATAGCTTTTTCATCAGTTGTTTATTTTCAGACTCATACCGTTGAGTCGACGGTATAGGTCGAGAGCATACACGTCGGTCATGCCCGATATATGATCGAGCACAGCCTGGATTTTACCATAGAGTGTGGGAGAGTCTATCTCGTATTGCTGAGGCACTTTGGCCAGAAGGAGTTTGGAATAGTTGAGCCCCGGGTTGCTGACGGCTTTGACAAGCTCGTCGATGAGAAACGAGATGATGCGTGTGCCCGCAAGCTCAATCTCCACCACGTCGCCGTCACTGTAGATTTTTTTCCATGAAAGTGCCTCGCATCGCCGGTAGGCCTCGCGTTCGCGTTCCGGGATGTGGTTGATGAGCGCGCCTCGAAATGTGCCTGCAAGAATCTCTTCCTCGTGTTTGACGAATGTTTCGGCACACTTTTCAACGAGTAGCCCGACGATGCTCGACCGCAGATAGGCAATCTTCTCGTTGGCATCGTCTACGTAGCCCATCACTCTCTCTATGTGGTTTCGGCGGGCTTCGTCGAAGTAGCTGAGCAGAAGTGGTATCACCTCTTCGGTAGAAAGGATTTTGAGTTTGTGGGCATCCTCGATGTCCATTATCTCGTAGCAGATATCGTCGGCAGCCTCCACGAGGTAGACCAGCGGGTGGCGCGCATATCGAATGAGGCCGGCCGGAGAGTGGAGAGGCAGGAGGCCGAGTTCGTCGGCCACGCGTATGAAGCTTTCGCGCTCGCTGTCGAAGAATCCGAATTTGCCGTGTTCTCCGGCCAGTGAGGACTCGAATGGATATTTCACTATCGAAGCCAGGGTGGAGTAGGTCATTGCAAATCCTCCCTGACGGCGGCCGTTGAAGCGATGGGTGAGCAGACGGAAGGTGTTGGCGTTGCCTTCGAAATGTGTGAGGTCCTGCCACTGGGCTTCGGTGAGTTTCTCGCGCAGTTGACGTCCGGCGCCTTCACTGAAGTAGGTGGCTATGGCTTTCTCGCCCGAGTGGCCAAACGGCGGATTGCCGAGATCGTGGGCCAGACATCCGGCAGCCACTATGTCGCCGATGCTGTCGAGACAAGCGGTCCATTTCTCACCTGCATGGTTTTCGCGCAGCCTGATAGCTGCCTCGGTAGCAAGCGAGCGTCCAACACACGCTACTTCAAGGCTATGGGTGAGGCGATTGTGTACGAAGATGCTCCCCGGGAGCGGGAACACCTGGGTCTTGTTTTGCAGCCGTCGGAACGGAGAGGAGAAAATGAGGCGGTCGAAGTCGCGCTGGAAGTCGCTGCGGACCCCCTGCTTCGAGTCGTGGTAGTGTTCGAGACCAAATCTTTTGTCGCTCACCAACTTCGCCCACGACATCCGTGCTGTTGTGTCGGTATGTGCATTCACTTTGCGAAGTTAACAAATTTCATTGGTAAATGGAAGAACGGAAGCATTATTTTATGTGAAGATGGTGGCTGGCCGAGGTTTGACTTTACACGTCGGATGGTGTCGGGATAGGCTCTTTCTGAGGCGGGCAGTTTCATGAGAGGTGTGGCGTTTTTTGCAAAGATACTGTCGGTAAGAGCATGGAAAGGTGCGATAATGTCGCGTTGCAAGTCAGTTTAAGCACGTATTTTGTCGTTTTATGAGGAAATTGTCTAAATTTGCGGGCCGAAAGACCAATTCGCGTGTTAATAATACGTAAACAGGTACAAAAGAGGTATAAGATGAAGATTATAATTGCCGGTGACGGCGAGACCGGGTCACATATAGCCCGGACATTGTCCATCGAGAGCCAGGATGTGGTGCTTATGGGCAATAACAACGAGCATTTGGCCGAGCTTGATGCGGTGAGCAATTTCATAACATTCGAGGGAAGTGCCATTTCGAGAGCCAATCTGCTCCGTTGTGGAGCAGACAGAGCCGACCTGTTTGTGGCCGTTACACCCGACGAGACTGTCAATATCCTTGCTTGCGAGATTGCCAAGGACTGTGGTACACGCCGATGTGTGGCGAGGGTGGACAACCCGGAGTTGGATTCCGAGACTGACAAGAGTCTGTTCAGCCGTCTCGGTATCGACTTCACCATCTATCCCGAGAAGCTTGCGGCAGTGGAGATAAAGCATTTCATCGAACACAACTGGGTGAACGACTGGATTGAGCTCCATGGCGGGGCGCTGATGGTGACGGGTGTGAGAATGAACCCCGGAGGCTCGATGTGTGGCAGGCTCCTACGCGAGGTGCCCAGCAATCCACGCCGGTTCCATGTGGCGGCTATTAAGCGTGGCGACACTATTGTGATACCGCGTGGCGACGACCGTCTTCTCGAGGGTGACACCATATACTTCTCTGTACTCCCGACCGACTGCAACGCAATAGCTCCTTTGTGTGGCCGAAATCCGGCTGTGGTAAAGCGCATCATGATTTCCGGCGCCGGAAGGGTGACTGAGAATGTGCTTGAGCTCATTGCCCGAAGGTATAATGTGACGGTGATTGATCCCGACCGCGACAGATGCAATGTGATAGCGTCGAGGTTTCCTGATGTTGTGGCGGTCAATGCCCGCGCCAACGATATATCGACGCTTAAGGAAGAGGGGATAGAGAAGTGTGATATGTTTCTTGCTCTCACCGGAAGTTCCGAGACCAATATAGTGTCGTGCATGGTGGCCCGCGAGCATGGTGTGAGAAAGACTGTGGCCCGCATCGAGGAACTACAGTATATGCCTGAGGCGGAAAGTCTTGCTATCGATAAGATTGTCAACAAGAAGCTGCTCAACGCTGGCAAGATACTCAGTGTGCTTCTCGACAGTGATGTGTCCACGGCCCAGTGTATGTCGCTCGGCGCTGTGGAGCTTACAGAGATTGTAGCCCGAGAGGGAGCACGCATCACTTCGGCGCCTGTGGCCGAACTGGGACTGCCGAGAGATTTCACTGTGGCCGGCATCATACGCAACCACACCGGTATGCTTGTGGAAGGACGTACGATTATCGCTCCGGGCGATCATGTGCTGGTGTTCTATGCTCCGGGGGCTTTGAATAAAGTGACACGTTATTTCAGATAGATCATGGCACATTCCGTTAAAATAAGTTCGGTTGTGAGAATCATGGGCAGGCTGGTGCTTGTCGAAGCAATGCTCTTGCTTGTTCCTCTTGCTGTGTGCCTGGTCTATGGTGAGTCCGAATGGTTCGGATTTGCCGTAGCGGCGGTGGCTGCCACGATTACGGGCGGTATGGCCGAGTTGCTGACACGTCGTACTCCGGCCACTATACGAAGTCGCGAGGGATTCATCATCACGTCACTCATCTGGGTGGTGTTCGCATTGTTCGGTGTGATACCTTTCATGCTCAGTCGTGAGCCACTGGGCTTCACCGATGCTGTGTTCGAAGTGATTTCGGGACTCACCACCACCGGAGCGAGCATGATAGTCGATGTTGAGGCGCAGAGCCACGGGATACTCTTCTGGCGCGCGTTTACACAGTGGATAGGCGGTCTTGGCATAATTCTTTTCATGCTTGCCGTGCTTCCCGAGCTCAACAAGGCGTCTGGTATCTCCATGTTCCAGGCAGAGGCTACGGGCATCACTCACGACAAGTTGCATCCCCGCATCAGGCAGACTGCGTTGTCGGTGTGGGGTGTCTATTCGGTATTGACCGTTGTCTCGGTTTTGCTCCTGTGGGCCGGACCGATGAATCTGTTTGACAGTGTGTGTCAGACGTTTGCAGCTGTTGCTACAGGTGGCTTCACCACACGCAATGCAGGAGTGGGTTATTGGCATTCAGACTATGTATTGGTTGTGCTGACACTGGTGATGTTTGTTGCCGGATTGAATTTCATGATGATGTATGCCGCGGTGCGCGAGGGAGTGGGCCGCATTCTCCGTAACTCGGTGTTCAGATGTTTCTGTCTTGTCACAGTCTCGGCTTATTTTCTGCTGCTTGTGTCGGCTCTGATGCGTGGCGAGGCCGACAGTGTGGACCATATGGTGGTTTATCCGATGTTTCATGTCGTATCGGCCATTACATCTACCGGTTTCTCCATCAGTGAGGCTGAAGGGTGGGGTGAGTTCGCTCTCTTTCTGACCATTCTGCTCATGATATGCGGTGCCTGCACCGGTTCGACCTCTGGTGGCATCAAGGTTGACCGTTTCATGGTGCTGAGAAGCCACTGTCTTAATGAGATAAGACGTACCGTGTTTCCGAAGCGTGCCTATGTGGTTCATCTTAACGGCAGTGCTCTGAGCGGACAGCTTGTGGCGCGTATCATGGCTTTCGTGACTCTCTATCTTCTTTCCATAGTCGTATTCACAGGGGTAGTCACGATGTTTGGCTATACCCTTGTAGATTCGCTTTTCATGGTTTGTTCGTGCATCGGGTGTAATGGTCTGGGTTATGGTGCGACTGGTGTCGAGGGGTCGTATGCATCGCTGCCCTATGCAGTGAAATGGGTGCTGACGGTGGTGATGCTCGCCGGACGTCTCGAACTCTTCACCTATCTCGTGCTGCTGTTGCCTTCGTTCTGGCGTAGGTAGATGGCGATGGGTTAAAAGGTAGATATACAGACACCCCCGCGATGAGTCGCTATATGATGCCGACTGTATCGCGGGGGTGTGATTTTTGTAGCGGTTACGGAGCCGTGATTATTCGGCCTTTCCTGCAGAGCCGAGAACGGCTACAATCTTGTGCTTGTAAAGCTTCTCCATGTTATCGCGGGCCGGACCGAGGTATTTGCGGGGGTCGAATTCGGCGGGCTTCTCAGCGAGAACCTGACGAACGGCTGCTGTCATGGCGAGACGGCTGTCAGAGTCGATGTTGATCTTGCAGACATCCATCTTTGCAGCTTTGCGGAGCTCTTCTTCAGGAATACCGATAGCGTCGGGGAGCTTGCCGCCAAATTTGTTGATGGTGTCAACCTCGTCCTGGGGAACGGAAGAAGATCCGTGGAGTACGATGGGGAGGTTGGGGAGCTTGTTCTGTACAGCCTCGAGAACGTCGAAGGCCAGAGGGGGAGGAACGAGACGGCCAGTCTTCGGATCGAGGGTGCACTGTTCGGGCTTGAACTTGTAGGCACCGTGGCTTGTACCGATGGAGATGGCGAGGGAGTCAACGCCTGTGCGGGTGGCGAAGTCGATTACTTCCTCGGGGTCGGTGTAGGTGTGGTGGTCGGATGAAACCTCGTCTTCCACACCGGCGAGAACGCCGAGTTCGCCCTCTACGGTCACGTCATACTGATGTGCGTAGTCGCATACCTGCTTGGTGAGAGCCACATTCTCCTCGTAGGGGAGGTGTGAACCGTCGATCATGACAGAGGAGAAGCCGTGCTCGATGCAGTCCTTGCAGAGCTCGAAGCTGTCACCGTGGTCGAGGTGAAGCACGATTTCGGGATGCTCCCAGCCGAGGCTCTTGGCGTAGTCTACTGCGCCCTGGGCCATATAGCGGAGAAGGATGGGGTTGGCGTAGTTGCGAGCGCCCTTCGATACCTGGAGGATGACGGGTGACTTCTCGTCGGCTGCGGCCTTGATGATGGCCTGGAGCTGCTCCATGTTGTTGAAGTTGAACGCGGGCACGGCATAACCGCCTTTGATAGCCTTGGCAAACATCTCTTTGGTGTTCACGAGGCCTAATTCCTTATAACTTACCATTGTTATATAATTATTGTTTAGGGTTGACTTCGATAATAGAATTGTACCACGCAAAGGTAATGTTTTTTTTCATTTTTTGCAATTCTATTTTCTTTGGTTTTGTGGGCGGATTGTTTACCTTTGTGTAAAAATTTAAAAAGATTGTTACAATAGGTATGACACCATGCATCATTGAGTTTGTTTCGCCCGTATTGCGGTATGGAAATGTCACTATCCGCTCGGTCGAGGGTTGCGGCATAGTGGAAGGTGTGACGGTTGTGGCCGGCCCCAACGGTGCCGGAAAAACCACGCTCGGCACTATCATTGAGAAAGGCCGGTATGCGTTTGGCAACCGTCTGCGTTTCAGTCGCGATGGAATGACGGTGAAGATGCTTAAATTTACGGATATACATTCTTTCACGGGTGTGGATGTCTTGAGGTTCGACCAGCGGTTGGAGTCATCGGAAAACGAGTTTGTCCCCACTGTGGGCGAGATTATGGGCTCAAGGCTTGACGATAAGCGCTGGGATGAGCTATGTGGCGCGCTGGCTCTGGATGACGTGGCCGGGAAAAAGATCAATTTCCTGTCGAGCGGGGAGTTGCGCAAGCTGCTGGTGATAAATGCGCTTATGTCGTCGCCCGACATTCTTGTGCTCGACAATCCATATATAGGTCTTGACGCGCCGTCGCGTGGCGAGCTTGACCTGGCACTGCAGCGTCTCAAGGCCGGCGGAATGTCGATAGTGATGTTGCTGTGTGACAATGCGGAGATACCGTCATATGCGGATTCGGTGATATCTCTGACTGATTGCGCCGTTGTCGGACAAATATTCGGCCGTGAGGCTGTCTCGAAACTCAGCGAGGAGACGTGCCGGTGGCCGGGAGAGATTCCTGAGCTTCCCGTGGCCGTGGCCGAGATTCCTCACCACGAGGTGGCTTTCTCTATTTCGCAGGGGGTACTCCGATATGGTGACCGCACTGTGTTGAGTGGATTCGACTGGGTGGTGAGACGTGGCGAACGCTGGATGCTCACCGGCCCTAACGGAAGTGGAAAATCACTACTGCTAAGTATAGTGTGTGGCGATAATCCACAGGCGTTTTCCAACTGTGTGCATATTTTCGACCGTAGGCGCGGTAGCGGGGAGACTCTCTGGGACATAAAGGACAATATAGGCTATGTATGCCCCGAGATGCAGCTCTATTTCACGTCGCCTCTCACTGTCGAGGGGATTATCGTGGAGGGTATGCGTCCGATTTTAAAACGATATGGCCGTCCTACGGAGGCGGAACTGTCGGTGGCCGGACAATGGATGAAGCTGCTTGAAATCGACCATCTTGCCGGACGACGTTTCAGAGACCTATCGTCGGGCGAACAGCGCATGGTGCTTCTTGCCAGGGCGTTTGTGAGGCAGCCTGCACTCTTGGTGCTCGATGAGCCTTTTCAAGGTCTGGATGCCCACCGCAAGGAGCTTCTTCGAAGAGTGATCGACACTCTTCTCGACAATAGAGGAACGACACTTATATTTGTCACTCACTATCCCGACGAGCTTCCGCGCTCGGTAGACAAAGTGAAGAATATCCGTGGATGAGAGCCAAAAGTGTGTTATGGAAGTATGTTTTTGAACATATCGGGAGTGTCTGTTGTTTAGTGTTGTAAAAGCTAATGTCTAATCCCTCACTAAACTGTTTACGACAATGAAAACCAAAGAACTTCTCCATCGACTCGGCGATCTTTATCGCGAGTCGGCACGTATGATCTACGAGAATCCACTCAATCATTGATATATCCGGCTTTGCCCGACGGTGAGGCCATAAAAAGAAAGGAGACGGCCATATGGCCATCTCCTAAAATCAGTCTTATACCGCTTCGTCCGTCTCTAACAAAGAGACCGGCGAGGCGATTATTTTACCGTCTGTCATCGCCTTGCTGAGAGAAGAGAGTCTGTGCTTTTTATGTCGATTATTGTATGGTTGATATTCCGGGGCAATATGCCCGGGCGTCGACAGCCATTAGCGTAAAACTCAAGAATGACTTATGTATGTAGAATCGTTAGGACTGTATGGGCTACTCGAGCCCATGCCGTTTGTAAAAGCAATACAAAGATGAGGGATAAAAACAATGATTACAAACAGACATCCTTAAAAACGGAGTTTTAGAGTATGTTTGAATTTAAACCAAATTAAACATTAATGGGCATAACAAACCCT
>CAJUGS010000015.1 GCA_910586305.1 uncultured Duncaniella sp.
ATCTTCCGTCTATGCAACATCTACGCTTAAACACAGCTTTTTTACCATGCGCCGTTAAGTTCCTGGAGCGTTAGGAGGACGAAGCGCAGTGGCTTTTTCATGGCAAACTGAGGAAGGCAAGGGAGGTGCATACATACTATGCCTACGGCGTAGACGTAGGCAGGGTCGGTCATGACCGACCGCAGACGTGAGTGGGGAGAGACGAAAAGTCGATTCGGGTTTAGGGGTCAGCGGAAAGAATGTTGGCAGCGTAGGTGGTCTCGCTCTCTGCGGGGCGGTATGTAATTGTGTCTCTACAATGGTTCCTGTCAATACCCTCTGATAGGCTCTTTTAGGAAGTAGCAAAATGACTCTCGGTCATTTCGGTGGCAAATGTAAAAACTTTTTCTTGAATTTTCAAATTTTTTAATCAAAAAAATATTGAATCGGAAATCATGCATCATCCGACAGGCTGAACTCACCTATGCCTTGTCTCACAGCCTACTCGAAACGCCATTACAACCAATTTCTCTCACACAGCTACGGTTGATTTACTATCAACAATTTGTAAATTTAATATTATTTGCATATCTTTGCCAGAAATATGCAGAATGCAGCTTTGACCGAGATAACAAAGTAGCACCTTTTTAGCACTTTTTACTATCCGCACTTTACCTATCACTTACCGCCATGAAATTGCGCGACAGGCATAAGAAATACCTGAAAGCTTTGGGAATTACATCTCTGGCTTTCGTTTTGTCGCAGATACTCCTGTCACCTCTCACCTTCTCTGCTGCGACCATGATATCCTCGCCAGACCGCGGTGATTTCACCATCAATGACTTCTATTGCCATGTTGCCGACAAGCGCGCTGTGCGCACCCTTGACCGAGACGTAGTGATTGTTGATATCGGCGATCTTGACCGCGATGGTATAGCGGAAGTGATAGAGACACTGTCATTCTGCTCACCCAAAGCAGTGGGTGTCGACGTGCTTTTCGCAGAGCCACGCGAAGATGACTCGCGCATCATCAATGCCCTCCGCTCATGCCCAAACATTGTTATGGCTGTGTCCGTCAAACCAGATACCGACCATCAAGATATGTACACCTACGATCTACAATCTTTCCTCATGGACAGTATCAGCACCGGCACAGCAGTCGGAGCCACCAATTTCCCCACCACAGAAGGCGACCGTACCATCCGTGAATTCCGACCATATTTCCCGGGCGTAACCGATACAATCGATTCATTTGCTCTCGCCATCGCCAGAATAGCGTCTCCCTCGTCTGCCACAGTTATTGACGAGCGTGGAAACAGCGAAGAGGTGATAAACTTCTGCTCACGCACGTATAACATCTACAATCCAGACGAACTTATTGAAAATGCCGACCAAATCACAGGGAAGATAGTGCTCCTCGGATCGCTCAACCACAGGGAAGATATGCACACAACCCCCGTGAAATCTGCAATGACCGGTGTAATGATTCACGCACATACTTTGTCGACAATTCTTTCAGAAACTTATTTCTACAAACTGGGGCAATGGTGGAACTGGGCCATAGCATTCTTGTCATGCTTCACTGTGATAGCTCTCAGTATGTTCATTCCGACCAAAATCAAGTCAATGACCATGAGAGTGTTCCAGCTACTGCTGCTATACGTAACCATCCGCTACGGATATGAGCTGTTCATCAATTACAACATTATCGCCAACTTCTCCTACTCACTTCTAATGATTACTTTCGGACTATTGGCCAATGACTTCTGGACAGGGGCGGAAGGATGCACCGTATGGATAAGAGATAAAATCACAGGATTAAAGCTGAGAAAGCTGAGATTCCCGGCCATAAGATGACAATACTCCAACACACACTGAGACTTAATAGATACAACAAATTAACCCGACTAAACAATCTATCGAAAATCGAATGAAACGACTTTTACTCATAATCAGCCTAATTGCCACTATATCATTCAAAATGTCGGCACAATACCAGGTATATGACTTCAGTGGAAAAGTGACACTCGAAAAGGGTGAAAAATCACTACCGGTGAGCAAAAAAATGGATCTGACAGGAGCGGATGTCATCAATATACCGCAGGGAGGATTCATGGAACTACTCAACACACGAAGCAGCCAGATTTTCCGATCAACTACTACCGGACGTATGGCCGTAACCCAACTGATGATCAAAGCCGAAAAGCAGGCGACAGACAATGCGCAATCCATACACGACAATATGAACGATGTGACCGGAGGCAGAAAAAAGCAGACTGTCATACGTGAAACCGGTATGGTGACACGCTCCCTCACGGCCCTCGACCCAGCTGTGGCAGCAATGGGTATCACGCAGGAAAATATATGCGAATGCCTGTTAAACGCTATCCGCAACAACAACTATACTCCGCGAACAATGATGCCGGTCAGTCTCACAGGAGGTTCTAATGACAACGGTGGAATAAAGTTCTCAATGACAAGTGAATATGGCTATCCGGTGTATTTCAATGTGCTGAAAATCAAGCCTGACGGTTTTCAGGTGGAAGTGTCGGAACTGGGTCAGCCAATAGGCAACTATATGCTGGCTACCAACCAAAGCATCTCTCGCGAACAGTTCTCCGGTCTGGAGGAAGGATGCAGGCATATTGTGCTAATGACACCAGTGCCATTTAACCTCAACGGCCTTCTGAAAGATATCGAAGAAATGATGAGCAACACAACCACTACCCCGGCGCCGGCGGTGACAAAGGACCTTCCGGTCTATATCCACGCCCTCGACTGAAATCATCGGCAACCATTCTCTCGTCTTTTTCTCTCCTGTCTTATCCTGACTTTAGAAATAAACAACAATTTATCACATAGCTATGCACTACCTATCCAAAAAACTTGGCACCATGGCCATCCTGATCGGTACAGTCGTTGCATCGACCGCCCAGGCAATGGCCGACGATGCGTCCATCCACGAGACGCCACAGCCCAAACTGAACTATGCTTTCCCGCAAAAACAGACACCCAAGAAACTGCTTAAGTACTCAAGTGCGTTCTTCTCTGTATTCGACAATAATGTGGCAGCCGTACAGGGCAGACCATATTTCAACGTTGACAAGAATAAAAGCATCAAGCACGTGGAACTGGCTCCCACCTCAGCCTACTACGTGACAGTGCTCAAAGGAAAAAAAGAAAACCAGGCCGTGGTCTATGACTTCAAAGAAGTGGACCATGAAATCCACAAATTCAAAAACAAAAAGATCGGCAACCCCACCGCGGCATCATTCACTCCAGACGCCAGAAATATCGTGATTGCATCCGGCACGGTACTAAACATCATCGAACCAAAAAAATATGAAGTAATCGACCGGATGGACCTTCCATTCGAAGCACACGACATGACATTCAGCGGCAATGCTTATTTCCTGGCCGTATCAGACAGTTCACGCGTAGCCGTTATCAACTATGCCGACAAGAAAGTGAGAAAAGAATGGGACTTCGGTGTGAAGGTGAACTCAATGACATTCAACCGTGAGAGCACCGAGCTGGCAGTACTCACAGCCGACGGAGTGCTGAGCATATACGACACCCGCAATTTTGTGGTTAAGAAAACCTTCGATGACCTTGGCCAAGGCATATCTTGTGACTATAACCTCGACGGTAAGTATATATCCGTGGCAACGTCACCAGAAATAATCGCGGTAATCAATCTCGTGAAGCCCAGCGACATCGACTTCGTGAAAATCGACGAGGGCGATATTACATATCTCACTTTCATCAACGATTCGCGTAACAATACAATTATGGCTTTCACATCCAACAAAAGCGTGAACGCCAGACGTATGACAAAACTCGAACCATACTACGGCAAACTCATATCCGACCAGGTAAACGAGAAAATGAACGAATGGCTCAAGATGATGCCCGGCGAGAGTATGGAAGCATACCGCGAACGCGTCACCGACGAGTCGCGAGCCAAAATGCGCAAACTATTCGAGGAAGAGATATCCACCAACCTCGCAGGCGACCCTGTGGCCGCAGCACAGATCGCTCTCGGCAAGTATGACCGAGGCAACGGTATACTTGCTATCGACTTTGACAATATGCCATCAATCGGACTGCCTGTGCCGGAAGCCGAACTTGCATCGTTCAAGACCGCAAACTCACTGAAATTCAGTGATGCAAAGTACGGTGTCATGGCTGATGACAACTTCGAGCTAATCTACGCCAAAGTCTACAACTCGGAAAATGGACAGACCTATATCTACGACAACCTTGACCGAATTCCTCTGAATTTCATGGACGGCGATGATAATGTGGTGTCACTGGAGATTATACAGCAGCAACAGATGGAAGAAATGAAACTCCAGGAGATACGCCAAAAAGTGTATGAGGAGGCGAAGAAACGCAATGTCATATCCGACCATACCAACATCACCGTGGACTCACGCGTAGAGGCCGCCTACAACGCCAACGGCGACAAGATACTCAATTATATAGTTAAATTCTCCTACGAAGTCGATCCCGACTTCTCTGTGGCCGAAGACTTTGCACCAGGCAAATACCATGTGACCGAATCAGGAGCCGCATCCTCAATGCTGTCTATTGTCAAAGAAGCTTTTGAAAACGACTTCTCACAGTATATCAAGGCCGGCAAACAGCTGAGGATGAAGATATACGGCACAGCCGATGCAGCACCCATCGTACGAGGTATCCCTTATGACGGCACCTACGGAGATTTTGACAACGAACCCGTCTACAAAAACAGCCAGCTCACCAGTATCAGTGTCAATACAGCCGACGGTATAAAACAAAACGAGCAGCTTGCCTTCATGAGAGCCATCGGTGTCAAGCACTATCTTGAAAAGAATGTAGCCAACCTCTCGGACATGGATACAACCCACGACTTCTTTATCGACGTGGCCGAGGAGAAAGGAGGACAATTCCGCCGCATCACCACGGAGTTTACCTTCGTGGACGCCTTCTAACTATTCATACGAAATATGAAAAAAAGCAACATAACATTACCGATAATCTTATTCTCACTCCTCGCCTGCGGAGGTGCCATGGCACAGATAGTCCTTGGCACCGATTCCGCCGACGAGTCACAGGCCACCCTCTTCGACTCGACCGAGCCAATGGGGGGCGGACTGCTCTCACCGGCCGGTGACATGATGAATACCGGCCAGCTCGTCAACTCCGACTCACTGCGCCGTGCCGATATGCTCGCCACAGTCGACCGTGCATCCACTCTATACAAGCATCTGAAATGGCAGAAAATGGAGGGTGAAGGAGAAAACTCCATCTATCCTACCGCTATGAACTGCTACGAAGCAGCCGTAAAAGGATATGAACTCGCCGAGGGTGACGCCTCCGAACAGGACCGCTGCAAAAATATCCTCAGAGATATAAACCGCGATCTTCTGGAAGGGGCATTTTACTACTCCGGAACGGGAGACAACGAAAGAATGAACTCCTATGCCCGCGCCGTAGTGGACACACGTCTAATGAAGGCCTTCGAGGGAGAAACCTTCCCCGACAACAACGGGACCTACCCTCCGATAGTCTACTGCGCGGCCTCGTCGGCCTATAATGCCAAGGAATATGCAAAGGCTATAAAATACTTCGATGAATATCTGGCAACAGGAGAAGATCGCTCGCGCGAACAGATATACTTGTTCCTGGGACAGGCCTGTATGAACACTGGAGAATATTCCAAGGCCATCTCAGCCATGACTGAAGCTATCGACAAATATCCGGCCAACTATAACTTCCTGCTCATTGCCATGCAGTCATGTATGGACGGCGGGCGAGCCGAGATGCTTCAAGGATTTCTTGACAAAGCAATGTACTTCCGTCCGGGAGACGAACAGCTGATCATGATTCAGGCAAAGCTCCAAGAGGACCGGCACGAATATCAGCAGGCACTCCAGAGCTACTCTATCCTTGACGAGCTTAAACCCAATAATCTAAACATCGCCAAGCGCATGGCTCTGTGCTACTACAACCTCGGTGTCAACTTCTACAACAAGATTATATTCGAAGCCGACGAGAAAGAACAGAAGAAATACCGCCGCCAGTGCGACTCATATTTCGACGCAGCCACCTTGAAACTTGAAGAGGTTCTCGCCAATGATCCTGTTAACATGAAGTATCTCAAGGCTCTCGCCGTGAGCTACGGATGCATAGGCAACAAAGACAAATTTGAAGCCACAAACGTGCGCATCAAAGCTCTCGGACAAGCCCCAGTTGAAGAGAAGGACCTACCGTCAGAGGTGACTTATAACGAGGCCAATAAGCCCAACTTCCTTGCCCAGGATACAAAGAACAAGGCAGTCGGAGGCGAAGTGCCCATCTATTCTGACTTCGCAAAAAGCTACGTGGAGAAACGCCTATCCAAGTGGGTGGGCAAAGGAGAGTTCGAGAAAGACGACGTATATTCATCACGTGTAAACGACCTCACCATCCGTAGTGAATACGACCGTCTGATCAAAGATGCCGAGAAGGAATATCTAACTCTCTACACTCGACGTCTTCGTCCGTCCGACTTCAAACTCAAGCCCTACGACACGGGGTCAGAATGTTATCTCATAGAGTCGAACTTCGGTCCCATATTCCTCCCTGTGCCGCTGGCAAATGGAGAAGCTGAAATATTCAAGGCCAACTGGGAGTCGGTGAAAATACACAACCCATCCTACTACATCAACGACGACCAGGTCTACATAGCCGGAATTACCTTCGTCACATCCTACGGCAAGAGTTATACCTTTGACAATTCGAAAAGCAAAGAGTATGCCCGCACCACAATAAGAGTAGACTTCAACAGGATCCTTGCCGATGCCAACAAATCAATCGACACAGATACAGATAACAAACGCACCCCCGGAGTCAAGGACGAAGAGAGAGTTATAACCGCCCAAAGCGATGTTGACCGCAACATCCCAGTTACCGGACGAAAGTCTCCATCGACATTTGCGGTAATCATAGCCAACGAAAAATATGCCACAGTGCCCGATGTAGAGTCGGCACTCAATGACGGTGAAGCCTTCAGCCGCTACTGTAATCTCACCCTCGGACTACCAAAGGAGAACATACGCATCTACCGTGATGCCACCCATGGGCAGATGAGACGCGCTATGGCCGACATCCGCAATATAGTCAATGCAGTCAACGGTAATGCCGATGTGATATTCTACTATGCCGGACACGGTCTGCCCGACGATGCCACCAAAAACGCTCTGCTATTGCCCACCGACGGCGACGCTCTTGTACCGGAGACCTGCATGGCCGTCGATAAACTATATGCCGATCTCTCCTCGCTCGGAGCCAAGTCGGTAATGGTGTTCATGGATGCCTGCTTCAGTGGCGCACAGCGCGACGGCTCAATGCTCAACAAAACCCGTGGTGTAGCTATCAAGCACAAGGATGCATCGCCGAAGGGCAATATGTTCTCGCTCACGGCAGCATCAGCCCAGGAAACTGCCCTACCCTACAAAGAGAAAAACCATGGTCTGTTCACATACTTCCTACTCAAGAAACTACAGGAAAGCAAAGGAAATGCCACACTTAAAGAACTCACAGACTATGTCACCGACAATGTGCGCCGACAGTCGTCTATAATCAACTCCAAGCCTCAGACTCCGCAGGTGTCCACCTCAGGAGACCTCGCCTCATCCTGGCACAAGAAAAAACTTGCCGACTGATACAAGTTATGATGAAAAGACCACACATAGACAGGATTCTCAGTCTTCTCCTGCTACTCATAAGTGCCGTCACCGCTTCCGCAGAATCGGGGGTGAAGAAACTCCACGGAGAGTTCACATACTACGGTGACAAAAATGAAAGTCGTGAACAATGTCGCCTGCAAGCTCTGCAGGGAGCCAGAGTGCAAGCACTCGCGACAGAATTCGGCACAATAGTGAGTCAGGACACATACCAGCGTGAAACCATGGACGACCGCGACCAGTCAACCTACTTCTCTTCACTGAGTCTCACCTCAGTGAAGGGGGAATGGATTGCTGACGAAGGGGAGCCCCATTTTGAATACAGCCTCGACACCGACGGCTGCTATGTGGTCCGTTGTAAAATCAGCGGAACAGCCCGCGCCATCTCCAACGAGGCAGTGGAGTTTGAAGCCCTGGTGCTCCGAAACGGTACAGAGCGCCGCCACTCAGACACCAGATTCCGTTCGGGCGATGATATGTATCTCTACTTCCGTGCTCCGGTGGACGGATATGTAGCCTGCTATCTTGCCGACGACAAGGAGACCGTGTATTCATTACTACCTTACCAAGAGACAGCCGGAGAGGACGTGAAAATCAAACGCGGACGCGCTTACGTGTTTTTCTCCACAGAACTTGCTGACCGCGAACACGGTGTTGTCGACGAACTCATCATGACCTCGGATGGACTGGAACGTAATTCTCTATACATCATATTCTCACCGAAACCCTACTCCCGTACTCTCGATATGGCTGGTGCATCAATGGATGCACCACGCTCTCTGAATCGCGAAGACTTCTCGCGCTGGCTTGCCCGGGCGCGACGCAACGACCCACGTATGGGAGTGAAGATAATAAATATCGAAATTGCCAACGAATAACCAGTATTACACTAAAAACCTACCGTTATGAAAAAAATCATCTTCCTGTTATTGACTGTGTGCCTGTGCCTACCGGCTGCCGTCATGGCCGACAACACCGACAAAAAAGCAGCAAAACGTGCTGAAAAAGAGCGTAAAGAACGTGTGAAAGAAAATCGTAAGGAAAGTAAGAAGGTGCTAAAACAGCTCGAAAAAGAGGGCTGGAAAGTACTCGGCTCTACCCGCACTCTCGAAACCATGCTAATGCGCCACTACGAGAAGCTCGACCTCGGCGGCGATGACGCCCGCGAAGTGGTGGGAATAGCCACAAGTGTAAAATCTAAAAACACAGGCAAACAGATGGCCTCTACCAACGCCGCTATCTCCTACGTGCAGGAATATAGCGAGATGCGCGGACGTATGCTCACCGACGTAACCGCTAATGGAGCAATGAGCGAGGCCGAATTCGAACATTTCTACAGTGCCTTCGAGCGTGAAGTACAGAAGGACATAAAGGGAGAACTGACCGAGAGCTTCTCAATCATTCGCGAGAACGGCGACGGCAACTACGAAGTGCAATCATTCTTCATCCTCAACGAAAGTTCCGCCACCAAAGCCCGTCTGCGTTCACTCGACAACGCCCTCAAGGAGAGCGAGGCTGCGCAGCGTCAGGCCGAACGCATCTCAGCCTTTGTCCGTGGCGAGAAATAGACCAAGTTCGCCATACATAAAGTTTCGACAAACAATCCATTTCCCCGACATGAAAAACAGCATTCTCCTTACAGCCACTCTCGTGCTCACCGTCCTTCCTCTTGCAGCCCGGGAGCAACCCAAAGGACAGCCTCAGCGACCACGACAGTCGTTTGAGGAATTCAGGAAGGGGCTACATGACGATTACAACTCATTCCGAAAGGAGATTCTTGACCGATACGACAAGTTTCTCGACGGTGTGTGGGTCAACTACGAACAATTCAAAGGAGAAGAGGCTGATTCCCGTCCCAAACCGCGCTCAGCTCCTAAAGCAGAGCCTGGAAATGCAACACCGTCGGCCCATCCCCTTCCGTCAGTTCCTCTACCTGAAGCCCCTGCCGAAAAGGAAATAGAACCGCAGAAGCAGACTGCGCCGCAACCAACCATTCCGACAGTACCCACATTGGTTACCACCAAACCAAGAGGAGACTTCGAATTTCTGTTCTACGAGACTCCGGTCTCAATGCCCGACACAGATGTGAAGATAGCTATGCGTTTATCTCAGACCTCTGACTATGCATCACAGTGGCGCCAGCTTGCCAAAGACACTGAAGTACGTGTGCTTATGGGAGAAGTGGAGAAAAAGGCTTCCGAATGGGGCTTGAACGATTATCTCAAATATCGTCTGATCTCCTCATACATCGATGCCCGCTATGCAGGTGCCGATATTTCTTCTCGCACTTCGCTCAAGCACTTCATCCTGGCAAATATGGGCTACGGAGTGCGCCTCGGCCTCAATGCCCATGGGCGGCCGTTACTTCTGGTGCCATGTCGACAACAGGTATTCGCCAAAATGTTTATCCGTATAGACGGAAAGAAATACTACGTGTTCGGGACCGAAGACTCTGATCCGTCGGACAGCCGTAACGCCACCATATCAACCTGTCAGCTTCCGGGCAATAACAATCCAGGCACCGACATGGATTTACGTCTGAACACTCTCAGTCTGCCCTACACTCCTCATAGTTTCACACTGTCGGCGGCAGGGCTAACTGTGAGCGGTGAGATTAATTCTGCCATATTCCCGGTGCTCTACCGTTATCCCCAGATGCCAACAGCAGATTTCGCCCGCTCCAGCGTGTGTCCCGATGTGAGAGACCAGATAGTCTCACAGCTTAAGACACAGCTCGAGGGAAAAGATGAACGAGAGGCTGTCGACACACTTCTAAAGTTCGTACAAGAGGCGTTCGAATATGCCACCGACGGAGATTATCACGGGTTTGAGAAACCGTATTTCTTTGAAGAGACACTCTTCTATCCCAAATGTGACTGCGAGGACCGTGCCATTTTCTACACCTACCTTCTGTGGAATGTTCTCGGTCTGGAAAATCATCTCATCAATTATCCCGGGCATGAGAGCGCGTCGGTCAAACTCACCACACCCATCACAGGCGACGCTTACGAACACCAGGGAGCATATTTCTATATTTCCGATCCAACGTTTATAGGCTCACGTACAGGAATGTGTATGCCGGCCTATCTCACCGAAACACCCGCAATCGACTTGTACTATAAGTAACCCACATAATAATACAATATAATACAATCTCCCCCCACTTTGCTGTATAGTGAAGTGGGGGGAGATTGTATTATATTCTATTCTCCGAAGAGACGTACAAACTCGTCGGCAAAGTTCGGGGTGAAAATATCGGAGCCAAGGGATGCACGGATTTCATCGAGAGTCCAGAAGCGCCCCTCATCAACCTCATCGGAAGGCGAAGGAGAGATGTCGGTCACAGTGCGGAAACTGTTCACGAGCTCTCGCTCACGGGTAGACTGAAACACATAGCGTGCAAGAGGTTCCGGATCAAACTGCTCGAGGCCAAGCTCCTCTCGGGCTTCCCGGCGAAGAGCAGTCAACACATCCTCTCCGAGGTCTATGTGTCCGCCCACGGCTGTGTCCCAACGTCCGGGCTGGATATCTTTCCACAAGGGCCGTTTCTGCAGATACAGCCGCCCCTCGCGGTCAAACACGTGGAGATGCACCACAGGGTGAAGCAGCATGGAGCCTCCGTGGCATTCGCCTCTGGAAGCACGTCCAATCACATTACCCTCCTCGTCGACTATCGGAAACAACTCCGATGAATTGTCCTTCATGCCGTTATCGTCCTTTTATGATATTCCAGACACCTGATGACGCGAGAGCGCCGAGGAAAGGAGCAACGATGAACAGCCAAAGCTGGCTTATGGGAGTGCAGTCGCCACTGATAGCCGAGAAGATAGCCGGGCCGATGGAACGAGCCGGATTGACAGAGGTACCGGTGACAGGAATACATACTATATGGACAAGCACGAGGGTGAGACCGATGGCCAGACCTGCAAACGCCCCGGCACCCTTCTTGTCGTCGGTAGAGCCGAGCACCACAAGAACAAATATAAAGGTGAACACCGCTTCGGCGATGAATGCCTGCCACATATTACCGTCGGCATACGAGTTGGCTCCCGTGGTGGTGCCTCCGAGGTGATCTCCTGTGGAAACGAGCACCCATAGCACAAACGACGCGATGATGGCGCCGATACACTGGAACACCATGTAACCGGCAGCTTCTTTACCACTCATGCGTCCATTGGCCCACACGCCGAGAGTGATAGCCGGATTGATATGGCATCCCGAAATACCGCCGATGGCATAGGCCATACCCACTACTGAAAGACCAAAGGCAAAAGCCACTGCGAGGGTCGAGGCATTGGCTGCACCCGAGAGACCGTCAAAACCGGAAAAGATGGCGCTACCACAGCCCATCAGAACAAGGACAAACGTCCCGACCATTTCTGCCAAATACTTTTTCATGTTCTTGTGTTTGGAAGTGTTTATTAATGTTAGTTGAAAGTTTCGTGAGTGCGTAAAGTTATGCAAAAATTATTAGTATTTCAAAATATTCGGGAAATTTCCGTATTTTTGCATTGATTAAACAATAACGCTGACATAAAATTTAAAGTTCACGCCAATCATGACACAACCCATAATGAAACTGCGTACTCTTTTCTTAGCCCTTGCAGCCCTGGCCTGGCAGGCGGCTTACCCCTGCACGAGTCTCATCGCGGGCAAGAACGCGACAACAGACGGCTCGGTATTCGTGACCTACGCCGCCGACAGCCACACCCTGTACGGCGAACTCTACAACACCCCGGCAGCCGACCACGCCCCCGGCGCGATGCGCGATATCTACGATTGGGACTCAGGACGCTATCTGGGAAAGATACCGCAGCCCGCACACACTTATGCCACTATCGGCAACATGAACGAGCACGGCCTGACCATAGCTGAAAGCACTTGGGGCGGACGCGAGGAACTGGAGGACACCACCGGCATAATGGACTATGGCTCGCTGATATATGTGACCCTCGAACGTGCCCGCAATGCCCGCGAGGCGGTGAAGATAATGACTGACCTTGTTAAGGACTATGGCTACCATTCGAGTGGCGAGTCGTTCTCGATAGCTGATTCCGACGAAGCCTGGATTATGGAGCTCATAGGCAAAGGAGGCAAGGAGAAAGGAGCCGTATGGGTGGCCCGCAGAGTGCCCGACGACTGTATATCGGGCCATGCCAACTTCCCGCGTATACACAAGTTCCCGCTCAACGATCCCGAAAACACAATCTACTCGCCCGACGTGATAGACTTCGCCCGCAAGATGGGATACTATAAGGGCAAGGATGAGGACTTCAGTTTCTCGTCGGCCTACGGAGTGCTCGACGGAACAGCCACACGCGGTTGTGACGGACGAGTGTGGAGCTACTTCAACCGTTTCAAAGACGGTATGGACCGCTATCTGCCCTGGATTATCGAGTCGAAAGGCGAGGTGATGCCACTGTGGGTGAAGCCCGACAAGAAGGTCTCGGCCACCGACATGAAATGGATGATGCGCGATCACTTCGAAGGCACCCCAATGGACATGACAAAGGATGTCGGAGCAGGCCCTTATGCCGTTCCCTACCGCTGGAGGCCGATGACATTTAAAGTGGACGGCAAAGAATATCTCAACGAGAGAGCTATCGCCACACAGCAGACAGGATTCTCATTTGTGTCCCAGATGAACGAAAACCATCCCGAGCAGATGAAGGGTATACTCTGGTTTGGCGTCGACGATGCCAACACCTGTGTTTACATACCTGTCTACAACTGTGTCGAGAAGGCCCCACACGAGTTCGCACACGGAAACGGCGATATGCTGACACTTTCGTGGGATGCCGCGTTCTGGGTGAACAACTACGTGGCCAACCAGGCCTACAACCGATACTCCCAGATGATTCCCGACATCCGCCGTGTGCAGAACGCCGAAGAGGAGACACTCGACAAGGAAGTTGCCGCACTCATGACAGGGGTAAAGGGAATGAGTCCCGAGGATGCCAAGGAAGTGCTCCGTGCCCACACCGACATGGCCTCACAGCGATATGTGAAACGATACAAGCAGCTGGGCGACTACCTGCTGGTGAAATACCTCGACGGTAATGTGAAGAAAGAGAAGGACGGCAAGTTTGAGCGTACACCCGAAGGAATGGCCGTTTATCCCGACTTCCCCGGATACGATGAGCGCTACTACCGTGCGATTGCCGACGAGACTGGCGACCATCTGCGCGTGAGAGAAATCAAAAAGTAATGGCAGAGGAATATCTCGACAAACTCAATGACCAGCAAAGGGAGGCCGTGGCATATTGCGACGGCCCCCAGCTTGTCATAGCAGGCGCAGGATCGGGAAAGACACGCGTACTCACCTACAAAATAGTGCATCTGCTCTACCATGGCTACGAACCGTGGCGCATACTCGCGTTGACCTTCACCAACAAGGCGGCACGCGAGATGAGGGAGCGAATAGAGCAACTCACAGGCCCTGACACCTCGTCCAAGCTCTGGATGGGAACATTTCACTCCATATTTGCCCGCATATTGCGGCAAAACGCCGAACTGATAGGCTTCAAAAGCTCCTTCACCATCTACGACGCATCCGACTCCAAGTCTCTCGTAAAAAGCATCGTGAAGGATATGCAGCTTGACGAGAAAGTCTACAAGCCGTCCACTGTGCTCGGCTCCATCTCCTGGGCCAAGAACGCCCTGGTGTCCCCGGAGGCCTATGCGGCCGACCGCGAACTGATGGAGGCCGACCGCCGCGCACGACGACCGCTGACAGCCGAAATCTATCGCGCTTACCGCGACCGCTGTATTGTGGCCGGAGCAATGGACTTCGACGACTTGCTCTACTACATGAACCTGTTGCTTGTGGAGCATCCCGACGTGAGAAGACACTATCGCGAGTTCTTCCGCTACATACTTGTGGACGAGTACCAGGACACCAACCATGCGCAACACCGCATTGTCACCCTAATGACCGGCGACGAGCAAAAACTGTGTGTCGTGGGCGACGATGCCCAGAGCATCTACTCCTTCCGCGGAGCAAACATACGCAACATACTCGACCTGAGACAGTCATTTCCAAAACTCGAGACATTCAAGCTCGAACAAAACTACCGCTCGACACGCAACATCATCGAGGCCGCCGGCAGCCTCATCGACAAGAATACCGAACAGATACCCAAGAAGGTCTTCTCGGAGAACGACCGCGGAGCACGTATCGACGTGACACGCTGCTACAGTGACTTCGAAGAGGCCTATCAGGTGGCTGCCAAACTGTCTCAGCGCAAAATCGCCACAGGCGACTCTTTCGACGAATTTGCCATCCTGTACCGCACAAACGCCCAGAGCCGTGTGCTGGAAGAGGCACTAAGAAAGCGCAACATCCCCTATCGCATCTACGGAGGACTCTCCTTCTACCAGCGCAAGGAGGTGAAAGACGCCGTGGCCTATATGCGTCTGTCGGTAAACCCCGACGATGACGAAGCCCTGCGCCGAGTTATCAACACTCCGGCAAGAGGAATCGGAGAGACAACACTGGCCAAGCTCACACGCACAGCTATAGATAACAACACCAGCATATGGCAGGTGTTGCACCGCCCTGACGAATTCCCAACCGAGCTGAACAATGGCACCAAACGCAAACTATCGGCCTTCTACACCCTCATCGACAGTTTTCTTGAACTGACAGACCAAAAGGAGAATGCCTACACTGTGGCCAGAAAAATCGTGGAAGACACCGGCCTTTACTCAATGTATCTCCACGACAACACGCCCGAAAACATCTCGAAGAGAGAGAATCTCGAAGAACTGCTGTCGGGTGTGAAAGAATTTGTCGAGACTGCCACAGAGCAAGGTGGAGACACCGGGCTGACGTCATTTCTGAGCGAGATTTCGCTTGCCACCGACCAGGACTCCGACACCGAGGCGGAGGAACACGTGACACTCATGACAGCCCACTCGGCGAAAGGTCTGGAATTCAACAATGTATTCATTGTCGGAGTTGAAGAAGATCTTTTCCCCTCCTCCATGTCAGCCAACGACTTCAAAGGGGTTGAAGAGGAACGCCGACTACTATACGTGGCAATGACACGAGCACGACACTACTGCATGATGAGCTATGCCGTATCGCGCTTCCGCAACGGACAACCCACCACTCCCCGCCCCTCGCGGTTCATCGGCGACATCGATTCCTCCTACCTGCATCTCGACACCGGAAACGACTTCCGCGATAAGGTCGAGCCGCGCAGAACCGCCACGGCCAGACCGGCGGTAAGGTTCACACCGCCGTCAATGGCCGGAAGTGCCGTCTCGCTCAACGAGCTGCGCCGCCCGGTCATGCCGCCGGCACACACACAATCCACTGCAGCGACAGCTACCGGCGGGGATATGTCTCGCCATACACCCTCGGAAGTGTCGGTCGGCACGAGAATCGAACACGCAAAGTTCGGACGTGGCGAGATTACAGGCATTGACACCGCCGGTACCGACCCGAGAATGACCGTGAAATTCGACAACGACAGCATGGATTCACGCACACTCCTATTTAAATTCGCAAAATTCAATATCCTATGAAGGTCAACGAGATACCAACTCCGTTCTATGTGGTCTACGAGGACCGTCTGCGTCACAACCTCGAGCTTATCACCCGAGTGGAGCGTGAGGCAGGCGTAAACATCATCATGGCATTCAAGGCCAACGCCTTGTGGAAGACATTCCACATAGTGAGGGAATACAACCGTGACTTCACTGCAAGCTCGCTCAACGAGCTCAGACTCGGCAATGAGGAACTTGGCGGAGAAGCCCATGTGTACTGTCCGGTCTACACCGAGGCCACCATAGGTGAATTTCTCTCACGCGCCACCCATATCACTTTCAATTCACTGGCTCAATGGGAGAAATACGGACATCGAGCCCTCGAAGCCGGCGTCTCTCCGGGCCTAAGAGTAAATCCTCAATGCTCTGTTATCGAGACCGAGATCTACAATCCTGCACTCCCCGGCTCACGCTTCGGGGTAACGGCGGAACAGCTCGGCGGACAGTTGCCCGAAGGCCTTGAAGGACTTCACTTCCACGCCCTTTGCGAAAGCAGTTCCCACGATCTCGCCAAGGTGCTTGCAGCCTTTGAAGAACAATTCAGAGAATACCTTCCACAACTGAAATGGGTGAATTTCGGAGGCGGACATCTTATGACCCGCGAAGGCTATGACACAGGCCACCTCGTTGAACTTCTGCACGGATTCCGCTCACGCTATCCGTGGCTCAATGTTGTCCTCGAACCTGGAAGTGCATGGATGTGGCGCACAGGTGACCTCATCACTTCCGTGCTCGACGTGGTGGAGAACCAGGGAGTGAAGACAGCCATCATCGATGCATCATTCGCCTGTCATATGCCCGACTGTCTTGAAATGCCTTATAAACCGGCCATTACCGAGAGCGTCGAGGAGGCGCCCGGACTTCCTGTCTATCGCCTCGGCGGAAACTCCTGCCTGAGTGGCGACTACGTGGGCGACTGGACATTTCCATGTCCTCTCAAAGCCGGCGACCGTCTGACATTGGAGGACATGAACCACTACACAACGGTGAAGACAACAATGTTTAACGGCATACAGCATCCCGCGATTGTGCTTTGCGAAAGGGATGGAGGCGAATGCCGCTACCTGCGCCGGTTTGAATACGAAGACTACAAAAACCGCATGAGCTAACTCTATGGAAAAAAACGGAAAGAGACCGAGATTCTCAGTAATTGTGCCTGTCTACAATCGCCCCGACGAGGTTGCCGACCTTATGCGCAGCCTTGACGAACAGACCTGCAAGGACTTCGAAACGGTGATTGTGGAGGACGGCTCGACCGTCAGATGCGAGAAGGCGGTGAAAGACTTTCCCGGTGTAAACTCGAAATACTTCTTCAAGGAAAACGAAGGAAGATCCATAGCACGCAACTACGGAATGGAGCGTGCCGAGGGAGACTACTTCATCTTCTTTGACAGCGACTGCGTGATACCGCCCGGCTATTTCGCAACACTGTCACGCATCCTTGACGCGAATCCATGCGACGCCTTCGGCGGGCCGGACGCAGCACACTCTTCGTTTTCGACCACACAGAAGGCAATCAACTATGCCATGACCTCGTTTCTCACAACCGGAGGAATACGTGGCGGCAAGGTGAGTCTTGAGAAATTTACTCCGCGCACATTCAACATGGGATTCTCACGCGCCGTCTATGAACGCGTCGGAGGATTCCGTGAGATGTTCTCCGAAGATATCGACATGAGCACACGCATACGCAACGAGGGGTTCTCCATTACTCTCATAAGAGATGCGTTCGTATATCACAAACGCAGGATAGACCTCCGCAAATTCTTCCGCCAGGTCCATGTGTTCGGAATGTCGCGCATCACCCTCCGTCTGCTCTACCCCGGTTCCATGAAACTTGTCCACACCCTTCCGGCTATCGCAGTTATGGTCGGAGTGGCAATGCTTCTTCTCGGCCTCTTCGTATCCCCATGGTGGCTGCTGCCGCCGGCTGTGTATCTCGCAGCCATCTTCGTCACCGCGCTTGCCTCAACCCGTTCGGTAGCCATAGCCGCAAAAGCCGTACCGGCAAGCGTGATACAGATAGCCGGCTACGGCTCTGGATTCATCCGCGCATATTTCACCAAAATTCTTCTTGGCCGCGGACGTGACATAGAGGAGGAAATACTCATACGCAAAGGTAAATAACCATCCACATATGACCGACGACATCCCCTTCACCTCAATTCGCATCTCCGACCTTCAAGAAGACGACAAACCACGCGAGAAGGCTCTCTCTACGGGAATACGATCGCTGAGCGATGCCGAACTTATAGCAATAATCTTCGGTGGCGGCCTTCCCGGACTGTCGGTCGTAGACCTCGCGAGAACCATTCTTAGAGACTGCGATGGAAGAGTGGACAATCTCGCACGACTGTCAATGAACGAGCTGATGAGCAAGTACAAGGGAGTCGGGCCGGCCAAGGCCGTGAGCCTGGCGGCAGCCTTCGAACTCGGAAGACGCAACCGCGAAAGCTCCCTCAACCGCGAAGATCCACAGATTAAAGGAAGCGGCGACGTGGTCAGCCTCATGCAACCGTTGCTCAGCGAGATTGAATATGAGGAATTCTGGGTGCTGATGCTCTCACGCTCCAACCGCGTCACATTCAAGCGCTGTATATCCCAAGGCGGTACAGCAGCGACGGTGGTAGACGTGAAACTGCTGCTTAAACGAGCCATCGACTGTCTGGCCGAGGGAATCATACTCGTACACAATCATCCCTCCGGCAACAGACTCCCGTCGGGAGAGGACGACTCGTTGACACGCCGCATCTGTGACGGTGCACGTATACTGGGTATACGTGTACTCGACCATGTCATTATAGCCCGCGGAGCATACTATTCGTATGCCGACGAGGGCAAACTGTGAGAATATCTGAGGTTTTTTCGCTATATTTGCAGTGATAAACCTCTAATCAGATGAAAGATTTTACATATTACGCACCCACCGAGGTGATCTTCGGCCCCGACACAGAGAGCCGTGTCGGAGAACTTGTAAAGAAATGGGGCGGCACCCGTGTTCTGCTCGTCTATGGTGGCGGCAGCTGCATCCGATCGGGTCTTTACGACCGCGTAGCCTCCTCTCTCGGTGAAGCCGGGATTCCCTTCACTGCACTGGGGGGAGTAGTGCCCAATCCCCGCCTCTCACTCGTACGCGATGGTATCAGAACGGCACACGACGAAGGAATTGACTTTGTGCTCGCCGTCGGTGGCGGCAGTGTGATCGACTCTGCCAAGGCCATAGCAGCAGGAGTGGAATATGACGGTGATGTGTGGGATTTCTTCCTGCGCAAAACAGCGCCTATGAAGGCCCTTCCCGTCGGCGCGGTGCTCACCATTCCGGCCGCAGGCAGCGAGATGAGCGACGGATGCGTCATAACACGCGAAGACGAGTGTGGCGACGAGAAGAAATCCTTCTCCACCAATATATGCCGTCCGCGATTTGCCGTAATGAACCCCGAGCTGACCTACACCCTCCCGGCCTATCAGACATCCTGCGGAGTAGTAGACATCATGATGCATACACTCGAACGCTATTTCACACGTGGTGGAGATATGTATCTCACCGACGCGCTGGCCGATGCACTTCTGCGCACCGTCATGACCTGTGGAGAGAAAGTACTTAAAGCACCCGAGGATTATTCACTGCGCGCCTCAATCATGTGGGGTAGCTCTCTCGCACACAACGATCTCACCGGACTGCGCGGACAGGGCGACTGGGCCGTACACGGTCTTGAACACGAAGCAAGCGGTCTGTTTGACGTGGCCCACGGAGCGGGCCTTGCAGCCATCTGGGGAGCCTGGGCCAACTATGTGGTGGAAGAAGCACCAGAACGTTTTGCCCGCCTGGCAGTAAACCTGTTTGACATTCCGGCAGTCATGAGCACCCGTGAGGAAACCCTCGCCACAGCCCGCGCAGGTATCGAGGCAATGCGCGACTACTTCCGCTCTATCGGAATGCCTGTGAACTTGACAGAGCTGATAGGACGCCGCCCCACAGAGGAAGAAATAGACCATATGGCCGCAATGGCTACAAAGAACGGCACAGCCACACTCGGCTCACTCCGAAAGCTCGGCCTGGAGGATGTCAAGCACATCTACAACGCCGCCGTGTAAAAACAAATCGAGAAAAACAGACAAGATTTTTGGCGTTTGTTCCGCAAAAACGTTATCTTTGCGGAACAAACGCTTTAGCTAACCAAGAATATATATGAAAGGAATTGTACTTGCCGGAGGCTCCGGCACACGCCTGTACCCCATCACCAAGGGTGTGAGCAAGCAGATGCTTCCCGTGTTTGACAAACCGATGATCTACTACCCCATATCGACCCTCATGCTGGCCGGTATACGCGACATCCTCATCATCTCGACCCCCCATGACCTCCCCGGCTTCAAGCGCCTGCTGGGCGATGGCTCTGACTACGGTGTGAAATTCGAATATGCCGAACAACCCTCGCCCGACGGCCTTGCACAGGCCTTCATCATCGGCGAGAAATTCATCGGCAACGACTCGGCCTGTCTCGTTCTTGGAGACAATATCTTCCACGGCGCAGGATTCTCAGGCCTACTCAAAGAAGCGGTGAGAACCGCCGAAGAGGATAGCAAGGCTACAGTGTT
Source organism: uncultured Duncaniella sp. (assembly GCA_910586305.1). Classification (GTDB taxonomy): domain Bacteria; phylum Bacteroidota; class Bacteroidia; order Bacteroidales; family Muribaculaceae; genus Duncaniella. The sequence continues at coordinate 20,841 of CAJUGS010000015.1, forward strand.
CGGCTACTGGGTCAACGACCCCGAACGCTACGGCGTGGCTGAATTTGACAAGGACGGCAATTGTCTTTCAATCGAGGAGAAGCCAGAGCATCCCAAGAGCAACTATGCGGTCGTTGGTCTGTACTTCTATCCCAACAAGGTGGTCTCCGTGGCAAAAGGTATCAAACCTTCAGCTCGCGGCGAACTTGAAATCACCACTGTGAACCAGGAATTCCTAAACGACGGCGAACTTAAGGTCAAGAGCCTGCCACGAGGATTCGCATGGCTCGACACCGGTACACACGACTCTCTCGCAGAGGCCTCCATCTATGTGGAAGTGCTTGAGAAACGCCAGGGACTCAAAATTGCCTGTCTCGAAGGCATAGCCTACCGCCAGGGATGGATAAGCAAGGAACGTATGATCGAACTCGCACAGCCCATGCTCAAAAACCAGTACGGACAGTATCTGCTCAAGGTAGTAGACGAGATCGACCGTACAGAGTCACCCAATCTGGACTGACGCATAATCTCCCCCCCATATTACCACAGCCCGCGAGGACTTCTTGACTCCGGACATTGTGGCATAAAAAAAAACAGAGGATACAATCCCGGGTCTCACGACTTTGAGAGTGTATCCTCTGTCCCTTTCAAACTTATTTATCGCACATGAAAAACTGTAATGTCAGTTACTGTTGGACATCGTTATAATGACGAGTCCTACCACGAAGAGGATAAACATCGCTGCAAGGAGCTGCATCGTGCGTGATGACGCACCCTTGAACTCTTTCCACACGAAGAATCCCCACAACATGGCCACCACGGGGGCCGCATTGCTGAGAGCGTAGGCTACGGCAGGGTTGGCACTGCCTGCACCCATGAAGCTCACCACCATACCGCTCATCCATATCACACCGCCAAGAATGCCGATGAGATGTGTACGGGCTGAACCTGCGCGGTAGTCGGCCATAGTGACCTTACGTCCCTCGACAGGATTGCGCATGGCAATAGTGTTGAACACCGGGGTAGACAGGAGAATACCCACTGCGAAACCAACGATAGCGGTATAGGGAGTGAGAGTGCCTGTACCGCCCTGCACGAACTCAGGACTGATACTCTTGACCACAAGGCCATAGAAGAATATCAGACCTATTCCGGCCACAACGGCGAGCACAATGCCCTTGACGGGTGTAGCTCCACCTCCCGAAGAGGTCATGCGATATACCTTGGTGCATATGAAAATGGCTGCCACAACGATGACAATGCCTATCCACAGCAGGGCAGAATTGCCTGGGTATACCTCTCCGCTCAACAAGATGAGCAGATAGTTGAATATGATGCCGCCAATCCATCCGAGACCTCCGCCGAGAGGGAAGCCGATAGACATTCCGGCAATAGCGATAGCGGCGGTGAGGAAGATATTGGCAAAGTTCCAGACTACACCTCCGAGTACTGCCCATCCGAACGAACCGGGGTCGCACTCCGAAAGATTCTGGATAAACGACGGGCCGTCACTGCCCATAGAGCCGAGCGTCAGCGCGCCGACTACGGCAGTGAGAAACAAACCTATCGCGAGGTCCCAGTAGTAGAGCTCGAAGCTCCACTTCTTGTCCTGCACCATCTTGAGCGTGTTGGACCACGACCCCCAACAGAGGCAGCAGTAGACGCAGCAGATGAGTGCGAGAGCGTAATTGTTGACAAGTACCATAGGGAGTGTACGTGATTACTTGTGTACGTAGAGTTCCCAGCCGAGGTAGCTATCGATAGCCTCCTCTATGATGTCAGCAACGTCGGCGCGACACATACCCACATGGTGTTCGAAGCCGTTCTTGCAGATGTACTTCATGAGTTTCTGGAGTTCGGGCACTTCGGTGACTGCGATACAGCCGTCCATTCCATAGGGATCATTGGTCATGCGACCCTCCCCGAGATAAGCCTTGATGCATCCGCGGGGATCGTCGGTGGAAATGCGGAAGTAGGTGAAGGGACCTTCGCTCACCTTGGCATATACAGCACCGAATGTATTGACCTTGCCAAGGGTGCGTCCGAGCACTCCGAGCGGACCGAGACGGAGGTTGTCATGGCCGATGAAGTGGCGCGGGAAATTACCGCAGTGGGTGCAGACACACTTGTTGCGGTCCTCGGCAAAGTTGTTGTTCCAGTCGGCCAGCGCAGCGGGCTTCTTGGAGGCGAGAGTAAGAGCAAGCATGGATACAGCTCCGGCAAGGTCGGTCTCGCAAGCGGCAGGAATATTCTTTTCGCTGAGCATACTCATGGTGACACAGGCTGCACAGCCATAGTTCTGCTCGAGAGAGTCCCAGCACTGTATAGCCACAGCATCAACCTGGTTAGCCTCCACCCAACGTTCTACGGCGAGGCCGAAACGGCACTGTTTGGACACCTTATCCTTATAGGCCTCGGGCACCTCGGCATAGGATGTGGTCTTGGCAATATAGGCGGTGAGTTCGGGATCATCCTCCTTGATAGCCTCGGCAGCGAAGATGATTTCGCTCAAGTCGGCAGGCACCACTGTGATACCGGAACGCTGAAGCAGTTTCTCGCTGGCACGGCAGGTATTGAATCCGAGAGGACGTGTGCCGATCTGGCCGATGCGGCAGTGACGCAGGCCGTTGACAACGCGGCAAATACCGGCGAAACGGTTGATATCCTCTGCAAGAAGCGGAGAATAGATGGAATAGGTGTGGAGAGTGGTATCGGTGAAGGGAATGCCATACTGGTAGAGGTTGTTGCACACCGATATCTTGCCACAGAAGGCATCGCGGCGGCTGTCGAGGTCCACCTTGTCATTCTCGTCGTCGCAGGCCTGAACAAGCACAGGCACATTGAGGTCGGCCACGGAGATAGCGTTGATAATGCCGATTTCGAAACCGAAGTTGGGGAGCGATACGATGATGCCGTCAATGCGGTCGCGGTTCTGACGGAAGAGTTCAGCACACTTCAGACCATCTTCGCGGGTCTCAATCGAGCTGCTTCCGGTAGGTGTGGCATCCTCGGGAAGAATCACATAGTCATAACCCTGCTCTTCGAGTGTCTTGAGGAGCTGACGGCGCACGTCGCGGGCAAGTTCGGAATTGAAGTAGGCGCGAGTTCCGATGATCACGCCAAAGCATTGTTTCTTTTCAGTTTTCATGAGGAATGATTATATAGAAGGTAAGAATAGTTTTTACATAAGTTTTTCGATGGCGTTTCTCCATCCCTGGCGCCAGCCTTCCATAGCCGGGCGCACAGACGCGTCGGGCTGCTTGACTGCACGGCTCTTGCGTGTGGCTGCTGCCTCTCCGAAAGTCTTCCACAGTCCGAGCGCATAGCGGTTCATGATGAACGCACCGTAGGCCGAGGCCTCCTCTATATCGGATATGTCTACCGGAACTTCGAGACAGTCGGCCTGGAACTGCATGAGGAAGTTGTTGCGTGTGGGACCGCCATCGACTCTCAGACCCTTAACGGAGATTCCGGCGCGTTCTGTCATAGCGCTCACAAGGTCGGTGATCTGATAGGCTATCGATTCGAGTCCGGCACGTGCCACATGGGCCTTGCCTGTGTCAAGCGTCATGCCGAATATTGCAGCGCGTGCCGCAGGATTCCACCACGGTGCGCCCAAGCCGGCAAAAGCAGGCACAAGATATACACCGTCGTTGCTTGCCAGCGATGTGGCCAGTTCCTCTGTCTCGGCCGGTGATTCGATAAGTTTCAGCTTGTCCTGCAGCCACTTGAGAGTAGCTCCGGTGCAGTGGATATTGCCTTCGAACGCATAGTATACCTTGCCGAGTGCCGCAAAGCCCACCGATGTCACCAGTCCGGCCGGTGCCGGGGTAGGCTCCTCGCCTATGTTGACCATCACAGACGATCCCGTGCCATATGTAGCCTTGCCGAGTCCGGCCTCAAAACAAGTCTGTCCGACAAGCGCACCATGAGAGTCGCCTATTGCTCCGGCTATCACTACGGGAGTATCAAAGAGTCCGTCGAGTGTAGTCACACCAAAGATGCTGTCGCATGGCAACGGGCGTGCAAGCATGGAACGTGTCACTCCGAACAGGTCGAGCAAATCGTCATCCCAGTCCATCGTGTGGATATTGAAGAGCATCGTGCGCGATGCATTGGTATAGTCGGTCACAAAACTACGTCCGGCGGTAAGCTTCCATATGAGCCATGTCTCTATTGTACCCATAGCGAGTGTGCCGGCCTGGGCTTTCTCTCGGGCACCATCGATGTTGTCGAGAATCCACTTCACACCACTGGCCGAGAAGAACGGGTCTATCAGAAGTCCGGCTTTCGAGCGGACAGTCTCCTCATGACCTGCATCCTTGAGATTGCGACATATCTCCTCGCCACGCATACACTGCCACACTACGGCATTGCACACAGGGAGACCGGTCTCCTTGTCCCACACCACCACCGTCTCTCTCTGATTGGTGATGGCAAGCGAATAGTTGGTTCCCTCCGAAGGCTGGTCGGCGAGAAGTTCACGTATGGCCGAGAGGGTATTGGCATATATCTCCATGGCATCATGCTCCACCCATCCCTTACGGGGATAAATCTGAGCATGAGCCACGTTGACACGCTTCAACATTTTGCCTTCCGCACTGAAGAGCATGGCCTTAGTGGCCGACGTGCTCTGATCGATGGCAATCACTTGATTTTTCATGATGGTCTAAGGTAAAAAAGATTGGTTTGGCTGTAGATTCGGGTTATCAGTGCGAAGATACAAAATGTTTTGCAGTTTTCACTATTCCGTCGGAGTCTAATCCGTAGTGATGGAATATTTCGGTATTGGTACCATGTACCACGTTCTCATCGGGTATTCCGAGAATCTTGACCGGAACGGGATTTTCGGCAATAACTTCGGCTACCATCGCGCCGAGTCCGCCAAACTTGCTGTGCTCCTCAACAGTGATGATACGCCCTGTCTCACGGGCGGCATCGAGAATGGCCTGCTCATCACAGGGCTTTATCCACGACATATCCAGCACTCTGGCCGAGATACCCTCTTCGGCAAGACGGCGACCTGCCTGCAGAGCGTGCCACACGGTCTCGCCGGCGGCTATAATGGTGAGATCGGAACCTTCGAGAAGCTTCACGGCCTTGCCGGGAGCAAAGTCGAAATCGTCGTTGTCATACACCTCGGGAACACCTGCACGGCCTACTCTCACATAGGTAGGATGAGGATAGTCAATGAGAATATCCACGAGTTTGCGGGTCTGTCGCGCATCGCACGGAAGAACGATGTTCATGCCGGGGAATGTACGCAACACAGCGATGTCGTGAAGGCTGTGGTGGGTTGCGCCGAGCGCGCCATAAGCCACGCCGCCGCTCACGCCGAGTATCTTGACCGGATTCTCGCTGTAGGCCATGTCGACCTTTACCTGCTCGAGCGAACGGGCCACATAGAAGCAGGCAGGGCCGCAGGCAAACACTTTCTTGCCACTGTGAGCCAGACCCGAGGCGATGCCCACGGCATTCTGTTCGGCTATACCACACTCCACAAACTGAGCGGGGAGCTCGGCGGCAAAATCGGTGAGTGTCACCGAGCCTCGCGCATCGGTGGTCACCACTACTATATCCTTGTCCTCACGAGCTTTGGCAAGCAGCTCGTCAGTGAAACTCTTTCTGCAGGCTTTCATCTCAGGGTCTTTTCTAATTCTTTGATACGGTTGTCAATCTCTTCCACAGCCTTGGCGTGCTGTTCTTCGGAAGGCACTCCGTGATGCCACGAAGCCACATTCTCCATAAACGACACTCCGCGCCCCTTTGTGGTTTCCGAAATGAGAAGGTGGGGACGTCCGCATCCGTAGTCGATTGAATCGAACGTACGCACTATATCGGCCATATCGTCACCGTTCATTCTCTTCACATCCCACCCGAATGCGCTCCAGCGCTCCTTGATATCGTCGAGTGCCATGACATCCTCAGTGTTGCCACTGATCTGCAGGTGATTGCGGTCAATAATAGCCACAAGGTTGTCGAGATGATACTGATTGGCCGCCATAGCTGCCTCATATATAGATCCCTCTCCCTGTTCACCATCGCCCATCACAACAAAGGTGCGATAGGACCTGCCGTCCATCTTGGCGGCTATTGCCATTCCGACACCTATCGAAAGGCCGTGGCCAAGCGCTCCTGTGTTGACCTCGATACCAGGCACCTCGATGGTGGGATGTCCGGAAAGGATGGAGCCATATTGTCCAAGAGTGTCAAGCACTCCGGGCTGCATGAATCCCTTTGCTTCGAGTGTGACATAAAGAGCCTCTACACAGTGACCCTTGCTAAGTATGAAACGATCACGGTCGGGATCGGAGATTCTGTCGGGTGAGACGTTCAGAACGTCAAAATATAGAGCGGTCAGCACATTGAGGCATGATAGATCACCCCCGATGTGGCCGGCATGGGCTGCATAGACCACGTCTACGAGCCGCTTTCGGTTTATTTCGGCCTGTAAGGCCAGCTCTTGGGTTTTCATTGGTAAGTATTGAAAGGTTGGTGCCACAAAATTATGAAACCGAAATAACACAACAAAATAAAACGAAAGAAAACGAAAGTATTTTAATTTTATTTAACCAAATTTACCATCCATCAGCCTTTCAACCCATTCTCGGGTGGGAAAACGTCTGAAAAATTTTTCCTACCTTTGCAGAAAGAAACGAAACGAAAGATGCTCAACTCAATACCAGAAGCACTTCAAGCTCTCCGTAACGGGGAGATAATCATAGCAGTAGACGACGAAAACCGCGAGAACGAGGGAGACTTCATTCTGGCCGGAGAGTTTGTCACACCTGAAAAAATCAACTTCATGCTCTCCGAAGGACGCGGGCTTCTATGCGTTCCGCTGCCCCGCGAGCGTTGCGAGGCTCTCGGACTTGAACCGATGGCCGACGAAAACACATCGCTGCTGGGCACACCATTCACAATGTCCGTCGACCTGAAAGGCCACGGATGCACCACCGGAGTGTCGGCCTACGACCGCGCAGCCACCATCAAGGCACTCGTGGCAGGCGATGTCCGTCCGTCCGACTTTGCCCGCCCAGGCCACATCTTCCCGCTCTACGGCCACCCACAAGGAGTGAAAGGACGCGACGGACACACCGAAGCACTCCTCGACCTCACCCGCCTGGCCGGTCTACGTCCCGGAGGAGCCCTCATCGAAGTCCTCAACCCCGACGGCACAATGGCCCGCCTACCCCAACTCGAGGAAATCGCCGGACGACTGGATCTCAAGATAGTATCAATCAAGTCCCTAACCGAATATATTGAAACCATAGGCTAATGTCAGTACAGCAACGTAGAAACAAAATACTCGATCTCCTGCGCGAGGACGGCCACGCCAAAGTACAGGACCTCAGCCGCATCTTCGGCGTATCTGAAGTAACAATACGCCTCGACCTTGAAGCGCTCGAAGCAACAGGCGAAGTGCAACGCGAACACGGAGGAGCATTCCTGACAGGCGTGGGATCGTTTGCCAAGACTGGCAAGATGATAAACCGCGCCAACACCGATCTGAAAAAAGAGATAGCACGAAAAGCCGCCGAACTGATAGCCGACGGAGACTGCATAATCCTCGACTCGGGAAGCACCACCACCGAGATAGCACATCTGCTGGTCAACCGCCGCGAACTCACAGTGGTGACCAACGCACTAAACATCGCACTGATTCTTGGCGAGAACCCAGGCATAAGCATAGTCATGACCGGAGGCGAATTCAAGGCTCCAACTCTATCCCTGACAGGAAAACTTGCCGCCGACAGCCTCAAGAACTTCCATGTATCAAAGCTCTTTCTCGCCACAGCCGGCATCTCCCCCTCCATGCAGCTCACCTATCCCGGCCTCAGCGACCTCGAAGTCAAAAATGCAATGATACAGGTGGCCGACGAGGTATATCTCGTGGCCGACTCCACCAAAATAGGCATCAGCGCAATGGCCTGCCTCGGACCATTCAATATGGTCGATACCATCATCACAGATTCACAGATCACACCCGAGCAGATCCAACTCATATCAGAGTCAGGGGTGAAAGTGATGTAACCGCCAGGTACACCCGTAACAAACATTCAGGCGCGCTCCTTTCGGGGCGCGCCTGCTTATTATATCCTAATTCATATCAAGAGTGTGTTCAACCTTTTATTTTTCAGCACAAAAAAAATTGATTGTCGTCCCGACAACCAATCTTTTGTTAACCTTAAATCTAATACCATGAAAAACACATTGCAAAGATAGATGCTTTTGCAAAACCGTGCAAGTTTTTTCGCAAAAAAGCCTCCGATTTTAACAAAATTTGCGACTATTCGAGCAAAACAGCCCGTTTTTGTGGAATTTTGATACTTTTATTGCAATATTATATCATTTTGCTACTTCACCGAAAATAATTTGGCACAACATAAGCCACTACCGCGTTTAACATATTTTATCATTCAGATAACACCCTATCCAACTGCAAGTTAATCGGCTTTATAGGAATTATCACTTTTTTTCACTATCTTTGCGAGTGTAACCAAACCACCCGATGAGCAACGAGAACGACCCCATAGACGAATTCAATCCCGAGGAAACCGAAGACATAACTCCGGTCTCCGAATCCACACCCGCTAAATTCGACCCCAAAATCATAGTCGACACCAAGGACGACACCGTGCGCCACCAGCTGCGCGGTATGTACCAGAGCTGGTTTCTCGACTATGCCAGCTATGTCATTCTTGAACGAGCCGTCCCACATATCGACGACGGCCTCAAACCTGTGCAGCGACGCATACTCCACTCCATGAAGCTCCTCGACGACGGACGCTTCAACAAGGTGGCCAACATCGTGGGCAACACAATGCAGTTCCACCCTCACGGAGATGCGTCAATCTACGAGGCTCTCGTGCAACTGGGACAAAAAGAACTCCTCGTAGAGACACAAGGAAACTGGGGCAACATACTCACCGGAGCCGGGGCCGCCGCAGGCCGATACATTGAAGCGCGTCTGTCACAGTTTGCCCTCGACGTGGTCTACAACCCCAAAGTCACAGAGTGGACACTCAGTTATGACGGACGCAAGAAAGAGCCTGTCACCCTCCCTGTCAAGTTCCCACTCCTTCTCTCACAGGGAGTAGAAGGAATCGCGGTGGGTCTGTCATCGAAGATTCTCCCCCACAACTTCAACGAGATAATCGAGGCAGCCATAGCCCATCTGCGTGGCGAGCCGTTCGTTCTCTACCCCGATTTCCTAACAGGAGGCTCCATCGACGTGTCGCGCTACAACGACGGCGAACGAGGAGGTGCCGTGAAGATACGAGCCAAAATCGAGAAAATCGACAACAAGACTCTCGCCATAACAGAAATACCCTATGGCAAGACTACAGCCACGCTCATCGAGTCGATTCTAAAAGCCTTTGAAAGCGGAAAAATCAAGATACGCAAAGTCGACGATAATACCGCCGAACAAGCCAACATACTGGTACACCTGCTGCCAGGCACATCGAGCGACCGAACCATCGACGCCCTCTATGCCTTCACTGACTGCGAGGTATCGGTGTCGCCCAACTGCTGTGTCATACACAATGACAAGCCCCACTTCATCGGCGTGAGCGACGTGCTTCGACACAACGCAGAAGGCACGCGCGACATCCTTCGCCGAGAGCTCGAAATCCAGCTTGCAGAAGTGCGCGAACAGCTCCACTTCGCCTCACTCGAAAGAATATTCATCGAAGAGCGCATTTACAAGGACAAAGAATACGAAGAAAGCCGCGACCGCCAGGAAGCAGTCGACCACATACGCTGTCGGCTGGAACGATGGGCCGAGACATTCGTCCGACCCGTCACCGACGACGACATCATAAGGCTCTTCGAGATAAAGATGGGACGCATCCTCAAGTTCAACTCACTCAAACAGGAAGAACAGATAGCTGCGTTCAAGGCAAGGATCGACGAGATTCTCGGAAATCTTTCAACAATCACAGACTACACCATCGCGTGGTATGAAAGACTGAAGTCAAAATACGGACACGCCTTCCCACGCATGACCACCATAAGAAACTTCGACTCTATACAGGCCGCACAGGTAGCCGAAGCCAACGAAAAACTTTACATCAACCGAGAGGAAGGATTCATCGGCACATCACTGAAGAAAGACGAATACCTCTGCAACTGCTCGTCGATCGACGATGTGATAATATTCTACAAGGATGGTCGCTACAAGGTGGTGAAAGTGCAGGAGAAGCTCTTCGTGGGCAAAGGCATAATCCATGTGGGTGTATTCAAGCGCAACGACAGCCGCACCATATACAACGTGATATACCAAGACGGAAAGGGAGGCACATATTATATGAAACGCTTCCCGGTCACAGGCCTCACGCGCGACAAAGAATACAACCTCACCAGAGGAACAGCCGGAAGCAGAGTATGCTATTTCACAGCCAACTCCAACGGAGAGGCCGAAGTCGTAAAAGTGACACTTAAACCCAAACTCCGACTCAAGACACTGCAGTTCGACATAGACTTCTCGTCAATGAAGCCAAAGGGACGAGGAGCCATGGGCAACATCGTCACACGCAACGAAGTTCACCGGTTCACCCTGAAAAAAGAGGGAGGCTCCACACTCGGAGGACGTAATGTCTGGTTCGACCCGGACGTCAACCGTCTCAACTACGACGGACGAGGCAATCTGCTTGGCGAGTTCAACTCGGGCGAACTGGTGCTCGTGATACTGAAGAACGGCGAATACTACACCTCTTCATTCGATGCCACCAACCACTACCCCGACAACATAATGCGCATCGAGAAGTTCCACCCCCACAAAGTCTGGACAGCAATCCTCAACGATGCCGACCAGGGCTATCCCTACCTGAAACGATTCACATTCGAGCCCTCCGCAAAACCTCAGCGATTCCTTGGCGAAAACGAGAAGTCGACCCTCATCCTCCTCTCCGACGAAGAGGGAGCCCGATTCCGCCTCGACTTTGGCGGGGCCGACTCAGTGCGCCCCTCACTCGAAGTGGTGGCACGCGAGTTTGTGGCTGTAAAATCATTCAAAGCCAAGGGAAAGCGCCTCACCACATTCACCCTTGCCGACGTAGCCGAACTCGAGCCACTACTCTCCGAACCACTCGATGAAGAAGATGACGACGAAGCCAACGAAGTATCTCCCGAAGAGACCGACACCACAGTAGACCCCGATGAAAAGAGCGACGACGAAGTGCGCGACGAACTCACCGGCCAACAGCGACTTTTCTGACACAATGCCACATATAATAAAACTCCTCCTCCTCGCTCTCCTCATACTCCTCAACCCGCTGACAGCGCGGACTGCCGAACCAGAGGCACCGCTACGGCCGGTATTTGCAGCCTATACGGTCGAATACGGCACCTCGCATCTGGCCGACACATATCTGACACCGCTCAAATACTCCGGCACCCACTTTGGTCTCGACTACACACGCTATCAGGCAATGAAATTCTCACCCGAAGGGTGGACCATGCGTCTGCACGGCAACCTGTCGGTCGACAAGACCGACAACCCGGCCCGCAACGCTACAATGTGGAGTGCAATGATATCGCTCGACTGGGCTATGATGCACCGCTGGCGCCCCACATCCCGGCTCACCCTCGCTCTCGGAGGTGAGACAGGCATAGAGGCAGGCGCGATCTACAACGCCCGCAACGGCAACAACCCGGCCTCGGCCAAAGGAGCATGGACGCTAAGTCTGACAGGCTATGCAGCCTACCGGACCTCGGTGGGCCGTCTGCCGGTAACGCTCATGTACCACCCTGTTCTACCGGTCACAGGCCTATTCTTCGCCCCCGACTACGGCGAGCTCTACTATGAGATATACCTCGGCAATCACTCCGGACTTGTACATCCTGCCTGGTGGGGCAACCGCTTCAAGCTTGACAATCTCGTCACAGCCGACCTACACTTCGGAGCCACATCACTGCGCATAGGCTACACAGGCACCATCTTCTCATCACGCGTCAACGACATCGTAACCCGCCGTTTCACCCATGCCGTCACAATAGGTGTCAGCGGCGAATGGCTGTCATTCAACCCACGCCGACCAATATCATCCGACCAACGTATCATAAACGCTATATACTGATGCAGAAACTCCTCCGTCTACCGGCACTTATAGCCACTATAGTCATTGCATCCGTCCTCTCATCGTGCCACGATATCAAAGAGTATGCCGACGACCCATATGGCAATTTCGAAGCCTTGTGGACAATCCTCGACGAGCACTACTGCTTCTTCGGAGAGAAAGATGTCGACTGGAACGAAGTCCACGAAAAATACGCCGCCAGGATAGGCTCAGAAATGACACGCGAGGAACTGTTCATCGTATGCTCCGATATGCTCGCCGAACTGCGCGACGGCCATGTCAACCTGTCGGCCTCGTTCAACACCTCGTACTATCGTGAATGGTGGAGCGCCTATCCGCAGAACTTCTCACTGCGCGTCATCGAAGACCGATATTTCAACTACAACTATCGCCAGACCTCCGGAATGATGTACGGATTTCTCAGCGACAACATCGGCTACATCTACTATCCCTCATTCTCCCAGCCCAGCGGCGAAGGCAATCTCGACAACGTGCTCTACTTTCTATCCTCAGCCCGCGGTATTATAATAGATGTACGAGACAACGGCGGAGGCTCGCTCACCAATGTCGAGACACTCGTCGCGCGATTCATCACCGAGCCCACCATAGTAGGCTACATCTCACACAAGACAGGTCCAGGCCACTCCGACTTTTCGGAACCCCGGGCCATTACATACCGTCCGGCCGCAGCCGGGCGCATACGCTGGGGAAAGCCGGTCGTAGTGCTCACCAACCGCTCCACATTCTCAGCAGCCAACAACTTTGCGTCAGTGATGAAGCATCTTCCGGGAGTGCGTATTGCAGGCGCCACCACCGGAGGCGGCTCAGGTATGCCCTACTCCTCAGAACTGCCATGCGGATGGGGAGTCAGATTCTCCGCCTGTTCAATCCTAGATGCGGCACGAGAGTCCACCGAAAACGGAGTCGACCCATCGCCCGACTGTGCAATCGACATCACTCCGGCCGATATCGTAGCCGGCCGAGACCCGATACTCGACCTTGCCATATCACTGCTCAGCGAGTAGAAGGCCTGATTGTTAAATGACTATTTTTTGAGTGCAACGTGGCGTTATCGCACTCTTTCCTCCCTGTGGTGGCAGTATCTTTGCAGTACAATCGCTCACCAACCCTCCCACCACCATCACCATCATGCGCCACATCTCAGAAATCATCCTCCACTGCACTGCCACTCCGCGTGGCCGACAAGTCACCGTAGCCGACATCGACCGCTGGCACCGCGCCAGAGGTTGGGCCGGTATAGGCTACCACTATGTCGTCTGTCTCGACGGATCCATACATCCCGGTCGACCCATCGAACGTATCGGAGCACACTGCTCGGGCCACAATTCAAACTCTATAGGCATAGTCTATGCAGGTGGAGTCGAGACCGACGGCACCACCCCCGCCGACACACGCACTCCCGCCCAGCGCAAAGCCATACACACACTCGTCAAAAGCCTACTCACAAGATTCCCGGAAGCCACCGTACACGGCCACAGCGAGTTCTCCGCCAAAGTCTGTCCATGCTTTGATGTCAGATTGGAATTTTCTTGAAAAAACCTCATCTGAAGGCACTGTGTTTAGCTTTTTGCTATTTTTGGTAACATTTTTTAAGCGTTTCTTGTATAAAAGTGAACTTTTGATTATTTTTGCCATGTTTAATCACGCAATGTTAACCAATCAAAACACTTCACCTATCTATGAAGAAACTTTACCTGACCCTCTTGATGCTCCTCGTGTGCATCCTTGCGGTTGCCCAAGACAAGTCGGTGACATTTACAACCGACAACACCGAGGCAATGACCATCAATGATCCGTCAACCTATAGTATAGCTCCATGGGACGAGGCAACAAAATCTGTCACACTCCTCGTTCCTGAAAGCGCCTACTCCGTATACGCCCGTGCCAATTCAGGATATGACATCATCTCGGTCAAAAACCAGAACGGCGACGAGTTTCAAGCCTCCCCATCCTCATATTGCAATATCTACAACAGCCTGCTCAATGACGGCGATGTCATCACATTCACCACAGCCGAGAAGCAGCCCAAAGTCTTGATATGCAAAGCCGACCCCACTATGGTAGCCATCGATTTCGACGGCGTCATCTATGGTGCCGACCAGCAGACCGACGGAGCATGGACCCTCAATCTCACCGACGACTCCTACCTCTACATCAAGGCCCTCACCGACTGCATGATCTCCTCTATCACTGATCAGGACGGCAACGCCATCACCTACTATCCCACTGCAACACAATCGGTATCAGGCTACAGCCTCCCGTCAGGCACTACAACCTACACCGTCGAGGCCTACAACCTCAACGAGGCCCGCACCGACGCCTTCACTCTCGAAGTTGACGGCGACCCATCCAAGGTGTCATATCGTCGCAACGGTATATACCAGGACATCACAATCACAGAAGCTGTCAACGAAATCCGCTTCAACCCCGACACTGAGCTGCCCGTCACGATATCTCCCGCATCTTATGGCCAAAGCCTCTACAAAGTCACTCTGAACGGCAACGATGTAGAAGCCCGTGGAAGCAACTGGGAAATCAACCCCGTCAACGGTGACATAGTGAAAGTCTACACCGAATATCCCGACATGGATGTTCCCGTAAGCTTCTCGTTTGCCAACGAAGGCACAGAAAACGCCATCACAGTAAGCGTCAACGGCGAAGAAATCCCCGCTGCGACATGGCAGTCCAAAGACTTCACTGCAAAGCTTGGTGCACAGCTAAGCATCAGGTTCAACCTCTCCATGTACAATGTCACACTCACCGAGAACGGCAACAGTGTATATGCCTACGACTCCTACACAGTCCGCCTCAACAAGGAAATCGGTTACGAATTCGTAGTGACCGCCGAAAAGATACCCACCTACAAGGTTACACTCACCTGTACCGACCCATCACACATACAGGCCTTCCTCGGCTACTCAACTGAGATTCCCCTCGAAAACACCACCACTGTATTTGAAGTGTCACAGAAGTCAAGCCAGATACGCTTCACACCGTCAGCTACAGGTGTAATCACAGGCATCACCACTTCCACCGACCTCACCTTCAACAATCTCAACGATATCTCCGTCTACGTTTCCGGCGATATGTCAATCGACATCACCACCGAACCTTTCGTTCGTGACCAGAAAGGCATACTCTACCTCGCCGAAGGAGGCAACGTCACCGAACAGACTCCCAACGGATGGGACTACGCCAACATAACACTTTCGTCTTCTATCAGACCACACTCCATGGAGATTGCTCCACAGATCGGCTACAACTTCTTCGACTTCTCCGACTACGACAAACCCTTCTACATAGGTTTCTATCCCGACACCAATACTGCCATCTACTATAACAACGAACGCATCTACAAGCAGCAGTACGGATCAGCCTATCCCTCGCTCGACGAGTTCAAGAACGGTGACGTCATCAAGGTTTATCCCGCCGAAGTTGAACCCTTCACAGTCACCAACGAAATCCAGGAAGGTCTCAAGGTGCTCATCACTACCGACTACTACACCGAACACCCCGAAAACGAAGCATCAATAGCCGTTCTTCCCGGAACATACTATACAATCACACCCGTTTCCGAGGAAAAGGTTATCGTGACTGTCAATGACGAACCTCTCGAAGCTGAGGAGGGAGTATACGCCACCACCATCAATGCCGACACAAAGATCGTCGTCTCTGTACTCAGCGCCATCACAGGTGTGGGCACAGATGCCAGTGCAGCCAACAACGATGTTTACAACCTCCAGGGCATCCTCGTCAAAGCCAACGCTTCGGCCGATGACATCAAGGCTCTCCCCGCCGGTCTCTACATCATAGGCGGCAAAAAAACCATTGTAAGATAAACTCCATTCATCATGTAAAAAGACAAAAGAGACAACATCGCCATTGACGGTGTCACTCTTTTGTCTTTTTGTCTTTATTGTCAAACAAAGTAGCCTCATACATCACACACCATTTCCACTTAAATGCGTAAAATCATAGTATCACTTCTCACTCTCGCGTCAGTAAATGCATTCGGTCAGTCAAAACTCGACCTCAGCTCACACGCCCGACTGAGATCTGCTGAAATTACCCGCACCGCCGATGGCCGAATGCGCGTCTCGTCCCAGGCCTCAAGCTCGACACTGCGGGCCTTCATAACTCTTGCCGAGGGCTTCACCCCCGACTGTCTCACCGATATGGGAGTCACAGTACACTCGGCACGCGGGCACTTCGTCGTAGCCGAGTTCGACCGTTCGCTCCTGCCGATTCTCGAAGCTGCCGGAGAGGTCAAAGCCATAAACCTTGAAAAACCGGTCTCGGCCAAGCTCGACAGGGCACGCTCAATCTCGGGAATCGACCGCATTCACTCAGGGGAAGGCCTTCCTAAAGCCTACACAGGAAAAGGCGTCGTAGCCGGCATCGTCGACGGAGGTTTCGACCCCAACCACCTAAACTTCAAGAATCCCGATGGCTCAACACGCATCCAGAGCTTCTGCTTCTTCCGTCCCACACAGACAGGCGACCGCGTGGAGCAGATTCTCACAGCCGATGAAATCCATGTTGTCGACACCGAGGACGCCACCAACTTTCACGGCACTCACACCCTCGGCATCATGGCCGGAAGCTACAGAGGCAAAGTGAAAGCCGGTGTAATGAACGGAATGACATCTACTGTCAATGAAATTGACAATCCCTATTACGGAGCGGCCTATGAATCAGACATAGCCATTGCCTGTGGCGCACCATCCGACTATTATGTGGCCATGGGAATAGAAAGCATCCTCAACTACTCCTACTACCGCAAGGCTCCGGCAGTCGTCAACCTCTCGCTGGGAAGCAATCTCGGACCCCATGACGGCACATCCGCACTCTGCCAATACATCGACGAAGTAACAAAAAACGACCGTGTGATTGTGTGCATTGCGGCAGGCAACGAAGGAGCACTCCCTATATCAATAAACAAGACACTCCGGGGCGACAACGATCCATTGCTCACCTGCTTCGACCTTGAGCAACCCGAACCGGACTATCCCAACATACGGGCAGGACAGACCCACATATATTCCGACTCAGACAAACCGTTTGTCGTCCAGGCTGTGGTAATCAACAAATCCCGTGGTCGCGTGGCCTTCCGTATGCCACTCGGAGAGACCGAGGGAGCCATGCAGTACTGGGCCACCTCAGCCGAGTTCAACCAGGGCGACGACATCGTCTCCCCGCAGCTCGGCAAGTGGTTCAAAGGATACGTTGGAGTAGGAGCAATGCACGATAGCGCATCCGGCCGCTACTACGCTGTTATCGACTGTATGCTCTGGGACAATATCGATGGTAACCCCGACGGAAACTATGCGCTCGGCCTTCAGGTCAATGGTTACGAAGGACAACGCATCGACGTCTACGGCGACGGACAATTCAACCGATTCACATCCTTCGGGATGGACGGGTTCACCGACGGATCGACCGACAATACCATCAACGACCTCGCCACAGGCAAATCGACAGTCGTAGTCGGAGCATACAACACACGCGAACGCTGGGCTTCTGTCGACAACAACATCTACGGTTTCGACACCGGCATAGTTCCCGAAGGTTCCATATCCTATTTTTCATCCTACGGCACACTCATCGACGGTCGCACACTACCCCATGTCTGCGCTCCGGGCACAACCCTGGTATCCTCCTCAAACGAGTATTACCTCGATGAAGCCGGAGCCACGGACAGAGACCTGCAGGCTACAACCCGAGCCGACAACCGCCAATATTCATGGCATCAGTGTGCTGGAACGTCCATGGCCACACCTATTGTCTCAGGTTCAATCGCAACATGGCTTGAAGCCAACCCCGAACTGACAACAGCCGAAGTCATTGACATAATCTCCACCACCTCGATAAGCGACGACGCTGTAACCTCCCCAACCGGCAACCCTGTCCAGTGGGGCGCCGGAAAGTTCGACGCCTATGCCGGACTCAAAGAAGCCCTTGCCCGCTCCACAGGCATTCTCACCACCACGTCCGACAGCTCCCGCCTCATGGTGACACCAGTCGGACCGCGCTCCTACGAAGTATACCTTGCCGGAGCATCTTCCATCCACGCCACAGTATACAACACCGCCGGTTCGAGCGTACTCAACACAATGGCACAAGGCTCGCAGGCCACTGTAGATGTCTCCACTCTGCTGCCCGGCATATACATCCTTTCAGTCAACAACCAATCCACTCGTATCGCAATCAGATAACATATGAAATTCAGTAACATCCTGCTCGCCGGGGCAATCTTCCTTGCCACAGCGCCATCGGCAACAGCGGCCCAGTCCGAACAACCCATCCTGGAGTTCCATACAACACTCTATGAACTCCACGGGGAGCAGAACGCATTCCACTTCTATCTCGGCACCAAGACCAAGGACTATTATGACATCGACTGCGGATTCGGCACCCAGGAGTACGAAATCGAACCGGCAGTATTCGACGGAGAAAGCCAGGGACTCGCCGGAACCGTCATAACAGGCACCGTCAACAAGGACGGATGGGTGAAAGTCTACGGAGATCCAGCCAACATCGACTACATCAATCTTGACGGCTGCTACATCAACGAAATCCGCTTTCCCAAACTGACCAACGTGGAGATTCTCGACCTTCAGAACAACGAGCTGAAGGCACTCGACCTCACGGATATGCACAAACTCCAGGCACTCTATCTCAACAACAATCCGTTCACAGCCGAGACACCGCTCATAGTAGGCCCCGACAAACCGGATCTCACAATACTCTCGCTGAGCATAATCGACCATATGGACAGCTCGTTCTCCCTGCGAGACTATCCGTCACTCGTCTCATTCGAGGCCTGGAACAACAAGGGGCTGACTGTCTGCGATCCAACCGGATGTCCCGAACTTATGCGCATTTCGATAGATGTCACACCGGTCTCCCGACTTGACGTCTCCAAAAACAGCAAACTTCTGATTCTCAACATTTCCGAGACACGTATTCCGAGCATAGATATAAGCAACAATCCCTATCTGACAGAGTTCTATGCCAACCACACGGGGCGTGCCAACAACGATGTGCATCTCACTGAACTCGAACTTGGCTCCAAGCCCGAGATGGTGCGCCTCTTCGTAGCCGACAACCGACTCTCAAAACTCGATGTATCAGGCTGCCCGAAACTCGTCACATTCAATTGTGCAGGCAACCTTCTCTCCTCAATCGACATCTCCGGCTGTCCCCTGCTCTACGAAGTCAACATCTCACGCAACAACATGGACTATGTCACCATCCCCGCACCGCGCGAGACTTTTGGCGAATACTACTACAGCCAGCGTCCTTTCAGCGTCGAGCGTTCCTATCCCATAGGCACCACCATCGACTTCTCAGACAGAGTCAACCGCCCCAACAGCACCACCAAAGCCAAAGTATACAAAGTCGACGAGGCCGACATCCTCAACCCCATCGAACTCGACCACTCCTACTATACTTATGAGGACGGGCGGCTCACACTCCTCGCGGAGACCACCGACTCAGTATACGTGTCTTTCACAAACACCACTCTGCCGGAGTATCCCATGACTACCGGAAAATTTCTGGTCAAGAGCGCAGAGACCTACGGCAAACCGTCTGTCGCAGCTACTTTAAGCATCTCGTCAACCGTCAAGGACTTCTCGATGGCAGTCGGCATAAGCGGAGCCACCGTTCAGAATCCTGTCAGCTTCTTCGTTGACTTCGGCGATGGCCTGCTCACCGAATTCTCAGCCAACACCACACTCACCCCTGACGAAGACAATGTAAAGGGCACACGCAAAGGCAACGGCGAAGTAAAAATCTACACAGTCGAAAACTCCGATCTGACAGCACTCGCAATACGCGACGTGTCCTTATTGCGCACCGACCTGTCAGCCGCACGTTCACTTTCAGAACTTGAGATTGCCCGATGCCGTCTGGCCCGCATAGACCTCACCTGGAACCGCTGTCTCACATCTCTCAATCTCTCGGGCAACATACTCTCCACCCTTGACCTCTCGACCGAGAACGGAGCATATGGCAAGAACGTGCTCAGCTCCATCAATCTCTCTGGCAACCGCCTCACCGAGATTGAGTTCAACGACCACCGCACACTTCTTGACCTCGATATCAGTGGCAATCAACTCACAACTCTCAGCACCAGGAGCATGAGTAATCTGCTCACACTCAACGTTGCCGACAACCTCCTTGAGGATCTGTCTCTCCAGGATTGCGAGGCACTCACCCACTTAGACGCAAGCGGCAACCTCCTCACCGGATTCACCATTCCCGCCTACACCCCTCTTGCATCACTCAATCTCTCCGGCAACAACATCACACTGCCTGCTCTCCCGGCTGCCGATGCAGTAGCCTCCTATACCTATGCCCCTCAACGCGATATCGTGCTTCCATCCAAGGCACCGTCAATCAACCTGTCAGCCGAATGGCTTGACATCGACGGCCTCACAACCACTTACTCATGGTTCAAAGCCGACGGAGACACCCCCCTCGCATCCTCACAAATCGAAGGCGACAAAGGACGCTTCACATTCCTCGACACAAACATGGGTGAAGTCTACTGCACCATTTCCCACCCGGCCTTCCCGGCTTTCGACGGAGCCAATGCCATCCACACAACCCGCGTGGAGGCAGCAGCAATGCCAACCAATATGTTTGCATCCTTCACCACACTCGAAGCCGACACAGCCAACCTCACTCTCACCGCAGCCCGACAAGGCACTGCCGTATATGTCGACTGGAAAGGCAACGGAGACCTCGAACAGTATCCCCTCACCACCGTCTATACATCATTCCCGGTAGTAACAACCGAAAATGCATCAGTGAAATTCTACTCCTACGACGCTGACGAAGGTCTCACCGTCTTCTCGTTCGGAGGAGTCAGGATAAAAGACCTCGATGCGTCACGGATGAAGAACCTCATAGCCTTTACATCCGACAACACCGGCCTCACCGAGCAAGACATCAAGCTTCCGGAATCACCAGGCCTCACCGAACTCAACCTCTACGGCAACAACTTCTCTTCACTCGACTGGATAGAGTATCCCGAGCTATATATGCTTATACTCACCAAGAACAACCTCTCATCACTCGATCTCACCCGCTTCAAGAAACTCGGGATAGCCCATGCTGCGGACAACACCATCTCCGAAGTCCGTCTTGACAACCCCGACCTGTGGGAACTCAACCTCAACACCAACGACTTGAGGGATATTGACTTGTCAGGGGCACCCTCTATTCTCCAGCTCTGGCTAAGCAACAACTACCTGTCCGCCATCGACGTGGCCATGCTCAAGAACCTCAATGTGCTCTTCCTCGACGGCAACAGCTTCACCTTCGCCACCCTCCCCTCGACCGACAGAGGTTACAACATTTACAACTTCCGCAACCAGCGCCCCATCGAAGCCACTGTCAGCAACGGCAAAGTCGACCTCTCCTCCCAGGCCACGGTAGACGGCACAGAGACGGTATACCGCTGGTTCATTGACTCACCCTACCTTGACGAAAACGGCGAACTCGCCGGCGAGGAACTTGTACAGGGGGAAGAATTCACAGTCGAGAATGGTGTCACCACATTCCTCAGCAACTTCAACCACATCATGTGCGTGATGACCAACACACGTTTCCCCGGGCTCTACATGATGACAGATTTCATCAACGTGACAGCCAGCGGAATCACCGACATCACCGCCGACAGTGAAGAGGCCTCGACAGAATACTTCAACCTGCAGGGAATCCAGGTCGAGAACCCGGGTCCGGGCATCTACATCCGCCGACGCGGCAACGAAGTAAGCAAAATTCTTGTGAAGTAAGCATATTTCACCTTCTACATCCACGGGTGGGAGAACAGGTCTGCAAAGGCCGGTCTCCCACCCGTTTTTTAACACCCTTTTAGAATGCTAATTTTGCCGTGCGATGGTTTTTGCTTAACTTTGTGATTGCATTATTCCGCATTCACGATTATGATCAAGATCAGACATCTCATATTCATGCTCCTGCTAATGGCCGGAGTGACCCCGTCAGCATCAGCCGACAACTATTTCCAGTATCCCATAGTGCCCGACTCAATCTCAACCCTGGAAGGCCGCTGCAACTATCTTGCCGACCATTTCTGGGACTTCTGCGACCTGGGCAAAGCCTTCTCGGCCCGCGCAAAGATGGGACAGGAATTCAAGGTCTACCTCTCCATACTCGAGAACGCAAACCCCACAAAAGCAGCCGACGCACTGACATCATTCATGAAACGCCTCGACAAGCAACCCAAGGACCAGCTCTATATGGCCGGCGTGGCCGAGGCAAGGCTCTACTCCGACACCGCCGAAGCATGGATTGACTATATGTATCTTCCGGTAGCAGCCACGGTAGCAGCCAACAAGAGACACAGCAAGGCCGAGAAAGCTCGATTTGCAAGTCAAGCAGAGATTCTGCGCGGCTCTCTTGCCGGCTCGCGTATCACCGACATCTCCTACACAACTCCCGACGGCAGCAACAGAAAAATATCCTCTGACTCCGCATCAGTAGTCATTCTGTTCTTCAACGACCCTGACTGCTCCGACTGCAACATGGCCCGCCTACGTCTTGATGCCGACATATCCACCACTCAGCTCATCAACGAAGGACGACTCAAAGTAGTCTCCATCTCGCTGGCCGAGCCCGACGACGAATGGAAGAAAACCGCAGCAGGCTATCCGGCCAACTGGTCGATCGGAGCCAATCCTGATGCCGATATGGCCGTTGACCTGCGGTTCGGCACTCCCGACTTCTATGTGCTGGACAAGCGACACAACATACGCTTCAAACACCTCAGCGTCGACCAGATTCTCGATGTCACACGACAGCTGAAAAAGAGATAACACAAACTCTAACACCACTCGTCCATGTCCTGGATATACACACCCGTCACCGACTGTTTCCTGCGTCTCACAGGTTACACCTACACCAATCTGGCCCGCCTCTTCATGCGCCTATTCGTAGGCATCATGCTACTGCAGTTCGGCATCAGACATCTGGTCAACTACACCATTCTTGAGTCTGACTTCCCCACTGTGCTGAATATGTCGTCCGACACATCACTTGTGGTAATGATCATCATCGAGCTGGTGTGCTCACTGCTCATAATGACCGGATTCCTCACCCGTCTTGCTTGTCTGCCAACTATTGGAGCCATGTGTGCGGCCGAGTACTACATACTCCACGACATGGTGCCCTACCTGCCCATCTACGGACTCGACAGCACCGACCCCGGCTATCTTCCCATAATGTTCATAGGAATCTACATCTATATCCTCATAGCCGGCCCAGGAAAGATTTCACTTGATTATTTCATCTCACTCTACATCGTGGGCGCACGAGGAAAGGACGAGGAGGAAGAACTCGAAGAAGTATGAGAATAGCAGTTTTGATTTCAGGAGGCGTAGACAGCGCCGTAGTGGTTCACAGACTTGTGGAACAGGGCCATGACCTGCACCTGTTCTACATCAGGATAGGACTCGACACCGGCGAGGGCGACTGCTCGGCCGACGAGGATATCGAGATGTGCCGCTTCATAGCCAGGAAATATGCCCTCCCGTTCGACGTGGTCTCGCTCCACGAGGAATACTGGGACAACGTGATGGAATACGCACTCCGCATGGTGCGTGAAGGCCTCACGCCCAATCCTGACGTGATGTGCAACAAGATGATTAAATTCGGCTTCTTCGAGCAGCGATGGGGCCACGAGTTCGACAAAACCGCCACAGGACACTATGCCACAACAGTAGAGCGCGACGGCCGCGTGTGGCTTGCCACTGCCGCCGACAAGGTAAAGGACCAGACCGACTTCCTCTGCCGCATATCCTACCCACAGCTTTCCCACCTCATCTTCCCTATCGGCGAGCTCCCCAAGGCCCGCGTCAGAGAGATAGCTATAGCCACCGGAATGCCCAATGCCTATCGTCGCGACAGCCAGGGTATATGCTTCCTTGGCAAAATCAACTATAACGATTTCATCCGCCGCCATCTTGGCGAGCGGCCCGGTCCTATAGTAGAGCTGGAGACAGGACGCAAGCTCGGCCAGCACCGCGGCTTCTGGTTCCACACCATCGGCCAGCGCAAAGGCCTAGGACTCAGCGGAGGGCCATGGTATGTCGTAAAGAAGAACGTACACGACAACGTGGTCTATGTCTCCCAAGGCTATGGGACAGAAAAACAATACGGCCACACCCTGCACCTCGACGAGATGCACTGGCTCACACTCGATCCATGGCCTGAAGCCTGTGACCATGTAGAGATTACGTTTAAAAACCGCCACACTCCCGATTTCCTACCTGCGACACTCACAGCCACAGCACCGGGAGAATACATTATTGAATCAGAGCTCCCGGTCCAAGGTATCGCTCCCGGACAGTTTGCCGTGATCTACGACCGCGACTCACGCCTCTGCTTAGGAAGCGGCGTGATCACCGGAAGAAACATAATGATATGAAAGAGAACGAGAACGACAATACCGGCCATGACGGCACCCGCGTGAAGCTGCGTGTGCTCGGCATCTCCTACTCACAGATTCAGAGCGGAGCCTATGCCCTCATACTCGCGCAAGTTGGCGGCCCCTATCGCATCCCGGTGGTAATCGGCGCCTCCGAAGCCCAGTCGATAGCCCTGCGTATGGAGAGCATCACACCGCCGCGCCCGCTCACCCACGATCTTATGGCCAGTGTGCAGAAAGCCTTCGGAATCCGGCTCACCGAGGTATTCATACATCGATTCGAAGACGGAATCTTCTATTCCGAGCTAACCCTCTCCGACGGTGAACGCACAATAACGCTCGATTCACGCACATCCGACGCTGTCGCGATAGCCATGCGCACCGGTGCTCCCATATACACCACACCCGAAATCCTCGACGAGACGGGATTCGAACTTGAAGTCTCCGCCGAAGGTTCCGATAATGCGGCACAGACGGAGGACGAAGAGCACGATGCGGACACCAACCACACCCCCCGACTTGAGAACTACGCCATAGAAGAACTCGAAAAAACACTTGCCCGTCTCATCGAGCGCGAAGAGTATGAGGAGGCCGCCAAGGTTTCCGAAATCCTGCGTCGCAAGAAAGGCGAAGCATGACAACCCCCAAAGATACCCATTAGAATTACAAGACTAACATTAACAACACCTTAAAACCACGTTCAGCCATGTCGAAAATCAAGCCCATCCAAGTCAGGCTATCTGCCTTGAACTTTTTAGAGTTTGGTGTGTGGGGTGCCTACCTCATCTCTCTCGGCAACTTCCTTGGCCGTGTCGGGCTTGAGACCCACATCGGCTGGTTCTATGCCGTCCAGGGCATCGTATCACTCTTCATGCCTGCCGTAGTCGGTATCATCGCCGACCGCTGGATCCAGGCACAGCGTATGCTAAGCCTGTGTCATCTTCTTGCCGGAGCCTTCATGGCTGCTGCCGGTATCTACGCCCTCACAGCCTCACAGGTGGAGTTTGCCCCTCTCTTCGCTCTCTACACCTGCTCTGTCGCATTTTTCATGCCCACCATCGGCCTGGCCAATTCCGTGGCTTTCAACGCTCTCGGACGGGCAGGGCTCGACACTATCACCTACTTTCCTCCCATCCGAGTGTTCGGCACAGTGGGCTTCATCTGCTCCATGTTGTTTGTCAACTTCACACAGTTCCAGACCAATGCCTACCAGCTCATCACATCGGCCGTGCTGAGTTTTGCCCTCGCCGCCTACTCGCTGACAATGCCTTCCTGCCCCACCAATCCGGCCTCGTCCGGCTCTGTGGTCGACTCACTTGGTCTTAGAGCCTTCAAACTGTTCAAGGTCAAAAAGATGGCCATATTCTTCATATTCAGTATGTGCCTCGGAGTCTCGCTCCAGATTACCAACAGCTACGGCAACATCTTCATAACCTCATTCTCCGATCTGGCTGAATACGCCGACACGTGGGGAGCACGAAACGCCAATGCGCTCATATCCATATCACAGATGAGCGAGACACTCTGCATCCTCCTCATTCCATTCTGTCTCAAACGATTCGGAATAAAAGGAGTGATGCTCATGTCGATGTTTGCATGGGTATTCCGATTTGGATTCTTCGGACTCGGCGACACCGGCTCGGGCCTTTGGATGCTCGTAATATCGTGTATCGTCTACGGCATAGCCTTCGACTTCTTCAACGTGTCAGGAGGCCTCTACGTCGACAAGCAGACCGACAAAGACCTTCGCTCAAGCGCACAGGGACTCTTCATGATTATGACCAACGGTATCGGCGCCACCATCGGCACCCTCGCCGCCCAGGCGCTCGTAAACCACTTCGTGTTCAGCCAGTCTACCCCGGAGGCACAACACGCAGGATGGACCACCTCATGGTTTATATTTGCCGCCTATGCTCTTGTGGTGGCCATTCTATTCATATTCATATTCAAGGACGACCACACACCCGATGCCAAAGAAGCCCGCAGACTCATTGAGGAGACCGAGTCGCAGGCTGACGGTTTCGCGGGTAATCCCGATACAAAATGATACAGTTCTACGCGCCCGATATCGCCACGACACTACAGCTGCCCGAGAGTGACTCCCGCCACGCAGTGAAAGTGCTCAGACTCAGCGAGGGCGACACCCTCTACGTCACCGACGGACGTGGACGATTCTATACCTGCCGCCTCGTATGTGCCCACCAGCGCCATGCCGGAGTTGAAATTGTCTCAGTCGAAGAACGTCCTCTGCCATGGGCACAGACCCTAACAGTGGCCGTCGCTCCCACCAAACATCTTGACCGTATGGAATGGCTTGTCGAGAAGATGACCGAGGTGGGAGTCAACCGCATCGTGCCCATCCTCACCGATCGCAGCGAACGCCGCGAACTGAAAGTGGAGCGTCTCGAAAAGATAGCGGTATCGGCCATGAAGCAGTCACTCAAGGCTGTCCTTCCTGAGATTCTTCCACTCACACCGCTCAAAGAGGTGCTTGAGATGATGCCTGACGCACAACGATTCGTGGCCTATTGCGACCCGGCTGTAGAGCGTGTAGACCTCGCAAAATCCTATGAGCCGCGCAAAGACACCCTCCTGCTCATAGGACCCGAGGGCGACTTCACACCCGGCGAAATCGAGCGCACTCTTGCATCGGGATTCAAGCCTGTCACACTTGGAGAAAACCGACTCCGCACCGAGACAGCAGCACTCTATGCCCTCTCGGCCTGTCACATCATCGACGATACAAAATAACGCAATGAACTTCCGCACAATTATCACATCAATAGTCCTCTCTCTCTCTCTGACCTCACAGGCACAGGCTACTTTCAGCGCCGACTCCAAAGTGATGCTCAATGCCTATGACGCACTGCTCGAAGAAGATCCCCGCGATCCGGAAATTCTCTTTCGCCGTGCCGGAGAATACTTCAAACTCAACGACTATGTGAGAGCTCTTGATGATGTGAACAACGCCATCGCCTTCCTGCCTGCCGACGACAACGACACCCGTCACCAGGCCATCGCGCTACGTGCCAACATCCTCATGATGCAGCACAAATACGCACAGGCTCTCGACGATATCACCCTGCTGCTCAACGCCAATCCCGACAGCTACGCACTTCTCTATGAGCGCGGCACAGCATTCTATGAACTTGGACGATACAAAGAGGCCAGGGCCGATTTCAACCGTATGCTACGTCTCAATCCCCGCAGCCAGGATGCCACGATTGCCCTTGCGCGTGTCGCCGTGAAGGAAAACAATCTCGGCACAGCCGGCGAACTGGCCGACCGAGCCGTGTCTATGTCGCCCCAGTCGGGATTCATATATCTCCGCCGCGCCTCCGTGCGCTCACTCATGGGAAGCCACCAGGGTGCAGTCGATGACTACATCACGGCCATCTCGCTCGACGACGGAAGCACACCACGCGCCCTTGGCGAACTTGTGGCTCTCTCGCGCACCAACTACCCGGTAGTGATAGCAGGCCTGACATCGGCCATATCAATGGCCCCCAAAAACGGGATGTTCTACTTCATCCGCGCCATGATAGCCCAGGGTCACTGCAACTATCTTGCCGCCATAGCCGACTATGACAAGATTATCAATGAAAACCTCGACTCCTACCCCGGTCTCAACGCGGCCCTGGCTGAATGCTACTACAATCTCGGACGCTACGACATAGCCTTGATCAATGCCGATTATGCCATAAGCGC
Source organism: uncultured Duncaniella sp. (assembly GCA_910586305.1). GTDB lineage: Bacteria > Bacteroidota > Bacteroidia > Bacteroidales > Muribaculaceae > Duncaniella. The sequence goes on from CAJUGS010000015.1 coordinate 49,089, forward strand.
CACCCCCGACAACGCCCAATATTATGTGTTGAAATCCCAGATAAAACGTGCGCTTGACGACAACAATGCCGCACTTGCCGCGGCAGAGAACGCACTTGAAAAAGACTCTGAGATAACCAACGGACTCGTGGCGAAAGCCGTGGCCCAACTTCCGCTCGGAAAGAGCGCGGAAGCCTCTGTGGCTCTCAGCGAAGCCACTATGGTGGCACCCGAAGATCCCCGCACAGCCATACTGCGCGGATGGGTGCTTCGCGACTACCGCCACCAGGAGGCCAACGCCGTCCGCGCCTACGAACGGGTGCTTGAAATGGATTTCGACTTCGACAACGTGAACTCCCTGCGCGGATTTGCCCTCCTCTCAATAGGCAAAAAGGACGAGGCTCTGAATTGGATGGACAAAGTACTGGAGACAGCCAACGACTACGACGGAGCCGTCAACTATCATGCCGCCTGTCTATACTCCCAGGCCGGACTCCTGGACCGGGCATTCCGGTGTATGGAGACCTCGCTCGAGAAGGGATATGCCAACTACCACAACTGGACCCGAGCCGACGAGGCCAACCTCAACTGCTCACCGCTACGTGCCGATGCACGCTTCAAGCCGCTGCTCGACCGCTACAACCATCTGTTCAAGTAGAACAAAACTTACAATGAAGATATCCCGGCGGGTGTATGGAGACAAGTGTTTTCCATGCACCCGCCGAGACTCTTTACACTCCTATTTTTTTCCTAAAAAACCACTGAAAAATTAGGCGATGGCCGAAAAAAATATTACCTTTGTGAAAATTTGGAAAAGAATGGCCGCCACCCTTCAGCAGCGAGTAGAGAAGCTAAAGCACAAAGCAGCTTTACTTCAAGAGCGTTACACCGCAATCTGTCGCGCAAAGTCCGAAGCCGACTCCAGAATAGCCGAGCTGACAGAGGAAATAAAGACCCTCAACCGCAAGCTCAGCGAAAAAGAAACCGAAATAGAACGGTTGAAAGTCTCGTCGGTTCTGACCCCCGACCATCGTGACGTGGAGAAGACACGGCAGTTCATTTCCGGATTAGTGCGCGATATCGACAAGTGCATCGCTCAGTTAAGCGTTTAATGACCGATAGACAACTCAACATATCCATCCGTATCGCCGACCTGCCACGCATCCCCCTCCGTATCCCTGCCGGACAGGAGGAAATCGTCAGGTTAGCCGAATCCAAAATCAACGAACTTTGGAGAAACTGGTCGGCAAAGGAAGAGTTTCGCGACAAGACCTCTGCCGAGGTCCTGGCAATGGTGACATTCCGCTTCGCACAATTATATTACAGCAACGCGGAAACATCACAGAAACTCGACACAATCCTGGAGGAGCTCGAAAAAGAGTTTGACAGCCTCCTGCTCCAGGACATTGCCCCGCAAGGCGCGGACTGAAACCCACCCCCTCACCTCTTGTCCACGCCTCCCACACGACCGGAACTGACACTTCCGGCCTGTCGGCAAAGATATCAACGCACGAATCAGAGACAAGCCCCTTCCACCGGGCCAATTCTCGGATACGTGCGTATAGTTTTTTCCTACAAGCAGAGACACCAACATTCATAAACATTATATAATCAACATCTTATATGACAATTATCCAGATACTGCCTTACATAGCCGTAATCCTGATCGGAGCGGCGCTCGGCATCGGCATCTTCGCAGCCGTGCAGCGCGCCACAGCCCGTTCGCGCGCAAAGACCATAGTCGAAGACGCCGAAAGAGAGGCCGAGGTGATAATGAAAGACAAACTCCTTGAAGCCCGCGAACAGGAACTACGCATCAAGAATGAGGCCGAAAAGGCCGCCAACCAGCGACTCCAGCGCGTACAGTCGGAAGAATCAAAAATCAAGCAGCGTCAGAACCAGCTCAACCAGCAGCAGAGCGAAAACGCCCGCACACGCAACGAGAACGAACAGATACGCAAAGAACTCGAAGCCCAGAACGTGGCCCTCGAACAGCGCTCCGAAGAGCTTGAAAAGATGATACGCTCAGCACGCGAAACCCTCGAACACATCTCGGGTCTCTCGAGCGAGGAAGCAAAGGAGAAACTCATCGAAAGCCTCAAGGACGAGGCCAAGACATCGGCTGCCGCATACATCCACGACATCATGGACGAGGCCAAAATGACAGCCAACAAGGAGGCCAAACGAATAGTAGTCCAGAGCATACAGCGTCTCGCCACAGAGACTGCAATCGAGAACTCTGTCACAGTGTTCCACATCGACAGCGACGAAATCAAAGGCCGCATCATTGGCCGCGAAGGTCGCAATATCCGCGCTCTTGAGGCCGCTACCGGTATAGAAATCATTGTCGACGACACCCCCGAGGCCATCGTCCTCTCGGGCTTCGACCCTGTGCGCCGAGAAATTGCCCGCCTCGCACTCCACCAGCTCGTGGCCGACGGCCGCATCCACCCCGCCCGCATAGAAGAAGTCGTGGCAAAAGTGAGAAAACAGATCGAGGAAGAAATAGTCGAGACAGGCAAACGCACAGCCATCGACCTCGGCATACACGGTCTGCACCCCGACCTCATCCGCATGGTGGGCAAGATGAAATACCGCTCCAGCTACGGACAGAACCTCCTTCAGCACTCGCGTGAGACAGCCAACCTGTGTGCCATCATGGCCTCCGAACTCGGCCTCAATCCCAAAAAAGCCCGTCGTGCCGGCCTGCTCCACGATATAGGCAAAGTGCCCGACGAAGAGCCCGAACTCCCCCACGCACTCCTCGGCATGAAACTCGCCGAAAAATACAAGGAGAAGCCCGAAATATGCAACGCCATCGGCGCACACCACGACGAAATCGAGCAGACCTCGCTCCTGGCGCCCATCGTACAGGTGTGCGACGCCATCTCAGGCGCGCGTCCCGGCGCACGTCGCGAAATCGTAGAGGCCTACATCAAGCGCCTCAACGACCTTGAACAGCTCGCTCTCTCATATCCCGGCGTGATAAAGACCTACGCCATCCAGGCCGGACGCGAACTCCGAGTAATCGTGGGTGCCGACAAGATCGACGACGTGGAGACCGAAAAGCTATCAGGCGAAATCGCCCGCCGCATACAGGACGAAATGACCTATCCCGGACAGGTGAAAATCACCGTGATACGCGAGACCCGCTCCGTCAGCTTCGCCAAGTAAGGAGGAGGACCGCCGATGGAAGAAAAAGAAAAACGATGCCCGCGCGGCAAACTGCACTGCTTCAACTGGCTCGACGACATACCCGGAGCATCCGACGGGTATGACATCGTTGAAGTACAGTTCAAAAACACCCGCAAAGGCTACTACCGCAACTCCACCAATATCCCCCTCGAACGAGGCGACATGGTGGCTGTAGAGGCCATGCCAGGACATGACATAGGCATGGTCACACTGACAGGAAGACTCGTCGCTCTGCAGATGCGCCGTGCCGGAGTGAAAAACGAGGCTGAAATCAAGCGGGTGTTCCGCAAAGCCAAATCAGCCGACTTAGAAAAATACGAAGAGGCACGCGCACGCGAAAACGACACAATGATACGCGCACGCAAGATAGCCGAGTCGCTCAATCTCAACATGAAGATAGGCGACGTGGAGTATCAGGGCGACGGAAACAAAGCTATATTCTACTATATAGCCGACGAACGTGTCGACTTCCGACAGCTCATAAAGGTGCTGGCCGAGACATTCAAAGTACGCATCGAGATGAAGCAGATCGGAGCACGCCAGGAGGCCGGACGCATAGGAGGTATCGGCTCGTGCGGTCGCCCGTTATGCTGCGCAAGCTGGATGACCAACTTCGTGTCGGTCGGCACGAGTGCGGCCCGTTACCAGGACATCTCGCTCAACCCGCAGAAACTCGCGGGACAGTGTGCAAAACTCAAGTGCTGTCTCAACTTCGAGGTAGATGTTTACGTCGAGAGCGCCCGCCAGCTTCCTGAGAAGTCGATCAGACTCGAAACTGCCGACAACACCTACTTCCACTTCAAGACCGACATATTCAAGAAGGAGATCACCTACTCGACCGACAAGTCGATGGCTGCCAATCTCGTCACTATCGACGCAGCCCGTGCATTCGAAGTCATAGAGATGAACCGCCGCGGCGAGAAACCCCTCACGCTCATGCGCGAGGGACAGGAGCAGGCTAAAGCAAAACCAAAGCCCATAGACCTCGCCTCGCAGGACGACCTCACACGTTTTGACAAGTCGAAGAAGAAAAAGAAGAAAAAGAAAAAAGCCGCCGGAGGAGGCGAACAGCAGCCCCAGAATGCTCAACAGCAGGAGCAGAAAAAAGACCGGCAGCAGCCTGAAAAGCCACAGGGCCAGCCACAGGCCAACAACGGACAACAGGGTAGCCAGAAACCTAAAGGACAAAAGCCCAACCGGCCCAAGAAACCCTCGAATCCGCGTCCGAAAAACGAGGATAAAGGCCAACAGCCAAAACCCGAGGAAAAACCCTCACAGGAGCAAAAACCAAGGCTCACACGCGAGCCTAAAGCTTTCCGCCAACAGGAAGACAACAACTGATGCGAAAATTAGTAACACTGATCACCGCAATAACCGCTATCGTCATGGCTGCCTCGTGCAGCCGTGGCGAGCGTGATTATAGCAGGTGGCAATCTCTCCCAGCCGACGGATGGGCCTACGGCGACACTCTCTACCTCCTGCCTGTCGATACCGGGCTACCCGACAATGACACCCTTGTGAGAAGGAGTCTGCATCTCGGCCTCACACACGACAACGACTATCCCTATTCAAATGTGTGGCTTGAGGTGGCGTATACCGGTTCAGGCCGACGATACCGCTACACGCTCAATATCCCCCTTGCCGACATCTACGGACGATGGCTCGGAAGCGGGTTCGGATCAGGCTACCAGCGCGATGTAGTGATAGTACCACAGGCGGATATAGACTTAACGATTCCCGTTGAGGTGCGCCACGTCATGCGTCTCGACACTCTCAAGGGAATCGACAAAATAGGTATTCTTATTGAATAGGAAAATATCGCTACCGGTGACTGCTTCAAGCCACCACGCCTACTTCACCTGCTTTTTCAGCCATTCATAGTGGCCTCGCTCAGTAGTAGCCGAGGTCCAATGCTCGTTGACAGGGGTGAGAAGCGCCTCCTTAGGAGCCGTAATCACATTGTAGACCTCATAGGATGTCGTAGGCGGACAGGTGTTATCGTTAAAGCCCCACGTGAGTCTGACGGGGCAGCGCAGTCTCTTTGCAAAATTTACCACGTCGTACATTTCGAGCGTACGCACCACGTCGGCTGTCGCTCCCTCACGGCTCTTGCGGAAGTGGTGGGGATATCCGCCACACTTATCGCCAAGATAGCCCGTCATATCGCTCAGAGCCGGGTGATTGGCCACACACGCCGTAACCCTCGGGTCAAGGGCTGCTGTGGTTATGGCAAGCGCGCCACCCTGGCTTCCGCCCTGGGTGAACAGATTCCGGCCATCCCACTCCGGCAGATTCGTGAGCAGGTCAAGAAAACGACGACATCCGAGATAGACATCCTTCATATAGTATTCTTCGGGGTTTTCCAGGCCGAATTTTAGATAATCACCCTTCTCCTTTCTGAGCGATGCAAACTCCTGCTCTGACAACTCGGGATGGGCACCGTGAATCTCAATCTCGGCACGTATCATACCTCCCTCGCCATAGTAGCGGTGATACATCGGCTCCTTGATGGTCTTGACCCCGGCCCCAGGCGGGCAGAGAACGGCAGGGTAGCGTCCGCCACCCTTGGGGATAAACAGATAACCCCACATACACCGGCCCGAGGAATCGAGCTGTAATTTCACCAGGCTGCAGGTCATCTTATCTGTGGTATATTTCTCAACAGGCTCTATCGAATACGTGAGCGGGAAGCGAGCATCCTCCTTGAGCGCATTGCTCCAGAAAGCGTCAAAATCGGCCGGCTCACCGGTGAACGCACGAAGCTTATCAGGCGAGAAACCCACCTTGACATGATGAGCCGTAGAGAAACCGTCGTCTCCCATTGTGGCGCCAAGCCTGAGATCGCGGAAACCGGGACGCTCCATAGTGCCGATATTTACCACTCCCCTTCCGAGACTGTCGAGCACTATGGTCCCTTTGGTATCGTCAGGAAGATTATCGTCTCCAATGGTATAGTTGACTGTCACTCCGGCTGCGGGGACTCCGTAGCGGTAGAGTGAGATATCTATAACGGCAGAGTCGCCCGTCTCGTAAATCCAGTCGGCCCTGTCGGGGGTAGCCACCCACAGAGCATCGTCGCGATAGGGATAGTTCTCTGCAAAAACTGCCACCGGCAGCCCGAGGACGGCGGTGGCAGTTGCTATAAAAAATGTTTTGATACTCATTCAGATTATCCTATTTTAATGCCGGAGAAGCCCATGAAAGCCATGGCAAGGAGTCCGGCACAGATGAGAGCGATGGGCACACCGCGCATAGCCTTGGGCACCGAGGTGAGGGCAAGCTGTTCGCGAATTCCGGCAAAGATGGATATAGCCATTGTGAAACCGACGGCTATGGCAAAAGCATAGACAATGCTCTCGCCGAGATTGTATCCCTTGCGTGTCACCTCGATTGCCACACCGAGCACAGCACAGTTTGTGGTGATAAGCGGCAGGAACACTCCGAGCGCACTGTAGAGCACCGGAGCAATCTTCTTGAGAATAATCTCAAGCATCTGCACGAGAGCAGCAATCACAAGGATGAAGACGATGGTCTGCATGAATCCGAGACCAAACGGAGTGAGCACAAGATCCTGGAGAAGCCAGGTCACAGCCGTGGCAAGCACCATGACGAAAGCCACTGCCGCGCCCATACCCGTGGCCGAAGAGAGCTTGCGGGAAACGCCAAGGAAAGGACAGATGCCGAGGAACTGGGCAAAGACAATGTTGTTGACAAAGATTGCCGTGATAATGATTGAGATATATTCGATCATGGCTTAGGCGTTTTTAGTACGGATTTTTGTGAAGAGGGCTATCAGCAGGCCGAGGGCTATAAACGCACCCGGAGCAAGGACGAAAAGAAGCGAGCCATAGGTCTCGGGGTAGATCTGCGCTCCGAAGATGCAGCCTGTGCCAAGAAACTCGCGCATCGCGCCAAGAATTGTCAGGGCCACTGTGAAACCAAGGCCGATACCGATACCATCGAGAAAAGAGTCGAAAACATTATGGCGTGAAGCAAACGACTCGGCACGTCCGAGAAGTATACAGTTGACCACAATCAGAGGAATGAATATGCCGAGTGTAGCATAAAGAGCCGGAAGGTAGGCCTGCATGACAAGCTGTAGCACCGACACGAAAGTGGCAATCACCACGATGTAGGCCGGAATATGCACCTTGGCCGGCACAAAGTTCTTGATCATGGAGATAACAACGTTGGAGCAGATAAGCACACCCATGGTGGCGAGACCCATGCTCATGCCGTTCATGGCGCTGCCGGTGGTGCCGAGCGTAGGACACATACCCAGCAGAAGCACGAAGGCCGGGTTTTCGGCTATGATGCCGTTATATAGTATTTTGAGTTTTGCATTCATGACTTTGCCGGATTATTGCTGTGCAGAGAGTTGAGCGAATACGTCGTGGGCGCGGTTGAGCGCGTCGAGAAAAGCGCGAGATGTGATGGTAGCGGCAGTGATGGCATCGACATCACCCCCGTCCTTGCTGACAGTGAGATTGGATGTCGCGGGATTGAGCCCGATCACATTGCGGTGTCCCTCGGGCGAACGGAACCACTCGTCCATCTTGGCACCGAGGCCTGGAGTCTCGGCGTGTTCCATCACGGCGAAGCCTGTGATATTGCCTTCGGCATCAAACCCATAAATAAGCCTTATGTCGCCTGAGAAACCGGCCGATGAGTAACTCTCGATAGCCGCTCCTACGAGCTTGCCCTCCTTGCGGGCAGGGAACACTTTGAGAGCTACAGACTCTCCGGAAGGAGTCAGCTCGACAGCCTCGCTGACAGGGTCGTTGTCAAACGCCGGTGTCACGGCCTTCACAGCCTCTACCTGCTTGCTGAGCTTCGCAGCCTCGATGGGCTCTTCGGTGACCGAATAGACTCCGGCCAGAAGCGCGGCAGCCACAATGGTGACGGTGCCGAGCGAGAGCACCATGTTCACGAGTGACGATTTCATGCGGCAACCCTCCTTTCTCCGAATTTACGGGGCTTTATGTAACGGTTGATCAGAGGAGTGACACCATTCATGATGAGTATGGCGAACGACATACCCTCGGGGTATGCTCCCCACTGACGGATGATGATGGTGATAAGTCCGATCATGACTCCGTAGACCACCATGCCCGAGTGGCACATGGGAGATGTAACATAGTCCGTAGCCATGAAGATAGCTCCGAGCAGAAGACCGCCCGAAAGAAGCTCAACACCCACAGGCGCACCTATGAGCCATGAGAACACGGCCACAGTGAGCAGAATTGACACCGGTATGTGCCAGCTTATCACCTTGAACACCAAGAGATACACGCAACCTATCAGAAGGGCTATGGCACCTACCTCGCCGAGAGATCCACCCATATTGCCGAGCAGAGAGTTCACGAGATTTACATCCGAAGCGTCAATCACGCCCATCTTGATCTGGCTCAGCACAGTAGCTCCGGTAGTGGCATCGGTATAGGCCATACGGTTCACCTCTGGAAGAGGCCATGTGGTCATTGCCACCGGGAATGAAAGCAGAAGGAACACACGACCGACAAGAGCGGGATTGAAAATGTTGCATCCGAGACCGCCAAAAGTCATCTTTCCGATGCCTATGGCCACCACGCAACCAATGAGAATCATCCACACCGGAAGATTGCTCGGAAGGTTAAGGGCGAGAAGCAAGCCTGTGAGCACTGCCGACAGATTGCCTATCGAAGGCTTCTGGCCCAGCATAAAACGTGTGATGAGGTACTCTACTGCCACACACCCCACGATGGATGTGACGATCACGATAGCCGCGCCAAGCCCGAAATAGTAGAGGGCCACAAGCACAGCAGGCACAAGCGCGACGATAACGTGGAGCATCAGCCGTGTCACTGTCGTCGGTGTCTGCGCGTGAGGCGACGGCGAAATGGTAATTAGACTGTTCATTATATTAAGGTATGTTTTACTTTTCCATGAGGATTTTTCCGGTACAGATTTGAGGGCAAAATTAGTAAAAAATACTTAATCTATCAAAAAAATATCCCGAAGCAGACAAAATTAACAATCCGTGAATTTTTTTTTATCCTTACCCCCTCGGAAACTTGCATTGTTGGCAATAACTCCGTATCTTTGCTAACTCTTAGAAGAGTGTACTGACGAATCAACTATAACAACATATCTCCAAAACCAATCATCACAATGAAGAAAACCACCGGGCTTACCCTGCTTATTGGTAGCACACTTATGCTCACTGGTTGCGGCAAGAAAATGAATCAGTTTGCCGCCGACTATTTCTCAACCAACCCCAATCCCCTCGAGGTAGTGGGCACACACGTACCCGCCACTGTCACCGGCCACATCCCCGCCAAGTTCTTCAAGAAGAACGCCATCGTGACTGTAACCCCCGTGCTTGCCTACAACGGCCAGCGCCAGGAGGCTTCGGCCATGACTTTCCAGGGCGAGAAGGTGAGAGGCAACAACCCCGTAGTCTCCTATGACAACGGCGGCACAGTGACCATTCCCGTCAACTACATCTATGAGCCCGCGATGCAGCGTTCCGAGCTCTATCTCGACTTCGCAGTAGACCAGAAGGGCAAGAAATATGTGCTTCCCTCTGTAAAGGTTGCCAACGGCGTTGTAGCCACCGCAGCCCTCGCCGACGCAGCCACCGTTGATCCTGCTCTCGCTCAGGACAAGTTCCAGCGCATCATCAACGAGAAGTACACCGCCGACATCCACTTCCTCATCAACCAGGCCAACCTCCGCAAGAACGAGCTCAACAGCGACGAAGTGCTTCGCCTCAACCGCGACATCCGCGCAGCTGCCGGTGACGACCGCCGCCAGATCGAGGAAATCAACATCTCAAGCTACGCTTCGCCCGACGGCGCGCTCGACTTCAACACCAAGCTTGCCGAAAACCGCGAGGCAAACACCAAGAAGTATATGGAAGGCCAGCTCAAGAAGGACAAGGTGACAGAGTTCGGCGAACTCACTGCACAGTTCACCCCCGAGGACTGGGAAGGCTTCCAGAAGCTTGTTGCCGCCAGCAACATCCAGGATAAAGACCTCATCCTCAGCGTTCTCTCCATGTACAAGAATCCCGAAATCCGCGAGCGTGAAATCCGCAACCTCTCCAGCGTATTCGATCAGCTTGCCGACGAAATCCTTCCCCAGCTCCGCTACTCCCGCATCACTGCCAGCATCAACGTGATCGGCAAGAGCGACGACGAGCTCAACAAGGCTTACGACACCGACCCCTCTACCCTCACTGTCGACGAGCTCCTCTACACCGCTACCCTCACTCCCGACCTCAACCGCAAGAAGGCCATCTACACCGCCACTTCTCGCCTCTACCCCAACGACTACCGCGCATTCAACAACATCGGTATGGTAGAATACCAGCAGGGTGACTACGATGCTGCCATGGCCAACTTCAAGAAGGCTGCCCGCATCAACGGCAACGCTCCCGAGGCACAGATGAACCAGGGTCTCGTGGCTCTCGTCAACAACGACGTTCGTGCCGCCAACACATCCTTCGGCAAGGCTGCCGGCCTCGACGACCTCGGCCCCGCCCTCGGTGTAATGTACCTCAAGCTTGGCGACGTGAAGGCTGCAACCAAGGCTTTCGGTTCAGACAAGAGCAACAACGCCGCTCTCGCCCAGATCCTCGACAAGGACTACTCCAAGGCTAAGAGCACTCTCGCTGCTATCTCCAACCCCGACGCCACCACCTACTACCTGATGGCTGTTCTCGGAGCACGCACCGACAACGAGCAGATGGTGACATCCAACCTCCGTCAGGCTGTCAAGCTTGACTCCAAGATGGCTGCACAGGCTGCAAACGACCTCGAATTCTCCCGCTTCAACATCTCCTCCGTGCTCTAAATGACACAACAGAGATAACAGAAGGATAGAATCCACCATAGTCCGAAGTGAACGGAGAGCCGGGACAAATATTTCCTGACTCCTTTCATTTCGGACTTTTGTTTTCTCTCCCATCCTCATGCACCGACGATAACCATACCAAAAACAAACACCACAAAAAACCGACACATTATGCGAAGATTCCTACTCACCATGGCCACCGCCGTCATGAGCCTTACAGCTTTCTCAGCTACTCCTGAAGGCCTCATCACCTCCACACCCGAAGGAACACTCTACCCGGAAGTCTACACCTCGTGCCGTGAATTCATCATCTACACCGGTATGCCCGCCCGCACCACCAACACAGGCTACAACACACAGCTTGTGATCAACGGTGACGAAATATACATCCACAACATCATACGCGACTACGACGGTCTCGACTCGTGGATCAAAGGCACCATCACCCCCGACGGAGTAGCCGAGTTCAAGCTACCTCAGCCCGTGGCCTATACTCCGGGCGCGGCAGCCGACGGCTCGGACGACACTGTCCTGTATGCCGAGATGTTCCTGGCCAAGCGCCAGGGCAATATCAAGGAAGTTACGCCCGATACGGAAAATACCACGCTGCGCATGAAATGGGACGGAGTCTCGCTAACACAAATTCTGCCCGGATCATCGGTAGACGACCTTGACTACGACGGTCTGTGCGCACTGTCAAACTCATCACACCAGTACATAGGCTACGGCTCGCAGAACATAGGCATGAAAATCTGGGACCGCACACCATTGCAGGCCCCTAAAGACCTTTCAATATCAGAATACAACCTGACATATAAAAACAAGTTCGACACATCACTCGGCGGACGAGTAAAAATAGGCACAGACGGCTCCTCGCTGTGGATACAAGGACTAAACAAACACCTCCCCGAAGCATGGGTGAAGGGCGAGATAGCTGCTGACGGCACAGTAACCATACCGTCCGACCAGTATATGGGGCTCACCAACGGCTACTTCATGTTCTTCCTTGGAGCCGACTACAACCGTGGCAACTACACCATCACGGATGCCGTCACTCTTGTCAAGGATGGCGACAACTACAACGCACAGTCGGCTATGCTCATCAACCTTGGTAATGAGACCGTGAACGGAGGAGAAGGAATGGATATGAGAGAAGCCGTATTCGCCCCATTCATTGAAGTACCACTCACACCGGCCGATCCACTCATCTTCGAGCTCGCATATGAAGAAGGACTTTCGATGCTCGTATTCCAGATACTCCCCATCGACAACGACGGTGTCTTCCTCGACTATGAACGCCTGTACTTCAACGTATATCTCAACGACGAACCCTATACATTCACTCCCGAAAAAGAATTCGTCACCGAGACAATCAAGGACATACCCTACACCTATTCCAACGAAGACTCATACCTCATGTCGGGTGGAGAAGGTCTCTTCATCGCAGCCATCGAGACACAGGCCCAATCTATGGGTGTGCGTTCGTTCTACCGCAACGGTGCCGATGGCAGCAACATCACACAGTCGGAGCTCATGTTCGAGACACTCACCGGCATTTCAGAGACCGTCGAAGACTCTCCGATAGTAGACACACGCCACTACAATCTCAACGGAGTTGAAGTTTCCGCTCCCACACCCGGCCTCTACATCCGTCGCATCACACGTGCCGACGGCTCGATAGAGACATCCAAGGTTATAATCCGATAAACACCACATCCATCCCTAAAGGGAACGTCTCGATATCCGGCGCAAAACGCTCTGTTACGGAGATTTGCTTCCGACCGGATATCGAGACACTATCTTTTTACGAAACAGCATAGCTGCTCTTCTCATAATCGCGAGTTGCAGGTCTGCAATCCCGGAAAGTCATCTTTATCAAACATATACGGAATGTGCCAGGACTACAACTGCGCCCTTTCCGATGCACATCTTTTTAATTTGTCTGATAGTGGCAAAATATGTATATTTGCAGATATGCAAACCTTTCTGCCTGTCATATTATCCATTTTAATTCTCGCCATATCTTCCTGTACCTCCCGAAGCGGGAAAGAGGCAGGGCTTGACCGTGCTGAGACGCTCGTCGATTCCCTCCCGACAGAAGCCCTCGCCATCCTCGACTCAATCGCAGTCGATTCAACCGATCCCGCATCCATACGCGCCCGTCACGCCCTGCTCACGTCTCGGGGACTTTACAAATCAATGCAAGAAGTTCCTGACTCACTCGTGGATATCGCACTTGCTTATTATAAAAACACTGATAATTATGAATACAAGATGCACTCATTCCTGATCAGAGGAAGCATTCGAACCAATCAAAATAGATTATCAGCAGCAGCCACTGATTTCCTCGAAGCTAAAGAATATGCAGAGAGAATAGACGATCATTTGTCACTCGGCATGATATATCGTTTTCTTGATATAGTATATTCCCGCGCTCGGAATTATGAGGAGGCACTCGGGTACAGCAAACAGGCTGTCGATGAACTATCCTTCGTTAGCGATTCCTCATATGTAAAAGAGGCAATTATGGAATATGTGACAACACTGAACAATGCCGGTTATTCACATATTGCCGAATCAGTATTCAATTGCAATAAAGGTATTCTATCCAACGATTCATTTCTTGCAGACAGATATAATCAACTTGAAGCATATATCTTTATCTGTAATCATAAATACGATGATGCTTTGTCATTGCTTAACTCAATACCATTAAAGGACTCGTTGGATTTTTTTAATCTCGTAAACATTAGCACGAATATAGGACGTATGGATATCGCTGATTCTATCGTGGATAATTTTGGCGAATCATTTAATGTCCCTGCAGAGTATTGGGTGAGAAAAGGGAACTTTGAGGAGGCATGGAACTCTTCAGAAAAAGAATTGAAATGCCAATCGGATTTTTTCTCAACACTCAGCGAAAGTGATTTCACCACAACACTGACAAATTATTATCAAAGCAAGCGAGATGAAGAGATTGCGGTTGCCCATCACCAGCGTATGGTGTTTATGATTATTATTTTAGTGTTTGTCATACTGCTTCTTTCTGCTATAATCGGAATTAAAGCATTGAATCAAAATAAAAAGAAGATTGAAGATGAATTTATATCGTCAATCATGAAACTGTCGGAGGAAGTTGTATCAAAACAAAAACTATTCGAGAGGGAAAACCAAAGAATTCGCATCCAGTCTCATCTTGAAGGACGTATCTCCGAACTTGACAATCTATGTCGTGAATACTATATGTTTTATTCTTCAAGAGATTCTCAGAAAAAGATAGCTGAGAGGCTGGAGAAATTGGTGGAAAGTCTCAGCTCAGATTCCAATATGATCAAGGAGATTGAAACATTAACAAACATGATTAATGATAATCTGTTTGAGAAGTTCAAGGCTGATTTTCCCGATTTGAAACCTATAGATTATCGTCTTTTTCTATATAAGATTGTAGGATTCTCTGTGAGCTCCATCAGTCTTTTTATGAAAGAAGACCCAAAGAATCTACACAACCGCAGATATAGAATCAAGCAAAAAATAGAGAAATCTACAGTTCCCATGCGGGAAACGTATTTAAAAATTCTTAGTACGAAGGCAAAATAGACTCTGACATCCCAGTGAAGAACACATACTGTTGCTAAAAGAATCAAAAATTGGGCATAAATCTACAAAAAGCTTACACTCAACCTAATAGCAACCACGAAAAAGAATGTAATATCATATAAAAAGAGCTGGTATTAGAGAAATAAGCCCTAAATTTGTCATATCATAAATCATAAAAATATGGCAAAAGGAATCATTTCATTCTTATTAGTTATTACCTTCTCGTATGTACCGCTCATTGCAGACACAGGAAGTTCTCATTCAAGTCAAACACAGCTTGAGCAATACTCAAGATAAGTGACTTACAACGCTCCAATTTCTTGTAAATTTTCAAATAAGACTGCAATAAATTTGCACGTACTACATCACTAACAATTAAACCGGAATATCATGATGAAAAAACTCATTATCCTTGCATTGTGTATCGGGGCGCTTGCCGTGTCGTCCTGCGGCTCGTCGGACGAGCCGGGAAACGAAAACGGGAGCAATCCGAGACAGGCGATAGA